>CAZGYC010000005.1:0-111241 GCA_964530015.1 uncultured Limnohabitans sp. | reverse complement strand
ATAGACTCCTTATTGCCTGCATTTACCCATACTTGCAAACAAGCGGATAATCATATTTTCTTTCCTTCGTCGGTATTTTAGGGAATTTGAAGCACGGTTTTTTTGTTTGAAATGCCTATTTCATCGAAAACAACCTTTACCAATTCCTCAAACCTATTCCCGACGTGTTTTCTGGAGCTGTTACTCCCCATCAGCAGGTCAAAGCCAGCTCCAATCGACTGCTGGATCGTATAAAGAACCGAATCGATAATTTGTTTGTCTAGTTCAGACAAGGGGAGATCTCTTGATCGAATCCGCTTTAGGATATCCAGGAATAACAGAACTTGTCCCTAAACTCTTTGTGATCAGAAATGAACAACCGCTGATTTATGGGCCTCAAATACTTTTCACTTCCTTCAATTTTTTGTTTTGAGATTCGGTAGTCCCCGGTGTATAAGCTGTCCGTAGTGCTAAAACTCAGGTAGCTTAAAACGTTTGTGGCTGTTTCAAAAAAATCCAACAGAGACGATTTTTTGGTTCTTAGCTGTACGTCGATGGGATTTGTCATGAAATAATATTTCGATCTAAATACTTACTTATTCTTGGCCAAATTCAAGTGACTCCGCTTAAATTTGGTAGAATTGAGAAATTGACGGATTTTTAGATCCCAATTTGCCCGATATTCACCCGGAACAGTCTTTTAACACATGGTTTTATACACAAGAATCTGGTATTTTTTTGCCTTAGTCACCCTGCTGATCGCGTCCGTTCCGCAGACCGTTGCCCAGCAAAACACCGATTTGACAACCATCAAAGTCGATGAGCTCTCTGATGGGCAGGTGGCCGAACTGGTCAAGCGCGCCAATGAAGCGGGATTGGGAGTCGAGGAGTTTCTCCAGATGGCCCAGCTTCGCGGGATGCCTGCATCGGAAGCCGAGAAACTCCGAAACCGGATTCAGGACCTTGACCTGGGCGGCACGGCCAGGCGAAGTACAAACGCCTCCCGCAGGGATCCCCGCCAGCAGTTGGACATGAACGAAATCACCCGGGGCCTGTATCAGCCCCAGGAGGAAATCTTGGCTTCCAGCAACGGAAACGAAATCTTTGGAACCGCCCTTTTCTACCAAAAAAACCGCCGCCTGAGCTTTGAACCCAGCCTCAACCAGGCGACCCCCAAGAGCTATATCCTGGGGCCGGGGGATGTGGTCTTCGTGGACATCTACGGTGAGTCGGAGCAATACTACGAAGCCACGGTCAACCCGGACGGCTTTGTCCTGCTGGACAACATCGGCCCGGTGCCGGTGTCGGGCAAAAGCATCGAGGCAGCCACCGAGATCATCAAAAGCCGCGTGGGCAAGTTTTATCCCGGACTCTCGGGAAGCAACCCCAGCACCTTCCTCCAGGTGACGCTGGGCAATGTCCGCACGATCAAGGTTCACATCCTCGGTGAGGTTCGATTGCCGGGCACGTTTACCCTCAGTGCGTTTTCGACGGCATTCAATGCCCTGTATGCAGCCGGCGGGCCCAACGAAAACGGGACCATGCGCGCCATCAAACTGGTAAGAAACAACAAGCCCATTGCCGAGATCGACGTCTATGAGCTTCTGATCAAGGGCACGGCCAACCTCGACCTGCAGCTCCAGGACCAGGATGTGCTGTTGGTTTCGCCCTTTCAGTCCCGGGTCAAGGTCAAGGGGGAAGTGAAGCGTCCGATGACCTTTGAGATCGCAAGCGAAGACACCTTTGAAAATCTCCTGAGCTATGCCGGGGGCTTTACGGATGTGGCCTTCAAAGACCGCGTAGCCATATCCCGGATCACCGGAAACCAACGCTCGGTATCGGATGTCTATCAAAACCAGTTCAGCCTGTTTCTCCTCAAAGGCGGTGACGAAATCACCGTGGGCAGGATCCTCGACCGCTACAGCAACCGGGTGCAGATCCGGGGTGCAGTCTATCGGGAGGGCACATTTGCGCTTTCCGAAGGGCTGACGCTGTCCCAACTGGTGAAAAACGCCGAGGGGCTTCGGGGAGATGCCTACACGGAGCGGGCGAGCATCCTGCGGACCAAAGAAGATCTCAGTACCGAAATGATCGCCGTCAACCTGAAGGACGTGCTGGCGGGAACGGCCCCCGATGTGGTCTTAAAACGGGAGGATGTAATCCGCATTTCGAGCATTTACGACATCCAAAACGAGCGCTATGTGCAGATCCTGGGCGAGGTGAAAAGGCCCGGAACCTATCCCTATTCCGAATCCATGAAGATCGAGGAGCTGATCATCCTGGCAGGCGGCCTGCAGGAATCGGCCAATTCCCAGGACATCGAGATTGCCAGAAGGCTCGAAGACTCCGATCTGGGGACACTCTCGGACATCATCCCGAGCCGGGTCAACCCGGACCTTTCCATCAGCCCGGACTCGCCGCCACTGCTGCCCTTTGATCAGGTGATCGTGAGAAAACGGGCTAATTTCACCATGCAGCGACTGGTGGCCGTGGAGGGGCAGGTCAATGCTCCGGGGATCTTTGCCATCCAAAACAGCGTGGAGCGGATCTCCGATTTGGTCCACCGGGCCGGGGGGCTCAACCAATTCGCCTACGCGAAAGGTGCCACCCTGATCCGCCGCACCGAGTTTTTCAACACGGAGTCGGAGCAGATCCGACGACAGCGAAACCTCGAAGGCCTCAAGATGCGCCTGATCGAAGACCCCAACAACTCCGAAGCCCAGGAAGAATTGCTCCAGCGGCTCTTCCGGGACCTTCCAAAGGAAAATGTAAACCCGGTGGACACCCTGCTGGCCAATGCCAAGAAAGAATCCCTCGATCAGATCGCTGCCGGCACTCCGGGATTTGCGGTGAAGCTCAAGGAATCCGAAGCCGTGGCGATCGATCTGGCCAAGATCATCCAAAGTCCCGGATCGGAAGAGGATTTGATCCTGGAGGAAGGCGACATCCTGTCCGTCCCCAAGCTGCTGCAGACGGTCAGGATGCGGGGAGACGTGGTCTATCCGACCACCCTCCGCCATGAAAACGGCCGGAGCCTCAAGCACTACATCAACGGTGCGGGCGGATTTGAGCGTCGCGCAAACAAGAAACAAACCTACGTGGTCTATGCCAACGGCGCAGTGAAGCGGACCAAGAGTTTCTTTGGCATCAAAAATTTCCCTCCCATGGAGCCCGGTGCGGAGGTGATCGTGCCGACCAAAGGGCCAAAAGTTCCCCTTCGCCTTGGGGAAATCGTCGGGGTGACCACCGGCTTGGCGACTTTGGCCTTGGTCATGTCTCAAATCGACTGGCAATGACGGGATCCAAGCATTTTTCGGACAGTCAGTTTACGCTCAGGGAGGTGATCCTAAACCTTGCGGAATGGGGTCGTTTTTTTCGTTCCCGGTGGAAAACCCTCCTCCTGGCAGGAGTGGTCGGGATCGGGCTGGGCGTGCTGGCCTCCATCTTCAAAAAGCCCGTATTCCATGCCGAAACCTCCTTTGTGCTGGAAGAGGGAGACGGAGGGGGAATCAGCCAGATGTCCGGGCTGGCCTCCTTGGTCGGCGTAAACCTGGGTTCGCTTGGGGGCACCAGCGGCCTGTTTCAGGGGGACAACATCCTGGAGCTGTACCGCTCGGACCGGATGCTCGGGGAGACGCTCCTCAGTCCGTTTGGCGAAGGCCGCTTGCTGATCGACCGCTTTGTGCGGTTTGAGAAATTGGACAAAAAGTGGGCTTCAAAGGTGGATTTTTCCTCTATGGATTTTTCTGTCCCCCGGGAGCAATTCACGGTGACCCAGGATTCGGTGGTCAAGGAAGTGGCCAAACTGATCCGAGAAAACCAGCTCAAGGTCGCCAAGCCGGACCGGAAACTGAGCATCATCCAGGTGAGCATCTCCTCCAGGGACGAGGGCTTTGCCAAGGTCTTCAATGAGAAACTGGTGGAAAAGGTGAATGCCTTCTATTTCGAGACCAAGACCAAGAAAACCGGCGAAAACCTGTCCATCCTCCAGACGCAGGCAGACAGCGTGAGGGCCATCCTGGACGAAAGCATCGGAGCCTACGCCAGTGCCACCGACCGGGTTCCCAATGCCAACCCGCTTCTGAGCTCGGCGACGGTGGAAAGCAGGAAACGGCAGATCGACGTGCAGGCCACCGGAGCGGTGTATCAGGAGATCGTCAAAAACCTGGAGATCGCCAAGGTCAACCACCGCAACAACTCCCCGCTGATCCAGATCATCGACTCCCCGAGGCTTCCGCTGGAGCGCTCCGAGATCCGACTGGTAAAGGGGATGGTCCTCGGAGCCGTGCTCACGGGCTTGGTGGTATTTTTCGGACTGTATTTCCGCAGGCTTTACCAGAAGCATGTGCAGGAAAGCTAAGCCCTAAGCTGCCATGTTTGAAAAACTAAACCTGCTCATTCCCCTCGGAAACTTTATCCGGAACAAATCCATCCAGAACTTCCTCTTTCTGGCGATCATCCAATCGTCCAATGTGCTGATCTCCATCATCTCCATGCCGCTCCTGATCCAGAGCATTGGGGTGGACCAGTTTGGACTGGTCAATCTGGCACTTTCGGTCATAGTGTTGCTGAATATCTTGGTGGGATTCGGCTACAACCTGACGGCACCCAGGGAAGTGGCCATCAACAGCGGGGACAAGACGGCCCTGTCCCATATCGTCTCCAATGTCTTCTCGGCAAAGTTTCTGCTCGCTGGCATCGCCTCGCTGACCATTTTGGTAGGTGCGTTTGGCTTTGGGCTGTTTCGGGAGTACCGGATGATCTTGGCGTTTTCGCTGCTGTTGCTTTTTTCGGAGGCCTCCCTGCCGCTTTGGTTTTTTCAGGGGATGGAAAAGATGAAGCTCGTGTCCATCGCCAACGTCTTTTCCAGGCTGCTTTTCCTGATGGGGATCGTCCTGTTCATCCATTCCCCGGAGCAGAGCAAATGGGTCAATTTTATGCTGGGATTTTTTGGGCTGGGAATCAATCTGGTCCTTTTGGCTTATATCCACCGGGTGATGGAGATCCGTTTTTACCGACCGGAATTTGCCGCGATCTGGAGAAGTATCAAAGACAATGTGTTGTTGTTTTTCAGCAATCTGGCCAGCCATTTGTCCATCAGTGGCGGATTGATTGTGTTGAGTTTTTTTTCCAGCGCAGAATCCCTGGGGATGTACAGTCTTTCCGAGCGGGTCATCATGGTGTTCCGGTTGCTTCCGACATTGATCATGCAGGCGGTTTTCCCAAAATTGTCCAGGCTGTTCAAAGACGACAGTACCGTTTTCTACACCGCATCGTATAAGGTGTTTTTCGCATCGGCGGGCGGGTGCTTGGCCTTGTCGCTTGGCACTTTCCTATCTGCGCCGATCATCATCGAGCTTTTGTCCAAAGGCAGCTTTACAGAATCAATCCAGATCATGAGGATTTTGGCATTTGTCCCGTTTCTGGCCTCCCTGAATATTCTGAACATCATCGTTTTTTTGGTCAGGGACCAAAAAAACCTGATGTTTAAAACATCCTGGCTTACCTGTGTTTTCATGTTGGTTGCCACGGTGGCTTTGACCGACCGGGCGGGATCGCTGGGACTTGCCGTTGGAATGGTTTCCACCGAAGTGGCGGCACTTTTTATCTCTTCGTTCTTAAACTGGAAACATAACCGCAGCCTGGTGAAGAAAATGTTTTTCCGCCTGAAGTAATCCTTCAGATGGCCCTTGGCCTGGGCTTCCGTTTTCGCCGCCATAGGCCGAATACCCCCTGCATGGTTTATATTTGCCCCTTCAAATACCTGAGAACTTCCAGCGAAAATCCTTCTTCCCGATGCCCCAAAACCAGTCGCCTTCCGTAGCTGTGATCCTGATCAACTGGAACAATTACGAAGATTCCAAAAAATGCCTGCTATCGCTTCAAAACTGCTCCTATGGGAATTTTCTCCCGATTGTGGTCGACAATTTTTCCCAAGACGGATCCGGTCAAAGACTGAAAAGTGAGTTTGGCGAGTTTGCGCATTTTATCTTCAATGAAGCCAATCTGGGGTTTTCGGGAGGAAACAATGTGGGATTCCGGTACGCGTTGGACCGGGGATTTGACTATGTGATGGAGCTCAACAACGACACGGAGGCAGAGCCGGATTTTCTCCAAAACTTGGTTTTTTCGATCCACGACAGGGAGGATTTTGGAGCGGCACAACCCCTGATATTTTACAATCAAGAAAGAAGACATGTCATTTGGAATGCGGGAGGGAAGCTCATCCCCCAGTTGGGGCTTTCGATTACCAAGCTGGAAGGGAAACTGAGGCCCGATTCCCTGGTCGGGCAGGAGACGGACTGGATCACCGGATGCGCATTCCTCATCAAATCGCGCGTGCTGAGGGAAACAGGCTTGCTCAAAGAATTTTTCTTTTTTGGCTCTTTTGAGGATGTCGATCTGTCTACCCGGATCAGAAATGCCGGATACAAGCTATGGTTTGAACCGTCCTCAGTCATCTACCATTCGGTCGGGAATTCGTCAAAATCGCAAGTTAAGGGCAAGGAGGGATATCTTAATCCGAGGGTTCATTATCTTGCGCAACGAAACCAAATGATCTATATCAAACATCACACAAGCCCACTGTTCATTCCTTTGGCGGTCTTGGTCCAACTTGGCAAGATGGGGATCTACACCGCATATTTTGTGGCCCGGTGGAGACCGACCAAGTTGAAACTGGCCTGGAACGGCTTCTGGGATGGCTTAATCAACACCTACCATGATTAACTTAGATTTTCTTGAAAAAGGGGCGGCCACTTTTCACGCTGCCAAGCCCTTTCCCCACCTCATCATGGACGACTTCGTTGATGCATCGATTGCCGGGAAGCTTTCGGCGGAGTTTCCCAATATCGACGACGGGAATTTGTTCAACTATTCCAATCCCCTGGAAAAAAAATCCGCCCTGAACGACTGGAACCGGTTTCCGGCCACGACCTATGGATTTTTTGAATTCCTGTGTTCCGGGCCGGTGGTGTCCCGCTTGGGGGAATTGCTCGGGATCAAACTCTACCCGGACTTTGGCCTCCACGGGGGAGGATGGCACATGCATCCGGACGGGGGGAAGCTCAACCCCCATCTGGACTACAGCATCCATCCCAAGCTGGGACTCCAGCGCAGGATCAACCTGATCATCTACCTGTCCCAGGATTGGGAAGCCGGGTATGGGGGGCATTTTGGCATGTGGAGCAATGACCCCGACACCAGTCTGCCGCTGCGGCTGGAGAGGGAAGTGGAGATCAAGTTTAACCGGGCGGTGATCTTCGACACCACCTTTATGTCTTGGCACGGACTCAGCAGGCAGGTGAGTACCGGGGGGAAAAACATCCGAAAATCCCTGGCCGTGTACTACCTCTGTGATCCGCCATCCCAGGTGGCCAGTCGTGAGCGGGCCCTATACGCCCCGACCGAGGACCAGAAAGACAATCCGGAGATCGAGGACTTTATCCGAAAGCGGGCAGACAGCCAGCTATACAAGGACCACTATGTGTCCAAGCAATAATCCTGCTGAAGGATCGGGTCTATCCTGACAAAAAGCATCCTTGGCTGTCCGACAAAAGACAAAACCATGCGATCTTCGATTTGCAGATGTGATTATCCGCTTTCTTGCCGGTAATTTGGAGTTGCAGAATGGCCATCCAAAACAAGATCCCATCGGACACCGAGCGACGTCGAGGTGCCAGCAAGAGTTAATTTGGCTACTGGCAAAGTTCCGTATCTCCATATTTGCCGATCTTAGCCCAGTCAGTCCCGTTCCCAAATGATCGAAACCACCTTTGTCCTCCTTTCCCTGACCCTTGGCACGGGATTTTTGTGGATCTTGAAAACGGTCATTTTCGAGGGCAAATGGAGCTATTTTGTCTTCTTTCTGGCGGCCTACCTGCCCTTTTACATCACCAGCCTGAGTATCGTCTATCTGGCCACGGGATCCCCGGAGCTGCTGCTTGTCTTCCAGTCCCTCAAGGAGCTGGTGGTTCTTCTGGCGGTCTTGGTCTTTGTCTTTTATCAAAGAAAGATCTTCAATTACCCCTTTCGCCTGCAGTCCACCGACTGGCTGATGCTGGCGCTGTTGGGCCTGGGATTTCTGTACCTGTTGTTGCCCTTGGGAGCCGCTTCCTTTGCCAACAAGGCCCTGTATTACAAAAGCATGCTCCTCCCGGGCCTGGTCTATTTTCTGGGAAGGAACACGCGCTTTGGCGACCGGGAGGTCCATTGGCTTTTTCGGATCATTTTTGTCATCGCCATCTTGGGGTTTTTGGTCAACTGTGCGGAGAGCTTTGTCCTCGATGCGCATTTGCAGCAGTTCAGTGGCTATGCGGTGTACAATCGGGAGATCAACGGCATCGATCCCACGGGGAATTTCGGGCTGACCTGGACCTTTGAGACCCAGGCGGTCACCAAGCGTCTGGCGGGATTTTTCTCGGATCCGCTGGAGTTGGCCAGCTCCGTGCTGATGGGTTTTGCGGCCGGGTTGATCTGGTTTTTGACTTCGAAAAAAGAATACACGTGGCCGTATCTGCTGGTCATGGGATGCTCCCTCGGCAGTCTGGTCTTTTCGTCCTCCCGGGCGGCATTTGGGGCCTTTTTTATCATGGTGTTCTTTGTGGCCCTGGTTTTCAGGCTGTACCGGCTGATCGGCTTTGGACTGCTCGTGCTGTTGGCTTTTGTGGCGTATATCCTGTTTTTTGCCTCGGAGGAATTCTACTACTTCGTGTTGGATACCTTGACTTTTGAAAGTGACTCCAGCGTGGGACATGTGGTGGAGTGGCTCCTCGCCCTGGACTCCATGGTGGCCAATCCCCTGGGCATCGGCTTGGCGATGAGCGGCAACTTTGGCAGCGTGTCGGAGGAGCTTAGAGTAGGCGGCGAAAACCAATTCTTGATCTATGGCGTGCAGTTGGGCTGGGCGGGGATGCTGCTGTACATCCTGCTCCTGGGATCCGGGGTGAAAAACTCCATCCATGTCTTTCGGACCACCGACAAGCTGGGTATGGCGAGGGTCTCCTTTACCGGGGCGGTGGTCAAAGTGGGCCTGCTTCTGCCCCTTTTCACGGCCAATGTGGAAATCTACACCTACGTCTCCTGGATGTCCTGGTGGATGATCGGGGCCAGTATCAACGAGTATTCTTTCCTGAAAAAAACAGAAAAACATGATCCTTTATAAAACCTGTCCGATCTGCAATTCGGAAAATCTCAGAGGCTATGCCATCGACACAAAGAGAAAGGGGCCGCACATCTCCCGGGTGCAGTGCAACTCCTGCAAGCTGGTCTTTGCGAACCCCATGGCCGATGGGAAGGAACTGGAAGAGTATTACCATCACTACTACGAGAAGGATCATTATGAGGCGATGGACTACGAGGCCCTGATTTTGAATCATTTTTCCAGAATTAAAAGCCTACCATCCGAGACGATAAAAAAAGAAGCAAGATATCTGAGCGGCTTGGTTCCGGGCTCAAAATTCCTGGATATCGGCTGTGGCTTGGGATTGGGCTTGGCGTATGCAAACCAATTTGACTGCGAACTGTATGCCACAGAATTTGACCAGGGAGCACTTGATTTTGTATCGGCTCATTTTGATGTGAAAACTTTCAGGGGGGATGTTTGGACAGCAAGTTTTCCTGAAGACTTTTTTGACTTTATCCATATTTCCCACGTGATTGAGCATGTCTTGGATCCGAGAGCCTATGTTCAGGAAATGAAACGGATCGTAAAACCAGGTGGAATGATCGCCATTGGGACACCCGATATCTCCAGCAACCTGTACCGTTTTCACAGATGGTCCAAGCTGCTCCGATTGCAGGTCCCCGATATTATCGATGGGCTGGAACACACCTTTATCTTTCCAAAAAACGTCCTCGCATCACTTTGCAAAGAAGAAGGATTGCAGGTAGTCGATCACTTCACCCACACTTTGGGCGAAAAACTGGGGAACTTGCTCCGATACAACATGCCGATGGGCAAAAAACTCAACCGGCTGATCCAAAATTTCTTTCGGGTCAATCAGTGGATCGTATTGAAAAAATGATTGGCCAATTCTGCACCATCCCCGAGAACGGGAAAATAGTCGTCTGTTTTTTTCAGTTGGTTTCTGCTTTCTGACTAAGTCCTATATTTGCACAATGACCAGTACAAAATCAGGGAACCAAACCAACTGTCCTGCCTGTGGATCACCAGAATCTTCTTCTTTCAGTGCCTCGGAAAGGATGCTGGGCATTGGCGGAAGTTTCCCCTATCTGGAATGCCTGAACTGTGGATCGTTGTGGATAGAGTCAACACCCGCAGATCTCGGGAAATATTACCCGACTGATTATTACGCATTTAAACCCGAAATCCCTGATTCTACTTTTAAGCAAGGTCTGAAGAAACTAAGGTATCAGATCTCAAAATCTGGAATATCGCTGCTGGACAATCAGTATCTCACGTGGATCAAAAAGCTCCGAACCCATGAGCATGAGCGTATTGCGGACATCGGCTGCGGAAGCGGAGTTCTGCTCAAGCAACTGGCCTATTGTGGGTTTCAAAATCTGTTTGGGTTTGATCCTTTTATCCCCGAAGAGCTGGACACCCCCCGTCTGAAGATCAAAAGACTTGCGCTGGATCAGGTGACGCCAACTCGCGGGGGGGGGGGGGATTTGACGTGATCATGCTGCACCATTCTTTTGAGCATTTGGAAAATCCCCGGCTGGCCTTTACCAAGATAGCTGAGATTCTTAATCCGGGTGGCAGGGTTTTGACTAGGCTACCGGTAACTGACGCGCTTGTCTGGAAAAAAGAGCGTGAGTACTGGTTTCAGGTGGATGCACCCCGGCATCTGTTTATCCCAAGTGTCAAGGGGATGGAGATCTTGGGAAAATCGGTGGGATTGACCTTGGAAAAGCTTGAATTTGACAGTATCGGGAACCAATTTTGGATCACAGAATTATACAAAAAGGGACAAGCTTTCGTGGACATGGATCCTCACAAAAGCTTTTCGAAGTCACAGCTGAAGGCGTTCGAAAAGCACGCCAAAATCCTTAACCAACGCCAGCAGGGTGATCAAGCTGCGTTTTACTTTAAAAAATGAGCGTATTCCAAACCATTGCCGAGGAAATCAACCAAACAGGTCATGCCAATGAACTGGAGTATTTTAGATTTCACCAAAACAGGAAAGCCCGTTTAGTATCGTATTTAGATACTCAGTATGCTGCTGCATCCAAAGGCGAAAGACTCAGAGTGTTGGACATTGGAAGCCACTACCTGCATTCATCCATGATCTTGGCGCAGAGGGGTTTTGAAGTGGACGCCATGGACGTATCCGAATTCTGGGATATGGACTTTGTGAAAGCCAGAGCGGAAAAATTCAGGCTGAATCCCATCGTCGAAAACGACCTCTCCAAAATGGAAGCGTTTAAAAATGTTGAAAATGAATACGATTTGGTGGTATTTACGGAGATCATGGAGCACATCACTTTCAATCCCATTGTTTTTTGGAAACGGATCTATCAGATCCTGAAGCCGGGGGGGGTGATTTATGTGTCTACACCGAATGCCTTCGCATTGCCAAACTATATCCGCAATCTCAAAAATACCTTATTAATGAAGTCTATCGGGGTATCGGTTGACGATATCTTTTCAAAAGTAACCTATGGACATCACTGGAAAGAATACTCCGCCAACGAAATCAAGACCTATTTTCAGACGCTTTCCCCGGATTTCGAAGTGCAGATCAATCCTTATCACTACGTGGATTGGGAGCTGAAGCCGCCCTATCTGATGTTCAAGCTACTTTCCAAACTCGGAAACAAAACCAAAGCTTTTGCTGCTGACCTTGAAGTCATTGTTCATCTCAGGCAAAAATCCCAGTGGGGGATTAAGGAGCCTGAGTATTGAAAAGGGCAGGCCTGATGGTGTGCCGTTCAGTTGTCCTGCTTCCCCACAAGCGGCTTGACCGGGAGGCGGCCATGCGTTTGGCTGAATCTGTTTATCTTTGGCGAAATTTCTCCGGTTTGAAAGTCCTCCTCGATCTCCAATACCTCAACGTCGCCACCACCGGGATCAAAACCTACATGCTGGAGCTGGCCCATGCCTCCCGGACCTATCCGCATCCCGGGATTGAGTGGGTCTTTACCCACGATCCCGAGGAGCAGGCAAGCGACAAAACCTACCGAGGCCCCCAGTCCAAAATCCAAAAGCTAAACTACCACCTGGACTATTTCCGGTGGAAGGAGTTTCAGCTTCCCGACTTGGTCAAAAAACACCAGCCGGACGTCCTGCTCTGCCCCGACTTTGTGTCCCCGGCAGCGGCATTGCCCTGCCGGAGACTGACCGTGGTCCACGATGCGTTTTTTTGGCAGATGCCCCAAAACTATCCGAGATGGTGGAGGAAATACTTCCTGAGCCTGATCCGAAAAGGGCTGAGGGAAAATACGGAGATCATCACCACGACCGAATATGCCAAAAACTCCCTCCTGGAGCACCTGGGGAGTTCGCTGCCGATCTCGGTCGTCTACCAAGCCCCCAAAGGCCTGGATGGAGCAAGTGCCGGGGCTTTTTTGCAAAAAAACCACCTGGACAAGGGAGGCTACTTCCTCCATATCGGCACCTTTGACAAGCGGAAGAACCTGCCCTTGCTGGTCAGGGCCTATGCGGATTTTTTGGGCAAGACCCGCTCGGATAAAAAACTCGTGCTGGCCGGCGGACCGGGACAGAGCAAGGTGATGAACGACCTGCCGATCGTGGAGGAAATGGTCCGGGAGCTGGGGCTGGAGGACCGGGTGCTGCTGCCCGGATATGTGGCTGACGGGGAAGTGCGGGCCTTGTATGAGGGGGCCTTTTCCTACGTCTTTCCCTCAGAAAATGAGGGCTTTGGCATCCCGGTCTTGGAGGCGATGGGCTTTGGCGTGCCGGTGGTCCATTCCGACCAGCCCGCGCTGATGGAAGTGGCGGGAGGGGCAGGTTTGGCGTTCTCCAGCGGAGTGCAAGCCGATTTGACGGAAAAAATGATACTTTTGGAGCGTGAAAACGCGCTGAGACCCGGATTGATCCAGGCAGGCCACCGCCGGTCCAAAGACTTTTCAGCACAAAAATTCATCACCGCTTTTCAAGAGATCATCCTCCGTTCGCCACTTGCTAAATGAGGCAAATTACCTGTCCAGTTTGTAAAACACCTCCCGAAAAAGCACCGGAATCCCAATCCATCTGCGGCTGCACTTCCTGCGGACTTCGCTGGACCTATCTGCCCGAAGAGGTCGATGCAAACGCACTCTACTCCGATGAAGTGTACGCCGTGGTGGACAACAGGAAATCGGTCTTTGAGCGGATTATCTTTTCCGAGGCAAAGAAAATCCTCCGAAAAGCCCGCACCCTGCATCCCCAAGCCCACACCCTGCTGGATTTTGGCTCCGGCAAGGGGCAGTTTCTCTTGGTGGCCAAGCACTCAGGCTGGAAGGGACTTGGGGTGGAAACCGCCGCCGAAAGAACTGTTTTTGCGCGGAAAAACTATCAGGTGGAAGTTTCCAGCGGGTTCTATCAGGGCGGAAAGATCCAAAGCGGAAACTTTGACCTGATCACGCTCAACCATGTCTTGGAGCATCTGCCGGACCCCTTGGCATTTTTGGCCGAGCTGCTGGACAAAAACCTGGCTCCGGACGGGCTGGTCTATGTCGAGGTGCCGCGGGCTGATTCCTGGCAGGCGAAGATCGCCGGGAAAAACTGGATGCACTGGGACATTCCCAAGCATTTGACCCACTGGACAGCGTCGGGATTGGAAAGGGAGTTTTCCAAAATCGGCTATGGAAAGATCGCCTCCCGGGGTTTCTCGGTTCATTTGGGGATTCTGGGGATGCTTCAGGCACTGCTTTCGAAAATCGGCTACCGAAAGAACCTCATCCTGCAACTGAAGCGGGGAAAATCACCGGGTTTGCTTGTCTTGATCGGGTTGTTCTTGCCTGTTGCATGGATTTTTGAATTGCTGTCTTCTGGATTTGGCAAGTCCGGTATCTTTGGGATTTACTTGAAAAGAAATGGCTAACCCACGCAACGTCCTTTTTCTGCAAAGCTCCTCGGACCTTTATGGCACCGGCAAGATCATCCTGCAGGTACTCCGGCTGTACCGGCGCGAAGGCTACAATCCCGTGGTGTTGCTCACGGGTCCGGGACCGCTGGAGCCGATCCTGAGGGAGGAAGGATTTCCGGTCTATATCCAAAATCTGGGGATTCTCCGGAGGAAATACGTCAGCCCCTCGGGATTGCTCAACAGATTGGGCAAAAATCTGCAGGCCTATCGTTTCCTGGGCGACCTTCACGGCAAGTACAACTTCGAATCGGTGTATTCCAACACATTGGCGGTGATTGTCGGCGCCTATTGGGCTAAGCGAAACCAGATTCCCCACCAGTGGCATATCCATGAGATTTTTCCCGGACCAAAGCCGCTGGTGAAGTTCATTTGTGGCCTGATGGACAGCACCACACCCCGTCCGATAGCCGTCTCCCATGCCGTGGCAGACCATTGGCAGCCTTTGCTGAAAAAATCCCGCATCCAGGTCGTGCACAACGGCATCCCCTACGGGGAGTTTTTGGAAGAGCTGCCAGAGGCAAAGAGAAAAGCGGGACTGCCTGAAGATCGGTTGATTGTAGGCATGGTGGGGCGTGTCAATCCGCACAAGGGACAGGCTTTTTTCCTGGAAATGGCCGAGTGCATCGCCCGAAAAAACCCAAGGGTCCATTTTATCCTGGTAGGGGATCCATTTGCGGGCTATGAACCGATCCTGGAAGATTTGAAAAGAAAGATCAAAGACAAAAAGCTGGAAAATCGGGTCTCCTATCTCGGATATCGGACGGATGTCCCGGTGCTGATGAAGGCCATGGATGTGTTCGTTTTGCCCTCCATATTTCAGGATCCTTTTCCCACGGTCGTATTGGAGGCGATGGCCTCCGCCCTGCCGGTAGTGGCGACAGATTCCGGAGGCTCGGTCGAAATGGTCATGGACGGGAAAACCGGCTTTTTGATCCCCGTCGGCAATGTCGAACGGGGCGTCGAGGCCCTGGAAAAACTGATCGCAGACCCTGCACTGCGCGCGGAATTTGGAAAAGCCGGAAGGGCCAGGGTTCTTTCGGAATACAGCCTGGAGGCTTTCGAGCAAAAGATCAAACCCCGCGATGGCAACTGAGCGAAGACTGAAGGTAGCCATCATGGGTGCCAAGGGCTATCCCTATGTCTACGGTGGCTATGATACCCTGATCAAGGAACTTGGGGAAAGACTTTCCGAAAGAGGCGTTCATGTGCGGGTGTACAACCACCGGGCTTTGTTTGTGGAAAAGCCCCGCTTTGTCAACGGGATCGAGTGCATCTACACGCCTGCGATAGAGACCAAAAGCCTCACCCAGCTTTCGCATACCTTTTTTTCGATGATCCATGCCTGCTTTTCGGACGTGGACGTGATCTTCGTGGTGAATAGCGGCAACGGTCCTTTTGGCCTGATTTCGAAGATTTTCGGAAAACCTACCGCCATCAATGTCGATGGACTGGAGTGGCTCAGACCCAAGTGGAAGGGCCTAGGCTCGAAGTACTTCAAGTGGGCCTCCAAGATGGCCACCAAATTTTACGACCAGATCATCAACGATTCCGACGAAATGCGCAGGGTGTATCTGGAGCTTTTCGATGCCGACTCCAAGGTGATCGCATACGGCGCAAATCCCAGGGAATCGGTCGAGTCGGGGCCAATCAAAAAGTGGGACCTGGAGAGTCGGGGGTATTTTCTGATCGTGGGAAGGCTGGTGCCGGACAACAATGCAGACCTGATTATTGCCGGATTTTTGAAGTCCGGATCCCGGCGGAAACTGGTCATTGTGGGGGATGTGCCCTTTGAAGATGCCTGGGCCAACCGGCTTAAAAACATCAACGACCCACGCTTGCTGTTCACTGGCTACGTCACCGATCCGACGGAGTTGGCTTCACTTTATTTGCATTGCTATGCCTATTTCCACGGGCATGAGTATGGCGGCACCAATCCGGCGATGCTGAAGGCCTTGGGCTATGGCTGTGCCATTTTGGCCCTGGACACGCCCTTTAACCAGGAAATGCTGCAAAACGGAAAGCATGGATGGTATTTTGATAAAAAGGCCGAATCTGTCTCTGCAATTGTAGAAAAAGCTGAATCCGAACCGGAAAACATGAGCGAATTGAGACAGACTGCCCGCTCTGGATTGACTCAGAAATACAATTGGGATCATGTGACCGAGCAGTATTTGGAGGTGTTTAAACGGCTGGCAAGGAAATAGTTCCCACAGATTGTCACAGAAAAGGACACAGATTATCACTGATTTATTGTGATGGGGTGTTATCCTTTCTGTGTAAATCTGTGATTTTAATCTGTTCAAATCTGTGGGAACCTAAAGGTATCCATTGATCTTCCGAATAATATTCTCCGTTAGCTCATCTGTATTGAAGTTGACTAAAAGCCCAACCTTAATGCCTGACAACCTCAGATAAGTCATTATTTGCAAATGATGTACATTCTGTAAAAGCTCAACTGATTTGATTTCAACAATTACTTTTTTCTCAACCAATAGGTCTATTCTATAACCAACATCAAGTTTTAACCCTTCGTAAATCAAAGGCATGGGTACTTGATGTTCCACATTCAAGCCAGATTTGGTTAATTCATAACCCAATGCCGCCTCATAGCTGGATTCTAAAAGTCCCGGGCCAAGTGTGTTGTAAACTTTAAAAATTGCACCTCGGATCAAAAATGTGATTTCATTCTCGTGCATTAACTAAATTAAATAATTGTTCCCACAGATTGTCATTTTCTGTGTAAATCTGTGATTTTAATCTGTTCAAATCTGTGGGAAATTCAAAAATCAAGAAACTTAAATCCCAAAAATCCCCTTTATCCCTTATCTTTTAACCTCTAAACTCTTTAATACTATGATCAGAAAAGCAACCGCCGTATGGAATGGAAGCGGCAAAGAAGGCTCCGGCCACCTGACCACCGCCAGCACAGTCCTTGACAAAACTCAATACTCTTTCAAAACCCGATTTGAAGACGGGGTGGGTACCAATCCCGAGGAATTGGTCGCAGCAGCGCATGCGGGCTGCTTTGCGATGAAGCTCAGCTTCAACCTCACAGGAGTGAATTTCCCCCCCAAAGCACTGGAGGTGACCTCCAACATCACTTTTGAGGAAGGCACCCTGAAAAAATCGCATTTGGTGCTAAAAGCCCAAGTGGATGGCATTTCTGAGGAGGAATTTGCCAAGCAGGTCAAAGATGCCGAGGAAAACTGCCCGATCTCCAGGGCATTGAAGATGGAAATCAGTGTGGAATATACGCTGAATGCGTAAAAATGGTCTGTGACACAGACCGCGGCGAAAAGAACGCTTGATTTAAAAGTAACGGGTTGGTGAAGAGACCAACGAAGGCGGAAAAAACAAAACTCTCCGGGGAATTCGGTTCTTCGGAGAGTTTTGTTTTTAAACCCATCGGTATTTTTTCCAAGCCTCTTGCTGCCTGGGATTCAAAAAAGTCCAAGCCACAAACCGGCTTTGCTTATTGCCCTGTGCCATTCCGATGGTTTTTTGCTGCGAGACACCGACTTTTTGGAGCAGTTCGGAAATGGGCTTGAGGTTAATTTCTTTGGAGACCAAGGTGGAAAACCAGAAGACCTGACTTTTGAAATTGAGGCTTTCGCGAATCATTTTTCGGATAAATTCCAGCTCCCCACCCTCAGTCCAAAGTTCGGATGCCTGTCCTCCAAAGTTCAGTTTTGGCTCTTTGCTGGACTTTCCGCTGAGATTTCGGACTTTCCTTTGGCTTCCTTCCAATGCCGCAGCGGCCGATTCATGAAAGGGGGGATTGCAGAGGGTCAGGTCAAAGAATTCTTCCGGCAAGAGGATTCCCGAGAATATATTCCCGGAATCCGGTTGATGTCTCAGCTCGATGCCAGCAGCCAAACCGGGATTTTGGGACAGAATATGTTGCGCTGATTCCAAGGCTTTGGGATTCAGCTCGGAGCCGACAAATTGCCATCCATAACTCACTTTCCCAATGATCGGATAGATCAGATTGGCGCCTGTTCCGATGTCCAGCACACGGATTTTGTCGCCTTTTGGGAGTTTTCCCCCCTTGCTTTGCGCCAGCAAATCTGCGAGATAATGGATATAATCCGCCCTGCCCGGAATCGGCGGACAGAGAAACCCATCCGGAATATCCCAAAACCCCACCTGATAATAATGGGTCAGAAGCGCCCGATTGAGGGCTTTCACCGCTTCCGGATTTGAGAAATCGAGCGTTTGGTTTCCAAATTCATTGGTAAAAATGAAGCCTTTCAGCTCCGGCAAAGTCAGCGAAAGCGCTTCCAGGTCATAGCGTCCCTGGTGGAGGTTGCGGGGGTGGAGCGAAATTCCTTTTTTCAAAACTTGAGTCCACTCCTAAAAGCCATTTTCTTTGAAAAAAAGTGCCTCAGGAGTTAAATTAAAGGGGTAAATTTCTCATTTTCATACTTATCGGAGTGGACTCAAACTTGGATCAATATTCCTGGACCAACACTTCCGTGGGAATATTCAGCGCACGGTGAATTTTCCGGATCATGTCCAAAGTCAGTTTTCTTTTCTTATTCAATATCTCGCTTACACGACTTTTATAACCTATCAATGCCGCCAGGTCTTTGGGCTTTATTTGAAGCTGGTCCATTCTGAATTTTATCGCTTCGATGGGATCCGGCAGATCTATTGGAAAATTGTCCTTTTCATATTTGTCAATCAAAATCAACAAAACCTCCAGCTCATCCCCCTCAGGGGTGCCTCTTTTGGAATCAAACAATTCCTCCGCCCGTTGGAGTGCCGACTCGTATTCTGCTTCGGTGTGTATAGGTTTCATTTTAAATGGCCTTGCGTTAATCTTGTCATATTCCGAGTGGGTTCCCACAAATCGGATCCAACCCGTCTGATATTCAAAACTAAATTTGACATCAGCCTGAAATGGTTGCCCTTGATATTGAAGACTACCCGGTTTTCCTTTACGATGCTGGCAGAAGGATAATCTGCTTTCAGTTGGTTGAGATTAGCCCAACTTCCCAGCTCCATTTCCCTAAACCAGGATTTAAGGGACTGTTCGGCCTCAGAATGAATTTCCCAGAATTCCCAAAGTGTCCTTTTGGCAATTATTCTCATTTTGGAAAAAGTAAACATAGCAAAAAGTTCCCACAGCGGTAACTCAATCCACCTCAAAACTCAGCTTCATGGTGATCGAAGCGGTTTTGTTCTTGGCCGAGGTATTGAACGTGCCGCCCCAGGAATAGTCTTCGCCGGAGTTTTGCCCCGTGATCTGGAAGATGCCCATGTTGGCCGTGATCAGGTCGCCGAGCTTGGAGTTGGAGTTTTCCGCGATGCGCTCAGCCCGGATCCGACCGTCCTCGGTGGCTTTGGCGACCATCTCCAGTTTGAGGGACTCGAGTTGGGTGTAGTAGTAGCGGGGGGGCTGGGAATAGAACGTAATCCCCTGATTGAGCAGCTCGGTGATTTCGCGGCTGATTTTTTCGACTTTTTCCACCTCCTTGGATTCGATGACCAGGGTTTGGCTGAGCTGATAGCCGGTAAAAGTCTGGCCCGCATAGGTGCCGTTGGCCGTGTAGTTTTGCTGATAAAGTGGATTGGTGCTCACCGCATTGAAGACCAACTGTTCGGCAGGGATTCCCTTGGATTTCAGGTAGTCGGTCACTGCGGTTTTGTCTCTTTCCAGATCCGCATAGGCGGTCTTGAGGTCACTGCTTTGCCTGGAAAAATTCCCCTCCCAGACGATCAGGTCCGAGGTGAAGTTTTGCTCACCGAGCCCCGTCACGTTGATGGTTCCCTGTGGCCGGTTGCGGTTGACGACGGCGTGGCCGAGTACGAATGCCGCTGCGACGATGGCCAGGGAAAAAAGCACGGAGGAAAGGTTGGTCTTCATAGTGTCTAAAAGTCAGAATTCGGAATGGCTTATGGGTAGGTCAGTTTAAGGTTAGGTTCAACTCAGAGAGTTCTCGTCCTATTTGGTTTATTCCTGAGACGATTCGCTGACATTGTGCATCGGAAGGTTTCTTTTTTCCACTTACATACTGTGAAAGCAAAGATGGATTCATGCCGATTTTCTCAGCCAAGACCCTGGAGTTGATCACGCCGTAGTACTGGAAAAATTGTTGGAAATCCAGTTCCAGCTTGATCTGAGTTGCATTCATCTTGCTGTCGCTTTCCTCAAAGAAAAGATTGAAGGCTTCCAGGGAGTTTTCCAGCACATCCCTCATGGTTTCTCCCGTCGTAAATACCGGAAAATCAGGTGAATATGCCGAAAATCCGGTAGTTGTTTTCTCCAAAATCATTCGATACTTTTTCATGTCCTTATTTCAGTTTGATTCCCGCGTCCTTCAAGATCTTCTTTTCCAAACCCTTGCCCATTTCTTTGCTTCCATGATTCGGGACGGCTTGTGACATGACCATCCACCCGTCCCGCATCAACATCCTCAACAGCTCTGAACACTTCATATAAACCGACAGTAGGTAGGAAATAATTCAAAAAGGTAAATAAAAATTTACCTTGCTACAATATCCGATTTCTGAATTCCTGCTTTTTGGGGTTTTCCAGATCGATCAGATAGCCGTTGACGACGGCGTATTTCAGGACACCGTCTTTGGCCAAAAAGAAATTGGGAGCGGAACCCGTCATCCAGCCGCCGGCAATTTTGTCGGTACTTTTCAGCACTTGGATAGGCAATCCATGCAGTTGGCGAGCCGTTCCGTTTTTGACCTTGGCCGCCAAATATCCCTGTCTGAGGAGTTCCAGGGCCTTGTCTGGGTTGATGGCCTCGATATTTTCAAAGGGTTCGGGATAGACCTTTCCCAAGGAGAATTCCAGACCGGTCGCGTCCAAGGTTTCAAAGCCAAAATAGACCTGCATGTCTCCCAAGTCGTCGATCGCGCCAGACACATAATAGCCTCCGTCGGCCTCCGCTTCCCGTCTTCGGATCACCAAATCGATGGGATACAGCCTGTCGTTTACCCTGACCTGCATCTCGTTGATCATCAGATCGACCAACTGCAGTCCATTGTCGGGAATGGAGAAATACTGCTCCGTCGTGTAGGTTTCATAGCCCTTGGTGGCGATTTGGTGCAGGGCATTGAGGATAATCAGGAAGTTGATCTTGCGGATGAACTGCTTCTCGGGATCGCCGGGATAGCCGCCCGATTCGATCAGGATAGTGCTCGTACCCCATTTTTGGATGTTGTCGCCAAAAGCGCGCGGCTCAAAGGCATCGTCGTACTTGCCCACACCTCCGGGGACCAGTTGCTGGAGCAATTCATTCATCCCCGCGATGGTTTTCATAGCCCGGCCGCGGACCTCGTTGATTTCGGTTTCATAGTTATAGGCGGGTGCCAAAAGCGAGATGGTGGCCTGCTTGGGCGTATTGACCACATTATAATAGGTTTGCTGGTCGTGGAGGTTAAAGCCAAATTCCGGCTCGAAATCGTCCCGGGCCTTTTTCAGAATCACCGCCTCCGGGGAAATCTGGGAGATCGCATCCCTGTTCAGGTCGATGTCCAGGGAATTGCGCCGCTTGAAAGCCTCCGCACCGTCCGGATTGAGCATGGGGATAAACTTGAGGTTCAATTCAGAACCCAGGAGCTTTCTCAGTTCGTCGAACCCGTCATCTCTTCCTTCCAGAAAATTGAACAGGTCAAAAAGTGCCATCGTGGCCGTGCTTTCGTTGCCGTGCATCTGGGACCAGAGCATCACCTTGGTCTGCCCTTTTCCCCAGTCCAAGGAAGAAATACTTCGCTGATCGATCGATTCGCCGAGTTTTTCGATCGTAAAAGCCGCAGCGTGCTTCTGAATCAGGGGCTGAAGATCCGCATGTTTGAACCTGCGGTGGGTGATCGTCGGCTCTTTGTACCGTTCAAAGGCCGACTCCAACTGGCTGGGCGGCATTTTGGTATAGGCGTGCTGCGCCAAACTCTGGCAGGCAGTGAGCAGGACAAGGAAGAAAATCCGGGTAAAAATGCTGTTGATGGAAGACAAATTCATGGGATGTCGATTGAGTCAATTCTGATAAAACTAGGCATTTGAGAGAAATTATCCTTTGTATTTTTGCCTTTCCCTGAAAAATCGTGCCATGCAATTAAGCTACCAAGTCTTCGATTTTCCGCTTAAACACACCTTTACCATCGCCCACCAAAGTAGGGACGTCCAGGACACGCCAAAATCCCAAAACTTGGAAGAAGCGGGTTTAACTTTTTTCAAGCAAAAAATCCCGAAGCGTCGCTGCCACGGGATTTCCAAATCTTGATACTTACGTCTAGATACTTGATACTCAATTACCCTTCCCCCACAATCAGCTTAAAGCCTTCCCCATGCACGGTGATGATCTGCACTTTGGGATCGTCTCTGAGGATTTTGCGGATCTTGCTCAGATAGACATCCATTGAGCGGGCGTTGAAATAGCTGTCGTCTCCCCAGATTTGCTTGAGGGCATGGCTGCGGTTCACCAGCTTGTTGGTCTCCGAGGCCAGGAGGCGGATCAGCTCGTTTTCCTTGGAGGTGAGCTTGTGCTTGCCTTCCGGGCCTTCGATAAACTGCTCGTCGTAGTGCAGCACAAAATCACCAAACGTGTAGGTTTTCAGCGCGTTGACTTCGGAGGATTTTTGGGTCCGGCGCAGGATCGCCGTGATCCTGAGCAGCAATTCCTCCATGCTGAAGGGCTTGGTGAGGTAGTCGTCCGCCCCGATTTTCAGGCCTTCGATGATGTCATCCTTTTGGTTTTTGGCCGTGAGAAAGAGCACCGGCAGGTCTTCCTGGACTTTTTTGATCTCCCGGGCCAGGGTGAAGCCGTCCTTTTTGGGCATCATGATGTCCAATAGGCAAAGGTCGAACTTGTCCTTTTTGAATTTGTTCCATCCCTCTTCCCCGTCCCGGCACAGGGTCGGCTCATACCCTTTCATTTCCAGATATTCCTTCAGGATGTCTCCCAGGTTTGGATCGTCTTCGACGACCAACAGTCTTGCCTTGCTCATTGTTTTTTGGGTAGGTTGACGGTAAAGGTACTTCCTTTTCCGGGTTCTGATTGTACGTGGATTTCGCCTTTGTGGGCCTCCAGCATGGTTTTTACATAAGACAGCCCGAGGCCAAAACCCTTCACGTCGTGAACGTTGCCCGTCGGCACGCGGTAAAATTTGTCAAATATCTTTTTGACCGCATCCTTGCTCATGCCGATTCCCTGATCACGGATCGTCACCACCACCTGGTCGGCGTCATCCCAGGCTTCCAGGCGGATCATCGGGTTTTCCCTGGAATACTTGTTGGCGTTGTCCATCAGGTTGTTGAAGATATGGGTCAGGTGAAAGGGATCCCCCTCGATCTCGGGATTCCTCAACTTGTTGACAAAATCGATCCTTCCGCCGCGTTTCTCGATCTGGAGGCTGATATGGTCCACGGTGCTTTCCAGCAGATTGGAGAGATTGACGGCTTCCAGCTTGAGGTTGAAGTCTTTTTTGTCCAGGGCTGCCGCCTGGAGTACTTTTTCCACCTGTGTGACCAGGCGTTTGTTTTCGTCCTTGATGATGCCCAGGTATCTGGAGCGAAACTTGTCCCGGGAGGAAAGATCCGGATCCTGCAGGGCCTCCACCGCGAGGCTGACGGTCGCGAGGGGGGTCTTAAATTCATGGGTCATGTTGTTGATGAAGTCGTTTTTGATGTCGGAGAGTGCCTTTTGCCGGATGATGACTTTGATGGCATACACAAAACAGAAAACGATGACCAGGATGAACACGATGGAGCTGGATATCGGCAGCCAGACCTGGCGGATGACGTGGCTGTTTTTTTCGGGGAAAAAGACGAACAGGAAATTGTCCTTTCCCAGGATATCGTTGGGGAAGAGCTTGGCCTGCATGCCGTAGTTTTTGAGACGGACCAGGTCGGAGACGTTTCCGATGGGAAGAAACTCGGCTTTGTCGTTGAGCAATCCGAGCTCAAAATCCTGCGGAATGCCCTTTTCTACCAACTGCTTTTTCAGCAATTTCCTGACAAATCCGGTATCGAGCCGATCCAAAATGGCCTGTTGGCCCTCTGCCAACTCGGCAAAGGCCTGGTTCATCAGCTCGATCTTCAGGTTGGTCTTTAGGATTTTGTCCAGCGCGTCATTTGTGATGTTGATTTCCGCCCTCATGCCGGACATTCCCGATGTGGAGGGGGGTCTCTGTGGATATCCCTGATACTTGCTCAGATAGTCCAGTTGCTTTTCTTTCTCCTGGAGCAGGATCTGCATCTCGTCCGGCGTAAACATCGTCGAGGCTATCTCCGGCGTCATGTAGGTGAAGAAGTTTTCCAGCTCGGAAAGGATGGAGGTATCGAATCCCCTGGAGATCAACATCCTGCGAAAGGTCGGGCTGACCTGCGGCACCGGATACGAAAGCATCGTATCGACCATCGAGGGACGGCTATAGAACGGCATTGGCTCGATCGTCAGCTCGATCGGGTCGATTTTTTTGAACACGGTCTCCTGGAGTGCGGAATCCTGAATGAGTTGACTCAGGAGCACATCACTGGTTTCGCCCTTTTCGAGCTCGGCAATGGCCCCGGAGAGTGCCTGGAGGACATTTTGATCAAAGCGCTCCTGATTGATCCGGATGGCATTTCTGATCCAGTAGGATTGGAAAGCCATCAAGCCAAAGCTTGCCAGGGACATCAGGACTACTACCAGGGTGATACTTCCTTTGGTCATATTACAAATTTATGGCGATTCGGAGGGGAGGCACACCCCTTAACATGTTTTAACTCAGGCACTCTTTCCACTCCGGGCAAAATCCAAACAATCCGCGTAATCTTGCCCTTGAGTTACTGATTTTCTTAATTACACCAAATCCAAAAAAAGGGGAGCATCTTGCTTCCCTTTTTTGTTGAATGGGTAACTTGCGCCCTCAAATCCAAAAACCCATCCACCGTGCCAAATCCCACGCACATCCAGGGAGTGTCGATCGCATCGCTGGCCGACCAGTTCGGAACACCGCTCTACCTCTATGATGGAGAGAAAATCACCTCCCAGGTCAAAACCCTGCAGGAGGCCTTTTCGTCCGTTCCCCTCAAAATCAAATACGCCACCAAAGCCCTCTCCAACGTCAATATTCTCAAACTGATCCGCAAAGCCGGAGCGGGAGTGGACGCCGTATCGATCGAGGAGGTGAGATTGGGCATGCTGGCAGGCTACACCGCGGGGGAAATCATGTACACGCCAAGCGGTGTTTCCTTTGATGAAATACGGGAAGCGGTGGATCTGGGGATCATGATCAACCTGGACAGCCTGCCCCTGATGGAGCAGTTTGGCCGGGCGTATGGGGGCTCAATTCCGGCGTGTATCCGGATCAACCCGCACATCATGGCCGGCGGCAATCTCAAAATATCCACTGGCCACAAGGAAAGCAAGTTTGGCATTTCCATCGAGCAGTTGCCGCAGATGCTGGAGATGGTCAAAAAACACCGGCTTCACATCGTCGGGCTCCACATCCATACGGGCTCGGATATCCTGGATGCCGAAGTGTTTTTGAAAGGCGGAAATGTGCTTTTCGAAGCGGCAGTGCAGTTTCCGGATCTGAAATTCCTCGATTTCGGAGGAGGATTTAAAGTAGCCTACAAGCCCAACGACATTGCCACCGATGTGATGGAAGTGGGCAAAAAAGTCGGGGAAGCCTTCCAGGCCTTCTGCGGGCAATACGGAAGGCCCTTGGAACTGTGGCTGGAGCCGGGCAAATTTCTGGTGAGCGAGGCGGGCTACCTGCTGGTCAAGGCAAACGTGGTCAAGGAATCCCCGAGCGTCACCTTTGTGGGCGTGGATTCCGGGCTAAACCACCTCATCCGACCGATGATGTACGACGCCTATCACAGCCTGTACAATCTGAGCAATCCGGAAGGGAAAAAGGCCAAATACAATGTGGTGGGCTACATCTGTGAAACAGACACCATTGCCGCACACCGGGAATTGAACGAGGTAAGGGCCGGAGATCTGCTGGTCATCAAAAACGCGGGAGCCTACGGCTACAGCATGGCTTCCAACTACAATTCACGGCCGAGACCGGCTGAAGTGCTGGTCTGGGACGGAAAAGCGCAACTGATCCGCAGGCGGGAAAGTTTTGGGGATTTGGTCCGAAACCAGGAAATACTGGAATTTTAAGTCAAAGGCGCCATATTCGGCGCCTTTGGTATAGTTATTGAGTTTTCACTGGGAGTCGAGTAGCGAAAAACGGATCTTTTTCGTCAGAAGTAAGGTTTGAAACCAAGTGATTGCTAGCCCCAATCCTAAGCCCTGGTAGTTTCATCATCTTATTTAACAAAAATCAAATCCTGTATAAAGTATTGATTATAACTTTGTTCCGGGATTGGGGATTGGTTTATGCCAAATAGAATAGTTGGGATATGGGTAGTGTTATTGGGGCTCTTGGGTAGTACACACTTGAGTGCCCAGGACGTGCAGTACTCCCAATTTTACGCTGCCCCACTCTATCTCAACCCCGCACTTACCGGGGCATCCGAGCTTACCCGCGTCGGGGTCAACTACCGCAACCAGTGGCCGGGCCTCGACCACAGCTTCAATTCCTACTCCGCCTACATCGATCACTACATCTTTGACTACAACAGTGGCATAGGCCTCATATTCAACGGAAACCAAGAGAGTATGGCCAACCTCTCCACCAATGAAATCGGCCTGAGCTACTCGTACAGACTGCGGCTGGGTGACAGGTTTTTTTTCAGGGTAGGCGGACAGGTGAGCTATATGCAGCGGGATGCCTTCTTCTCCGATCTGGTGTTTGGATCCATGATCGACATTGTCAACGGAAGCGTGGGCAGCATCACCGACGAGCTAAACGGGGTACCTCTGGACAGTCGCTACTCGTTTGTGGATTACGCAGTGGGCGGGATGTTTTACAACGACAAGTTTTGGCTGGGTGCTTCCGCGCACCACCTGACCGAGCCCAATGTCTCCTTTGTGGATGACCAGACGAGTGTCCTGCCCATGAAGATTTCCCTGCAAGGCGGATACAAACTTGACCTTGTGCCCGGCAAAAGGGATTATTTCACGCACAACTACCAGGAAAGGTCCCTTTCCTTCGCATTCAACTACAAGCAGCAGGATCCCTTTAGCCAGTTGGACGTGGGAGCGCAGCTCTTTTTGCAGCCCTTGGTATTGGGTCTTTGGTACCGCGGCCTCCCGACCAAAAACAACCTGCCAAACAACGAAGCCTTCATCGCCCTGGTGGGTGTGGCCCTGGAGAGCGGGCTGGACATCGGCTACTCCTATGACGTCACCACTTCCAAACTTGGGCAGAAAAACAGTGGCGGCGCCCACGAAGTCTCCATCCGATATACTTTTTTGTGGGGTGATCCCCGCTCAAGGAACCAACGGTCCCGCGTGATCCCCTGCTTTAGGTATTGATTTTTTGGGGAGCAAAAACCCTCCGGCTGAAAAAAACCAAAAAAAAACCAAATTATTTTCAAGGTCTGCCTGGCAGGCCTTTTTTCATTTCACACCGTGAAAAAAGCATCACTTCGGCAGTTTTTTAAATTATAAGACATTTTGAAGAAAAATTAGACTTTTCCAAGTTTTGAATTTTGCGCATGCCCAAGAGCGTTCCGCTTGGAAAATAGAATATTTAGCGACTATTTTCAAAAAAATCACCCATTTTAAGAATATCATTTTGCTGTATGTGATTTGCAAAAAATAATATTCTTAAAATCGAAATACACAAAAAAGCTTTTGTAAAGCAAAAAACCATAGTCAAAACAGCCGTGAAATGCGGCTAGGCGGAAAAATGAAAAAGTTTGGCAAAATGTCCGGTGCAACGATCCTCCTGCTGATCCTCAGCTTGGGGGTTCATTGGCGTGCACTGGCGCAGTTTGCCTTTGCCATTCCAACCCGTGAAAATGCAAGGATTGGGAGCTATTCGGCAATTTCCGTGGAAGTGGGCGGAAAGCTGGCCCTTTGCTCCCACAGCGACAGGGGAAGCATCGTCCTGGATGTGACCGGAGGCGTACCTCCTTATACCTTCCTGTGGAACACCAAGGAAACCACCCAAAACCGGACAAATCTCAATGCCGGTAGCTACACCGTCTTGATCACGGATTCTGAGGGGACGGAGTTTACCAAAGGGATGGTCATCCAGCCTCCTTTTCCCTTGATCCTGAACCCCATAGAGAAAAAAGATGCCACCTGCGGGTCGGGAAATGACGGGTATGCCAAGATCAGCGTGAAAGTCGGCCGCAACGACTATGAAAAAGACAGCCCCCCTTACCGGGTGAGCTGGAGCAACGGCCTGAAGGATGTGTGGGAAGCCCAGGGACTGGCGCCGGGCACCTACACCGTCGTGGTGACGGACAAATACAACTGCGATGCAAGTGTCTCCTTTGACATCAAGGCTGCGTCAGAAGGCATTCAGGTCGCCGAATCCATCCAAAATCCCGCTTGCGGATCTTCGGATTCCGGGAAAATAGCACTTAACGTCACCGGAGGTGCCGCACCCTATGCCTATGCCTGGAGCAACGGGGCAAAATCCAAAGACCTGGCCAATCTCGCGGCAGGATCCTACCAGGTATTGGTGACCGACAGCAAGGGCTGCAGCTTCCAGGCTTCCTACTCCCTGGACTCGGGCGATGCGCCGACCATGGAATCCAAAATCAGCGAGCCTAGCTGCCCGGGTTCCACGGACGGCGAGATCGAAGTCCGGGCCATCGGAGGAAGGGCTCCTTTTGCCTACCTCTGGAGCTCCGGGCAGACCGCGTCCAGGATTTCCGGCCTTTCCCCCGGAAGCTATTCGGTGAAAATCACGGATGCCTCCGGCTGCACCACGGAGAAGCAGTTTGCCCTTGCGAGCCAATCCCAGTTGTCTCTGGAAGTTTTGGAAAACCGCCCCGTTTCCTGCTCCGGGGGAGCCAATGGCGGCATTTCCCTGAAAATCGACGGGGCAAAAGGCACCCACAGCCTTACCTGGTCTGATGGGGTAAAAAACCTGCTTCAAAGACGGGATCTGAAGGCCGGCACCTACACCGTCACTGCGACCGACGAAGCGGGGTGCTCTGCGGTCGTGTCTGTCTCGGTGAATGAGACCACGACAATCCAGGCCAAGATAGAGACCGCTTTGGACATGGATTGCGCATCGGGCAAGGCGACCGGCCTAGCCTGGGTTTCGATTCAGGGAGGAAAGGCGCCCTATGCGATCCAATGGAACAGTGCCTCCTCAAATTCCCGGGAAATCAACTTTGATGCTGCGGGAGTCCTCACGGTCACCGTGACGGATGCGCTGGGCTGCACCGCCCGCACCGAAGCCAAGGTGGACTTTCCAAACCAAAGCACCCAGGGAGCACGGCTGGACTTCAACTACCGCAAACTCGCCATCAGCAGCGAGCCGGAAGTGATGATCCAGGAGGAGATCCTCTTCGAAAGTGAGATTGCCCCCGAAATCATCGCCTGGGAGTGGGAGTTTGGGGACGGAGGCAAATCGACCGAAAAGGATCCCGTACACGTGTTTTCCAAAGCCGGGGAATTTGAGGTCAGGCTCACCGGATACGACCTGTTCGGATGCGCTACCGTGGAATCCAATACCGTGCAGGTCAATTCACCCACAGAGCTGATCGTCATTCCAAACGCCTTTTCCCCAAATGGAGACCAGCTCAACGACACCTTCAAACCGAAGCTGAGGGGAATCTCTTCCTTCCGCATGGAGGTCTACAACACCTGGGGAGAAATCCTGTTCGCTACCAACAGCCCCGAAAGTGACGGCTGGGACGGCACCTACAAAGGACAACTGGTGCCTGCCGGCAACTTTCTGTATCAAATCACCTACACCACGCTGGACGGCCAAACGGGCAATCGTACAGGTGGCATAACTCTGATCAGATAGATTATGAGAGAAAAATTTATGCGTATCACCCTGATGTTTATCCCCCTGTATTGCGCATCCCTGAGCCTTGTGGCTCAGGATGTTCAATACTCGCAGTTTTATGCCAATCCGCTCTATCTCAACCCCGCCATGGCCGGGGCGTCTGAGATGACCCGAATCGGCGTAAACTACCGAAATCAGTGGCCTGGCCTAGACCAGTCCTTCACCTCCTATTCTGCCCACGTTGACCATTACCTGTTCAACCTCAACAGCGGGATTGGACTGATATTCAATCGGTCTGAGCAGAGCATGGCCAGTCTCAGCGTCACGGAAATCGGCGCGGCCTATTCCTATCGCGCGCGGTTGGGATTCCGGACGTTCCTGCGGATGGGGGGCCAGGTCAGCTACATGGACCGGGATGCCTATTTTGGAAATCTGATCTTCGGAAGCCAGATCGATGATCAGACCGGTGCGATTGGAGACTTCTCGGGGGAAAACCTGGGAGCCGATTTCGACCACCAGTTTATGGACTACAGCTTCGGCGTGCTCCTGAACAACGAAAATGCCTGGTTTGGCCTGGCTGCCCACCATGTCACCCAGCCGAACCTGTCTTTTGTGGAGGGGCAACAGAGTGAGCTTCCGGTGAGATTTTCGGCACATGGCGGCTACAGGATCGATCTTTCCGGAGGTGACGCCACCAACTTCATGAACAAGCGCAGCGGGACCAGAGATCTGACTCTGGCGTTCAACTACAAAAATCAGGCTCCTTTTTCCCAACTGGATCTGGGTGCCCAGGTCAATCTCCAGCCTTTGGTGCTTGGGGTCTGGTATCGGGGTATCCCAGTGTCGGAAGTGACCCAAACCAACCACGAATCCGTAATCGCTTTGGTCGGAATCTCCCTTGGCAATGGCCTGGACGTGGGCTACAGCCACGATTTTACCATCTCTTCCCTCGGAAATGGAAACACCGGCGGGGCAAATGAAATCTCCATCCGCTATAGCTTCCTGGCCGGATCAGCCAAAGGGGCCGGAAGAAAATCCTCCATGCCCTGCTTTAAGTATTAGGCGATCACGGTTTCAAGGCAAGCCGGTCGCCGGGCACAATGGCCGAAGGCGGGCGGTTTTGGGAGGGAAGGCGGAGATTGGCCCATTCCCGGGGCTCATTCATCAGGTCTGGAGCGAAATTGGTCACAGGGAACCGGAACCAAACTGACCCCGTGGCCAAAGTCCAGGGAGTCGACGTTTCGGTAAACCGCAATCCCATCGACCTCCTCGGTCTCTCCGTGCCCTTCTTTCCAGCCTTCCCCAAATCGCCTGAATACGACCTGTCTCTTGGACGAGTCTCCTTCCGACAGAAAGTGGTACTCGGCGATCAGAACGGAATCTTTCAGGGTTCCCGTGATCGATCCCCGGCTCTGGTCTTTTTCGAAAAACAGGTAGGCAAGTTCTCCCGCGACGTTGAATTCATCCGGCTGGATGCTCAGGCGAACGGTGTCTTTTCCGTTGACGTACTGAAAACAGCCTTCCATGATCTTTGCCTTCGCTTCGCCGTCTGGGGAAAAATGGGCATCAATTGGGGAATTTTCCTTCGGGCCTCTGCAAGCCACAGCGGCAAAAACCGCCAGTACAGGGATACATAGCGCTTTCATGCTTGTTTATCAGATGGTTAGACCAGACAGGATACAAAAAAGCCGCCAAAAGGCGGCCTTGGATTTCCTGCTTAACGAAAGTGGTTTTTCAGCTTTTGGTTCCGGACTAGATGAAAGAAGGCTGGAAGTCCTAATTTACCTGCTGTCGACGGTCGTCCGTGGACTATATTAATCTCCTATCCACTCTGCCACAAAGAGGTTGGTGTCCCGGGTTCCGCCGTTGTTCCGGTTGGAGGAGAAGACCAGGTATTTGCCGTCGTTGGAGAAGACCGGAAACGCGTCGAAAGTCCCGTCATGGGTGATTCGGGTGAGGCCGGTTCCGTTCAGGTTGATCATAAAAAGGTTGAAGGGAAAGCCGCGCTCTGTCTGGTGGTTGGATGCGAAAATGAGCTTTTCTCCGGAAGGATGGAAGAACGGTGCCCAGTTGGCTTTGCCCAGGCTGGTGATTTTGCGGATGTCCGTGCCGTCGGTATTGGCTACATAGAGCTCCATGTCGGTCGGCTTGACCAGGCCTCCTTTCAGCAGGTCTTTGTATTCCTTGATTTCCTCTTCGGTTTGCGGGCGGGAGGCTCTCCAGACCAGTTTGCTGCCGTCCGGGGAGAAAAATGCCCCGCCGTCGTAGCCCAAGTCCGAAGTAATCTGCTTCACGTCCGATCCGTCGATATTCATCGTGTAGAGCTCCAGATCACCGGTTCGCATGGAGGTAAAGACGATTTTGTCGCCCTTGGGAGAGACGGTCGCCTCGGCGTCATAGCCTGGCTCGCTGGTGAGCTGGGATAGGATGTTGCCCTCCAGATCTGCGGTGAAAATGTCGAAGGAGTCATAGATCGGCCATACATACTTTCCGTCGGCTCTTCGCTCAGGCACGGGCGGACAGGATTCCCCGCCCAGATGGGTGGAGGCATAGACAAATGTCCTGTCACCGGGAAGGAAGTAGGAGCAGGTCGTACGGCCCAGGCCGGTGCTGATCTTTTTGGGAGCCTGTGCCTTCAGGTCGTCGGTTTGCCAATTCACAAAAAACATCTGGTCACATTCATTGCCCCAGTCTGAGAAGTCCGACTGGAAAACCAGCATCGAGTCATCGAAAGACCAATAGGCCTCGGCGTTGTTACCGCCAAAAGTGAGCTGCTTGATGTTTTTGAGGTATTTCATCTCCTCGGGATGAAGCAGCAGCGAGTCGGATGCGGAATGTACCCCGAGAGCTGAGGCTTCGGATTTTTCGGTCTTTGGACTGCAGGCAGAAGCTGCGAGCAGGGCCACAACAAGCAAGAATCTCATTTATCTAATTAGATTGGTTATAAATTGCAGCGCGAAGATACCAATTATTATCTTTGAGCCGAATTTAAACCAAGGCATGAAAACTAATTTAAAATATTGCGCCATTCTGGCTGTTGCCGGGGCACTTTCCTTCAGTTGCAACCCTGCACCGACCGATGAATCCCTGCTGGCCGACTTAAAAGCTGATGTAACTTTCTTGGCGGCGGATGATTTGGGTGGCAGGGCCATCGGCACCGAAGGAGAGCAAAAAGCCGCCGAATACCTGGCCAAGGAATTCGAAAAAATCCGATTGGAACCAAAAGGAACCGAAGGCTTCTTCCAGCCCTTTACCGTTTCCAAACCGTCAAATCCACACGAGGAAGCGGTGATCGGGACAGACGGAGCCGGTGTGACTGGCAGAAATGTCGTCGGATTTTTGGATAAAAAGGCTGACAAGACCATCGTGATCGGAGCACACTTCGACCATTTGGGAATGGGTGGACAGGGATCGCTTCATAGGGGGGATTCGGCCATCCACAACGGTGCCGACGACAACGCTTCCGGCACTGCAGCTCTTTTGGCTTTGGCCAAGATCCTCAAGCATGAGGAGCTCAGCAGCAACGTACTTTTTATCGCTTTCTCTGGTGAGGAAAACGGCCTTTGGGGCTCCAACTACTATGTGAAAAACCCCACCATCGACCTCCAGACGGTCAACTACATGATCAACATGGACATGGTGGGCCGACTGAAAGAGGACAATTCCCTGGCAATCAACGGCGTGGGCACCAGTCCGGGCTTTCCGCCGGTTTTTGACGCGATCAATGCAGACAGCCTGAAGCTGGTCACTTCCGAGTCTGGCACCGGACCTTCGGACCACACGTCCTTTTATCTGCAGGATCTTCCGGTTTTGCACTTTTTCACAGGACAGCATGAAGACTACCACAAGCCCAGCGACGATTCGGAACTGATCAATTACGAAGGCTTGGTAAAGGTCGTGCGGTACATCTCCAGGCTGGTTCTGGCCTTGGATCCGGAGGAAAAGCTGGCTTTCACCAAAACCCAGGACTCCAGCGCCAACCCCAGATTCACCGTATCCATGGGTGTGGTGCCGGACTACATGTTTGACGGGAAAGGGATGCGGATCGATGGAGTATCTGAAGACAAACCCGCCAAAGCAGCAGGCCTGCTCAAGGGCGACGTGGTGGTGCAGTTGGGCGACTCGACTGTGTATGACATGATGAGCTACATGCGTGCCTTGAGTGCGTTCCAAAAAGGCGATTCCGCGCAAGTGGTCGTTGAAAGAGCCGGACAAAAAGTGGAGGCACAAGTGAAGTTTTAAGCTTTCGCAGAGAAAAAATCAGGTGAAAATGCCCCGGAAAATCTCCGGGGCATTTTCGCTTGTATCGAATTGTCCATTGTATACGTCTCAGAAATAACCGTTAACCAAAACCCCTTTTTCCGTGAAAAACTCCTGGTGTTTCCTGCTTTTCGCAGTTGTTTTATTCACTTCCTGCAAGGATGAGGAGGTTCCCCAAAGCTTTCTTTCAAGTACCTATGAATTGGCTCATGAAAACACCGATTCTGGAATTTGGTATGTCAACCAATATGCTTTCAAATCCGATGGGTCGGTTGAGCTATTCAACTTGCGGAGATCCTCCAAAAACGGCCCTGACCTCGGTTTTTCCTCCTATACTACTGGCACCTACACGTTGCGGGGAGAAGATTTTTCTTTGAAAAGGCTGAAATCATTTTACCTCGACCATGAGAAATTTCCTGAGGGATATGCGGAGGATTTGGAAGAACTGATAGAAAGCGAGATGGGGGGATTTTCAGAGTCCAAAGGAACCCTAAAGAGAAAGAACAACGGAAAAAAGATCTCCATTTTGTTCGAATGCAACGACATGCTTGCCATGTGTATCGGAGAGCAGTTCTATACCAAGGTCGACTGAACACCATAAAAAATGCCTTTGGGGATTCTCAGGGGCATTTTACGTTAAATCCAAGCGAGATCCTACAACTCCCTGGATTGGGCCTTTTCTTAGCCTACTCAGTGAGCTGCCCACAGACCTTTTTGTCCTGATCTGGCTTTCCTTTCCAAATCCAGAAAGTGGGTCGCATACTTGACATTCGGTGGATACGTTGCCACAGTGGCATAACCTTTTTCCACCAAATGCGCATTCAAAAATGTCCCATCCTCCAGATAGATGTATGCTAAAGTCCGCTTGTATCGATCCAGGCGCTGCACGTCATACTCCAGCCGCACTTTCTTACCGGTCAAAAATGTCTTCAAGTAAGCCGACGCTTCTTTGCCAAAATATTCGACCTGTGTTCTGCCGGTGTTTCTGGCTTCGGGCGTATTGATTCCGATCAGGCGGATTTTTTCCTCGGAGCCATCGGCATGCTTGACCCAGAAGGTGTCCCCATCCACAAACTTGGAGATCTCCAGAAACTCTTTTTGCTTCTGGAACGACGGGGAGAGGATGAGAAAGAAGGAAAGAACTAGGAAAGTGAGGGGCTTTTGGAGCTTCATGTTGGCGAGTTGAGACAGGCGACCCTGTGCCCTTGTGGAGTCAAAGGAGGGCTGGTCAATGGGAGGGTTGTGGGTGAAGAGGGAGACGGGGATGCTAGCGGATTGGATTTGCGGCGACTCCCTCAAAGGTCATCTTGACCGGCTTGATCGTACCGTCTTCGTTGAATTCCATCACGTCGATGCTGGTGACACGGTGATCACGGCCTTCGCTGGGAATCGGGCGGCGGTGGTAGACCATGTACCAGTCGTCCGTCCCCGGCTTTTGGATGACCGAATTATGCCCGGCGCCGGTGGCGATGGTGGTATCGTTTTCCAGGATGGTTCCGATTCTTTCCCAGGGTCCGGTGATCTTGTCGGATATGGCATAGGCCACCTTGTAGCTGTCGTTGGTCCAGCCGCCCTCAGACCACATGAAGTAATAGGTGCCGTCTCGGACAAAAACAAACGGGCCCTCTACATAGCCCTCCGGTGTGATTTCATGAAAAAGCTTCCCATCGTCCCAAGACTCAAATCCCGTGAAATCCGCATTGAGCTTGCCAATGTTGCAGTGACCCCAACCGCCATAGAGCATGTAATAAGTGCCGTCTGTGTCCTTGAACACAAACTGGTCGATCGGCTGGGCGCCGTTGTGAAAATCTGAGATCAGCGGCTTGCCAAGCAGATCCTTGAATGGTCCACCAGGCTGATCCGCCACGGCCACGCCGATTCCGCCAAAATGGTTGATGTCGTTGTCGGGATCGTAGCCGGGACGCTCGGGAGTCAGGGGGTCATTTGCAGCGAAAAAGAGGTAGTATTTGCCATCCTTTTCTATTGCCGCCGGAGCCCACATCGCCTGTCGGGCCCATTTGATGTCCGCGGAATCCAGGATTCGCTCGTGCTTTTCCCAAGTCACGAGATCTTTGGATGAGAAGGCATCGAAATGCATCTGATCCCCAAATGCCGCCGAAAAGGTTGGATAGATCCAGTATTCATCGCCGAATACGATTCCCTCGGGATCGGCATACCAGCCCTCGAAGATCGGGTTGCCGGAGAGTTTCTGAGAGGTCGTATCGTCGGTCTTTGGACTGCTGCAGGCAAGAGCCAAAGCAAGAATTGGGAGGAATATTTTAGATTTCATCAGATGAAGATTATTCTTGGACAGAAAGTTAACCCAATTCCGAATCTGGGAAAACTTTAAGCTGTGTGGCCGGCATAAAGGCATATTCAAGCAAACTCTTTCAAATCAAAAAAGCAGAAACCCTCCATCGTTGAAAATCAGTCTCAAGTGCTATCAATAAGTAATAATATTATTACATTTGCAAGCATGAAGTATAGTGAACTTTTTAGGCTTCTGAAAAGAGATGGTTGGTTTGAAGTAAGACAAAAAGGCAGTCATGTCATCATGCAGCACCCCACAAAGTCCGAACAACTAACCGTCCCCTACCATTCCGGTAAAGAAGTGAAAAAAGGCTTGTTGCCCGCTATACTGAAACAGGCAATGATTAAGATTGAAAAATGATGAAAAAGCCAACGATCAAAATGACCATCACCAAAGAAGAAACCGGGTATAGTGCGGTTGCTTTGATTGATAAAAACTTTATCGCGACAGAAGCGGAGGGTTTTGAAGAACTCAAGCAAAATGTACTGGAAGCGGTAAACCTTACCTTTGAAAGTCTGGGTTTTGAATATCAACTTGGGGAAATTCTCTTTGAATATGACCTGGAAAGTTTCTTTGACTTTTACAAGGTAATCAATGCTAAAGCGCTATCGGATCGAATCGGAATGAATCAAAGTCTTTTAGCCCAATACATCAAAGGCATTAAAAAACCCTCTGTAGCGCAGACCAAGCGGATTTTGGAAGGGGTTCAGCAAATCGGTCGAGAACTTTCCGAGGTTCGTTTTCTGCTTCAATAGATTTTGAGCGAGCCTCACCCTTTCCGCCTTATGAATTGAAAAAACTTGAGCAGGCTCTCCTTACACTTCAGTCAGCTTCAGTTTTTGGAGTCGGCACGCCGATGCAGTTTTGGTTCAAACCGACATCGAAATGAAAACCCAGGTGGTGTTTTTGGCCTATCCCTATTTTCAAATCAGAAATCTATTCTTTGGCGAACCGTTTTGTAATACATTCGTATTACATTTAGAAAAATGATTCCAACATGCTCAATATCAGACTGGATGAGGAATTGGAGCGAAAGCTCGAATTGATCCGAAGAAAAAAAGGCCTCTCCAAATCGGCCTTGGTCAAGGAAGCCTTGAATCAGTATATTCAAGATGAGACGTCACAACTCTCGGCTTATGAGCTGGGAAAAGATTTATTTGACACGCAAGCAGGAGGAAATCCTGATGGATCTGTGGACTACAAAAAGGAACTGAAGGCCAAACTTCATGGAAAATTTTCTCATTGATGCAGGCCCCCTAATCGCACTTTTCAACAAAAGAGACCGGTATCACAGCGATGTCGTCGATTTTTTGAAAAAGAATCCTGCCGTCGTGTATTGGACCACTTGGCCTGTTTTGACAGAAGCCTCCCACATGCTGGATTATAGTCTTCAAGCCCAAATGAATCTCTTGGAATGGGTCAACAGAGGCGGGATTCAGCTTGTTCACCTATCGGAACAACACTTGGGCAAGATCATCTCCTACTCAAAAAAGTTCGCTGACGTGCCGATGGATTTGGCAGATGCAAGCTTGATGGTCGCCTCTGACATCATTCAAACCAATAAAATAGTCAGCATCGATTCAGACTTTTATATCTATCGTAACTTAAGAAATCACTATTTGACAAACGTGTTTTTAAGCTCCTAACCTCAATCATTCTTATCTAAATATTTCACCAAGCATTACTTTTTACACTTCAGTCACCCTTTTCCACACTTCAATCAGCTTCAGTTTTTAGAGTCTGCGCGTCATTGCAGTTTTGGTTCAAATCCGAATCGAAATGAAAATCCGACTGTTACTTTTAAGCTACTTTTTCCTCAGCCATTCCCTGGCATTCGCCCAGACTACCTTAAGCGGCAAAGTCCTTGACGAGAAAAACCAACCGCTTCCCGGAGTAAACATTTTCATCAAAGGATCTTTTGACGGGACAAGCTCCGGCGTGGACGGAACCTACCGGTTTGAAACCACCGAGACGGGAACTCAGACCTTGGTCTGGAGCATGATGGGTTTCAAAACCCTGGAGAAGTCGGTGACGCTAGCAACCGGAAGTCAGGAATTGCCGACACTGATTCTAAAAGAAGAATTCAACGAGCTCAACACGGTCACCATCTCGGCCGGAGCCATGGAGACTTCGGATGAAAAAAAGTCGGTTATCCTCCGTCCATTGGATATCGTGACCACTCCATCTGCCAACGGGGATATCATCGGTGCTTTCCAGACTTTGCCGGGCACCAGCACGGTGGGAAATGACGGGCGGCTCTTCGTTCGTGGCGGAGACGCCAGTGAAGTTGGGATCTACATCGACGGGCTGAAAGTCGCCAATTCCTACGGCACCACCGCAGCCAACGTCCCAACCCGCAACCGTTTCAACCCGAACCTCTTCAAGGGCACGTTCTTTTCGACAGGAGGCTATTCCGCGGAATATGGACAGGCACTTTCCTCCGCATTAGCCATGAATACGAAGGATGTCGCGGCTCGAAGTCAAGGAGATGTCTCGATTCTCTCAGTCGGTGCAGGTTACGCCCACACGCTCGCGGACGACAAGCGCAGCATTTCGCTCAGCGGAAATATCCTGGATCTGGCTCCCTATCAGGCCTTGGTCAAACAGAATTTTGACTGGGAGCGCGCTCCGCATGGTTGGGATCTGGAACTCGCCGCCCAGTCTAAACTGAAAAAGGGAGGGATCCTGAAGGTACTTGCCCGCACAGAATCCGGAGGAATGGAACTCTGGCAGGCGATGCCTGGCATCTCTGGAAAGGGGGTTTTGGTGAACCTGAAAAACAACTACTCTTACGCCCAGACCAACTGGAGAAAGGCCTATGAAAACGGCTGGACGCTATTTTCGGGTGTTTCCTATTCCCACAACCGGGATCAGGTCAGCTACGACTCCACGGAAATCGACCGGGCCAATGACCTGACACATATGAAATTTACAGCAGTCAAGGATTTCTCCGGTCGCATTTCTGCCAAAAGTGGGCTGGAGTTTTTTATCCATTCCTACGCCGAAAAATTGGTAAGATCAGAACTGAACCGATCCTTTGACGAGCATGAAGGCTACTTCTTCACCGAGTGGGACTGGTACCTCAGCCGCAAGCTGGTCTTCAGGGGAGGGATTCGGGCGGGCCATTCCAAGCTTGCGGAAGAAAGCTGGGTCGATCCCAGAGCTTCCATCGCGTATCAAGTTTCAGACAATGGAACGCTTTCACTTGCCGCCGGACGATTCCACCAATTGCCTGTGGATAACTTTCGGGTTTTAAATCCAAATCTACAAAACGCACAGGCTAAGCATCTGATCCTGAACTACCTCCTGCAGACGGACGGGATCACTTTCCGCGCCGAAACGTTCTACAAGTCCTATGATGGCTTGGTGCTTTTAGAAGGAAATCCACAGAACCCAAGCCTATTGCAAAACGGAGGGTCGGGCTATGCCAAAGGCTTTGATGTGTTCTTCCGTGATCGGCAAAGCATCAAAAATACCGACTACTGGATCACCTACAGCTTCGTGGACAGCAAGCGGAGCTACAACCAATACGAGACGCAAGTGCAGCCGGATTTTGCGCCGAAACACAACTTCTCAGTTGTGATCAAGCACTTTGTCTCTTCCCTGAAGTCGCAGATTGGCGCGTCCTTTTCTTTCAACGACGGCTATACCTACACCGATCCCAATCTGCCGGGAGAGATGAACTCCAAGACACGATCCTATCAAAACCTCAGTCTAAGCTGGAGCTACCTGCCAAAGCCAAATCTGATCATCCACGGCGCAGTGACCAATGTGCTGGGCAGCGAAAATATCTTCGGGTACACCTATACGGTCGCTCCCGATGAATCCGGCAGCTACGCGTCGCTGCCTATCCAGCAGTCCGCCCCGCGGTTTATCGTGATCGGCGTCTTCCTGACCCTATCCAAAGACAAAAACGCAAACATGTTAAACAACCTCTAATACTCGTTCTATGAAAAAGTTATCCACAACACTCGCCTTGGCTTTTGCCTTTATTTTCTCCGCCTTTTGCGCGGATCCCGCTTATGAAAACGCGATGAAAAAGCAGGTGACAGCCATGAAAACCATCCAGACACTGGAAGAATCCCAAGCGGTGACCAATGCCTTTATCCGTATCGCCGAAGCCAAGCCCGAAGAGTGGCTGCCCCTCTATTATGCCGCCTATTTGCAGACTACAGCGGTTTTTCGCTTTGAGGTGGACAAGGATCAATATCTGGATCAGGCGATGAGTTTGGTCGAAAAAGCCGAGAAAATCAGTGTGGATAACTCTGAAATCACAGCCATGAAAGGCTATGTGGTCATGGGGAAAATATCACTCGATCCTGCGTCCCGAGGCCAAAGTCTCAGTCCCCAAGCCATGCAGCTCTTCGGGAAAGCGATCAGTCTGGACCGGGAAAACCCCCGCGCGCTGATGCTCATGGCACAGATGGAGCAGGGGATGGCGCGGTTTTTCGGATCGGGCCCGGAGAAAGCCTGTGGACTTGCCAGAAATGCCATCTCACTTTACGCCAACGAAGAGGCAAAAATCACGGACGGCTATCTGCTGCCCACTTGGGGAAAAGCCCAGGCAGAGCAAGTAGCAAATGCCTGCAACTAAACCGCCTTCGAATACTTAACGAACCTTCCAGTCTCCGGTTTTGCGCCGGGGATTGGCTTTTGATTCCCGGCTTGATCTTCCGAAAAACGTTTTTGATTATCTTCCGACATGTCCCAAAACCCGCCAATTCCGAGACACCACAGCAAACTCTGGTATGACCTCCGGCAATTCATCTTGGTCAATCTCGCCATTGCGCTGTCTATTCAGGTAGCGTTCTGCTTTTCATGCTTCTTTAGCTGGGATGGGATCAAAAGCATGATTCCGGATTTTATCTTTTCTTTTTTGGTATCGTTGGCACTTAGCTGGGGAGGAAGCCGGGTGGAGTGCTTTCTGGATCCCAGAGTATCATGGGTATATTCTCCTGTGAAGCGGCTTCTGTTGACCGTTTCCCTGTTTATGAGCTACTCTTTTATGGTGAGCTTTGCCATTGTCTTTGGCTACCATCTAGTACTCGACGGGTTTTCATCCCGAGAAATCCCCTGGACAAATTTGCTCGGATTTACAAAATATCCATTGGGCATTTCCTTGGTCTTCATGGCCATCTTCACCACCCGTTCGTGGCTGATGGAGTGGCGAAAATCGGCCATCGAAGCCGAGCAGCTTCGCTCCGAAAAACTCGCCAGCCAGTACCAAAGCCTCAAAAACCAGCTCAATCCTCACTTCCTGTTCAACTCGCTCAACGCCCTGTCCAACCTCGTGTATGAGGATGCGGACCGCTCGGCAGCTTTTATCCAAAAACTGTCCCGAATCTACCGCTACGTATTGGAGGTGCAGCAGGAGGAGCTGGTTTCCCTGGATCGGGAGCTGGATTTTGCGCAGAATTTTTTGGAACTGCAAAAGATCCGCTTCGGGGAAAATCTGAATTTTTCTGTCAAAGTCTCCGATCCCAAAGGGCTGTTTCTGCCGCCACTTTCTTTACAGCTTTTGCTGGAAAATGCCATCAAGCACAACATCGCTTCCGCCGAAAAACCGCTGTTTATCCACATTCACCAAGAAGGAAAAGAGCTGTGGATCAGCAATACCTTCCAACCCAAATCCAGTCAAACGGAACCCTCTACCGGGGTTGGTATGAACAACATCCGGTCTCGCTATCTCCTGCTGAGCAAAGATCAGCCCGAGGTGGCCCAGACCGAACATGAGTATTTGGTCAAGCTGCCCCTACTGACTATACAACAATGAAAATCCTGATCATCGAAGACGAAAAACCGGCCGCCAGCCGGTTGGAAAAGCTGCTCAAGCCACATTTTCCGGAAGCCAAATTCCCGGAAAATCTGGATACGGTGAGCAAGTCTGTCCGCTGGTTTGCCGAAAATGCCGCTCCCGACCTGATCTTTTGCGACATCCAGCTTGCCGACGGAATCAGCTTTGAGATCTTCGAAAAGGTGAAAGTCGCCAGCCCCGTGATCTTCACCACGGCCTTTGACCAATATGCCATCCGGGCCTTTCAGGTCAATGCGATCGACTATCTGCTGAAGCCGATCGATCCTGCGGACCTGGCCAGAGCTGTGGATAAGTTCAAATCCAGCCAAGTCCGGCCCTTGTTGGATTTGGAACTGCTGAAAGGCTTGCTCCAACCGGAGAAGAAGAGCTTTAAAAACCGCTTTCTGGTACGTTTTGGAGAAAAGATCCAAAGCGTCTCCACAGAAGACATCGCTTTCTTTTTCAGCGAGGAGCGGGTGACTTTTTTGCAGACGTTCTCCGGGAAAAAGTTTGTGCTGGACTCCACGCTGGAGCAAGTGGAAAGTCAGGTCGACCCGGCAGTTTTCTTTCGCCTCAACCGGAAATATCTCTGCCGGGTCGATGCTGTCGATGAGGTCTTGACCTACTCCAACAGCCGCTTGAAGGTGAAACTCAAAAACTGCCCTGACCGTGACATCCTGATCAGCCGTGAAAAAGTCGGGGAATTCAAAGATTGGCTGGACAGGTAGCAGCAGGCAAAACTCTCCAAGGGTTCAGAACCCTTGGAGAGTTACATATTTCCACCTTTAACCAAACAACCCGATCAGGTTCTTTTTGAAATAGTCCGCGCTGTCCTTCACACTTTGGATGGGGTTTTGGGCAAAGTTTCCACCCTGCTCGATGTAGTAATATTCCATTCCGGCGAGCGTGGCGTCCGGCAATATTTTCGTGTAGTCAATGGAGCCATTTCCCATCTCGGTATAGTCGCGGCTGACTTTGTCCATGTCTTTGATATGCCACATCGGGAAGCGACCCGGAGCTTTCAGGAAGAGTTCATGAGCCGAGAGCGGAGAGCTATGTGCCACCCAATAGAGATCGATCTGAATCTTGACCAGTTTTGGATCGGTGTTTTTCAGGATGAGGTCAAAGCCGTTTTCACCGTTGTGGTCGATGAATTCAAAGTCGTGGTTGTGGTAGGCGAAACCGAGCTTTGCTTTGCTGACCCGCTCGCCGACCAGGTTTAGCTTGTCGGTAAGCAGTTTAAACTTTTCGATGGATCGGGAGTCGGGATCCAACCAGGGCCAGGTGATGTACTTCTGCCCCAAGGCGTGTGCCCCGACGATGCACTGATCGGTGTAGCGCATGAGTTCCTCATCAGATCCGTTGAAATACTTGATGAAATCGTAGTGTCCGCTGGTGCTTTCGAGGGAATTGTCCTCCAGGACTTTCTTGAAGTCGGCAGCGGGCATTCCGTAATACTTGTTTGCCGGGCCGTCGTACCCGTAGATCTCCGTATCCTGGTAGCCAAAGCTGGAGATGGTCTTTAGCGTTTTCACCGGATCCTCGGCCATGGGTTGGCGGATGGTGAAAAGCTGCAAGCCCATCTTATAGGGTTTTGCGGTTGAAAAGCCGAAACCGGAAAGTCCAAGGCTGGCGACAGAAATCGCCAGCCCGGTTTGCTTGATGAAATCGCGTCTGGAAGACATAGGGAATAGGTTAGGTTTGGGTTAAAAACTCATCCGTCTAAGTTGAGTGGTTTAAATATACGATTCCAAAGGACATTCGTCCCCATGGAATGGAAGGGGAGGGGGATTCGACACTTTTCGAAAAGCCACTATCTTTGGGGAAATGTCCCATGACCATCACCACCATCACCACGAATCCGGGAAAAACCTAAAGACGGCTTTTTTCCTAAATCTCGCTTTTACGATCATCGAACTGATCGGTGGATGGTATGTGAACAGCGTTTCGATCGTTTCCGATGCGGTGCATGATCTGGGCGATTCCCTTTCGCTGGGAACGTCCTGGTATTTGGACCGGCTGTCAAAGAAAAAGGCAACGGACTCTTTTTCGTTTGGGTACAGGCGATTTTCGCTTCTGGGCGCGCTGATCAACGCGATCGTGCTGATCGTGGGTTCGGTCTTTGTGATCCGGGAGGCAATTCTCAGGATCATAAGCCCCGAGTATTCCGATGCGCAGGGAATGCTCTACTTTGCCATCTTGGGCGTGACTGTAAACGGCTATGCTGCCTGGAAACTCAGCAAGGGAAAGACGCTGAATGAGCGGGTCATCTCCTGGCACCTGATTGAGGATGTGCTGGGATGGGCCGCTGTGTTGATCGTTTCGGTGGTCCTGATCTTTTACCCCAACCCCTACCTCGATCCGGCACTGTCGCTCCTTATTTCCATGTATATCCTCTGGAATGTCCTGAAAAGGCTCCAGGAAACCGTCTTTCTGTTTCTGCAAGGCCAACCCGCCGATGTGGACAAATCCAAAATCGAAGCCGAAATCCGAGAAATTCCCCAGGTGGAATCTACCCATCACACCCACGTCTGGTCGCTGGACGGAGAGCACCACGTGTTCACCACCCATGTGAAGCTCAAGCCGCTGGTCTCGCTGGACGAGCTTTTGGAGGTGAAAAACGGGCTCAAACGGATCATGAAAAAGCATCCGTTTGAGCACTACACGATAGAGACCGAGATCGACCGGGAGGAATGTGTACTCCTGGAAGACGAGGAGCACCATCATTGATGAAAAAGAGGATTCCGGTCGTTATTTGATTATGCCGGAATAGGACATCCCTTCCTTGCTGTTGCTGGTGATCCGAAGGGAGGCGTTGCCGGAAGTCTGGATGGTCAGAAAGATCGACCGGATATCCTGCTGTTCCGTTGGCTCAATGGTGATGTCCCAGCCCCCTTTTTTTCGCGGCTTTACGAGGTAGTCAAATTCCGAAAACTCGAATTTCAGCCCCCCGTCCGTGCTTCCCGGCGTGGCTTGGTATGATCTGCCAAAAAAAGGCAAATCCCCGGTCACTTTTTCGGGACTTACGTCAAGCGTGTAGCCCGGATCGAGCTGGATCATCCTTCCCCGCATTCCGGAAGCCTGGCGCCCCTCAAACACGAAGGTTTTTGAATCGACTGCTGACTGCAGTTTTTCGGGATCGTTCTGCTGGGCATGGGCTATTGCGGCAACCGTCAGGCAGAAAAGAAGAAGGATAGCTGGTTTTTTCATACGCTGGAGTAGTTTGATGACCGCTTTAAGTTAAGGAGATTTTTGTTGAAACAATTCCTTTGAAACCACTTGTGGGAGATATCGGGACGAAATGCCACGGGCTCGGATGTTTTGTGAAATTGCATGAGTTTGAAACTGACTTTCGTCATGTATTATGGCTGCCTGTCCCCATACCTTTGATTTGAACAATATTTTTGGCCACCAATAAAATAAATTAGTTATGAAACGGATACTTCTACTTGGCTGTGGACTGACCTTATTTTTGGGTTTTGCCCAAGCTCAGGTCTTTTCAAACAGGGAAGTCGGGAAAAAGAAAGAGCACATCATTGACAGCATCAAGATGGCCGAATATCCGTATGTGCTTCCCATTTTGGGCGACAAGGCTGTCGGGGCAGGTTTTGAACTTCCCTATTCTGCGGGTATAAGTGCCCAATATTTTTGGCAGCAATCTGACCTGATCCTCGAAAACATGATGATTGGATTCAATGGCGGCGAAATGTACAATGTGGATGAAATCGTCCGGTTCAACAAGGCCAGAGCCACAGCCAGTGCCGTGACCGTCAGACCGGATATTTGGCTGTTCCCATTCTTGAATATCTACGGGATTTTGGGCAAGTCCCAAGCATCCACAGACATCGGTTTTGGTGTTTGGCTTCCCGACGGGGACAACAACTATACGGAGGTACTGACAGCGGGATCGCTGGTGGAGTTCAATGCGACTTCTTTTGGGTTGGGAATGACTCCCACGATCGGGATCGGCGGGGGATTTATGGCTTTGGATATGAATGTGGCTTGGACAGACGTGCCACAGCTCGCCAAACCGGCGAAGACATTTATTTTTGGTCCCCGTTTTGGGAAAAATTTCAAATTGGAAAACCAAAAGGCCGTGACCGTATGGGTCGGCGGGTTTAGGGTACACCTCAGCTCGGAAACGAACGGATCGATCGCTTTGAGCGAGGTTTTTCCTGATGGAACCTTGGGTACAAGAGTTGACGAAGGATTCGAAAAAGTGGAAAATGCCCAAAACAATGTGGACGCTTGGTGGAACGGACTCAGTCAGGCGGAGCAAAACAACCCGGTCAACAAAGCCAAGCACAACAAGGCAAACCAGGTATTGGACAGGGCAAGCGAGATCCTGATAGCCGCTGACGGGGCGATCAGCACCATTGAAAGCTCCACCGTACAATATTCCATGGACAAGCGGCCCAAAGACATGTGGAACTTCATCGTGGGCGGGCAATACCAGTTCAGCAAACATTTCATGGTCAGGGCAGAATATGGCTTTCTGGCAAGCAGGGAGCAGTTTATCACCGGCGTTCAGTACCGGTTTGGACTTTGACGAACCGGCGACTTCCTGTCCCTTGAATGCAAAAAGAGGCTGTCCCAAATCCGGGCAGCCTCTTTTTGCATTTGGATGGGAACCAATCAGTCAATCACCGCGGTGTTCACCTTGGGAGCTTCCTTGGTCCAGGAGCTCACGTCGAGTTTTCTGGGAGTAGGCAGGATTTCATCCAGCGTATTCCCATCGTACACACGGCCATTTTTGACCACATGGGTGATGGTGTTCGTATTTCGGATGTTTTCCAATGGATTTTCGTCCAGGATGACCAGATCGGCGAGCTTTCCCGTCTCGATGCTTCCAAGATCCTTGTCCAGTCCGAGTGCCTCGGCCCCAAGGATGGTGGCTACCTTCAATGCTTCCAGATTGTCCATCCCCCCGCTGGCTACGGACCAGAGCTCCCAGTGGTAGCCGAGTCCCTGCAACTGACCGTGGGAACCAATGCCTGCAAGACCTCCCTGCGATACGATGGAGTTCACTCCTTTTGCATGTTTCTTGAATACATGGTCTTCCGGCGCAAACCAACCCCCAAGACTTCCCGCCCTTCTTCGGGCCTTGGAGTTCATTTCGTTGTAGGGGGTAAACCGGTTCAGCTTCGGATCATGGAGGGGGCTTTCGGTCGTATAGTAGAAGTTTTCAGCCCAAGGGCCACCATACGCCACGAGGAGGGTCGGCGTATAGGCCATCTTGCTTTCGGCAATCGTCTGGGTCACGTCACTGTAGAGGGGATAGATCGGAATGGCATGTTCGTGCCCCGGATATCCGTCAAACAGTTGGGTCATGTTCAGCTTGTAATCCAGCCCGCCTTCGGTGGTCGGCATGAGTTTTTGCTCGTTGGCGGCCATGATCACCCACTGGCGGTGCTGTCGATTGCCGACCAGATACATCTTGATGTATTGCGTGTTGTAGTACTTGCTATACTGCTTGAGGACATTTTTGGTCTGGTCGAGGGACTTCATGTTGTACATCCAGTAGCCCACGCCGGGACCGGTGGAATAGACCCTTGGCCCCGGGACCAAACCAGCCTCCACCATATCGCCATAAGTCAGGACATCCGTGGTGGCAGTCTGGGGATCCCGTGTGGTGGTCACTCCATAGGCCAGATTTGCCGCATAGATCCAGACGGTATTCTTGTGCAAGCCCCAGGTAGGCCACATGTGTGCATGGGTATCGACAAAGCCGGGTGTGATCGTTTTCCCGGAAGCATCGATGACCTTTGCATTTCCAACATCCAGAGTCCCCGTGGCACCCACGGCCTTGATCCGGTTGTTTTCGATCAGGATATCCCCGTTTTCGATGACCTCGGAACCCTTCATGGTCACAATCCTTGCATTCTTCAGGAGGATGCTTCCATTCGGGGTGTCTTTGGCGAAATAGACCTTCACCTGTTTTTCATCCGGTTTGTAGGATTCCTTTTCTTTCAGTTGTGCTTTGAACAGGCTGTCCGCTTTGAACTTTTCCTTGTCGGCCTTGAAAAGCGAATCGATCCGTTTTTTGTCCGCTTTTGCCAGAGAGTCTGCGAGCTTGACGGCATCTTCGCCTTTTGCCTTCAAGGCCGAAACACTGTCCGCATCAGCCAGTATTTTTGACTTTTTGGCTGCTTTCACTGAGTCCTCCACATATTCGGCTCGGTCGATGTCATAGACCCAGTGTCCATTTCCCAGCGACCAGTGTACTTTTTTTCCATTGGCCTCCCAGGCTGGCCATTCTCCCCCGATCTCCGTCAACTGGCGGGAGGGGAAATTGCTGGAAGCAGGATCGGCCACATTGATGGTCGGCACTTTGCCGGCAGTCGGGATGGTCACCACATATACGTTGTTGTTGACTTGGGCCAAAGCCTTGTTGCCAACGGGGGCCATGTAGATCGTGCTTGCGCTGGCGGGCATCATCTGCGGCTCACGGGAATTGGCCCCCTCCGGAAGCATGCAATAGTTGACCGCGTCTGCATTTGAAACAGGCTTGCCCATCACATAGCGGACCGTGGAGGCCTCTTCGGGGCTCGCATGGCCATGGTCTGCATGGGGGTCGGCCGCGGAGCCAAAAGGTGTAATCCCCGTGATGCGGGCATGTACTTTCTCGTCTGTGCCGTCCCATTGTACACTTAGCAATGCCCCCCCGGAACCGTTCAGGAAAATTCTGGAGGTGTCCTGGGTGAAGTGGGGATTTCCGTAGTTTCCTGCATTCATGATCTTTCTGAAGGGCCCGCCTGATGCGGGAATCCAAGCCAAGATCGCCTCGGCACCGCTTATGCCAGGGCCTTCAGCTTCCTGAAGCAACCGATTGGATCCTTTGTAAACCAGGATTTTGTTGTTGGGCCCCCAAACAGGACTGTAGTAGAGGGAGGATTCGGCAGTCAGTTGGGTGACTGACCCTCCGCCTCCGAGGGAAGCCTTGTAGAGGTGGCCGCCCGCCTGGTCTTCCCAAGTAATGAATACCAACTGTGTGCCGTCCGGACTCCAGGATGGCATGGCCTCGGTAAATTCATTGGTGGTAACCCGTCTTGGGGTTCCGTCGGGATAGTCCATCACATAGAGTCTGTTCAGCGCGGTAAAGGCGAGTTTTTTCCCGTCAGGGGAAGGAACCGCGTCGCGGATTTGGGTGGCGAGCTTTGCGGTGGTGTCTTTGATTTCGTAGTTGAAGTAGAGCCGTGGACCCATGGCCAGCTTGACGTCTGCTTCAAAGGGAATCTCGACCGCCGCTGATCCATCCACGGGAAGCTTCCAGATTTTGCCGCCGTAAGAAGCGATGACAAACTTGCTGTCCGGGGTGAAGGCCATGGCAGGGAGCACCCCCTGTGGGGCGATGGATTCCTGCTCATCGCGCTGCACGGGGTAGGCCAGCCATTTTTCCCCACCGGTTTTCAGGTTTCTGAGCACCAAGCCCGTCTTGTCCTCCCAGCGGGTACCGTACACCATCCACATGCCGTCCTTGCTGAGTGTCGGCGTAAAGGCCGATCCGTATCTGGAGGTAATGCTTGCAAGTTCGCCTTTTTCAAAATCGTAGGTTCCGATTTGGTATTGGGGCAACAGCGCGTTGTAGTTCCAGGATCCGTTTCGCTGTGAGAAGTACACTTTTTTCCCGTCTGGGCTCACAAAAGGATCGATCGTCTTGACCGTGGTGGGGTTTTCGTTCAGTTGGATGCCGCCGCCACCGTCTTTGTGGTACATCCAAAGCTTGGTGATTCTCCGGCCTTTGGCCACGATGATGTATTCGCCGTCCGGCGTCCAGTGCGCACTCGGGACTTCGCCGTTTTTGTCTTTGGTCACCTGGATGGTGTCTTTTTTTGCAGTATCGATGTACCAAAGGTTGTCACTCCCGGCGCGGTCGGAGGTAAACAGGATTTTGTTCCCGTCGGGGGAAAATCTGGGGTGGGTTTCGTAGGCGATTCCGGTGGTGATCGGCGTGGCCTTTCCCCCCTCGATCGGAACGGTATAGATGTCGCCCATGAGGTCAAAAGCAAGTGTTTTGCCATCTGGACTGACATCGACACTCATCCAGGTTCCTTCTTTTGCGGTGAACTTGACTTCACGCTCAGGTTTGAGCGGAAGATCCTTGAATTTTGGGTAGTCGAGGCTGTCTTTTTTCACACTGTCGGCAGGTATCTTGGACGCTCCTGTCAGGGGAAACAGCTCTCCTTCGGGCTTGGGAACCAATGCGGCAAAACTGACCGAAATGCCAAGTGCCAGGAAAAGTGCGGGTTGGGTAAGTTTTCTCATATCATTTGGGTTTTGGGCAATTAATCTACTGGGAATCTTTGGTTTTTTGCAAAATCCCCAAGGGCCATAGCCAAAATAGATCGGAATCGGACGATTTTCGAAATATTATTTGTCCCAAAACACGACAGAGCCAGTCGAAACGAGCCTTTTCTGTTCCGGTTTACTGATTTGGGAAATGGAATCGGAGGCTTCATGTTGCTTCATGGGATGCCCATCCACCGCAAAAAAACCAACCACAGGAGAAAAAGAAGTCTTTGGTTTCGAAACAGCAGGCGTCGGCGGAGCTCCAGCCGGGAGCTTCACCAATCGGCGTTTTTTGGATGGGCCACAGATGCACAGATTCTGTGGTTAAATCCCTGTGCGTTTCCCGGCGTCTCCTGCGGTGAAAAATTTCCCGCTGATCAATGCGGATTCCATAGCCAAAAAAGCGAAGCTTTTGAGCTCTGTGACCTCAAAAAAGGTTTGTGGCGAATGGGTGGGTTGGAGTTCCTGACAGGGCTTGAAAGCTATTGCTCTTTCTTCCTCCATTACCCGTGGTGAAAATTCTTCCCGCTTCTGCGGTCTATGGTTTTGGAAAATCCCTGAGAACACCAAAAATACTTTTGTGGTGGGAGCTGTCGATTTTTGAAGCAAACAAGCGGGAAGTTTTGTCCGATTTTCCGAAAAGCAACCGCCTTAGCCGATCACCTCAAAAACCGTCACAGCGTTTGCTTTGTTTTTCAGATTGATTTCTCCCACGGGTTGGAGCTCAAACTTGTCCTTTACCATCGCTGCACAGCGGTCCAAGATCAGGATCTGGCTGGGGTTGGCGGCATTTTGGAGGCGGGACGCGATATTGACTGCGTCACCGATGACGGTGTAGTCCAGTCGTTTGAGGGATTTGGATCCGATGTTGCCCGAGACCATCTCCCCGGAATTGATCCCGATCGAAACCTGCGGCCGGAAATGGGTCTCCGCGGAGTATTCGGGGATGATTTCCATCTTGCTTCGGATGGCCAGGCAGGCATTGATGGACCGGGCGAGATGGTCAGGCCCCTGGAATACCGCCATGACCGCATCTCCGATGAATTTGTCCACGCTCCCCTTTTGGTCGATGATTTCCCGGACCATCAGGTCAAAGTATTCGTTGAGCAGGCCCACGACGGTATTGGGCTCTTCGTTTTCCGAGATTTTGGTAAAGCCCACCAGATCGATGAATGCCACGGATGCCTCTATCGTCTCGTTTTCCATCAGCGCAGTTTCGATCTCCTTCCCTCCCATAAAATTGAGGACGGTCTCATCCACGTACATTCTCAGGATGTTGTTTTCCCTCATCGCCTGCAGGGTGCCTTTGATCTGGCTGATGTAGCCGAGGGTTTTTTCGATGGTGATCTCCAGGTCCTGAAAATCGACCGGCTTGGTCACAAAATCAAAGGCACCGAGATTCATGGCCTTGCGGATGTTTTCCATGTCTCCGTAGGCAGAGATGATGATGGTCTTGACCAGGGGATTTTTCTCCTTGGTGTTGGACAGGAGCGTGAGTCCGTCCATCACGGGCATGTTGATGTCACTCAGGATCATGTCCACGTCCGGGTGGTCTTTGAGCGTATCCATGGCCAGTTGCCCGTTGAGCGCAAACAACATTTCGTACTCTCCGGATCGGATTTTTTGGCGGTACTTCTGGCGGAAAAGCATTTCCAGATCTTCTTCGTCATCGACTACCAGTATTTTTGCCATATTATTTGTTAGTTAGCAATTCTGCGATTTCGTTTTTCAGGGATTCAAAGTCAACCGGCTTGGTGAAAAATCCCTTTGCTCCGGAATCGATCGCTTTGTTGTAGTTGTCCCTGTCTCCGTAGGCCGAAATCATGCTTACTAATATATGGGGAAATCTGCTTTTGATGTTGGACAAAAGTTCGAGGCCGCTCATTCCCGGCATATTGATGTCCGAAAATACGTACACGACATCCGGAGAGCCCGAGTTTCCCAGCAAATCCAGGGCCTGTTCGCCGGAAAAAGCAAATTCCACTTCCAGCAGTTTGCTTTTGATTTCATGCCTGAATTTTTGGAGGAACATGATTTCCACGTCCTGTTCGTCGTCTACAATCAAAATTTTCATTGGAAAAAATTAAGGTGTTGTTTTAGGCAATACGTTCTAAATCGGGTCAAATCCCCGCCAAAAACCCAGTCGCTGAGTCTCCCTGACAGGCTGTATCGGAAATGGGAGACCGTGATCGGAGTCCGGTATCTCCTTCGCCTTTTTGTGGTGAAAAACAAAAGGGACTGTTTCAGAATCTCCCCCCGGTTCCATTGTCCTCAGCTCCTGTTTTGCCTGTCTTCCCAAGATGCAGGCCCGAAGTACCAATTTAGCCTTATATTCTGATCTTGCAGCACATATTTTGCCGTGCAAATCACCAAAAGTGTTTTTGGCAATATCGGAATGGCTCACCTGGCTACCTAAGTCCGGGTCTGGGAAGCCGTCCGGCCACCCTTCCAAAAAACTAACTGCCCCCAGCCAGCGCAGCGATTTCCGTTTTCAGCCTTTCAAAATCCACCGGCTTGGTAAAGAAGCCCTTGGCTCCCGAATTCATCGCCTTGTCGTAATTTTCCTGGTCGCCGTAGGCCGAAACCATGCTTACCTGTATCAGCGGAAACCGGGATTTGATTTCCTCGAGCAATTCCAGTCCGCTCATTCCCGGCATATTGATGTCCGAAAACACATAGACGAATTTGGGGGGATTGTCCGCCCCCAGCAGATCCAGTGCCTCCTGCCCCGAAAAAGCAAAGGCCAGCTCCAGTTGGCCACTTTTGATCTCTTTTCGGAACTTCTGGAGAAAAAGTGCCTCTACATCCCGCTCGTCGTCAACAAATAGAATTTTCATAGTCAGATTGATTTGGGGAGTAAAATACTGAAACGGGTAAATCGGTCTTCCTCGGAGGTTATCTCCAGGGTTCCCTCGTGGGATTTGATGATGTCATGGGTGATGCTGAGCCCCAAGCCGGTTCCTTCGGTGCCTTTTTTGGTGGTGAAAAAGGGCATGAGCAGCTTGTCCCGAATCTGGTCCGGCACACCAGGCCCGTTGTCTTCTACCTCTATCAACACTTTGTCGCCGAGGTCTTTGGTTCGGATTTCCACCTTGGCTTTGTACCCAGTGCCCGACACGGCAAGTTTGTCCCTCATGGCGTCAAAGGCATTTTTGACCAGATTGAGGATCACCCGGCTGAAATCTTCCGCATTGAGTTTGATTTTCGGCAGGCTCTCGTCCAGATCCAGTTGGATGTCCACGTTGATCGGGTTGGGGTTGGCACGCATTCCGTGAAAGGCCAGATTGGAATACTCGCGGATCAGTGCGTTGAGGTCGGTCGGATCCAGGGTGCCCGTGCCGCCCCTGGAGTGCATCAGCATAGACCGGACGATGCTGTCTGCGCGGGAGCCATGGTGCCTGATTTTGCCGAGATTGGATTTGACGTTTTCCAGCAAGTCGAGGATGTTTTCCTTTTCGGGACTGTCCGGGATTTTCGGCATTTCCTCGCTGATTTCCTGAAGGAAATCGACGCTGAGCTCCGAGAAGTTGTTGACAAAGTTGAGCGGGTTTTTGATCTCGTGGGCGATGCCGGCGGTGAGTTGGCCGAGGGAAGCCAGTTTTTCCTGCTGGATAAGCTGCTCCTGAGTCGCCCGGAGATGATCCAGGGCGTGCTGCAGCTCTTCTTTCTGGCTGAGGATCTCCGAGGTCCTTTCCGCCACCAGGATCTCCAACTGGCTTCTTTGCTCTTCGGTATTCCGGAGCTGCCTCTCCTGCTCTTTGGAGATGATGCGCTCGATCTCCACTTCCTTCATTTGTTTCCGGTGATTGAGCCACATGGTCACGGCCCAGATGAAGGCGAAAATTCCGGCCGCATCGAGGTAGTTTTCGAGGATATCGTAGATCGCGGGACTGATGGTCTGTATCAGGTATTCCAAGAGCCGGACTCCGATGATCGGCAGCGGGGTGATCGCCAGGGTTCTTTGGTAGTCCAACTCCGGAGAATGCAGGATCAGGTAGATAATGGCTCCGACCAGCACAAAGGAAAGCAGTTGGAACAGGATCTCGGGAGGTGCATGCGTGATTCCGAACACAATCAACACCGCGGCGGCAATCATTCCGTACTTGAAATACCGGTGCAGTCGGGCGGGGAATCCCTCGGGACCGGCGCTTTTCTTCAGGTAGTAGAGGAGAAAAAGGGAGATCAGGTTGATCAGGATCATAGTACTCGGTGGCTTTTCTTGGGGTTGTTTTTTGAAGTGGAAAAGTGGGAAAAAGCAGGGTTTAGCTTCTCAATATTTCACCGATCTCCTTTCTCAGGGATTCGAAATCGACCGGTTTGGTGAAAAATCCCTTCGCCCCAAAGCTCATTGCCTTTTGGTAGTTGTCGGCGTCGCCGTAAGCGGAGATCATGCTGACGCGGAGCTTGGGGAAGCGGGTTCTGATGATGCCAAGCATCTCCAGCCCGCTCATTCCGGGCATGTTGATATCCGAGAAAACGCTGGCGACCTGCGGGGGATTGTTCCTTTCGAGGATTTCCAGGGCCTCTGTTCCCGAAAATGCAAAAAGCAGCTCCAGTCCCTCATTTCGGATTTCTTTGCGGAATTTCTGGCGAAAGAGGTCTTCCACATCTCGTTCGTCGTCTACTACAAGGATTTTCATAGGGTAAAAGTTAGGTTTTTTAAACTCGCAAAAAAATGGTGAAAGTGGTAAACTCTCCCGGCACTGATTTTACCTGCAGTTCTCCCCCGTGGGCTTTCACGATGTCATAGCTCAGCGAGAGTCCCAGGCCGGTTCCCTGCCCGGTGGGTTTGGTCGTGAAAAAAGGCTGGAAGATCTTGTCGATGATCGCGTTTGGCATTCCGGGGCCGTTTTCATGAATACCCCGTTCGGAAATGCTGCGCCATTTTGTTTCCACAAATCTGCCCCTTGTCTTTTTTGCAGAATTATTGTTTATATTAAATACCCAATACCTATGTTAAATTTCGAGTTTTTAGATTGTAGTAGTCCAAAATAGCTATGAAGCCGACCGATGTCCGGAATCCGGAATATTATCACAAAGTGGTAGACTGCCAATACGCCTGTCCTGCCCATACCCCGGTGCCGGAGTATATCCGCCTGATCGCCGCCGAAAAATACACCGAGGCCTATATGGTCAACTGGGAGTCCAATGTTTTTCCTGGGATATTGGGGCGAACATGCGACCGGCCCTGCGAGCCTGCCTGCCGAAGGGTCAGGGTGGAGGAGGAGCCGGTAGCCATCTGCCGACTCAAGCGGGTTGCTGCCGATCAAAAAGGGGAAGTGAAAAGCCTGATGCCCCAGGCTCCTTTTCCCCAAAACGGAAAGAGGATTGCACTGATCGGGGGCGGGCCTGCTTCACTTACGGTTGCCCGGGATTTGGCTCCGCTGGGCTATGAAGTCCACCTTTTCGATGAGCAGATTGCCGGTGGAGGGATGATGCGGAGCCAGATTCCTTCCTTTCGGCTTCCGGAAACCGTCCTGAACGAGGAGGTGGATTACATCCTGGATTTGGGGATCCATACCCAGTTTTTGACCTATGTCGAAAGTCTGAAAGATGTGCTTTCAAAAGGATACGATGCGGTTTTCGTCGGTACAGGTGCTCCCCGTGGCAAAGACCTGCCCAAACTTCCGGGGAGACAGGAAGGAGCCTCGGCAATCCACATCGGGATCGAGTGGCTGGCGAGTGTGGCCTTTGAGCACACCAAATCCATTTCCAAAAAAGTCATCGTCCTAGGCGGGGGAAATACCGCAATGGACTGCTGCCGAACCGCCCGAAGATTGGGAGGCAAGGAAGTCAAGGTGGTGGTAAGGAGCCCCTTTGCCGAAATGAAAGCTTCGCCTTGGGAAAAAGAAGATGCCGCCCACGAGGATATCCAGATTATTGACAATCATGTGCCCTTGAGCTTTGAGATTGATGGGAATCGACTTGTCGGGATGAAATTCCAAAAAGTAAGAGCCGTGTACGACGAAAAGGGAAAAAGACAACTGATCCCCACCGACGAACCCGAAGTATTTATTGAGGCGGACGAGGTGCTGATCGCCATCGGCCAGCAAAACAGTTTTCCGTGGGTCGAGCGGGATTTGGGCTTGGAGTTTGACGAATGGGATATGCCGGTGGTGGATCGGAAGACGTTTCAATCCACACTTCCAAATGTCTTTTTTGGAGGGGATGCGGCTTTCGGGCCCGAGAATGTCATCACCGCAGTGGCCCATGGGCATCAGGCGGCGGTGTCCATCCACTTGTTTTGCCAGGGAAAAGACCTGCAGGACCGGCCTTCTCCCTATACCAACCTGGTCAGCCAAAAGATGGGAATCCACGAGTGGAGCTATGACAGTCAGATCGCTGCTGATCAGCGCTATGTGGTACCCCAGGCCAAAAAATCCATTACGCTCAAAGACCGAAAAAAGGAAGTCGAGCTGGGATTTGACGTTTCCGTTGCCTATAAAGAGACCCAGCGATGTCTCAATTGCGACGTGCAGACGGTTTTTACAGAGGATCGATGCATCGAATGCGATGCCTGCATGGACGTGTGTCCCACCTCCTGCATTACGTTCACAGCAAATGAGCCGGAGGATCAGCTCAGACAAAATTTGTTGGTGCCAGCCGAAAACACGACCCAGGACCTGCTGGTCTCCGATATCCTAAAAACCGGGCGCGTGATGGTCAAAGACGAAGACGTCTGTCTCCATTGCGGGCTTTGCGCCGAGCGATGCCCGACCTCTGCCTGGGACATGCAGAAATATTTCTACAGTGTGACCAAAGCCTATCAGATTCCCGCTCCCTTTCCCGCTCTAAAATGAACCATCGAATCAACGATTTTATCGTCCGTTTTGCCAATGTGAACGGGACAGGATCGGCAAGTGCCAATTACCTGTTTGCCAAGACAATCTTCCGAATGGGGATTCCGGTCACCCCCAAAAATATTTTCCCTTCCAACATCCAGGGCTTGCCGACCTGGTATGAGGTCCGGGTGAGCGAAAAAGGCTACCTGGGCCGCCGGGAAGGGGTGGACCTGATGGTCAGCGTGAATCCCCAAAGTATGGCCCAGGACGTGCAGAATGTGAAGGAAGGGGGATATTTTGTCTACGACAGCACCAAAAAACTCGCCCCGGAATATCTCCGGGAAGGCATCCAATACCTCGGGATTCCGATGATGGAAATGGCCAACGCGGCTTTTGAGGATCCACGCAAAAGGCAACTGCTGAAAAACATCATCTATGTCGGCGCGCTGGTCAGATTGCTGGAGATGGATGAATCGGTCATCCGAAAGCTGATAGAGGAACAGTTTGAAGGAAAAAAGGCACTCATTGAGGCCAATTTCAGAGCCTTGGATTTGGGAATGGACTATGTGGAAAAACACCATGAATTTCCCCTTTCATTCAGGCTGGAAAAAAGGGAACTGTTGAAAGACAAGATTCTGGTGGACGGGAACACCGCCTGCGGATTGGGGGCGGTATTTGCAGGGGCAACCGTCATGGCCTGGTATCCGATTACTCCCTCTACTTCCGTGGCCGAAGCTTTTGAAACTTATTGCAAGCAATACAGAAAAACGGAAGGCGGTGAAAACAACTACGCGATCATCCAGGCAGAGGACGAACTCGCCGCCATGGGCATGGTGATCGGAGCCAATTGGAACGGAGCCAGGGCTTTTACGGCGACCTCGGGACCCGGCGTGTCGCTGATGGGCGAGTTTTTGGGATTGGCCTATTTTGCGGAAGTTCCCGCGGTGCTGATCGATGTGCAGCGGGCGGGTCCGAGTACCGGAATGCCGACCCGTACCCAGCAGTCCGATCTGATGGCAGCGGGTTTTGCTTCCCACGGAGACACCAAACATATCCTGCTTTTCCCTGCTACGCCCAAGGAGTGTTTTGGGATGACTGCCGAGAGCTTTGATCTGGCGGAGCAGTTGCAAACGCCGGTAATCCTGATGACTGACCTGGATTTGGGGATGAATGATCACATAAGTGATCCGTTTGAGTGGGACAGCAAAAGGAACTACAAGCGGGGCAAAGTGTTGACGGCAGCGGAGTTGGAGGATATGGGCAAGTTTGGCAGGTACCTGGATCCGGATGGAGACGGGATTCCCTATCGAACCTATCCCGGTACACACCCCACCAAAGGGGCATTTGTTACCAGGGGGACTTCCAAGGATGACTATGCGGCCTATACGGAAGACGGAGCGGCCTACGAAAGGAACATGAACCGGCTAATCCGGAAATGGGAGACTGCCAAACAACTGGTTCCGTCCGCGGAAATCAGTGTTTCCTCCAGTCCGGGGGCTGTTGGTATCCTGTTTTTTGGCACTTCCACCTTTTCGTCGGAAGAAGCCAAAGACCTGCTCGCCGAAGAAGGGATTGCCGTGGATTCCATCCGGATCAAAGCCTTCCCGTTTGGAAAGGAAGTCGCCGAGTTTGTGGACAGCCACTCCCAGGTTTTCGTGATCGAACAAAACCGGGATGCCCAGATGCGCAAGATGCTGATCATGGAGCTGGACTGCAATCCAAAAAAACTCGTGCCGGTGCTCAACTACGACGGGATGCCGATCACAGCCGACTCGATCCGGCAGCAAATCACCCATTGTCTAAACCCAGAAAACCACTCCAGCCATGAGCTATCTGAAACCGCTGTTTAGCCATCCCAAGCTTCCCAAAAACAAACTGGGATATACCCTCAAGGAATACGAAGGAAGCCTGTCCACCCTGTGTGCGGGCTGTGGGCACGACAGCATCAGTGCCGCGGTTGTTCGGGCGTGTTTCGAATTGTCCATTGAGCCGCACCTGGTCGCCAAAATCTCCGGGATCGGCTGCTCTTCCAAGACCCCGGCCTACTTTTTGGGAAATTCCCATGGGTTTAACTCCGTGCACGGGCGGATGCCCTCCGTCGCGACAGGAGCCAACATGGCAAACCGGAATCTGGTCTATTTTGGAGTGTCCGGAGACGGGGATTCCGCCTCTATCGGCATGGGGCAGTTTGTCCATGTGATTCGCAGAAACCTGAACATGGTCTATGTGGTGATGAACAACGGCTGCTATGGACTGACCAAGGGACAGGACTCGGCCACGGCAGACCAGGGATCCAAAAACAAATCGGGATCGATCAATCCCTTTCAGGCGATCGACTTGGCCAGCATGGCCATTGAGCTGGGGGCCTCCTTTGTGGCGCAAAGCTTCAGTGGTGACAAGCAGCAACTGATTCCTTTGCTCAAAGCCGCCATCCAGCATCCGGGATTTGCCTTTCTGAACGTGATATCTCCCTGTGTCACTTTCAACAACAACCCCGGCTCCACCAAATCCTATGACTACGTCCGGGAGCATATTGAGGCGACTTCGGCCAGGGATCTGGTTCCTCCCAAAAAGGAGATCAATGTGCGCTACGACGCAGGAAGATCCACCCAAGTGGAAATGCACGATGGCTCGGAAATCCAGTTGAACAAGCTGGCCTTGGACTGGGATCCCGAAGACCGGATTGCTGCGGTGAATGCTCTGCAAAAAGCGCGGGCGAAAGAGGAGATCCTGACCGGACTGCTTTATGTCAACACCGAGTGGAAGGACCTCCACCGGACGCTGAACACCAGCGAGATCCCGCTGAACCAATTGAAGGAAAATACGCTGTGCCCGGGGAACCAAGCACTGAGCCTGATCAATGAAGGTTTTAGATAACGGGTAACCCCCGGCCCAAAACCAGTTCCTACAGGTAGCTCAGCCACCACTTGTCTTTGTTGTTCGTTTTATAGCGATCAAACCACCTGCACAAAGGATACAACAGTCCGATCACCAGAACCCAAACTGCATACACTACCCAAAGCGGGAACCCATATCCGGGAATGGGGTTTTCAACAATTCCCCAGGTCGACAGGACCACGTTCTTTTCCCAGCCAAAACCGGTAAGCGTTGCCAAACCAAACGCAATCAGGTGGATCAGGTACAAGTGGAGGATGTAGTAAAAGAACGGCACCCTTCCGAACGTACACATGAAATCCACGGCTTTTCCCTTCCATCTTTCGGAGTTGGCCAAAAGGAGGAATGTCCCTCCCAAGGTCATCAAGAGGTACAAAAGAGAGGGCGGATACTTGCTTGGATTCAGAAATGAAACAAGGCTCTTTGAAATTGTGCCAAAATGGGCAAATGCAATTGGGTCCCCATAGACATTGGTCCACCGCAATCCGACAAACAGTATAATTGCACAAATCCCAATCAGGTTGAATGTCCGCTTTCTTTTGACCGGATCCATGGCACTGTCGTAAAAAGATCCCAGGCAATAGCCCAAAGACATCACTGCGATCCAAGGAACGATGGGATAGCCTACTGCCAACAGAAGATTGTCGGACAATTGGAACAGTTGGTCGTCGTGGAGAACAGCCCACCAAATCGACTCGTCCATTCGGATTCCGTCAAGGAGGTTATGCCCAAAAATCAGCGCAAGGCTGAAAATCAGGATGGCCTTGCGGGGCAGGTGAACCAAACCCGCCAAGACGATCATGCTGACTCCCAATGACCAAATGACCACCAGCAAGATGGTCCCGAAACTCAAATCAAAAAGCCATGCAAAATTCACAACGGTCATTTCAATAGCAATAAGCCAAAGTCCCCTTTTGAGAAGAAACCCTGACAATTCCCTTTTTGGTTTTCTTTTGCCAACCATAAAAGCTGACATACCGGCCAGAAAACTGAATGCAGGGGCACAGAAGTGGGTGACCCATCGGGTAAAGAATATCGCCAAAGTCGTCTGGGCAGGGTCCGCCGGATCAAACAAAAAAGCAGGCGCATGCACATAATCCCGAACATGGTCCAAGGCCATGATGACCATGGCGAGGCCTTTGACCAGATCAATGGAGGAGATTCTGGGGTTCGGGGAGGGGATTGTTGTCATACTTGTCTTTCGAATAAGTTTGGTGGTCTTCGTTTCGCTATCCGTGCGTCGGCATTGTGGCTAACCGGCCGTACCCTGTTGTCCATTGCCTTTCTCCAGTAAGTTGGAAGCCCCCACGCTGCCAAAGGCAGCTCTGGTCAAGTGATGGGCAATTGCACGATAAACGTACTTCCCTTCCCTTCCTCAGTCTCCACCTTCAATTCACCCCCATGCGCTTTCACAATGTCGTAACTCAAGCTCAATCCCAAGCCCGTTCCCTGCCCGGTGGGTTTGGTGGTAAAGAAAGGCTGGAAGATTTTGTCCTTCACGGCATCCGGGATGCCGGGGCCGTTGTCTTTGATCGAGATCTGGATTTTGTCGCCGAAGTTTTTGGTGGATACGGTGATGAGGGGTGGGGTCAGACCTTCCAGGTTTTCAAAACCTGGAAGGTCTTTCCCATTCAAGGAACAGGCATAAAAAGCATTGTTGATGATGTTGAGCAGCACCCGCCCGATATCCTGTGTCACCACGTGGATCTTGGGAAGGTCGGGATCCAAATCCATCTTAAAATCCGCGTTGAAGCTTTTGTCTTTTGCCCTCAGGCCATGGTAGCTCAGTCGGAGGTATTCGTCGGTCAGTGCATTGATGTCGGTCAGTTCTTTTTGGCCCGACCCGGACCTGCTGTGCTGCAGCATTCCTTTGACGATGGTGTCCGCCCGCTTGCCGTGATGGTTGATCTTGATCAGGTTTTCCCTGATGTCTCCCAGGATCTCGGTCACCATCTCTTCATCGCGTGATTCCCGGCCTTTGGCCCTTTCCTCCTCGATCTCCGCGATCAGTTCATTGGTGACTTCGGAAAAATTGTTGACAAAATTCAGCGGATTCTGGATCTCGTGGGCGATGCCTGCAGTCAGTTCGCCGAGGGAGGCCATTTTTTCGGAGTGGATCAGTTGGACTTGGGTGGCTTTGAGTTCGCCATAGGCCTTTTCGATCTCCCGGGCATGGGCCAGTTCCTTTTCCCGGTTTTTTTGGTGCTCCCTGGATTGGATCCGCTTTCTGACTGCTCCCAGGACCGCCAGAACCAAAACCACGGCCAGAACCGCATATCCCAAATAAGCCCACCAAGTCAGCCACCACGGTGGCAAAATGGTGATTTTCAGGGTTTTTCCTTCCTGGTTCCATACGCCGTAGGCATTGGAGCCGATCACTTTGAATTCATAGGTGCCAGGCTCCAGATTGGTGTAGGAGGCGAAATTTCGGTTGTTGTAGATCCAGTCCTCGTCCAGCCCCACCAGCATGTGCGCATATTGGTTTTTGGAAGGATTGGCAAAATGGAGTGCGGCAAATTCAAAGCTCAGGTCATTCTGGTCATACCGCAAAGTGATCCGGTCTGCGGCAAGCAAATCTTCCCGAAGTGGAGAATCCCCGCCCATTTCATAGACCGACCTGTTGGAAATCAGCAGATTGGAAATGATGACTGACGGCGGGATGCTTTTGGAAGCCACCGGGGTAAAGGTGGTCAGCCCATGCTCCCCGCCGAAATAGAACCTGCCGTCCGGGCTTTTGCCGGCCGCAAGCGAAAGAAACACCTCTCCGCCGATTCCGTCCTCCAGGTTGTAGTTGATAAAGGTGACTTTGTTGAGTTCCTCATTCCGAACCATTTGGGTCAGTCCATTCTGGGAGGAAAGCCACATTTCCCCATTTTCTCCCGGCAAAATCGCCTCCAGCAAATTGGTGGCAAGGCCCTCTTCCTCGCTGTATTTGGTGATATGGTCGGTCTTGGGATCGATGATGTTCAGTCCGACATTGGTGACTACCCAAAGCAAGCCATTTTGGTCTTCGTGGAGATCCAGTATTTCGTTGCTGCTGAGGGAGGCAATGTCTTCTTTTTTGTGTTCATAGTACCTGACCAGATTGGTCTCAGGGTCGATTCGGGTGATCCCGGCAAAATTGCTGGCCACCCAGACGTATTTCGCCCCAATTTCTATGTCTGAAATATTTGGCCCCAGGATGATTGATTCGCCCTTCTCTTCGCTTAGGCTGATGATGGCCGGGTTTTCGTCACCCGCATCCTTGCCAAAAAGGGCGATTCCATAGAGACTGAGTTGTTCTGGGGGATTTTCGTTCCAAGAGCCAACGTGGTGACTGTCATCTGACTGATAGTGCAGGGTATAGGTGCCGGGAGTCAGTTCTACTTTTTCGATGACCATTCTGTTTTTGGCCGCTCCTCCTGCATGGTAGCTCGTGGCAAAATCCTCCATTCCGGCAAGTGTATCGCCGTTTGAATCTGCAATCCAACCAAAATCAGCCATGGAGGCCTGGTCCCCTTCGCCCACCAAAGCCAGGAAATAAGTCCCGGCCTCGGTGATTTTAACCTCTTTGGATAAATTCTGGACTGCTCCCACCTGGTCGATGATCCCGATTTCTTCCTTGGCGTCCAGCCAGCCTTGGACTTGGGCTATGATCTCCTCCGAATAGGTTTGAAAGAACCGGCTCGGCACTTCCCGGAACGATTCCGTCTCCGGATTCATAATCGTCAAGCCCCCGTTGGTCCCCAGCCAGAGTTTGCCGTTCCGATCCTCCCGGATGACTCGCACCTGATTGTTGACCAGGCTGTTTTCATCACCGGGACTGTTGGCGAAGCGTTTGGTTTCTTTGAGGTTTTTGTCCACTTTGATCAATCCGTCTCCCCAGGTTCCCAACCAAAGGGAGCCGTCCTGTTGCTCCCCGATGGATCTCACGGAGCCTCCAAAAATATCGGCGGAAGATTGATACCGGACTTTCCGCAGAGAATTGTCCTTTTCATCCAAAACCGTAAGCCCGTCGCCGCGTGTGCCGATAAAGATCCGGCCTGGATTTGCCGTGGAAGCCAAAAGCCCAAAAACCCCGCCTGAACTTAGGCTGTTTGGATTTCCGGGCCCGTGGCTCAGGAAACTGAAGGGTTTGTTTACCGGATCGTATTTGAAAAGGCCCCTGCCATAGGTGCCAAACCAAAAAATCCCGCTTTTGTCCACCAGCATCCGGGCCATCCGGATCTCCCATCCCATTCCCAAAATCCTCCTGTTGCCCGGGATCTGGATTTCCCGGTATTTTTCCGACTTGGGATCAAATTTCAAAATTCCACGGAAGTTGTTGGTGATCCAGATGTTGCCTTCCTGGTCCTCCACGATGCAGTTGAGGCGGTTCAGAAATTCCTCCTGAGCCTCGGTGTATTCTTTGAGTGTAGTCACCTTCCGAGTGGCCCTGTCCATCGTGTAGATTCCCTGCCTGGAGGCAATCCAAAGTTTGTCGGCTTGGTCAAAATGCAGGGCGGTAATTTCATTGGAAGGGGAATTGAAACCAAATGAGGGATCCAACTCCAGCGGGGCAATCTCAGACTCGCCCTTTGGAAGGTGCATCAAGCCATAAGTACTGGACCCAATCCAAACGCCCCCCTGGGAATCCTCTGCCAGGGAGACCGAAATCCCGACAAATTCGCTGGGAACATAGTCTGGCTCCTTGTATTTGGGCTGAACCCAGGTGTTTCTCTCGGGGTCAAATTGGACAAGTTCCTTGGCGACGCTTCCCGCAAAAACCCTTCCCTGGGAATCCACCAGGATCTTCAGAACCCTTCCCGAACCGGAAGCAAGGTTGAAGATTTTTTCGAAGTTATAGTTGACAAAGCTGTTGGCAGCGCGATCAAACTTGGAAACGCCCAAATTGTTGGCAATCCAGAGATTGTGGTCTTGATCCTCTTCGATGTCAAAAGACTGGCTGTCCTGGAGGCTGGCCGGATTGCCGGGAATGTTGCGGAAGGTCTTGTAGGAAAACCCGTCGTAACGCTGGATGCCGTTGCCCGTCGCCAGCCAGATCAATCCGTAGCCGTCTTGGTGGATATCAACCACAAAAGGAGAGGCCAGGCCGTTGGAAATGGAGATGGGCTCAACGCTGATCTCCTGTGCAGAGGCCAAGCGTGGCAAATTCAAGAAGACCAGGGGCAAAAAGAACAGCCACTTTTTAAAATTTATCATTTGAAAAGGAGAAAGGTTGGGGACAAACGGGAAGTTGGAGGGACAAAATAGTGAATTTGAACGAACTACTTGATTTTAAAGCACTTTCTGAGATTATTTCTCCACATTGCGCCTTCCCAGGGCCCAAGCCAATCCATCGGCAATCCTCCGGTTCAGTGTATTCCCAGACATCGGTTTCTCTTTTCCCTGTTTTTTTTCAGCCTAATTCATCGATTGGGCCAGCCTTTTTGTTTCTACAGGTAGCTCAGCCACCACTTGTCTTTGTTGTTCGTTTTATAGCGATCAAACCACCTGCACAAAGGATACAATAATCCGATCACCAAGACCCAAACTACATACACTACCCCAAATCAATCGGCCTGCTTCGGAATCGTAATGCTGAACCGGGTCCACTCACCGACTTCCGAGCTGATGTCCAGGGAGCCGTTGTGGGCTTTGATGATATCATGGGTGATCGAGAGGCCCAGTCCGGTGCCTTCCGTCCCTTTTTTGGTGGTAAAGAAAGGCATCAACAGCTTGTCCCGGATCTCCCCAGGCACTCCGGGGCCGTTGTCCTCGACTTCGATCAGGATGGAATCGCCGAGGTCTGTGGTCCGTACTTCCAGTTTGGCTTTGTATTCCGGCCCGGATTTGTTGATTTTTTCCCGCATCGCATCAAAGGCATTCTTGGTCAGGTTCAGAATCACCCGGCTGAAATCCTCCGTATTGAGGGGGATTTTTGGAAGGCTTTCGTCCAATTTGAGAATTACGTCCACATTGATCGGGTTTTTGTTGGCCCTCATCCCGTGGAAGGAAAGATTGACGTATTCCTTGATCACCTCGTTGAGGTCGGAAGGCTCCATCGCCCCACTGCCTCCCCTGGAGTGCATGAGCATGGACTTCACGATCCCGTCTGCCCTGCCACCGTGGTGCTTGATCTTGGTCAGGTTGGTCTTGATGTCGGCCAGGAGGTCCCTTACGTTTTCCAGGGAATCACTCTCGGGCATTTTGTCGAGCTCCTCCGCGATTTCATCCAAAAACTCCAGGCTTAGTCCGGAGAAGTTGTTCACGAAGTTGAGCGGGTTTTTGATTTCGTGTGCGATGCCCGCGGTCAACTGGCCCAGGGACGCGAGTTTTTCCTGTTGGATCAGTTGGTTTTGGGTGGCTTTCAGATTTTCATGGGCCGATTCCAGCTTGGTGTAGGCTTTTTCGATCTCCCGGGCCTGTTCGAGTTCCCGTTCCCTGGCTTTTTCCTGCTCTGCATGGATCGCCTTGTTCCTTTGGTACCGGTGGATGGGGTAGATCATCGACAGGAACAGCAGCGCATAGACCACAAACGCCCACCAGGTGCGGAATATCGGGGGCTCCACCGAAAAGGAAAACTCGATCGGTTCGGTCCATTCCCCAGCCGCTTCCTCAGAAGGTCCCGTAAATCGCGCCTTTACCCTGAAGGTATAGTCTCCCTCCAGGATGTTGCCAAAGGTGGCGCTTGTTTTTTTCAACACCGGGCTCCATGTGGCATCATACCCTTCCAGGATGTACTGGTATTCTACCAAGTCGGGTTTTGCCAGTTCATCCGATCCGAAATCGATGTTGATATGGTTGTGCCGATAGGGGAGAACCAGGTTTTGCGGGAAAGGGTAAAACGGGGAAACGGCATCAAAGGCAATTCCGCCAAACTTCCGTCTCAAGTCCTCTCTTTCGGTTGCGCTGAGTTCCTTGCCATAGGTGGCCAGTTCCTCGGAGACCGTGGCCTTGGGGGCGGGGTGTTCTGCAAGGCTGCTCCAGGAGATGATTTCCTCGTTGATTCGGATTTGCTTGAGAAAAATCCGGGGAGGGCTTTGGTTTAGGGCCAATTCCCGGTGGTCAAAGCGAACCAGGGCGGTCTTGTTGTTTCCCGTGCCTGCCCAGAGGATCCCCTTGCTGTCCTGAAACATCCCGTTTTGTCCGTCTGTGAGGTCTTTGACGGGATAGCCCGTATTGGAGTTGAAGGTCTCGATATTTTCGAGCGTCGTGAATTCCTCTCCCGCTTTTGGGGCATCGAAAAAGGCAAAACCACGGTTGGTACCGACGGCTATTTTTCCGTTTTCCATGGGGACGATCTGTTGGATCAGATTGTCCGGGAGTCCTTCGGGTGTTCCAAAAGACAGAAAATAAGACGCGGAGTCGCCGGGATTCGTTTGGGAGAGGAGTTTGTTTTTTGGAAGAAAAGACAAGCCCTGCTCCGTGCCGATCCAGAGATTTCCCTGAAGGTCTTCTTTTATCCGGACCACGGCATTGTTGGCCAGGCCTTGGGCGGTGGAGAAGTTGGTGAATTTTTCCCCGTCGAATCTGCTGATCCCGCCGTCTACGGCTGCGATCCACAACTGATTCTCCGCATCTTCCTGGATGCTGAGGATCACATTGCCGGCAAGCCCGTGATCGGAGGTATAGGTGGTAAAGGCATTTCCGTCAAATTTGCTCAGTCCGCCGCCTTCGCTTCCAAACCAAAGGTTGCCCAGACGGTCTTCGGCGATCGAATAGATCTCATCGGCTCCCAGCGTATGGGCGCTGGTGTAGGTGGTAAATGTCTTTCCGTCAAATCTGCTGACGCCCCCGCCGCCCGTGCCAAACCAGAAATTCCCGGCGCGATCCTGGATCATGCTGATCACGATGTCTCCCCCCAGGCCTTGGGAGGTGGTGTAGGTGAGGAAGCTTTTCCCGTCAAATTTGCTGACTCCCCCACCGGCTGTCCCAAACCAGAGATTTCCCTCCCTGTCCTCCAGGGTGCTGAGTACGATGTTGTTTCCCAGGCCTTGGGTCACCGAAAAATTGGTGAAAGCGATGCCGTCAAACCGGGCTACCCCGCCTCCGTCGGTACAAAACCAGAGTTTTCCCGAGGCATCTTTTACGATGGACAGCACCGAGTTGGCAGGCAGTCCCTGGTTACGGGTGTAGGAGGTGAAATTCCGTCCGTCCAACCTGCTGATCCCAGTCTCGGTGGCAAACCAGGTGTGTCCGTGGGAGTCCTCGATGATGGTACGGACGATATCGCCCGCCAGACCGTCTTTGACCGAATAGTTGGCAAAGGTCTGGCCGTCAAAAAGACTTGCCCCGCCACCGATCGTCCCGATCCAGATTTTGCCCGGACTGCTGTGGCTGAGGCTCCTGACGCGGTTGCTGGAGAGGCCGTCTTGCTCGGTGAAATTCTTGAAGGTCTGGCCGTCAAACCTGCTGAGCCCCCCTCCATAGGTGCCAAAGTAGAGGATGCCTTGCCCGCCCTCCAGGATACTGATCACAAAGTTGTCGGCGAGGCCGTCTGCGGTTCTGTAGGTGGTGAATTTTTCCCCTTCGAGCTTGCTGACGCCCCCCCCACCCGTACCAAACCACATCGTTCCGTCTTGGTCCTCCAAGATGCTGAACACGCCATCGTCGCCGAGGCCGTCTTCGCGGGTATAGTTGGTAAAGCTGTAGCCATCGTACTTGCTCACTCCACTGATGGTCCCAAACCAGATATTGCCCTTGCGGTCTTCCAGCATACTTCTGAGGATATTTCCCGCCAATCCCTGTGCCGTGGTAAAGTTGGTAAACGTGCTTCCATCGTAGCGGCTTACCCCGCCTCCGTTTGTCCCAAACCAAAGGTGGCCCCGGCTGTCCAGAATGGCGCAATTGACCGCATCGAGTGCCAGTCCGTCATCTGTCGTATAGGTTTTGAACTGGGAAAGCCCGCCTTCTCCGAGAAGAAAGGGCTTGCCTCCAGAATCCCTGATTACCTCTCCGCTTTCGTCCAGCAATACCTGCAGGTCCTGTCTGACAGGGGCCAAAAGGGCGATGGTCTGGGACTCTCCGTTTTCGTCGAGAAAAACATAGCTGCCTCCATCCTGTCCCGGGACCTGGATCTTTCTCGGCGGTGGCAAGTCCTGCAGGCTCACGGAAATGGGCTGAAGGGAATCAGGAAGGGAAGCAAGCTCCCGGATCACAGGCGGACTGTAGGAGGGTACTTCCCGGGAAACTCCAAGCTTGGTCTGCTGATCGCAGGCAAAAAACAAAAAAGCAAGCCCCAAAGAGGTCAGGTAGTGTTTCATTCTGTTTTCCAAAGTTGGATTTTGAAAAGTGGGGCAGTGCCGACGTTTTCCGAAATTTTTGAAAAAGATAGCCAAATAATAAATCAGAAAAAATGCTTTTGGCAATGGGAGAAATGATTGTACGATACTTTTCCAGTAGCTTAAAATGGAATTGTCAAACAACGGATAATAGTCTACAGACCACGGTCAACAGTCCACGGCAGGCCAATTTGGACCTCAACCCCTGTATGATCTGGCGGGTGGCAAGAAAGCGGACAGCCGCATCGGGAGAAAAGCCAAAAGAACGCTTTGCTCCCTGAAACAAAAAACCGACGGCTTATGGGCAGTCGGTCTTTCGGCTCTGAAATGGTTTCTGGGCTTCTACTGGCCTACGAGGAAGATGGCATTGCCCAGCACGAGTTTTCCGCTTTCCCAGAATCCCCTGAAGATGGGATTGTCCACAAAATAGACGATCTGGCCACGGCCTTGCCGTTCGACCCCGATGGCCAGGGACTCGCCCATCTTGGATTTGATTTTGTAGCCAATGTATCCCGTTCGGTAGGAATCGTTGCCGGCGATGATACCGGCATTAGTCCCGCCGGTGAGGTAGGCAAAGCGGCGGGCGTTGATTTTTAGGGTGTAAAACTTGCCTCCGGTACCGTAGCCCAAGGGGTGTGTTTCGTCCATTTTTACTTCATAGATTGCGCCGGCCGCACCTGTGGATATCCCCAGTCGCTCATTTTCTGCAAAAGGTTCCAGACGCTCCAGTTTCGAAAGGTCTTCCAGGGCTTTTTCAGCCGCCTTTTTCTCCTCGTCGGAATCAAAATTTTTCAGGGCAAAGCCTTCCTTGTTTGCAAACAGATTGAGCGCCGCATCGATGGCGATCAATTTGCCACCCGCCTTGACCCAGTCGTTGAGCTTCTGTTGGGCAGGCCCATTGAGCGCGGGGCCGTAAGTGGAGGGCAAGATGATCACGTCGTATTTGCCCAGGTCATAGTTGCCGAAGGCGGCGGCATCCAGGTTGGAAAGCGGGTAGTTCAAATCCTTTTCGAAGAAATGCCAGATTTCCCCGTAGCTCAGGGAGGAGGTGCCCGCCCCGCCTATCAGCGCCACTTTCGGGGCTTTTATGATCGGGATGTTTGGTGAGCCAAAGTCTTTTCCTTTGTCCACGTACCCGGTCTGCGTGGTCGAAAGTGCCACGCCAAATTCATTTGCGGAGTTGGTCACCTTTTGGTCAAAATCACCGACGTATTCGTTGCCCCCTTTGGCGATGATCAGTGTGCCGGCCGGATAGCTTTTTCCCTGTACCTCAAAGGGGAATTCGGCAAATTTCACCCGGATCTTTTGCTTCAGCAGGGCTGCCAGAAATGCCACATCCTGGGCTCCCTGCCATTTGGCCAGGTACGCAACGGGAGTTTGGCCAAGGGGATTGGGGGTGAATGCGGGCTTCTCATACGCGTCTGATGCGTCCAGCTTCGTCTCCAGCGCATATCCCTGCAGGCCATAGGCATAGGGCAGTGCCCAACTGGTAATGTCGTAGGTGATGGAGTCGTTCAAGGCGGGATTTGGCTCGAACAATACCTGGGCCAGGACTGACCTGGGCTGATAGGCGTTGATGATGAGGTCGTTTTCGGAAGTGGAAAAAGCCACCCCGGATTTTCCGCTTTGATATTCGAAGCCTTTCAGGCCGGATTTGTTTCCCGCCTTTCCGTATCGGATTCCGTTTTTGTCCAGCAGCTCCAGCAATTTTGCGAGCTGTGCGGGGTTGCTTTCGCCCTTGATCACAAAGCTTTTGTACTTGCCCTTTGGATCGGTTGAGTTCGTTTTGAAATAGGCGGCAAACTCGTCCACCAGGCGTTTGGCGTGTTTGCTGGTCACTTCCGCAGCGGACATGGCTGCGGTGTAGTGGCCTGTGATTCGGCCACTCAAGGTCACGGTGTCTCCGGCGGAATTGTATCCGCCAATGCCGCCCACGCCGCCGCCGCCCTGCTCGATCGTCATCCCGATGGCGCCGTTGTACATCGGGTAGGTGTCTCCATAGGAGGGATAGAGCAGGTCAAATCGCTCCTTGGTAAAGTAAAACCGACCCATCTGGTCAAAATACCTGGCGGTGTTTCTCCCAAAAATATCCTGAAATTCATGCTGGAAGGGGCTCAGTTGCTCATGCAGCGGCTCTGCCGCCGGAGCCATGTAGAAGGGCTGGTTGATGCCCTGCTCGTGAAAGTCCAGGTGCAGTTGGGGCATCCACTGCTGGTAGATTTTCAGCCGCTGCTGGGACTCCACCTGCACCTGCCAGGCCCAATCCCGGTTCAGATCGAACAGATAGTGATTGGCCCGCCCGCCCGGCCAGGGCTCGTTGTGCTCCTGCGACTGGAGATCCGGCTGCAGGGTGGTGTTCATCTTCTGGTTGTACCAGTTCGAATACCGGTCCCGGCCGTCGGGATTGATGCAGGGATCGAGGATGACGACCTGGTTTTGCAGCCATTCCTGCGATTGGGCATTGTTGGGGTCAGCGAGGGTATAAAAGGACGAAATCGCCGCTTCCATGCCTACGGACTCGTTTCCGTGGACGTTAAAGGACATCCAGTTGATCGGAATCTCGGTGCTGGGGCTTCCTTCCATCAGTCCGACCCGTCGGAGGTTGTCGGTGCGGATCTGCTCCAGTTTGGCCATGTTTTCCGGGCTGGAGAGAATGGCGATGATCAGCGGGCGCTTTTCGTTGGTTTCACCGTATTGGATCAGCCGGATGTTGGGATTTTGCGAAGCTACATGCTCAAAGTAGTCGACCATGCGGTGGTGTGGCGTAAACCGGTCGCCCGGCTTGTAGCCCAAAAACTGCTCGGGCGTCTGGATCTGGGCCGAAGCGCCCAGGCCGGTTGAGATGGCAAGGGCAAATGCGAGTAGAGTTTTTTTCATAGGGTAAGGTGGATTCCAATGGGGAAGATAAATGCTTTTTGGCCTTGGCAGCCAACCGATCGGGTAAAAAATAGATTCCTTATTGATCAATTCAGGTGGATTTCCGAGGGTAATAAACTGCCCTGGTTTCGACGAAATTATGAATTCGGCGATTTGATTGACTTGAGTTTTTCCAAATATTCTTCGGAAAGAGGCAAAAGTCTGGCAGTTTCTTCCCCGAGATCAGTTGCCAGCTCCTCCTCCAGTGAGCGGATTGCTTCCAGTACCTTGGTCTGCAGGGATTTTCCCGGATAGGTCAGGTGGATGGACACCGTCCGCTCATCTGCTTCGCCCCTTTTTCGTTTGAGGATGTTTTGGCTTTCCAGCTTTTTCAACAAAGGGGTAAGGGTACCAGAATCCAAGCTCATTTTCGCTCCCAGCTCATGCACTCTCAGTCCATCCTCTTCCCAAAGAACGGTGAGGGCCAAGAATTGTGGATAAGTCAGCCCAAATTCATTCAGCCTGGATTGAATGCGCTGAATCAGCAACCTCGAAGTGATGTAAAGAGCCTCTGATAGGCGAGTCGAAGGAAAATCAGGATCGGACATTTGGCGAAAACAGGATTGGATACAATCTACTTGTTTCCAATCCCAATTGCAAGAAAACCGCCTCGATAGTCAACAGTCAACAAATTCGAAATCGCATCCCGACAGCGGGACCTAAATCCGAAAATCAATAGTATCTCCCGATCATGGGATGGTCCACAATCGCCCTCTTCAATGCCAATGCATCGATGGTTCCCGGCACCCGGTAGGCGATTTTTCCGCCCGGTTCGATCAGCAGTGTGATCGGCAGACTCCCGTCCCAGTCACTGCCAACTACCTTGATCACTTCGTATTTGTCCTCTGTGTCCATGAGGTAGTTGGGCAACGCGGAGGCTTTTCCCTTCAGAAACTTCAGGGCTTTGTCCGCCTGGTCGGGCGCATCCATGCTGACGGACACAAACTGAAAGTCCCGCTGTCCGTACATCCGCTGGATGGTGACAAATTCCGGATATTCAATGATGCAGGGCCCGCACCAGGTCGCCCAGAAATTGACCAAAAGGAGTTCGTCGGTATTGTTTTTCAGCAAATCGGCAAGCCCTGCGGGGGTGAGTTTTTCGATGCTCACCTCCTTTTCAGCCCACTCTTTGTTCGTCTTGATCGTGTATTCATTCTTCCAGGCCCATTTCATGGAGCAGCCGAAGGCCGGGGTTTGGGCCGATTCGGCAGGCAATGCTTCCTCTCTTAGGGTAGCTTCGATGGCATTTCTCAGATCTTCGGCATTCCCCGTTCCGGGTTTTTCCTTGGCATCGATCCGGCCGGAGTAGCTGAGCTTTCTGTTTTTGTCAAAAACAAAGACATGCGGCGTAGCCGTCGGGCCATAGGCAAGGGAAAATTCGTGGGTGTCTCCATCGTAGAGGTAGGGGAAATTGTAGGACTTATCCACAGCCCTGATTTTCATTTCTTCATAGTAGTCTCCCAGGTCGGTATAGCCGAGTTCCTCGGGCAAAACCGCAATCGGGCTGTTGGCGGAAATGGCGACAAAGGCAACCGGCTTTCCCTCATATTCCTCTACCATGTTTATGAATCGATCCTCGTAGGCCTGGGCTGTGGGACAGTGGTTGCAGGTAAAATTCACCACCAATACTTCCGCTCCGGCATAGTCTTCCAGCGTGTGGTATTTCCCGTCCACATCCGGAAGGCTGAATGGAGGTGCCTGATCGCCAATGGCGAGTTTTGCGATGGGTTTTTCCGATACCACTTGCGGGCTTGGCACGAATGTGCCGGTGCCGACAGGGGCCTCCCCAGTCGTGGTTTGGGAATTGTTGCCACACTGGGAAAAGAGCAGGATTGTGGATAAATACAGCCCGCCCAAAATAATCTTTTGCTTGGTCAAGTTCATCATGGGTGTGGATAAGTGGGTTTTCAAATCAGGGAATAGCCGTTTTGATAGGCGTAATGGAGCTTGGTATTGGCGTTTGGATCGGTAAATTCCTGGGCTATCGGATCCCATTTTAATGGCTTGTTCATCTCATGGGCGATATTTCCGATCGTGCAGGCCGTGCAGGTGCTGTGGCCGATTTCGACAGGGACGATCGGGTCTTTCCTTTTTCTGATGCAGTCGATGAAGTCCAAGTGGTGTGCACCAAAGCCAAAGTTTTCCGGCTCCTTGCCGATTTCCAGTTCTTTGACAGAGCTGTCGTAATTGCCCCTCGAAACCTTGATCCAGCCCTTTTCCCCCATGAACTTGACGCCTGGGCGACCTTCGTCAAACTTGGTCAGCAGCATTTCCACACCGTTTGCATAGCGGTAGGTCAGCGGAGAATCCCCTTTTGCCGGAATGACTTCGACGGGACCATTTCTATCCATACTCAAACCCCACTGCGCAATGTCGATCATGTGCGCTCCCCAGTCTGTCATCAGGCCGCCGCCCGTCTCCCGATACCAGCGCCATGCACCCCATACCGCTTCGTTCTTTTCGGGATCCAGGGAAATGCCCGGATTCAACTGGTCGTTGAAATGCAAGGCTGGGATCGGCCCCAGCCACTTTTGCCAGTCCAAGCCCGCCGGAATGGCTTCCTCGGCAAGATCGTAGGGTTTTGGGTGGGGGTCTTCTCCCACATAGACCAAGACCTGGTGGATTTCGCCGAGTCGGCCTTTTTGCACGTGCAGGGCCGCGGTTTGGAAATTGACCGCCGCACGTTGCATGCTGCCAACGGCCAAGACTATGCCGTTGGAGCGGACAGCTTTGATCAATTCCTGGCCTTCTTTGATGGTAAACGTCAACGGTTTTTCCAGATAAATGTCCTTTTTTGCCCGGCAGGCGTCGATGGCCATAAGGGCATGCCAGTGATCCGGTGATGCGATCACCACCGCATCGACTTCCGGACTGGACAGAAGTTCCCGATAGTCCCCATAGAGTTTTGGAACGGCATTGGGTTTTCCGGCCTCGCTCAGGTTTTTCTGAACGCGCTGGGAAAACCGCTCCAGTTTGATGGCATAGACATCGGCTCCTGCCACAACTTCGACCCCGGGGATTTTCATAAAATTGTTCAGCAGGCCCACCGCCTGCCGTCCGACTCCGATGAAGCCCAAGCGGATCCGTTCGTGTGCGGTCTTGAACAGCGGCTGGGGACTGGATGCAAGTCCCAATTGGGGAAGTAAGCTGAGTCCTGCGGTGGTGAGTAGGCTGGTGCCGAGAAATTTTCTTCTGGAGAAAGGGGAATTGCTCATTTTTGGGCTTTCGGGTTTTTTGTTGTCAATCAAATAGCGGGAATAAATTAGCTTTTTTAGGCAGGGAAGCGAAATTTCAGGTGCGCTATTTATCCAATTGTCCCCGATGGCGTGGATGAAACGTGAAAATGGGGACGGCGATGGAACTCATTTTTCCGATTCTTTGCTTTATTTCATAGACTGTTTCTATTAGAATGACCATCCAACAGCTCGAATACCTGATCGCCGTCGACAAGCAAAGACATTTTGGAAATGCGGCAGAATCCTGTTTTGTCACCCAGCCGACACTGAGTGCGCAGCTTGGCAAACTGGAAAAAGAACTGGGCGTAATCCTGTTTGACCGGAGCAAGATGCCGGTAATCCCGACCGAAATCGGGATACAGATCATCGAGCAAGCCAAAAAAGTAGTGTCGGAAAGCAAGGGTATCATGGAATTGGTGGCGCAACTGAAGGGGGACATCTCCGGCACGATCAAGCTGGCGGTGATTCCGACGCTGGCGCCCTACCTGCTGCATCTTTTCGTGCGGAGGTTTTTGGAGAAGTATCCGAACGTGAAACTGGAGGTGCAGGAGATGGTCACGGAGGAGATCATCCGCAGGCTGAAAAATGACGAACTGGATCTCGGGATTGTGGTGACTCCCCTGGGTGAATCGGGTGTGGTGGAAAAGCCCATGTTTTACGAAAAATTCTACGCCTACCTTTCGAAAAACCACCGGTTGCTGGACAAAAAAGAGGTCAGCGTCGGAGACGTGAAGGCGGAAGACCTCTGGATTTTGCAGCAGGGGCACTGCTTTCGCGATCAGGTCCTCAACTTTTGTGATCAGACCAGTACCGGTCACAAAAACTTCCATTATGAAAGTGGGTCTTTGGAAGGGTTGAAGAATATGGTCAACCGTTACCAAGGAATGACGTTGCTGCCCGAATTGGCGACACACGAATTGTCTGAGGAAGAAAAGGGGAGGTTACGCCCTTTTGCAGGAGTGGCTCCAACACGGGAGGTCAGTATTATTCTGAACCGGAGTTTTCTAAAGCAAAAACTGGTGGAGCTGCTCTATCGGGAAATCACCGAGTCCATCCCCCAGGAGATGACTTCCAAGGCGCACGGGAAGATTGTTCGGTTCAAATAGGCTGTTTTTCAGAAAGCCTTCCGAAGTGCCAAATACGGGGTACAATCTTGTAAACTTGATACATCGGACACCCGCTATCGGGACAACATCCGGCAAAACCACGTTCATCCCCGTTTGTGTCTGCCTTGCTGCCAGTCCAATTCATGGCTGTTTTTTCTTCAAGATATAGTGATCGGCCAAATCCCCTTCGATCCGATTCCCTTCGTGGTCGAGGTGCCAGATCTGGTTTTCACCCACTTTGTATTTCCCGGGAGCACCTCCGATCAGACCCTGAAGCGTCACCATGGAGCCGGTCTCGTCCCAGATGAATTTGCCCGTGAAAATTTCCTCCCGGTCGTCGTTGAGGCCCATGTGGTGGGTTTTTAGCTCAAAAGTGCCGTCTTGATTGAGCGTCACCCAAGTTTCGATTCCTTCGCAGCTCGCACAGGGCAAGGTGGCAAAATAGGTGCCTGGCCAATCCAGCGCATTTTGGGAGTTGTCGCCGGTCGGAAGCCGGGCGGGCACCTCCTCTTCGATGATTGTTTCAGTCTTTTCTTCTTCGATTTCCTGCGTCTCTGCCGGTTTGGAGCACGACAAAATGAACAGCGAAAAAACGGACAGAAGCAGGAGTTTCTTTTTCATGGACGGATTCTTGGAGCTCCTAAGTTAAGGATTGCCGCGTTTTCCGCCAATCGGCCGGGATTGGGCGCAGGGAAATCGCCTTTAGATCCTTTTCGGGCAGAAGGAAGGGATACGGGGGCGATTCAGGCTTGCCCATGGTTTTGGATTAAACCAGTATGAGACCAAAGGAAATTAAGAGGAGGACTCTTGAAGGGAAAAAGTCCCAAGAGCCTGGGGTCGGGACGCTCTTCAGGTCCTTCATTTCCTTCATGTTTCGAGGGTATGCAAGGAGGTTTTCAGCCTTCTTGAATGGAAATGAAGTGATTTACTTTAAAAGCGATTTCCCTGGGATTGGGCGATGGCGGTAGGTGTTCAAAAAATACGGTTGTTCGGATCAGGGGCACCTTTTGCAGCCCCCGGAAAAATAGGCATTTACCAAACCGGAAGTGTTTAGCCCACACCTTCCGCGTTGAAAGCTCCGACATGCCACAGCACTCCGGCAGGCTCAATGATGAAAAATTCGGCACCCCAGACTTGTTGTTTGATGGGCATGACTTTCACGTCCGCGAATTTGCCGGGGAGATCCAAGGCAGTGATCTTTTCAAAATAGGCAGGCAAATCCCCGACCTCCAGAAAGAGCATGGAGTTTTCGCACCAGTCCTTCACGTAGTAATCCTGGAGGTAAAACCCGATCCCGGGCGAGATAGACACATAGGCAAAGCCCTTGCCGTGGTGGTGCAGCTCAAACTCCAGGGCTTCATAGAAGCGGCAGCTTTCCCCGAAGTCCTTTGACCCGACGAACGTTCGGATTGATTTTCCGGGCTGGATCATACACCAAACTGGGTTAGGTGGTGGTCAAGATGCTTGTAAAACTGATTGTTCCATTCCCCGGCCGTCATCTTGCCGAAGGACAGCGATTCTTTCCCTTCGAAGTGATCCCGACCCAGAGCCAGCGTATGCTCCAAATACTTGATCAGGCGGTCTCTTTCTTCTTCAAAATTCCTTCGGCCCACAATGATAAAAGCCGGCGCTGTACGGATGTTTTTGGGATAGGGAACTTCATTGACTACGCTTTTTTTAACAAATGCCTTCAACAGCAGACGCATCAGGGCATTGGGCTTGGGGTGCTTGTTTGTAAAAGCCATTTCGTAAGGGACACAGCAGTGGGCGAGCATCTGGTCCACCGCCATTTTTCCCCAAAGCGCGGGGGATTCTGGCTTCAGTTGGTTGATCCTGCCAATCAGTTCGGCGGTGACCAATGGGTCAAAAATGTTTTTCATACGGTTGAGCTTGAGGGAGTTCTAAGTTACGGATGATTTTCCAGCGGAATTAAAAAAACGGTCTCAAAATAGTTTATGTTGTAAACTTATTTATATTTGTGTTGCCGGGTTTGAAAAACCGGTTGAACTATGGAAAAAGAACTGAGTGGCAAAGAGTCCCTGATGCTGATCACGGAGATGATCAACAGGGCAAAAAGGGAAACCGCAGGGGACGGCGGGTTTCAGTTGCTCCTTTGGGGCTGGGTGATTGCAGTATGCAATTTCGGACATTTTACACTGGAAAAGCTGGGTTACGAACGCCCGTATTACATCTGGATTTTGGTGGTGCCGGCGGTTGCGATTAGTTTTTGGAAAGGATTTCAGATCGCCAGGAAAGCCCGGGTCAAGTCACACATCAGCGAAGTGATCAATCAGGTTTGGATCATGGTCTTTGCCGGGATCATCATCACGCTGGCCTTCATGCCGGTGATCGGGTACCATCACAACCCTGTCATTCTCCTGCTCGCCGGGATCGGGATGGGAGCCACCGGGGCACTGATCCGGGTCAATTTGGTGCGTGCGGGTGGTTTGTTGCTTTTGGTCGCGGCAACGGTCGGATTTATGCTGCCGGTAGCCGACCAGTACTTGCTGTCCGGTATTGCGATCGTTTTGGGCTATCTTGTCCCCGGTTATTATTTGAAAAAGAGCTACTCAGAGCGTGTTTAAACCACTCGATCCCCTGCTTCATTCCCAACTGCGGCTGGCCGTCATGTCTCTCCTCATCAGCGTGGAGGAGGCGGAGTTTACTTTCCTCAGAGAAAAGACAGAGTCCACGGCAGGCAATCTCAGTGTCCAACTGGACAAGCTGGAGAAGGCAGGCTATATCGGGATCGAAAAGTCGTTTCGGGGCAAGCGTCCCCTGACTACCTGCAGGATCACAGCCGCCGGTGTCAAAGCTTTCGAAGAATATGTGGAAAACCTGAAGAATTACATCGGTTAAAAAATTTTGAGCATATAGTTTACAATATAAACCAATTTATATTATGGAAAACCTGTTTAGGCCAATCTGCCTTGCATTTGTCCTTTTGGGATTCCAGGCCTCAGCCTGGTCCCAGCCCTCGTATGACCTCAACGAAGCCGCACAGAAGAAGCTGGCGGAGCTCTCCTTTTTGGAAGGGAAATGGAAAGGAAGCGGCTGGATGATGGGACAGGATCAAAGGCGGTCGACTTTTGAATCAGAAGAAAATGTCCAGTTTAAACTTGGCGGGACGGTCATGGAGATAGAGGGAATCGGCACATCCGAGGGAAAAGTGGTCCATCATGCCTTGGCCGTGATCTCGGCTGCGGAAGGTGACGGGAAGTTTGACTTCACCTCCTTTCTGCAAAGTGGGGAAAAGGGTACCTACAAGGCCGAAATGAAAGAGGGGAAATTTTGCTGGTATCCGGTGGAGCAGGTCCGCTATGTGATCGGGATCAACGACAAAGGACAGTGGTTTGAAATCGGCGAATACAATGCCGGCACCCAGTGGTACAAGTTTTTTGAGATGACCCTGGATAAGGTGGAATAAGGAAAAACGGCGGCTTGCAAAGGCCGCCGTTTTTCTGAAAGCCTCCCGATTTGGGATATGTGATTTACGATTTACCACATTTCAATTCAGATTTCTGCCCCGATGGCTATATCTGGATCAGACTTCCCCCACTTCCGTCTTCCAGCACCCGTCATCTGGAGAAGGGATTTTCTTCTGCCTATACCCCTGAGAGCTTGCGGGAGGAAGCGGCTGTCACCAAAATGTCAAAACAGAAGTTAAAATCTCCTTTCCTGGACCGGGTTTGGCTTGCCTTCCGCGACGGAATGCTAGTTTTGCAGGAGTTAAAAAATCTTATCCATGACCCTTTTTCAGAGTATCCTGATTGCCATCATCGAAGGCCTCACCGAGTTTTTGCCCATCTCCTCCACCGGACACATGATCCTGGCCTCGGCTGCGATGGGTATCCACGAGGATGAATTTGTCAAAACCTTTGAGGTTTTCATCCAGCTCGGGGCGATTTTGGCGATTGCCCTGATGTACATCAAGCGGTTTTTCAGAGGCTTGGATATTTATTTCAAGCTGTTCACGGCCTTTCTTCCCACCGCTGTCGTCGGACTCTTGGCCTATGATTTTATCAAAGGATACTTGTTCAACCCGATCGTGGTGTCTGTTTCTCTCATTTTGGGCGGGATTATCTTGATCCTGATTGACAAGAAAGTCGTGGCGAAAGAATCCACCTTGGCTGAAGTCGAGGACATGTCCTACAAAAACGCCTTTTTCATCGGGCTTTGTCAATGCCTCTCCATGGTGCCTGGCACTTCAAGAGCTGCGGCTACGATCATCGGCGGGGTGTTCAACGGGCTGGATAAAAAGCAGGCGACCGAATTTTCCTTCCTTTTGGCTGTGCCGACCATGATGGCTGCCGGAGGCTATGACCTGCTCAAGTCTGATTTGGCTTTTGACCAAGCTCAGTTGATCATGCTTGCGGTTGGGTTTGTCGTGGCCTTTATTTCAGCCTGGATTGCTGTGAAGCTCTTTCTAAAGTATGTGTCGAATCACGGATTCACGGCATTTGGCTGGTATCGGATCGCCTTGGGAATCCTGTTTCTGATTTTTATGTGGGGAGCGGATTTGGGGTAAGTGCTAAATCTATGTTTACACTTTTTGGCATATTCTGTTAATTCTATATTTACAAAGAAGACCTGCCAAGTTTTTGAAACTTGGCAGGTCTTCGAATTTGAAAAGAAACCCCTGATATCCTACTCCCTGTTCTTCACATACTTCTCCAGCCAGGTGTCCATTTCCCAGAGTGTGTGGAGGATGGATTCCTGCGCGGCGTAGCCGTGGCTTTCATTCGGTAAAAAAACCAGACGTGCCGTGGCTCCGTGGCCTTTCAGGGCGTTGTAGTAACGCTCGGACTGGATGGGGAAAGTCCCCGAATTGTTGTCCGCCTCCCCGTGGATCAGCAGGATCGGAGTCTTCACCTTGTTTGCAAAGGAGAAAGGGGACATGTTGAAATAAACCTCGGGAGCTTCCCAATACGTTCGCTGCTCATATTGGAATCCAAAGGGCGTCAGGGTTCTGTTATAGGCTCCGCTTCGGGCGATGCCCGCTGCAAATATTTGGGTATGTGAAAGCAGGTTGGCGGTCATAAAAGCACCATAAGAGTGTCCGCCCACCGCGATCCGGTTCCGGTCACCGATGCCCATTTGCTCGATATGGTCGATTGCCGCTTCGGCATTGGCGACCAACTGCTCAATAAAGAAGTCATTGGGCTCCTTGTCCCCCTCGCCCACAATCGGCATCTCGGTTTGGTCCATGATCGCGTAGCCTCTCGTGACCCAATAGATCGGCGAGCCCCAACTGATACGGGTGAAGGTGTACTTGGATCCCCTTACCTGGGCTGCGTCTGCCGCCGATTTGTATTCGCGCGGATATGCCCACATCAAAACGGGGAGCTTGCCGTCTTTGGCAGGATCGTATCCTTCCGGAGTATAGACCACGGCCGAAAGGTTCAGCCCGTCCTTTCTTTGATAAGTGACCAATTGCTTGGTGATTCCCCTGATGGATTCGTAGGGATGTGCAAAAGTGGTTAACTGCATCGGAGCGATGCGTTTTTTGGTATTGATCAGCCAATAATTGGGTTGGATATCGGTACTTTCCCTGAGTGTGACAAATTCGGTGGCATCTGCGGCCAAGACTTTTGCCACACGCTCATAGTAGGGAGCCTGTGATCTCCAGAGGATTTTCCGTTCTTTGGTTTTGGTGTCAAAAGTAGAAAGGAAGGGCATGCTTCCCTCGGGGCTTCCACCCTCGGAGGTCATGTAGAGCAAGTCTCCTTTACGCAGCAAGACGTTTCGTCCAAACCCATTTTCCGTCAAGACAGGGGCTCCGGGATCGTTGTACAGATCGTCCGAGGAGCGCTCGATGATCACCCTTGGGGCTCGCGCAGGATCGGAAGGATTGATGACCGATCTTTTTTCGATTCGACTGGCAAACCACCTTTCGTTCAGCAATGCAAAGGAATCATCGGACCATTGGATGCCGCTATAGCGCAGGGAAGTAGCGGCGAGTTTTTGTTTTTCTCCGGAAAAAGGTGCCGCCAATGTGAATACCACGTCCCGTTCGGCTGCTTCCGTCCGTGGATTTCCGCCGTCCATGGCTTCCGCCCAATACAAGGTGGCGGGCTGGTCTGCCCTCCAGTTGACACTTCTGGGGCCAGTCACCGTCGCATCAAAGCCGGTCGGACGAACTTCGTCCAACGGGATTTCGGCCAGGGTTTTGACTTTCCCGCCCGTCGGGTTCCAGATTTCGACATGATAGGGAAAGCGGTCGGCTGGCACCAGGTAGGAGAATGGTCTCTGGATGGATTCGACGAGCAGATAGTTCCCATCCGGGCTTGCGCTCATGGATTTGATCAGGGCAGGACTCCCGATAAGGCTTTTGCTGCCGTCCGGGGACACTTTCATCAGTTGGGAATCCATGTAATAGGCAAACAAGGCCTCGTCGTGCGGGTTGCCCAGGAGATCCTGGTAGGTGCGGCTGGGCGCGGCGTTGCCGGAAGTTTCCTGGATCACGGGCCCGGCAGGAGCTGCGGGGGCTTTGGGCATTTCTCCCCTGGCAGGATTCACTGCCTTGACCAACAGCGTATTGTCAGGCAGCCAAACGGCTGAATTTCCAAAGACTTGGTTAAGAATCGGTTCGGTCAGTTTTCTGGCTTCAAATGTGGACAAATCCACCACCCAAAGGCTGATGCCGATGGTCTCAGTCTGGGTGAAAGCCAGGTATTTTTCATCCCTGGAAAATGCAAAGCCTCCCATTTTTGGGTTTGGCGGCAGGCCTTTGACTTGGGTTTCCCCGCCGTTTCGGGTGTTTTTGACTTTGAGATTGTTAAACGACACCGCGCGGCTTGGCCCGGATACGGCCGGATTGATCCGGATGCCCGCGATCCGCAGCTCCGGAGCCGAAAGGTCTTCGATCGTGGGAGCGTCCGCCCGCTCCAGGATGAGCATCAGGGAGCCGTCTTTGTTGAAGGAAACCGATGGGGTAGGCGGAGCATCGAAGAGCTCCTTGATGGATGGTGGAGGAGTTTGGTAGGCAGTCTGCGCCACCAATGGGCCCAATACACCTGCAAACAGCACACACGCCAGGACAGGTTTTGAAAGCAGTCGAATCATAGGGAGTGGGGATATTTCCTGTTAAAAGTAAATCCAAGAAATGGGATTGACTGCCAAAAATGGATGAATGGTAGTGGTCATCCCCCCAAATCCACCGGAGGCATTTGGGCGATTTCGGAAATCCAGGCTTCCAACGCCGCTTTTTTTCACAGTCCCGCACGGGCAACAAAAAAGGCTGCCCCGGTCTGGGACAGCCTCCTTGGCCATCAAGTGCTTGCGGTTATTTGCCTTTTTCCCCGATGGAGATCATTGCGCATCGGAAGCCGATGTTGTTGGTAGCCGAATCCTGGTGCATAAACCTTCGGGTACCCGGGGCGAGCCAATAGGCTACGTCTTTCCAAGATCCGCCTTTGTACACCCTGATTTGGTCGGTAAACAAAGAAGTCTCGTAGTTTTCTTCCTCATCGTAAACTCCGTCTTTTCTCATGGGGTTGAGATCGTCGGCATCCTGAAAAGTCAAGGGCCTGTACACGTCATAGACCCACTCGTTCATGTTTCCGGCCATGTGATACAACCCGAAGTCGTTTGGAGCCATGTCATAAACATTGGTAGGAAGAATATCACCGTCATTTCTTTGGTTTCCCGAGATACCGGCGTAGTCACCCCGTCCTCTTTTGAAGTTGGCCAGGAAGTCGCCTTGCTTGCCTTTTCTTTTCACATTGTAGGGGTTACGGACGCCGCGCCCATCCCAGGGATAGATCCGGCCATATTCTTGGTTTTCATCCAGGTATTGGGTTCCGATCATCGCCTTTGCCGCATACTCCCATTCCGCTTCGTTTGGAAGCCTGAAATCCGCCATGGCCACGCCTCTTTCGATCAGTTGGTTTTTGGTGAAGGTAGAATCGATTCCCCGCTCTTTTCTGACCAGATCCTGGACGAACTGTGTCCTCCACTTGGCGTAGACATTGGCCTGAGTCCAAGACACGCCGGCGACGGGGTAGAAGTTGAAGCCCGGGAACCTGAAATAGTAGGACTGGTACAGGTCGTTGAAAGACATGGCTCCGGACCAGACATTCTCGGATGGCTCCAGTTTCTTAAGTGAGTCTGCGCTCACTTTTTTCTTCATGTCAAAAAGGAATTCCCGGAAATCGTTGTTGGTGATTTCTGTTTCATCCATGTAGAAATTGGCGATGGAGACGGTTCTTTCCAGGTTGTCCCGGAACGCCATGATGTCTTCTTCCTGGGAACCCAATACGGTCCGGCCGCCCTGGATAAACTTCAGGTTTGGTCCGGGAATCTGTTCCGCTTTTTTGGAAACAAAGAAGTTGGTCGAATCATTTTCCTCAAAAGAAAACGCCGCGCCGGTGGTTGCGCTTTTTTTCCCGGGGTTGTTTGCCGTACGACGACCATAGCCCGGAGTTTTGTTGCAGGAGGACAAAACGGAAGCTGAGGCCAGCAGAACTGCCGTCGCCCATATTCCCCAGGATTTGTTGTTCAGACTCATAGGGTAATGTTTTTGGTCTATTTCAGGGTGCTAATATAGATGCATTGGAAGTCGATTCCAATGAAATTCAATTTTCCGGGATTTTCAAAATGCCCCCAAATCAGGCGATTCGGCTAGATTCAGCAAATCCGGTTATCGAAAACGCAATTTTTATGCCAGTTAAATTTTGCCGGAACTTTCACAAATTCATTTCCAAAAGCACCTTTTGTGCCTTGTGGACGGTGGGCACGCCCTCAATCGTAAGTATCAAACGGTTCTTGTGTTCTTTTATTTTACACGCCTTGGCGTGGGTCTGGGCATAGTTCATGAGTTGTCCGAAGACCGCCGAGGAATAGAAGTCATCCCGACTGGAGGGCAACAGGTAGCATTTCATCTGCCTTGCTTTCAGGACAAGCTTCTCTATTCCAAGCTTTTCAGCCAGCCAGCGCAAACGGACTGTTTCCATCAGATCGCTGACTGCCTTGGGGAATAGGCCAAAGCGATCCTGGAGCATCCGGGAAAATTTCTCCAGTTCTTCTTCGTTTTTGATCCCGTCGAGCTTGGAATACAGCCCAAGCCGCTCGCTGATATTGCCCACGTATTCTTCCGGGATCAGCAGCTCCAGATCGGTCTCGATCGTGCAGTCCTGAACCAGAACCTTTACCTTTTCCGCCAGGTCCGTCTCAAACAGCGCGGCAAACTCATTTTCCTTCAGTTCGCGGACAGCCTCATCGAGGATTTTGTGGTACATCTCAAATCCCAGATCGGTGATAAACCCGCTTTGCTCCGCGCCAAGAAGATTGCCTGCGCCGCGGATGTCGAGGTCTTTCATCGCCACTTTGAAGCCGTCTCCCAGGTCGGAGAATTCTTCCAACGTCTGGAGTCTTTTCCTGGCCTCGGCCGTCAATCCCGACATGGGAGTGGTCAGCAGGTAGCAAAAGGCCTTTTTGTTGCTTCGGCCGACCCTCCCGCGCATCTGGTGCAGGTCGCTCAAGCCAAACATGTGGGCCCGGTTGATGAGGATGGTATTGGCATTGGGAATGTCCAAGCCCGACTCGATGATGTTGGTGGAGACCAGCACGTCGTATTCATGGTTGATGAAATCGACCATGATTTTTTCGAGTTTTTTCCCGTCCATCTGTCCGTGGGCTCCGATCACCCGGGCATCCGGCACGAGCTTCATGATCAGATTGGCGATGCTGTCGATCTCTCCGACTCGGTTGTGGACAAAAAACACCTGCCCTCCCCGCCTCAGTTCGTAGGCAATGGAATCACGGATGATTTCTTCCCTGAAAGTCTGGACCTCCGTGGTGACGGGCTGCCGGTTGGGCGGGGGAGTGGCGATGACGGAAAGGTCACGGGCCCCCATCAGTGAAAAATGCAGCGTTCTCGGGATTGGTGTCGCAGTCAGGGTCAGGACATCCACATTGACGCGCAGGTTTTTGAGCTGGTCTTTGACCTTGACGCCAAACTTCTGCTCCTCGTCTATGACCAGGAGCCCGAGATCACGGAATTCGATGTCTTTGTTGACGATCTTGTGGGTGCCGACCAAGATGTCGATCTCTCCGGTTTTGACCTGGGAGACTATTTCCTTGATTTCTTTTGCCGTGCGAAAGCGGTTGATGTACTCGACTTTGACGGGGAAGTTTTCGAGCCGCTCGCTGAAAGTCTGGAAATGCTGCATCGCCAAGATGGTGGTGGGCACCAGGATCGCCACCTGCTTTCGGTCATTCACCGCCTTGAATGCCGCCCGGATCGCCACTTCGGTTTTCCCGAATCCCACATCCCCGCAGACCAGCCGGTCCATGGGATAGGATTTTTCCATGTCTGATTTCACATCGGCGGTAGCCAGAGCCTGATCCGGTGTGTCTTCGTAGATGAAGGAGGATTCCAGCTCCACCTGCAAAACGGAGTCCCTGGAAAAAGTAAACCCATGCGCTGACCGCCGCTTGGCGTAGAGGTTGATCAGATCCTTGGCGATGTCCTTGACCTGCTTTTTGGCGCGGGATTTTTTGTTTTCCCACTCGGGTGAGCCCAGTTTGGACATGGAGGGTGCATGTCCCTCCTGCCCGGAATATTTTGAGATCTTGTGCAGCGAGTGGATGTTGACATAGAGCAGGTCATCGTCCCTGAAAACCAGGCGGACGGCTTCCTGCATCTTGCCTCCCACATCCACCTTTTCCAAACCGGCAAAACGTCCGACTCCATAGTCCACGTGGACAATGTAGTCCCCCGGATGGAGGGACTTAAGCTCCTTGATGGTCAGGGCTTTGGACTTGCTGGCTTTGGTCCGGGACTTGTATCGGTGATACCGCTCAAAAAGCTGGTGATCCGTGTAGCAGACGATCTTTGCCTGCTTGTCCACAAAGCCCTCGCGCAGGCCCAGCAGCATACTCTGCACCTGCAGCGTGGGATCCAGTTCCTGGAAAATCCCCAACAGGCGGTCGATCTGCTTTTCGTTTTCGGCCGTGATCAGATTGGCAAATCCCTGCTTTTCGTTGTCCGAAAGGTTGCTGGCGAGCAGGTCAAAATTCTTGTTGAAGGAAGGCTGGGGCTGGCTTTCCCAAGTGATTTTGGTGGCTGTTTTGAGGTAAAATTGCCGGCCAAATTCGACCGTGGAATAGCCGCTGACGATTCCCGAAAAATCCTTCCCGCGGTCAAAAAGGTCTGTCGGCTTCAGGAGAAGTTTCTCGGTCTGGCTCTGGGAGACAATCTGGGAAAAGGCCTGCTCCGCCTTGTGGAAGGATTCGTCCATCACATCCACGGTCAGTTGGTAATCCTTGAGCCAGACCGTGGCCCCTTCGGGCAGGAATCCCAAAAAGGACTGCCGGACTTCCTGGAGCAGTTTGGTCTGCACATTGGGAATCAGGGAAATCGTCTGGACTTGGGCGATCGAGAGCTGGGTCTCCGGGTCAAAGGTCCGGATGCTTTCGATCTCCTTCCCAAAAAGCTCCAGCCGATAAGGATGCTCGTTGCTGAACGAAAACACATCCAAAATCCCTCCGCGGATGGCAAATTGCCCCGGCTCGTACACGAAATCCGTCCGCTCAAAGTCGTAGCTTGTGAGGATTTCGGTGACGAATCCCATGTCGACGGACTCCCCGACACGCGCGGAAAAGGTGTTTTCGACGAGCGATCTTTTGTTGATCACTTTTTCGTAAAGCGCCTCGGGATAGGTAATCACGATCCGCGATTCTCCTTTGGTCTCCAGGATCTGGTTCAGGATCTCGGCCCGCATGAGGACGTTGGCATTGTCCACCTCATCGTATTGGTAGGGCCGCTTGAAGCTTCCCGGAAAGACCAGGTGCGCCTCGGTGCCCAGCAGGTTTTGAAGGTCTGAGTTGAGGTAAGCGGCCTCCTCCTTGTCCTGGGCAATGATCAGGTGAAATCCCCCGTTTTTCCCAAAATAGGCGGCAAAAAGAACCATGTCGAGACTCCCGGAAAGCCCCCGAAGCTGCAGGCGGAATTTTTCGCGGGAGGCAAGCTGATGTGCAAGCGTCTGAAAAATCGGGTCGGACTGGTAGATGGCAAGAAGGGACTGACGATCCAAAGCAGGGGGGTTATGGGAAACAAGTGCCAAATTTAGGTTTTTTTGGCCTTTCCGGGGATCAAATTTGAGGAATTGGCAGGGAGGTCGGATGTTTGGAGACGGGAGAGAAGGCTGAAATCTGAAGTTTGAAATCTGAATTGCACACCTCCGAAATCCGACATCCGAAATCGCAAATCCCATGAGCTTTTCGGAAAAAGCCTCCACCAAATCCCGGATGGGCTGGTAGCGGAGGCCAAGTCCGGCCTTCGAAAGCCCGTGTTCAATAAGCCTGGAGACCAGCCAGGCTTTCGCAGTTTTCGATCTGGCAATCCCCGTAGAGTACCAGGGAATGACTGGTGATTCCGGACTGAAACTGTCTTCCCATGGCTTCCTTGATCTCGTTGATCTTCGGATCCGAGAATTCCCGGATTTTGCGGCATTGGTTGCAGACGTGGTGGTCGTGGTGCTTGTAGGTCAAGGCCTGTTCGTAGAGGGCCACCTTGTCTTTGAACTGGTGCTTCACCGCCAAGCCGCTCTCTACCAGCAGGTCGAGCGTATTGTAGATGGTGGCCCGGCTGATCGTATAGCCCTTGTTTCTCATCTTCAGAAACAGTCCCTCGACGTCGATGTGCTCATCTTCGGGCAGGATATACAGCTCATCGATGACAGAAAACCGCTCAGGGGTCTTTCTGCTTCCTTGTTTGACGAGGAAATTTTCAAAGATTTTTTTCGCTTTCTCTGTCAGGGCCGTATCTGCCATGTAGTTCGCATGATTAGGAAATAAAGATGACGTATTCCGCTTTTTTTGACAAATTGATAGCGGCGGTCTGGGTCAATTTGGGTTTAATCTAAATTATATTTCGGGAAATCAGACTTGCCGTTTAGCCTCTTGATGCAGATTTTGAGTTAAAGGAAAGAGAAGCTAAAATATTTCTGGTTAACTTCTACAGAGATCGACCCTGCTCAAATGACTCTTAAAAAGGCGCTACTCCTTTTGTTTTTCCATTTTCTTGCTGTTGCCTCCTGCTGGGCACAAGTCCCCGGCTTTTTCATGAAAGAAGAGGCGAGAAAAGTCAGACTGCCGTTTTATTCCTCCAACAGCCTGATTATCCTGCCGGTGTCCATCAACGGCTCGGAGGCGATCAATTTTCTGATCGATACCGGAGTCCGGTCCAATATCCTGTTCAGCAAGACGCTGGGCGATGTTTTGGGACTGGAATACACACGCAGGCTCAGCATCGCGGGAGCCGACGGATCCACGGTGATCATGGCCCAGGTCTCGCCGGTCAATACCCTGGACCTGGGCCCGATCCAGGGGGACTTGCAGAGTTTGCTGGTTCTGGAGGAGGATTTTTTCGAGCTGGAGTCGGTGATCGGCGTGCCGGTGTATGGGATCATCGGGTACGAGTTTTTCAAATTCAATCCCGTAAAGATCAACTACGATGAGGGGTTCGTGGAGTTTTACCGAAAAGGGGCCATGAAGTGGAAGCCGCCGCTCTACAGAAGGTTTGACCTGATGATCGACGACAGCAAAGCCTACGTGACCGCCAAGATCAACCAAAAAAACGGCCCCAAACTGGAGGCCAAACTCCTGATCGACACGGGGGCAAACCACGGCCTGCTGCTCAATCAGGAGACCACCGACCAGATCAAGATGCCCATGGTTTTCATCGAGTCGCAGCTTGGACAATCCCTGGGGGGCATTCTCTACGGGTTTATTGGCCGGGTCAACTCACTCAATCTCAATGGCCTGATCATGAAGGAGGTGCTCACCTCCTATCCGGACAAAAACACGTTCAGTGACCTGATCATAGCCACCGGCCGGCATGGAAGCCTGGGCTCGGAAGTGCTGGGAAGGACCCGGCTCATCTTGGACTACCCGAGAAAACGGGCCATGATCCGCAAGGGGGACAACTTCTATGCGCCGTTCGAATTTGACATGAGCGGCCTGATCCTCAAGAAAGTCCCGGTTGACGAAAGCAGGTTTTATGTGGGCGATGTCCGCGAAGGCTCGCCGGCCTACCGGACGGGGATCCTGCCTTTTGACGAGGTTCTGTCGATCAACAGAGTCCCCGCTTTCCTCTGGGAACTGTCGGAGCTTTTCAAGCTGCTCCGCTCGGAGGAGGGGAGGGAGATTGAATTGGAGATGAGGCGGTATATCGGCGACGACCTCACCAACTACTCGGACTACAAGGTGAGCATTTTTCTGAAAAAGCAGATTTAGAATCGTCGACAGACGACAGTCAACCGTCCACGGCCAGCGCGCGATCTTCCATGCCGGTGCCAGGTTGATGCCGAAGGCGATCTCAGATTCTCTCTGGAATAATTCGTCCCGCAAGCCATATTTTGGATAACTTTGGCCGTGGATTCAAACACAAGTGGAGTAAATCCGTGTAACCAATCGTTTTTAAACACAACTCACAAACCATGAAAAAATTTCTCATCCCTGTTGGCATTATCGTTGTTTTGGGCATTTATCTCTATACCAAAGCAGTGGGCAGCTACAACCAGTTTGTCCAAACGGAAGAACAAGTCAACGGACAATGGGCCGAAGTGGAAACCCAATACCAGCGCCGTGCAGACCTGATCCCAAACCTGGTGAATACGGTCAAAGGCTATGCGGAATTTGAACAGGAGACGCTCACCGGGGTGATAGAAGCCCGCTCCAAAGCGACCTCCATGACCATCGATCCGACCAATCTGACCCCCGAAAAACTGGCGGAATTTCAGCAGGCCCAAGATCAGCTCTCCGGGGCATTGAGCCGACTGCTGGTGACCGTGGAGCGATATCCCGACCTGAAGGCCAACCAGAACTTTCTGGAACTCCAGGCCCAGCTCGAAGGAACCGAAAACAGGATCGCCGTAGCCAGGAGAAACTTCAATGAATCCGTCGTGGCCTTCAACGCCAACATCCGGACCTTCCCCAACAACCTCTTCGCGGGCTGGTATGGGTTTGATACCAAGGGTACATTCAAGGCTTCAGAAGGCGCCGAAAACGCCCCAACCGTACAATTCTAACCATGGCTGAAAAATTGTTTTCTCCGGAGGAAAAGGATCAAATCAAGGCGGCCATCCAGTCGGCCGAGACCCGCACTTCCGGTGAAATCCAGGTGCACATCGAAAACCACTGTAAAGACCATGTCCTCGACCGGGCCGCTGAGGTGTTTGAGACCCTGAAGATGTACCAGACCAAAGACCGAAACGGCGTCTTGGTTTATCTGGCAGTCTTGGACCACAAGTTTGCCATCTTGGGAGACAAGGGGATCAATTCGGTCGTTCCGGCGGATTTTTGGGAGAGTACCAAGGAGTTGATGGCTTCCTTTTTCCGCCAGGGAAAATTCACACAGGGCCTTATCGAGGGCATCCACCTCGCCGGTGACCAACTGGCGGATCATTTCCCCTATGACCAAACCGGGGACACTAACGAACTTTCGGATGAAGTATCTTTCGGCTAAAAAGCCAATCCTCCTGTTGTTTTTTGCCCTGTTGATCGGGCAAATCCATGCACAGGACCTCCCACCTGTTCCCAATCCTCCCCGCTTGGTGACCGATTTTACCGGAACACTTTCGGCGGATGAAGCGGCCAGGCTGGAGCAAAAACTGGTGGCTTACCACGACAGTACCTCCACCCAGATCGCCATCGTGATGATGCGCTCCACCGGAGATTATGAGATAGCGGATTATGCCCAGAGATTGGGTGAAAATTGGGGAATAGGCAGTTCAAAGGACAATGGAATCCTGATTTTGGCGGCAATGAACGACCGGAAGGTCTTTATCGCCACGGGTCGGGGAATGGAAGGGCCGGTTCCGGATGCGCTTGCCAAACGGATCGTCACCAACCTGATCATCCCCAATTTCAAGATGGAGGCCTACTACCAAGGTTTGGACCAGGCTACAGATATGATCTTCAAGCTGGCTTCCGGTGAATACAAAGCTGAAGATGTGGAATCAGACGGCGACCATAGTGGTGCGGTCTTCTTTATCCTGCTCTTTATCGTCTTGTTTGTGATCATTCCGCTGATCAAAAACCGGAAAGACAACGACAACCACATGGGCGGAAGAGGAGGCGGAGTTGACCTCTGGACGACCATCATGCTGGCCAATATGCTAAAAGGCGGAGGCGGCAAATTCGGTGACTTTTCCTCAGGACGTGGCTCCTTTGGTGGGGGCGGCTTCGGAGGAGGCGGGGGTTTTGGCGGCTTCGGCGGCGGATCCTTCGGCGGCGGCGGTGCCGGGGGGAGCTGGTAGAGGCTGGAATTGCAAATTCCACCGTCCAGACAACTTCATTGCCAAATGCAATAGACTACGCCTATGTAGAGGGATCCGATTTACGAGTGCTGTTTTATTTGATGTTTTTTTTGCGTAACTATCAGCTAGACAGCAAGATGGAGATGCGCCAAGCTCCCGAACATCATTTCGTTTTTCACCAGTTGGATAGCCGTATATGAAAGACTTGTTTTGGCCAAAAACTCTCTTTTCGGTCTTGATTTGGTTGACGATTGTAGGACTCAGTCTATATTTTTTCTTGGCACAGGTAGCCATTTACCTGGGAGGATACCGAAGTGAGACCTTTGGGGAAAGTCTCTTCAACAACCAACTTTGGGTGGCGCTGCATTTGGTGGGCGGGACGCTGGCCCTGTTCCTTGGCCCACTTCAATTTTGGAAAGCGTTCAGGGACAGATTTTTGGGGTTCCATCGGATTTCGGGTAAACTGTATTTGTTTGGCGTACTTCTGATCGGAATCTCCGGACTGAGACTTTCCCTGATCAGTTCCTGTGTCCCTTGCAGAGTTTCCCTTTTTATCCTGTCTGTTTTGGTGTGTACCAGTGCCCTTTTGGCTTGGAAAGCCATATTAAACCTGAAGGTCGGGATCCACCAAAGGATGATGATCAGAAGCTACATCCTGGTTTTTTCCTTTGTTTTGGTCAGGCTGGAATCCCTCCTCCCCCTGGAGTATTTGTTTGGTGAGATAGAAGATCCTTTGCTCCGACGGGTGGTCAATGAATATTTCTTTTCCTTTGTTCCCCTTCTTGCCGCGGAAATTTATTGGGCATGGTGGCCGGCTGTCAAACTCGTTTTTTGCCGAACACACTAGAGCAGGGAATTGGGGAATTCCCAGTACTCCTTGAAAAGTTCGAATTATTATTCTATTTTTTAATGATAAGCCTCAAATACATGAAATCGAGCCTGTCTGAGGCAGACAGGCATGACTTGCAGAGTCGCACAGAGGGATGATTGTCAGCCACCTGCCTACCGGCAGGCAGGTGCGAGACGGGCTATCCCGTTTCCTTCGTCACGGGACAGGTTCTGACCTTTAAAAAACAAAATATAGTCTTATGAAAGGTAAATCCATCTTCCTGCTACTATCCCTACTTTTGGTTAGTATAGTTGCCTTGTTTTTTTACTTTGGCTTGCCTGTCAAGGATCAAAAATTGAAATCTTCACATCAAAATGAGGCTCAAACCCCGGAACAGCAATTGAAGGGATTTAAGTTGCCCAAAGGGTTTGTCATCGAACTTGTTGCGAGTGAAAGGGACGGGATAGTCAAGCCCATCGATTTGACTTTTGATGATTCGGGCAGGTTGTGGACCCAGACCGCCTCCATGTATCCCATGGATCCGATAGCGGATATCCAATGGAACGACCTGCTGAACCTGATGAATGATACCGAAGCCCAAAAAAACCATCCAGAATTCAAAAGGATTTTGGAGCTTTATCAGGGAAAAACCAAAGGAAATGATAAAATCCTGATCCTTTCCAATCTTTACAACAAGGATCCAATCAGGGTAAATGTCTGGGCTGATGGCCTCACCATCCCACAAAGTATCCTTCCCTATAAGGATGGGGCCTTTGTCGCCCAAGGATCCGAATTGTTCCTGCTCCGAGACGCCGATAATGACGGAAAGGCGGATACAAGAACTCCGTTTTTTACCGGTTTTGGCATTACGGATTCCCATACTATGGCGCATACTCTTATCCGGGCTCCGGGGAATTGGATCCATTTGAGTCATGGCGGATTGAATAAGGGGGAAGTTTCTGCTGTTAACAGTGATCTGAAAATCAGCATTGACTACAGCAAAATTGCGAGATTTTCTATTTCCGGGACAAAAATGGAACTTGTGAATTCCGGTCTGAACAACATCTGGGGCTATCAATTGAGACATAACGGACAATGGTACGCCTCAGAGGCAAACGATTTGGGATATTCCGTAGTGCCAATGGAATCCGGGACAGGGTTTCCCGGAATAGGCGGGGCAAGAATCCGGAACTATCAACCATGGATGCCTCCCCTTCATGAATTCAGGGTAGGGGGAACAGGCCTTTCCGGGCTTGCCTTTTCTGATGATACCTCGGGTTCTTTTCCCGAAGATTGGAAGGACGTGGCTTTTTTGGCCAACCCAATTACCGGAAAAATCAATTCCGTGAGAATTGTAAGAAATCCCGATGGCAGTGTCAGTGCCGAGCACCTGGAAGATTTGCTTGAATCTGAAGACGAATGGTTTCGTCCAGTAAATTTGGAATTCGGTCCTGATGGTTGTCTCTATATTGCGGATTGGTATAACAAGATTATTTCCCACAATGAAATCCCCACGTCCGATCCGGATCGCGATAAAACACATGGCAGAATCTGGAGGATCCGTCATGTGAGCCAAACAAGCAGGACAATACCCAATTTCAGAACCCTAAAAACCGAAGATTTGCCCGGGTATTTGACGTCTGCTTCCCTCTGGGAAAAAAGAGCGGCATGGCAGCAAATTTCAGATCGTCCAAATTCGGAAACCAAAAACCTGTCAACAAGATTGATCCGCCTCGCTGAAGATCCTTCTGTTGATGAATCCTCGCGGATCCACGCCCTTTGGTCTCTTGAAGGGATCGGTCATTATGATGAAAGATTGATCAATTCCCTTATCCATGGACCTTCGGATAATTTAAGACGGGAATCCATTCGGTCCCTCGCCAGTTTTGGCCTAAGCTCCTCGGATGTGGCCGGGAAATTGAAAGACTTGATCGACCATCCCAATCCTATGATCAGGTCCCAGGTGATTCGTACGCTATCAGAAGTCGGCAATCCGGTTCCGGAAACCATCGAAATCCTGCTTTTGGCCAGTAAACCCGAACTACAGGGTAACCAGATGGGAGGTTCTTATGAACGGAGGTTTGAACGGTTCCTTGCCAGAATGGCCTTGGAGAATTTTCCCGCTGAATTAGAATCCTATTTGAATTCACCTGCCGCAGCCAAAATCCCTGCCACCAATAAGATTTGGGCAACTCAGGCCCTTGGAAAAGAAGACAAAGAGCGATATTTTCTCCAACTATGGCCGTTGGCAAATATTTCCGGATTGGATGAATCACACTTCATTATTGTTTGCCAAATGCTGGACAACAAAAGTATCTATGGATTGACCAAGCCCTATTTTGACAACCCCGATCAAGCAGCGAACCTTGTCAGATTTGCAGTCCAGAACCAGGCATTGGTCCAGTCTGATTTGCTTTCCGGTTTACTCAGAAAGCCAATCGAACACCTTTTAGCGGGAAATTCAAAACCAGAAACCGAATTGGCATTGGATGCGATCGGCCGGTTTAAGATAACGTATCCAGGTTCCGCATTGATGGCATTGGTGGATGAAGACATTTCGGAAAATACTTTGAATCTGTTGATCAAATCATTGGAAGTGGACACGAAGGGCAATCAAAAATTCTTTGGCCAAATTTTTCAGATGGAAGGACTCAGCTTTGGCAACCGTGCATTGGCATTGCATCTATTTTCGAAAACGAATCCTGCGGATGGCAAAAGAGAACTGACAAAATGGATTCCTTATTTGGATCCCTTTGAAAAAAGCCAAATCGTTAAGTTGTTTGCCGGTTCACAACAGGGTGCCGATATACTCAGACAATTGTACGGTTCGGATGTGCTTGAAATTTCCGCATTCAACAAATCCTCCGCAGAACAGCTATCAAGCCATAATCCCTCAGACCCCATCGGTAACCAAATATTAAAAACCATTTACGCCAATGAAGAGGCGGAAAGAAATTCATTGAATGAAAAACTCATAAAGTATCAGAATGCGATTGATGGGAATAAAGGGAATGCCCTGAACGGAAAAGCACTGTTTCAAACCTGCCTCATGTGCCACCGGGTAGGCAGTGAAGGCCAGGATTTTGCTCCTGCGCTGGATGGCTCTGCCAACCGGGACACCGATGCCCTTCTTACGGCAATTCTGGATCCTGATGCGGCTGTCGAGTCCAATTATGCCATATACAGGGTCACCAAGAAAGACGGGCAAAACATCGAAGGATATCTGGTAAACAAAGGAGAAAACGGAACCACTGTGGGGTTAATGGGTGGAAACAAAATTTTTGTCCAAGGGGAAGAAATAAAAAGCCAGGGTCATCTTGGCGGCCGTTCCTTTATGATGCGAGGTCTGATCGATAACTTAACTGACAAGGAAGTTGCCGATTTGTTTGCCTATATCAGGACATTGAATTAAATGATTGTGATTATACGCTTTCCCACAAGTAACCCAATATCCTATGGTTTTACTTCGAAACGTCCTTAGCTATCGACAGTCGACTGTGGTCTGTGGACGATTATCCGCCCTTTTCCAATCAATTTTTCAGTACTTGCACACAGGCGGATAATCAGATAAATGATTGTCAGCTTCTTTGCCAGTAGGTTAACGGAATGGGATTTCAGCGGAGAATCTCTAGATGCCTTGTCCTGCCTTTCTGCCCCAACGAATTTGCAGGTCGATCACCAAGCCCGCATCGCTGGAGGAAGGGTGCAAGCTCGATGCAGTAGCATCTCTTTTCATTTTTTTGGGTTTGGTAAAACTTACCGACCACTTCCCACACACCTTCATACTTCTACAAACTACCCTCCTTTTTCTCAATTTCTTGGCTGGGATTGGGAGAAAGATACCTTTGGCCTGCTACTGACTCCCCATAAGCAAGGATAAAAAATGAAAGTTAAACCGATCAACATTGCGATGCATACCCTTGTTTGGGTGTTGCTGCTTGTGATTCCGTATGCCTCCACAGATCAGATTTTCGATTCATTTGACTTGAAGTACCTGGTGCTTTGCATGGCCTTGAGCAGTGTATTGATCTTGATTTTTTACTTCAACTATTATTGCCTCATCCCCAAGTTTTTGCTGCCAAAGAGGTACTGGCTTTATTTTTCATTGCTGTTAGTAGCCATTTCCGCTGTGATTTTCCTGCTCAGTGTTGTCTTTTCCTTCTCAGATTTCAGGCCTGAATCCTTGGCAAACGCCGATCCCTCGGTCGAAAAATTCCTGCCCGTAATCCTTGTCAACGCCATTTTGCTGTGGCTTTTGTCGATTATTTCCTCCATTCTATTGGCAGTATACAACAGATTGAAACAGACTGAAACCGAAAAGCTCACGGCTCAAATAGCTTCGCTCAAATCCCAAATCAACCCGCATTTCCTGTTCAATACGCTGAACAACATCTACGCAACTGCCATCGACACCTCGCCAAGAGCGGCCGATATGGTGGACAAGCTGTCCGAAATGATGCGCTATACCATGAAGCATACCCAGCAGGATTTGGTGTCACTCGAGGATGAGGTCAACTACATTGACAACTTTATCGAGCTTCAGCAACTGCGACTGGACAGAAGCGTGCGACTCGATTATCGTACTTTGGAAGATGTTCCGGCCCTGCAAATTGCCCCGATGCTGCTGATTCCTTTTATTGAAAATGCCTTCAAGCACGGCGTGAATTCGGAACAAAAGAGCCGGATCAAGATTGAACTGAGCCTGAACAAAACGGAGTTTCACCTTCGGGTCGAAAACAACAAAGTGAGTGTGCAACGGGATATTTCCGAGCGAAGCGGATTGGGGATTGAGAATACCAAACACCGGCTGAATTTGATCTATCCCTCCAGCCATCTGCTGGTCATTAAGGATACCGAAAAGGAGTTTTCTGTTTCTTTATACATCAACCTCCAATGATCCATGCCATTGCCATAGACGATGAACCCCTGGCACTTACGGTGATTCAGTCGCTTTGCGCAAAAAGCGGTCAGATAAATCTCCAGCGCAGCTTTACACAGCCTACCGAGGCGTTGAAATATTTGCGCAAATTCCCGGTTGACCTGATTTTTTGCGACATCCAGATGCCAGCCATGACGGGAATCACGCTGGTGAAGTCACTGCGGCAAAATACGCTGGTGATATTTACCACGGCATTTGAGGAGTATGCTGCGCAAAGTTATGACCTGAATGCCATTGACTATCTGCTAAAACCGATCAATCAAAAACGCTTCACACAGGCACTCAACAAGGCTCAGGAATATTTCGAATATCTCCGCAAGAAGGATCAGCAAGGGGAGAAAAATATCTTTATCCGTTCGGAATTCAGCTTGGTCAGAGTGCCGCTGGCGGATATCCTGTACATCGAAGGGCTGGCCGATTACCTCAAGATCCACATCAAAGACCGAAAAACCCTCGTGACCCGCATGTCTATGAAGGACATGATGGGAAAGCTGCAATCCTCAGATTTTATCCGCATTCATCGCAGTTTTATCCTTCCCTTCTCCAGAATCGAGGCGGTGCGGGGCACGACTGTTTTCATAGGCGAAATGGAATTTCCGATTGGAAGGACTTACGTTGAGGAGTTTTTTAGCCGCTATTCTTCTTAGTGAACACGGCCAGACCACCACGATGTGTCTGGCAGATGATGACGGGCAGGTCATTGAAGAATATCTGAAACGCCAATAGGCAATGAAGACCGCAAACTGAAATTGTGATGAAAAAGTATGAAATGGAGGCTTTCGATGTAAAAGTCGGATTGGATAAGCCCAAGCAATGGGCGGAGCAGGAGCTGGACGAATTTGATTCCAGAGTTGGAGAAAATGCCGCCAGAAGAAGCCCGCAACAGCGGATAAAAACCAAGCCGAGAAATACAGTAAGTATGACGATGAAAAAGTAATCACATTTCAGGGTTAAGAAGTCCATCGGTCTGATTTCAAGTTTTCGGGTCAGATTTCCATCATGTTTTCCGAGTATCCTTCCCCCAAAAAAAACCGGCTGGTGAATTTGGGGCTATGGTCGAGTGTAGATACAAACCATTCTCAGCCCAAAGATCCCTTTTGCCATACTTCCTGAAAGTCTTCTTCTTTCGTGTGTGGTTAAGCCTTGTCCGCCGTCTACTCTTTCTTGGAAACCTGCCATTGCCGTTTGTCTTTATTCAAGTTGGTTTAGACGGTCAAGATGTTGTTTAATGGGTTTTTGATAGCCAATCCATCACATTTATTTTTTGTATGCCTTCAATGTTTGTGTTGTCAAAGTCGAGCGTAAGCAGATATTTTGGGTAGTTGTCGCGAATGTTTCTAAAAGCCGAAATTTCACGTTCAAGTGTCTTTTCGTCATTAACAGTAAATGCTACTTGATAGTACGCACGTTCGTTGTTGGGTTTTTGCACTACAAAATCAATCTCCTTGTCGTTGTTTTTGCCCGCGTACACTTTTCCGCCACGTCTCAGCAATTCAAAATAAACCACATTCTCCAACTTGTGTCCAAGATCGGCATCGTATCTATTGGTGGCCAAAATGTTTTTCAATCCCAAGTCCACCACGTAATATTTTTGGTTGGTGGTGAGTAGTTCCTTTCCTTTGATGTCGTAGCGGGGGGCAGGATAGAGCACATAGGAGCTCACCAAAAAATCCAGGTATTTGATAATGGTATTGTGCGAAATGGTTTTCCGGGAATTTTTGTTGAGCTCGGCTGCAATGTTGGTAGGCGAAATGTATGAGCCAACGCTGTCAAATACAAAGCTGATGACACGGTGCAAGTTGTGCAGATTGCGCAGTTTGTAGCGTTGTGCGATGTCTTTGATAATAACGGTGTCGTAAATGGATTGAAGGTAATCGTTTACCAAATTTTCGTCATGCCGGGCCAATGTGACCGCTTCGGGAAAACTGCTTGCGTTGATGTATTGGCGAAACAATCTGTCCGTGTTTTTTTCTTTACTGTAAGCCAGCGTGTATTCAGCAAAAGAATAAGGCTGCACCTGAATAGCGATGTATCTGCCTGTAAGCAATGTTGCCAGTTCACTTGATAACAAATAAGCGTTGGAGCCTGTAACGTAGAGGTCAATATTTTTCTTGGCAAACAAGCCGCTGATGAGTTTTTCAAAATCACTTACCAATTGCACCTCATCCAAAAAAACGTAGTGTTTTTTGTCGCCCGAAACGGATTTGATGATTTCGTCATAGAGCCTTGTCCATTCGGTGAGATGCAGATTTTCCCGTTCTTCAAAATTCAGGAAAATGATGTTTTTCCTGGCGACACCGCTTGCGATGAGTTCGTTTTTGAAGATTTCAAGCAATGTTGATTTACCGCAACGCCTGATGCCCGTAACTACCTTTATGAGGTTTTGGTCTTTGAGCTGACGCAGTTTTTGCAAGTAGATTTCGCGATTTATCATTTTTGTCTTGCCGGGCTTGTGCCAAAGCTACAAAACCTTATTGACGAAAAGTTAGGTTTTACCAACATTTTGTCAGTATGATGGCTTGTTCTGTACGCTCGTCCACGCCCGATCCCAAGGCTAAATCTGCCGCTGCGATTCATTTCTATACGCCTTGTCCCATACTCAAATTGCCCCAATACCCCAATACCCCAATCCTCTCCCTCCAAAAAAGCTGGATTGTTAGTCGAGCGTAGGCTTAGTCCAAAGGTTCCTTTTGGGGTAGAAACCAATAGCAGGTTAAATTCCCTGCAGATTGGCTTCGCTGATAAAGACGAGGGCGACCAAGATGCCAATTGGTCTAATCTGAGCCAAAAGGACACCTGTTCTCTTTGATTTGCAAAACCCATTGGAAAAAGCACTGAGACGTAGAGCAAGGTTCCCGGCACTTGCCAGGCTTCCGTCGGGCTGTCGAAAGGCCCAACCGCTCCGGCGATTCCTCTCCCTTCTTCGCACAACTCCCACCCTTCTTCCCAAAAATTTCACACGGGTATTTTTTGCCCTCACCTTCGGACCGTACTCACAAAGAGTACGACGAATCCAGTACACCACTATGTTTAAACTACTTCTAGTCCCCCTTCTGGCGATGGTCTGTATCGTCCAGTTGCAGGCACAGCAAAAATTCACCGTAAGCGGTACCGTCAAAGAAAAATCCACCGGCGAGACACTCATCGGAGCCACTATCTCGATTGCCGACGACCGCTCCATCGGCGTGGTTACCAATGAGTACGGCTTCTTTTCCCTTTCGCTTCCCAAGGGAAACTATACGCTGCTGTTTTCCTATGTAGGCTACAAGCAGGAACTGATCCCCGTAAATCTGGAATCCAACAGCACACTCCACATCGATCTGTCTGACGACAGCCTGCTGGAGGAAGTGGTGGTGAGCTCCCGGAGAAACGACGACAACCTGACCACGCCTTCTATGGGTACCGAGACGCTCGACATGAAGACGGCGGCAAAAATCCCGGTAGTCTTTGGCGAAAAAGACCTGGTAAAGACCATCCAGTTGACACCGGGAGTCAAGTCCAACGGCGAGGGAACCAACGGTTTCTCTGTGAGAGGCGGAGCGACCGACCAAAACCTGATCTTGCTGGATGAAGCGCCGGTGTACAACGCGTCGCACCTGCTGGGCATGTTCAGCACCTTCAACAGCGACGCGATCAAAGACGCCACCATCATCAAAGGCAACAGCCCGGCGCAATACGGCGGCCGCCTATCCTCCGTGCTGGACGTGAAAATGAAAGACGGCAATACCAAAAACTATCAGGTAAGCGGCGGGATCGGTCTGATCAGCAGCAGACTGACTGTCGAAGGCCCGATCCAAAAGGAAAAGTCCTCCTTCATTGTTTCGGGCAGACGGACGTACGCAGACCTCATTGCAAGGCTTTCCCCCGATTTCAAGGGGACAGAGCTGTATTTCTATGACCTGAATGCCAAAGCAAACCTGGTCGTGAACCCGAAGAACAAGCTGTTTTTCTCGGGGTATTTCGGCAAAGATCCTGGCCGTTTCCAACTTGTTTGGCAGCGAATGGGGCAATTCCACAGCCACCCTGAGATGGAACAGTCTGGTGAACAGCAAACTCTTCTCCAACACGTCGTTCATCTACAGCAACTATGATTTCAAGGTGGGCTTCAGCGGCGATGGCAGCTCGATCAGTTCCAATTCCAAGATCAAAGACATCAACCTGAAGCAGGATTTCTCTTTTTACCCAAATACAAAAAACACGCTGCGCTTTGGCTTCAACGTGATCCAGCATACCATCACGCCCACCATCGTGGAGGGGACGGATTTTGAAAGCGACAAAAACAGCCGAAAAGGACTGGAAAACGCAATATATGCAAGCAATTCCTACGAGGCATCCCCAAAGCTGAGCATTGACTATGGACTGCGGTTTTCCTTCTACAACATCCTGGGCGGAGATACCTACAATGTCTATGAAAATGGCGAGCTGGTAGAATCCATAGACCTGGAGGAAGGGAAAATCGGAAAGACCTATTCCAATCTGGAGCCGAGATTTTCGGCGAATTATCGGCTGAGCAACTCGGCCAGTGCGAAAATCGGGTACGCAAGAAATACGCAAAATCTGCACCTGATGAGCAATTCGACCGGAGGAAGTCCCACTGACTCCTGGATCGGCAACAGCTACAACATCAAGCCGGAGATTGCCGACCAATTCAGCTTGGGATTCAGCAAAAACTTCCAGGATAATGCATTCGAGCTGAGCACGGAAGCCTACTACAAATCCCTGCAAAACCAGATCGACTTTAAGGACGGCGCTGACATCAACACCGTGCCGGATGTGGAAAGCGAACTGCTCTTTGGCGTGGGAAGAGCTTACGGGGTGGAGGTTCTTTTCAAGAAAAAAGAAGGCAAGTTCACGGGATGGGTCGGCTACACCCTTTCCAAAACCGAGCGGAAAATCGACGGCATCAACAACGGCCAATGGTACAACGCCAAGCAAGACCGTACCCACGACCTGTCCATCGTAGGCGTGTATGAGCTCAGTCCTCGATGGACACTGTCAGGTACATTTATCTACTCCACCGGAAACGCGGTCACATTCCCCACCGGAAAATATATGCTCAACGATATGCTGACCTTCCAATACGGCAGCCGCAATGCCGACCGAATGCCCGCCACCCATCGGTTGGATATCGGTGCCACCTACGAAAAACCATCCAAAGGAAGGTTCCAAAGTTCCTGGAGCTTCGGGCTGTACAACGTCTATGGCCGCCAAAATCCATTCAGCGTCACTTTCAGGGAAAATGCAGACAATCCCCAGCAGATCGATGCGGTACAGACTTCCCTCTTCCGATGGGTACCCAGCGTGACCTACAACTTCAAATTTTAATCCAATGAGAAATACAATCAGTATCCTATTCCTCGCGGTGGTTTTCACGGCTTGCGAGCAAATTATAGAGATTGACTACAAGGAAAACCAATCCAAAATCACGATAGAAGGCAACATCACGAATGAGGCGGGGCCGTATTTCGTGAAGATCACCAAGTCAATTGCCCTGCAGGATTCAGGGCCATATCCCACCATCGACGATGCAGAAGTCAGCATCAGCGACGACACAGGGAACAGCGAAATCCTTGTGCCGCAGGGAAATGGGATTTATTCGACTACTGCGCTGATCGGAGCAGAAGGCAGGACCTATACCCTGACCGTCCTTGCGGAAGGCCAGACCTACACGGCCCAAAGCACCATGCCGCAACGGGTGCCGTTTGGCGGGATCCGGGTGGATGAAGTGTCTGTGACGGGTGAAATTGAATACAACCTCATACCCAAATACCTGGATCCCGATGAGAAAGGCAATAAGTACCAGTTTATCCTGACGATAAACAACACGCTGGTCAAGCAGCATCTCGTCCAAAATGATGACATAGAAAACGGAATCGAGAATACCCGGAAACTGGAACTAAACGACGATGAGTTGGAATTGGGCCCCGGTGATCTGGTAAGCATAAAAATGCAGTGCATCGATGCGATGGTGTCCACCTACTACACCGCACTGGCGCTGATGGGCGACAGTGGGCCCGGCGGAGGCACCACGCCCAACAATCCTCCGAGCAACATTTCCAACGGGGCTTTAGGCGTGTTTTCGGCCCATACGGTGGAGACGAAAATGGCCATGATACCGTAATGTCTGGTGCCGGATGACTGATGTCTGTTCTTTGTACTCTCGTTTCTAGCCTCTTGGCTCTCGCTTCTAGCCTCTTGATACTTGATACCAACTACTTGCTACTTGATAGCGATGAGAAGAAATCCCAATTCCGACCATGCTGTGCCCTTTAGCAGAAAACTTGTGAAGGTCTTTGACTCCTACGGAATTGATCTCAAGCCCAGACAAAGAAACCTCCATCTGAAAAACGACCTGCACATGGATGACGTGGTCATCCATGGTCTGATCTTCGAGCTGGAGCTTGCTTCGGGCAACCTGCTGGAAAAAGACTACCGGGATCTGGAGCTCCGTCCGGCAAGGCTGATCGAGGAATTTGCGGTTTGACTTCTTTTGAGGGGCAGTAATCCGCTCGGCTTAGTCAAATTGCTGGTTGGACTGGGTTTAGTCCCTTCTATTCCCTCCATCCCTCCATTTGTCGGGGGTAATCGGCCAATAGCCCAATCTGGGCAACACTACACCTTGTCGGGCACATTTTCAAAATTTCTGCCGGTTGCGTCCAGATCGTGTGTCAAAGAAATTCAAGAGAATAATTTCCGTATCTGTTACTCTATAAAAAAGTCGATTGTGCTTTGTTAACAAGAACCCCCTAATTTTTTTGTCCGGGTTTTCGAGAGTCCCTAGATCCGGTTGGTCAGAAATCAAATCAATAATGCCATAGGCCTTGTTTACAAAGTTCTGGGTTACGTTTGGCCCCCATTCTTGTTCCAAGTAATCAATGATTCCATTGAACTTGATATTAGCCCGCTTTGTCCAAACTATTTTTTTAGCCATTTATCGTGCTGTCCTTTGACTTCCTCATGGCTAATTAGATTTTTGGGATCAAAACTTTCTTCGTATGACAGCAAAAGCTCTTCCTGCTCTTCAGAAGTCAGGGAGTCCCAGAGTTTTCCTGTCTGGTTCTTGTTAAGCCGTTCGATCAGTTGAAAATAGCCCTTCAAAATTTCCTCATTGTCAATTTTGTCAATCAACTTATGGAATGCCTCCTTCGTTCTCATGCCTTTGGATCTTTTACTGTGTCAAGTTAGGCCATTCCGATAAGTTTTGAAAATGCACCACACGTTTTGCAAATTCGTTGGCAAGCGTCAAACCATACCGAGGGGAACCTGGTAGTCATGGAAACCCGGGTGACTTTGCCAATTCCAAAAGCCAAATTTCTTTTGGAATAGCCGTTACCAAGTTTTGCGGAAATCTTTATGCCCAGCTACGATAAGGCCTTGATATGGCGCAACAGGCCGATAATCCCGAAGCTTCTTGTTAGTTCCCCCTGCATCGCCGCTACCAGGGCATGCATCGCGATCAGATTCCTGTTGATCTCTTGCTTTCTGCCGCTGTTCAAATCTTTGATCACGCGCTTGGCATCTTCGTAGCCCTGATGTTCATAAGCATTCAGGATCATGACGGCATTTTCTGAGGCTGTTTTTTTGCCTTTTCTTGGGTTCATAGCCCTGTTGTTTTACCATTGCCTCTGCCGTACCCCAAGTTGACCAGGGGTTTTGGCCGGTGATCAGGTTCCCGTCTAGGATGACATTTTCAAGATACAGGGCACCTTCGGTGAATTCAGCTAGGCTTATCGATTTCCTGACCCGAATGGAGAAATCTTCTTTGGCGGGAAATGCTTCCCCGGGCATCCCAATCCGGTTTTTTTTGGTCTGGTGAATTGAGCGCTCAAGTGGAGGTAATTGGCAGGGCTTTGTTTTTCCTGGCCCGTACCCGGTGTTTGCTTTGACAAAAGGCAAAAAAATCAACTCGGGGGAAATAAAAAACGCGCCCTTTTTAGGCGCATTTTGGTTTTGCTCTGGGTTGGGAATAACGAACCTTCTGCCAGTCAGATCGGCTAACTTCGTCTGCGGGTCGTTTGATGGGATAAATCAGATTACCCGCTCCGTCTGCGAGAAGTAGAAGCTTCCTTCGAGGGCAGCGTTTTCGTCAGAGTCGGATCCGTGGACTGCATTGGCTTCGATGGACTTGGCGAAGATCTTTCGGATGGTGCCGTCGGCGGCATTGGCCGGGTTGGTCGCGCCGATCAGGGTACGGAAATCCTCCACTGCATTGTCCTTTTCGAGGATTGCCGCGATGATCGGTCCGGAAGACATGTATTTGCAAAGGTCCCCGTAGAAGGGTCTTTCTTTGTGGACTTCATAGAATTTGCCGGCCAGTTCCGGAGTGAGTTGGGTAGCTTTCATGGCCACAATCCTGAAGCCTGCCTCCTCGATCATTTTTAGGATAGCGCCTGAGTTTCCGGCTTCGAAAGCGTCCGGCTTGATCATGGTGAATGTTCTGTTGCTTGCCATGGGGTCTTGTTTTGTCTTGGTTTAATTCGGCCGCAAAAATAGAATTTTTCCCTTTACATCCTTGCGTCTTTTCGCGAATTCTGGGCTATGGCGCTTAGGTTCAAAGGAATGGGTTCTTTGGTGTTTCTGGAAAAATTGCAGACCTTTGCAGGCTACTAGAGCCAAAAAGTGCCGCTGAACCGATATTAATGGAAGCTTTAGCCTCGTTTAAAAAAGAACTTTCCTCCCCCAAGAAAATATTCATCACCACCCACGTGAAGCCTGACGCCGATGCATTGGGATCTTCCCTGGGCTTGGCCAACTACCTCCTCAAAAAGGGGCATGAGGTCTCGGTGGTGACTCCTTCGGATTATCCGTCTTTTCTCTCCTGGATGAAAGGCAACGAATCCGTGCTGGATTTCAGCAAGCCCGAAGACCGGGCTTTGGCCACCCTTCGGCTGGAGCAGGCCGACTTGGTCTTTTGCCTGGACTTTTCCGTGCTGGACCGGGTCAATGAGCTCGGGGAACTGATCCGCAAGTCCGACGCTTTCGTGGTCAACATCGACCACCATCAGGATCCGGAGGATTTTGCGGACTTCAGGTATTGGAGCACCAAGGCTGCCGCTACCTGCGAATTGGTCTATCAACTCATCGTGGAGGAGCTCGGTGACAAGGACGCCATCGACAAGGACATCGCGGATTGCCTCTATGCGGGCATCATGACAGACACCGGCGGGTTTCGCCATCCCAACACCACCAAAAATGTCCATCTGGTCGTCGCCGAACTGATCGACAAGGGCGCAGACAGCTCCCAGATCTCCAACTGGATCTACGATTCCAACTCGGTCAACCGGCTCAAATTCATCGGATTTGCCATCACCAGAAGGCTGGTCGTGCGGGAGGACCTTCAGACGGCCTATTTCGTCATCGGCAAAAAAGATCTTAAAAAATATCAAAGCCAAACCGGCGACACCGAAGGATTGGTCAATTATGCTTTATCTTTGGACGGGATCAAGCTTGCCGCCCTGTTTTCGGAGCGGGAAGACGGGATCAAGATCTCCTTCCGATCCAGCAGCGACGTAGCGGTCAACAAGTTTGCCGCAGCCTACTTCAACGGAGGGGGACACAAAAATGCTGCCGGAGGAAAATCTGCACTTACCCTGAAAGAAACCGTTGACCTGTTTGAATCACTCGTAGAAAAATGCCAGGAGGAATTGTTTCATTCCGAACCCCTAGCCGCCGGATAGGGCCTTGCAGAAAGCTTACCCAAGAAAAATCACTGATACTTTATGAAAAACAACAAAAGCCTTTTGGCAATCCTCGTTCTGATGTTTGGGGCGAGCACCATGTCTTCCTGTCAGAAGACCAAGACCACCGAAAAAGACGCCATCGAATACACCTATATCGAGGAAGGTTCGGAAAAAGCCCCCAACGGGCATTTTGTCCTGTACAACCTGGAGATCGCCACCGCCACGGATTCGATCATCTATACCACGGTAGGCCAGCCTTTTCCGGGCTACCTGATGGCCAATGACTCCCTGACCCCCCAAAACGGCATGGACGAAATCTTCCTTGCCCTGAGAAAAGGCGACTCCATCAATTTCCAATCCACTGCCAAGGTAATCTTCAACGGCAACCACCCTCCTTTCCTGAAGGAAGACGATATCGTGAAGGTGAAGCTGGGTGCGTTTGACGTGAAAACAGACTCTGCGATGCAGGTGTTTTACCAAGACGTGATGATGGCCGAGCAGGCAAAAAGCGCCGAGCGGGCCAAGACCCTGTTGGTGGAAGAAGCAAAAACCATCGAAGCCTATGTAGCGGACAAAGGCCTGACTGCGTCCAAGACTGAAAACGGCCTGTACTACGTCATCGAGAAAGAAGGTACCGGCGAAGCGACTACCCCAGGCACGACCATGTATGTGGACTATGCCGGATACCTGCTTGACGGAACCCTGTTTGACACTTCCTGGCCGGAACTGGCCAAGGCAAACAACATCTTCAACGAAGGCAGGCCCTATGAGCCGCTTCCGGTCAATGTCGGGATGGGCCAGGTGATCCCCGGATGGGACGAGGGGCTGATGCTGTTGAAAAAGGGATCGAAGGCGAAGTTTATCATCCCCTCCCCCTTGGCGTATGGAGAGGGTGGGGCCGGTGCGCTGATCCCGGGCAACTCCATCCTCGTCTTTGACGTGGAAGTGACCAACGTGCAGAAGTAAGAGTTTCTGGAATAGTTTAAACTAAACCAAAACACATGAAATCGAGCATGACTCAAGTCTCGCATAATGGGGTGTTTGTCAATCATGCGAGATTCTCCCGAGTCAAGCCTGCCTGTGGCAGACAGGTTCGGGACAGACTAGGTGACCATAAAAAACCAACTATAAACACATGAAATACCGACTGATCGCATTTGCAGTTTTGATGCTGGGGGCCGCTTCTGTTGTCTCCTGTATTGACCCGGATCAAAGCCAAGAAATCATCTTCAAAAATGACCTGGAGGCAATAGAGGCATATCTGGAAGAGAATCCCATGCCCGCTGCCAAGGAATTCTCAATCGAGTCAGACGGAATCTACATGTTTTGGGAAGTTTCGGTCGACCCTACGATAAATACCCAAATACTCGCCGGAGACACGGTAAAACTGGACTACATCGGAAAGCTTTTGACCAACAAGGTATTTGACAGCTCCATCGAACAGATTGCAAAGGACAATGGCGTGTACAATTCCCAAAGAACATACGCGCCCATGCGGGTTCCTCTAATCGGGGGATTGCTGCCGGGATTTGAATATGCCACTTCGTTGATGAGGCCGGGAGAAAAGGCGACAGTGATATTCCCATCACGCTTGGGCTACGGCTCCCAGTCCCAGGAAAGAATCCCGGCCAACAGCCCGCTGATCTTCGAAATCGAACTGTTGGAAGTGAAGAACGGGCCAAACCACTAAATCTGAATGCGTAATTTCATCACCATACTTTTCCTGGGGCTGATTGGTTTTTCTGCCTGCGAGCCAAGCAATCCCTACAACGTCGGCCCTGCGTATGACGTTGCCGGGAATCTGAAGACCGACAGCCTCAAGATCGTGGCCTACCTGGATACTGCCCAGATTGACAGCCTCTACCGGATCCATGATCCGAGCGGAGTCGTGGTCATCGTGCAGGAGGAGGGAGTGGGATCGCGGCCCACGGCAGGAACGATGGTCTATACCGACTACATCGGATCGCTGATGGCAGACGGGAGTGTGTTTGACACCTCCATCGAGAGCGTGGCCCGCGAAAACAGCCTCTACGTGGAAGGGAGAAATTACTTGCCCTTTCCTTTTAGAATGGGCGAAGGGAGTGTGATCATCGGTTGGGAGCTCGCTTTCCGAAGGCTGAGACCCGGCTCAAAGGCCGTGTTGGTTATTCCATCGCCCTACGCCTACAGAGATCAGGTCAACAACAGTCGGATACCCGCCAACTCGGTGCTTCGGTTTGACGTGGACTTTCTGGGAATAGATTAAAATCAGGGGCTTTGCCCCTTTTTTTATGGGCTTTTTGGTCCCTTCGCGAAGCGGGACTGATCGCGGCTCCGGATGGATCAACCCGGCTGGGCTATATCCCATAAAAAGCCCCGACCTCCTTTTTCCGATCAGGATCAGAATGGGAGGTCGGGGGACGCACCGATGCGTACAACGGCGACTTGCCTCAAATGTACAAAAAATGGACGCAAACAAGCAAGTAGCCGGATTTTGCCCCGGGGAAATCGCTTTTAAAGCTTCACTTCATTTCCATGGAAGAAAGCTGAAAACGCGATTACGGACTCGCAAAACAAGAAGGGACTGAAGGGCGATCTCCTCAGCGGGAAATTTTTAACCGCGAAGACCGCGAAGGAACACAAAGGAATTTTCACCACGGAGGACGCCAAGGAGTAGTTGGATTTGAATCAGGCTACGAAAGAACCCCAATCGAAACTTTCGCGGTTAAGCTTTTTCAAGAACGCAGAGAAAAAGCTGAAGCTTTTTGGGAAAATCTCTGTGAACTGTAGTTAAAAAAGATTAACCGCCAAGAACGCGAAGGAACACAAAGGAATTTTCACCACGGAGGACGCCAAGGAGTAGTTGGAT
>CAZGYC010000004.1:38802-119551 GCA_964530015.1 uncultured Limnohabitans sp. | reverse complement strand
CCGGAACGGTGAGCATTACGGCAGCCGATATCAATGACGGCAGTGCGGATGCCTGTGGAATCCAGAGCATCACCCTGAGCCAGACAGCCTTCGATTGCAGTCATGTGGGCAACAATACGGTGACGCTGACCGTGACCGACGTGAACGGCAACAGCGCAAGTGGCGATGCCACCGTGACTGTGGTGGACAATACCGCTCCGGTGCCAGTTCAAAATGTACTGGAGGCTGTTACAGATGCCTGTATGTTGGATACGCTGACTGCTCCTACAGCGGGAGACAATTGTGGAGGAGTGCTGACTGCCAGCACTGACGCGGCTTTTCCGATTACGGAGAGCACAGTGATAACCTGGACCTTCACCGACCCGAGTGGCAACCAGACCCAGCAAACCCAGCAAGTGGTCATTGAGGACAGCAGCGTGCCTTTGATTGCGGAGGTTCCGGAAGATTTCGAAGTTATCCTGTATGGCAGGCAGCCGTATGTACTTCCTGACTTTACCCAGACAGCTTTGGCTTCGGACAATTGTACCCTGGTCAGCTTTACACAAAGTCCGGCACCGGGAACTGCTTATTCCCAGCCTGGAACTGTGCTGATTACTTTGATTGCGGTAGACAGCTTTGACAACCAGACCGAGGCGAGCTTTACCATCACGCTCAGCAACAGGTTGATCATCGGTATTGAAAATCCCGAAATGCTGACCGTCCCATGGAATATTCCGATCAATTCCATCAACCTGCCACAGCAGGTGACTGTAAGCCTCCCCAATGGAGATACGGTTGACCTTCAGGTCAATTGGGATACTTCCGGGTACAATCCAATCGTGGCGGGGATCTACCAACTGGCGGGAACGCTGCAATTGGGAGACATCGAAAATCCCCAGGGCTTTGCGCCAAACTTGGTGATCCTGGTGGAGGACAAGCTTCCTCCGACGGATATCCAGCTTTCCAATACGGAATTCGCCGCGAACATCTCTACCAATACAGCCATCGGCACCCTAAGTACAGTAGATGCGCAGGACAACATCCATACCTATGAATTGGTCAATGCCCAACTGAACGACGGGCAATATTTCCGAATCGAGGGAGATGCATTGTATTGGAATACCGGCGAACCACTTCCGGGTCAGACGGGCTTTACGATAATTGTCCAAAGCACGGATCGCGTAGGAAACAGCATCGAAAAAACCTTTGTCCTGACCAGAAGCCGCATGCCGATCGAGCAGGTGCAAATCTTCAACTCCTTTACCCCTAACGGAGACGGAGTCAATGACACCTGGGGCGTGCCGGATCTCCAATACTTCCAGGGAGGAAGAATCCAGGTGTTTGACCGAAGCGGCCAACGAATCTTCTACACCGAAAGTCCTGCCGAACGTTGGGACGGAACGTTTGAAGGAAGGGAAATGCCAGTGGGTTCCTACTACTGGATACTGGAATCCAGGGAGACAGGAGAGATAAGAAGAGGTGTTCTGACCTTATTGAGAAATTAATGAAAGGCAAGAGTCGGGAGAACCCAGCCTTGGAGTTCTTCCGGTTTTCCACCAAAAGAATGACATCAAAATGAACCGATCTAAAAATAGCATTGCACTTGCGCTCCTGGTCTTCCTTCTGGGCTTTGGAGGAACACTTCAGGCCCAGTCCAGAAAATGGGTGAGCCAGTTTTCGCATTTTCAGGGATATTTCAATCCGGCGCTTACCGGATATGAGGGAAGTATGGTCAGGGGATTTGTGCGCAATCAGTGGGGTGGGATAGAGGGAGCCCCCAAGACCTATTTTGTGTCCGCCGACTTGGATTTTGGGGAGTTGGCAGGGGAGGAGGATCCAGCCTTGATGGGCAAGAATGCAGTGTCGCTAAATCTCCTTCAGGATAACATTGGGGCATTTCGGGAAAACGAAGTGACGGTTAACTATGCAGCCAGAATCCGCCTGAACGAGAGGCATAACCTCCGACTGGGAGCAGGGGTAAGTTATCAGGGTATCCGCTTGGATGGAAATGCCCTGACTGTAGAGGAAAGCAATGACCCGACCATAGGCCAATATTATGGAACCTTCAGCAATTTGAATGTGCTGGACTTTAACATCGGAATGGCCCTGACCCATGCAAACTACTATGTTTCCTATGGGATCCACCGAGTCAATGGAGGAAACATCCAAAGCGGCGATGAGTTTATGGATGGCTATCCGGCCGAGCAGATGGTACAGGCAGGCTACCGAGAGGCTTTGAGTGACAAGCTGGCAGTCGCAGCCAATGGGTTTTTCCGGTCCAGAAGAGACCTTCCCGACGTTTTGGAATTCAATCTCAAGCTGTTGATGATGGACAGGTTTTGGGTGGGATTGGGTCACAGGATTGACTATGCCACTAGTATGCAACTGGGATTTTTGACCAGAAAGCTGCGGCTGGGATATGCGTACGAGTTTCCGATGGTTGAGAGCTACCTTTTACCGGGAGGCACCCATGAGTTTACCGTGGCGTTTAACATCTTCCGCTTCAATGAGCGCAAGACTCCAGACGAGGTTTTGATTTGGTAAGGGCATGGACAGGATCGTACCCCGGCTCCAGTTGCGCAAACAGCCATTTTGACCCCTCGCATTGCTTGGTTTCTCCCGGCTTGATTGTCTGGAGTTGACTGTTTCTTTTCCCATTTTGGAATTGGACAAGGGGGTTGGATTCTTTTATATGCATATCCGCTACTTTGCAGCAGCCAAATTAACCCTTGATGGCACCTCGACTTAGTTCGATAGGCTCACCAACCTCGGTGTCCGATGGAATCTTGATTTGGTTTGGGGGAGGAAATGTGGCGAAGCCGCATTTCCTCCCCCAAACCCTTAAAACCCAAAGCTCCGGTGGCCGAGCTCGGTCACTGAGCTCGGTCACTGAGCTTGTCGAAGCGTGTCGAAGTGTCGAGGCAATCAAATCAACACCCCAATTTGCACCCCTGTCAAAAACAAAAACCCTAACCATCAATATTTCAGATAGTTAGGGTTTTTTATTGCAGAGAGTGGGGGATTCGAACCCCCGGTACAGTTTAACCCGTACGACAGTTTAGCAAACTGTTGGTTTCAGCCACTCACCCAACTCTCTAATCCTGGTTAGCGCCTTGGCTAAAGTGTTGCAAATATAATCCAATTGGAAAGATTTAAACAAGAGTCCAAGCCCAAACGGCCGTACTTTTCCGGAATTGGGATTAATCCACTGGAAATCAACTTCAATATTTCTTCGGGTTTTGTCCCAAGGCTGCCGAATACGCCAAAATGTGCAGTGGTTTTGCCGGATGGCGGGTGTTGGGGCATGATGCCGGGCGTTTTGGGGGCCTCACTGGAAGGATGGGGGCAAGACAGACGGGTACGTGCTTGCGAGGGGCATCTAATGAAGGCTAAAATCGGGCAGGAGTTTCATGCCCCGAAGCAACCTATCATTGGAAGCAGGTTTTTGATTGGGAGACTGTTTTCCCGAAGCAAGTTTGGGATAGGTTGCCGTGCCTCACTATGAGTAGGGCACCCACCAATCTCTCGGGCTCGTAAATCACAAATCGAGTAGGAGACTGCTTTCTGATATTCCTATCGGACGTACATCGTATCCAGTACCCCCATATTCCGATGGCTCGGAACCAAAATCCGAAGGCCTTTGGAAAAAAAGTCGTGTTTTTTTGTCCCTTTGGAGTGAAAAATACCCAGTACAGGGTATTTTTCAGATGTTTTTGGAGCCTATTTTTATCGAAATTCTATCGTACTATGATGATTCAGACTTCTAAATGTGAATTTTTGATTGAAGAAAGTGGCAGAAAGGATGGTTGTGTGTTTGTTTATTCGGAAAACCTTGGGGAAATCCAGCGGTTTTTTGGTTCCGCCGAAGTAAAATACTCCCCAAAAAGCGATTGGAGGTACCGCGTGTCTACCTGCAAACAGGATTTGGCCAATGCGCTGATTTTGATGGTCAAGGAGGTGAACTATGAGGATTTTGCCCCGACAAAGTACCAACAAGCCTGATCCTGCCGGCTTGGCCTTTGCAAGGGCCAAATCTTTTCGGAAAAAGGCCGGGGACTGGTCTTGCCTGTTTTTGGGATGAAAAGCATTTTTTGTTTTTGAAACTTCCTTTTATTGGCTATAATGGAATTATATGCTGATTATTTGAAATAATTGGTATTTAATTTTACATAAGACTGTTTTTGTATAATAAAATTTTTTGATCAACTTTGGGGAATTCACCCCCCATCACCAAAAACAGTTTTGATCAGTACCAAATGTCTCGAAAATCTGATTCCGGATTTCCTGATGGAGTCCGGCCTCTTTCACTTGGTCATCACCGATGTGGAAGGCAAGGTTTTGAAGCACAACCGAAGCTTTGCCAGTATCGGTTTGCCCCCGATCGGCTCCCAGTTTTGTGATTTTCTGACTCCAGGTTCCGCTTCCGAATTCAACTATTCGCTGGAGCTGATGCTCAGTGCGCCAAAGATCAGAAGGCATTTGTTGCTCGACCATCCGGTTTTTGAGGGAGAGGGAAATTCAAAAGTCTGGTGGGAATTTTCCGTGATTACTACCCCGGATATGGATCTGTCCGGGATCATCGGAGTCGGAGTGGGCTTGCAGTTTTTCGAGCAGGAGATGCCTTGGGACAATCTCGTCGATGTCTTGGATTTCGGGAAGATCGTCTTGGACAGGGACTTCAAAGTCCTGGCTTGGGATGAGCGGATCCGGGGTTGGTTTGACCCGGAAAGGGAAAACTGGGCAGCAAGGGTCTTGACTGATGTGCCGGCCTTTCGTGGGGTGGTTCAGCTCGACGAGGTTTTGCGGCATTTTTCCCATGGGGACAGGCCGAAATGTTTCCTCATGGAGCCCCATACTTCCCCCCAGCCTGTATTTGCGGCATTGCTGGCTGCCAGTCAGGAAGGCTACCAGTTGTTTTTGGTGCCCAAGGAAATGTCTTCCAATATCCAGCCGAAAAAGTGCCTCATTCCTGCCAGGGTACTTTCCGCATTGCCCGGGGCGGTATTCGTTTTGGACAAGGCCGGCAAACTTTCCCAGCAAAACGAGGCTGCGAAAAACCTGGGCCGTATCTGGAAAGGCAGGGCGTATGCTGAGGGTTTTTCCCTGACTTTTCCGACACAGCCCAACCGCTTTTCAAAGCTTTTGAGGGCAATCGATGATGCCAAAAAGGGCCTGGGCAGTGATTTGGAACTGAAATTGTTGAGGCCGGATCAGGAGTTTGAATTTTGGAACGCCTCAATTGAGCCCCTGCAGGACGGGCTCGGGCATCCCGAAGGGGTGTTGATCCAGGTATTTGACATGGGTTTTCTCAAAACCCAACTCGTTCGGGCAAACCGCGAAAACGAGCGTCTGAGAGATTTGGCATTGAGCCCGTCGCACATCCTGCGGGGGCCCCTGTCGTCCATGATGGGCTTGCTGGAGCTCATCGATGCCAAGCAGATGGACAGGGAAAACCAGAAGCTTTTCGGCTATCTCAAACCCCTCACCAAGGAGCTGGACCATGTCATCCGGCAACATGCCAAAAAAACAAGCAACTTCATCTGAGAAGCTTGTTTTCACTTGAGGATTTTCAGGCCGACCGCTTCCAATCCGGGAAGACGCTCCTGCCGCATGTATTGGACAAGGCAGATCTCACGGGTGTGCTCGGGGACCTCAAAGGGCAGTGTATCGTACAGCGTGAAGGTATTGCCAAACCCCTTGCCCGTTGGCTGCCCTGATTTGGAATCAAAAAGGGGGACATTGATCAGTTTGTTGTCCAAAATGATCCCGGCGGTATCCCTGCAGACCACCCGGATATAGCAGTTGGAAAAGGGATATGCCTCACTGTATCTGACGGCAATGAGTTTTTTGCCGTTTTTCGCGGCTATTTCTTTCAGATCAAACGTCGCGGTATCCTTTTCGCTCCAAGACCGCGAATCAAAGGAATAAAATTCCTCAAATACCCGGTCTCCGGAGCAGGAACAAGCCAAAGTCAGGGAAAGCATCCCAATCAAAGCCCTCCATTTATTCATTACCACCGTTGTTAGGCCCCTGGTTTTTTCTTTGGGGAAATCTGCGTTTCCCTTCTCCCGGTTGGTTTTCAGGCCTTGCAGCCGGAGTCTGGTTTTCCGGCTTTGGGCCTCCAGTCGGATTTTGGGCCGACTTTGGCCGATTCCGGTTTTTGTTCTTTTGTTTTCTGGCCTCGTTTCCTTCTTTCTGGCCTGGTTTCCCGGGAACTTGCCCGCCCTGGACTTTGGGTTGCGGGGGATTTGCCGAAGGATGGTTTTGCCGGTTTTGGGGCCTTTGGCCCTGTGGCTTTGGAGAAGAGGATCGGGGCTGTTGCGGCGCCTTGGGAGCGGCGTCCATAGCCGGTGAATCCTGTGGCCTGCTTTTGGGTTTCTTCTTCTTTTTCTTTTTTGCAAACTTCTTGTCCAAAAGCTCAAGCTCCCGGGTGGACTGTGCGGCCAGATCTTCCATATCGGAGGATTTGTCCACCTGAAGGTTGAATACCTTGATGCCCTTCTCATTCAGGGCTTGGATCTCACGGACCCGGTCGCAGGTGATGCTGTGCCAGTCGTTGTCGTTGTTGTAGCTGAACCACATCAGCTTGCGGAAGATATCCGTCTTCTGGAGTTTGACGGGGCCGGCCTCGGTCTGGAGCGGTTTGTCCACATGGGGGATGTCCTTGATGGCGTCCATATAGGTATCCAGCTCATAGTTGAGGCAGCACTTCAGTCTCCCGCACTGTCCGCTGAGTTTTCCCGGATTCAGCGAGAGATTTTGGTATCTGGCGGCGGAGGTGGTGACGTTCCTGAAGTCCACCAACCAGGTGGAGCAGCACAGCTCCCGGCCGCAAACGCCGATGCCGCCCAGTCGTCCGGCTTCCTGGCGAAGGGAAATCTGGCGCATTTCCACCCGGATTTTGAATTCGCCGGCCAAGGCCTTTATCAGCTCGCGGAAATCCACCCGGTCCTCGGCGGAGTAATAGAAGGTCGCCTTGGAGTTGTCGGCCTGATACTCCACGTCGGACATCTTCATCTGCAACCGGTATTCCTCGACGATCTGTCTGCAGCGGTAGAGTGTGGGGATTTCCCGGTTTCGGGCTTCTTCCCACTTTTCCATGTCCTTTTGACTGGCCACCCGGTAGATTCGGGTGATGTTGTCATCATCGCGGACTTTGCGTTTTTGCATCTGCAGGCGTACCAGCTCGCCCTGGAGGGAGACATAGCCGATGTGGTGTCCGTTTGGCACGTCCACCACCACGGGATCTCCGGTATGGAGCGTGAGGTAATCCACGTTTCGGAAGTATTCTTTCCGGCCTCCTTTGAATTTGATCTCTACGATGTCAAAATTGTCGACCTGGGGAATTCCCATGTGGGAGAGCCAGTCAAAAGAGTTCATTTTATTGCAATCGCTCGTGCCGCAGGTGCCGTTGTTTTGGCAGCCGCCGGTACCCCCTGAGGAGGTGGAGCAGGTAGTACATCCAGACATAATTTATAGTCAGGGCTTTCGCCTCGGTTAGTTCTTTGGGTTTAGTTCATCAATTTTAGGATATCCTGACCGATATCCCTTCGGTAGTAGGCTTTCTCCCAGCTTATTTTTTCGACTGTGGCAAATGTGTTTGCCAAGGCCTCCTGCAGTTCTTTGCCAAATCCGGTCACGGCAATCACGCGGCCTCCCTGGTTGACCAGATCGCCTGCGGGGTTTTTGGCTGTCCCGGCGTGGAAGATGGCACTTTTGTCCACCGCAGTGGGTAGGGAGATCGGGAATCCCTTTTCATAGGATCCGGGATATCCACCGCTGACCATGACCACGGTGGTAGAGTAGTCCGGGGAGATTTGAAGCTCATAATCTGCGAGCGTTCCGGTGGCGATGCCTTTGAGCAGTCCCACAAAATCGCTCTGGATCCGGGGCAAAACAGCCTCTGTTTCGGGGTCTCCCATCCGGACGTTGTATTCGATGACCGAAGGTTCGCCGCGGTCGCTCATCAGGCCGATGAAGAGGAATCCTTTGTAGTCGATGTTTTCTTTTTCCAATCCGGCAATGGTGGGCTTGACGATGCGATCTTCGACTTTTTGGATGAAATCCGGGGTGGCAAATACCACCGGGCTGACGGCACCCATCCCGCCGGTATTGAGCCCGGTGTCGCCTTCACCGATCCTTTTGTAATCCTTTGCCTCCGGCAAGATCTTGTAGCTTTTCCCATCCGTGGCCACAAAAACCGAAAGCTCGATGCCGCTCAGAAATTCCTCCACGACCACCTTGGAAGAGGCATCCCCAAACTTGGCCTCCAGGAGCATCTCCTTCAGGGAAGCCTTGGCTTCGTCCAAAGTCTGGCAGATCAAGACGCCCTTTCCCGCTGCCAGGCCGTCGGCTTTGAGTACGATCGGAAGGTTCTGTTTTTCCAGGTAAGCCAATCCGGCTTCGATCTCATTGGCGGTGAAGGTCTCGTAGGCTGCGGTGGGGACTCCGTTCCGCTGCATAAAGCGCTTCGAAAAGTCTTTGCTTCCTTCCAGAGTCGCTCCCAACTGCGGCGGACCGACGATGGGGAGCTTTGCGGTATCGGGCTGGGATTGGAGGAAATCCACCAGGCCTTTGACCAGGGGTTCTTCCGGGCCTACCACCACCAGGTCGATGGACTCATCCAGGACAAAACGGTGGATCGCCGTAAAGTCGGTGATGGAAATTGGGATGTTTTGGGCGATTTCGGCGGTGCCGGCGTTTCCAGGCGCGACAAAAAGCCGGGTACATTCCGGGCTTTGTATGATTTTCCAAGCAAAGGCGTGTTCTCTGCCTCCGCTACCCAATAAGAGTATATTCATTGACTCGTTTCGTTTTTAGTTGGCATGTTCGGAGATGAACTTGATCCGATAGACCCGCAGTTCGTCTTCTGCAAAATCCTCGTCGCCCAACTCTTCCAATGCCGCTTTGATATGGTCGCTTTCCGCATTCATGAAGTAATCATGGAGGGTGTCTTCCCGCTCCTCATCCATGATGTGCTGAATGTAGTAGTCGATATTCAGTTTGGTTCCGCTATAGATGATCTGCTCGATTTCCTGAAGCAACTCACCGATTGAAATATTGAGATTTTCGGCAATCTCATCCAGGTCGATCTTGCGGTCAATCTGCTGGATAATCGAAATTTTCACCTTGGATCGGGTTCCGGAGGTTTTTACAACTACCTCAGTTGCAGTTTCGATTTCGTTTTCCTCCACATAGGCGGTGATCAGCTTTAGGAACGGAGCCCCAAATTTGACAACTTTTCCCATTCCCACACCATTAATCTGTGCAAGTTCTTCTTTGGTGGTGGGATAGACCGTCGCCATCTCTTCCAAAGAAGGATCCTGGAAGATGACGTAGGGAGGAAGGCCTTTTGTCTTTGCCACGCGTTTGCGTTCGGCTTTGAGCAGCTCAAAGAGCTTTTCGTCGTACGCCGGGCCCGTGTTGATTTGGACTTCCGCGGTCTCAGACTCGGTGAGTTTTTCAAAATCATGGTCCTTGTACAAATCGACGGAATACGGGGCATCCAGGTAATCGACCCCTTTCGGGGTAAGCCTGAGAATCCCGTAGTTCTCAATATCCTTCTCCAGGAGAGCCGTGATCATGGCCTGCCGTATCACCGAGGTCCAGTGCTTTGCCGATCCTTCTTTTCCCTTTCCGAAGACCGGCAAATGGTCGTGCTTGTAGCTCAGGATATAGTCGTCCATTTCACCCCGGATGACCTTGACCAGATGCTCCAGACTGAATCGTTCGTTGGTTCGCTGGACGGCTTCCAGGCAAATCAGCAAATCATCCATCCCTTCGAATGTCTCCCTTTCCCGCTTGCAGTTGTCGCAAAAGCCACAGTCCTCATTCAGCGTCTCCCCGAAGTAATTCAGGATAAACTTCCTTCTGCAAACCCCTGTCTCGGCATAGGCGGACATTTCCTGGAGCAGGATTTTGGCGTTTTCACGCTCGGTGACCGCTTTGTCTTTGTTGAACTTGTCAAGCTTGACGATGTCTTCGTAACGGTAAAACATCAGGCAGTGGCCTTCCAGTCCGTCACGCCCCGCCCGCCCGGTTTCCTGATAGTAGCCTTCCAGGGATTTCGGGACGTCGTAATGGATGACGTAGCGCACGTCCGGTTTGTCGATTCCCATTCCGAATGCGATGGTCGCCACGATGACGTCCAGCTCTTCGTTCAGAAAGTCGTCCTGGGTCTTGATCCGCACAGCCGAGTCCAAACCGGCATGGTAAGGGGCCGCATTGACCTGGTTGACTTTTAGGAGCTCGGCGATCTCCTCGACTTTTTTTCTGCTGAGGCAATAGATGATCCCCGATTTGCCTTTGTGCTGCTTGATGAATTTGATCAGGGACTTCTTGGACTCGTTTTTCACTTTCGGGCGAATCTCATAAAAGAGGTTGGTCCGGTTGAAGGACGACTTGAACAAATCCGCCTCCTCCATCTGCAGGTTTCGCTGGATATCCTGCTGGACTTTTGGGGTGGCGGTGGCCGTCAGCGCGATGATGGGCAGATTTGGGGCAATCTGCCCGACAATGGTCTTGATCTTCCGGTATTCGGGCCGGAAATCATGCCCCCACTCGGAGATGCAGTGTGCCTCATCGATCGCCACAAAACTCAGGTGGGCAGACTTCAGGAATGCAATGTTTTCTTCCTTGGTCAGGGATTCCGGGGCCACGTAGAGGAGTTTCGTTTTTTTCTTCAGCACCTCGTTTTTCACTTTGGTCGCTTCGGACTTGGTGAGTGTGGAATTGAGAAAATGGGCGTTGACCCCGATTGCATTCAGTTGGTCCACTTGGTTTTTCATCAGTGCGATCAGGGGCGAAATGACGATCGCCGTGCCCTCGGAGACGACTGCGGGCAGTTGATAGCAGAGGGATTTGCCGGCGCCGGTAGGCATGATCACAAAGGTGTTCCGAAAGTTGAGCAGGTTGTCTACGATGAGTTCCTGGTTCCCGCGGAACTGGCTGAATCCGAAGATTTTCTTGAGATCTGCTTTTACTTTTTCCTCCACGAGAAGAAGCGGCTTAGTGGGTGATAAATGCCTGTAGACAGGAATGAACGATTAGTTTTATACCTTTGTCCAAAATTAGTGATTAACGCAGGTAAAATTGAATTTAGCTAAAAATATTAGAAATACAGCCACGCGGGTTTTGCAAAATGAAGCAAGTGCTGTCTTAGGCCTGATCGATTGGATAGATGGCGATTTTGAGGCCTGTGTGGGGAGAATACTGCAAGCCAAAGGACGGGTGGTGATCACCGGGGTGGGCAAAAGCGCCATCGTCGCAAACAAGATCGTCGCCACGTTGAATTCCACCGGCACGCCCGCGCTTTTCATGCATGCAGCGGATGCCATCCACGGCGACCTGGGGATGATCCAGGAAGAGGATATCGTGCTATGCATTTCAAAGTCAGGCAATACTCCCGAAATCAAGGTGCTGGTTCCCTTGCTGAAAAAACTGGGATCGGTCTTGGTCGCCTTGGTTTCAAACACAAATTCCTACCTCGCCGAGGAGGCGGATTTTGTCCTGAATGCGACCATAGGGGAGGAAGCCTGTCCGCACAACCTCGCCCCGACCACCAGTACGACGGCCCACATGGCCCTGGGCGATGCCCTGGCGGTTTGCTTGCTGGAGGCCAGGGGCTTCACGTCCGATGATTTTGCCAAATACCATCCGGGAGGATCCCTCGGCAAGCAGCTTTACCTGAAAGTGGGGGATGTTCTGTCCAAAGGGGTGGTGCCGGTAGTCCGTGAGGATGCCGATATCCGGGAGGTGATCGTCGAGATCTCCGGGAAGCGGCTCGGGGCTACGGCGGTGAATGACGCTGGGGGAAACCTGACCGGCATAATCACGGACGGTGACCTGAGAAGGATGCTGGAGAAAACGCTGGCCATCCAGACGCTGAAGGCCAAAGACATCATGACCGTAAATCCCAAGACCATTTCAAAAGAAGAATTTGCCATTCGTGCCCTGAATCTGATGCGCAATCACAATATCACCCAATTAGTCGCTTTGGATGGGGAAAAAATCGCGGGTTTTGTCCATATTCATGATTTGATGAAAGAAGGCATAGTTTAACGCCCATGCAAGATAGACCCTATATCGTGATTATGGCAGGAGGAATCGGCTCCAGGTTTTGGCCGTATAGCAGAAACAACCGCCCCAAGCAATTTTTGGACATCTTGGGAACCGGTCGCAGCCTCCTCCAAATGACCTATGACCGTTTTTTGGAAATCGCCCAGCCCGATCGTTTTTATGTGGTGACCAACCAGAGCTATCTGGATCTGGTGAAGGAACAACTGCCAGAATTGGGCTCCGACCAGATCCTTGCCGAGCCGCTCAGAAAGAACACCGCCGCGTGCACAGCCTACGCAGCCTATAAAATCCATGAGACCGATCCCGGGGCGACGCTGATCGTCACGCCTGCGGATCATCTGATCCTGCAGGAGCAGCGGTTTGTCGGCACCATCGGCAGAGCCGTGGAAGCCGCACAGACAGAGGGGAGATTGATCACCATGGGGATACGGCCAAATCGGGCCGAAACCGGATATGGCTACATCCAATACCTCGACAGCGAAAACGGCGACTCCGCCCTGAAGGTCAAAACCTTCACGGAAAAGCCAAATCCAAAGCTCGCCAAGACGTTTTTGGAGAGCGGTGACTTTGTCTGGAATTCGGGGGTGTTTGTCTGGAAAGTCAAAAGTATCCTGGAGGCGTTCAGCGAAAATATGCCCGATGTGGCCGAAGCCTTTGAGGAAGGCAAAGTCCATTTTGGAAAACCGAGTGAGCGGGAATTTGTCAACAGGGCCTATTCCCAGGTGAAAAACACCTCCATTGACTATGGAATCCTGGAAAAATCCGACAAAGTCTATGTCATTTTGGGGGACTTTGGATGGTCGGATTTGGGTTCTTGGCAAAGCCTCCACGAATTGCACGACAAGGATGAACACAACAACGTGGTGGAGGCGAATGCGCTGCTCTACGAAACCAAAAACTGCTATGTCAAGGCAAACAGCGACAAACTGGTCGTGGTAGAGGGCCTGGACAATTACCTGGTCAACGAGTCCGAAAACGTCCTGCTGATCTGCAAGCTGGACGGGGAGAAGAAGTTTAGGGACTTTGTCGCCAGTGCAAAAAAGAAAGGGGAGGACTTCGTCTGAATTTGGTTATTTCAATTTTTCAAAGCACTAGGTTTTTATTTTGTTTCAATTTTCAATTAACAAACTCAATGATCAATTTTCAGGGCACTTTACTCCAAACTTGAGAATTGATCATTGGCAATTGATTATTGAAACGTGATCATTTCTTTCGCTGCCTGATCGCCTCATAGATCGCCACCCCGGCGGAGACCGACACGTTTAGGCTTTCGATGTTGCCTGCCATGGGGATTTTGACCCGGTCATCGACGATTCCCATGATTTCCTGGGAAATCCCGTCCTCCTCCGATCCCATCACCAAGGCAACGGGAGACGAAAAATCAGCCTCATACATCGTCTTTTCTGTCTTTTCGGTGATTGCCACGAGCGTCAGCCCCATTTTCTGCAAGTCCCGGCAGGCATAAAACAGGTTTCTGACCCGGGCGACCGGCAGGAAGTTCAAGGCACCGGCCGACGTTTTTACTGCATCGGAATTGATCTGCGCGCTGCCTTTTTCCGGGATCACGATGGCATCGACCCCGGCGCATTCGGCCGTTCGGGCGATTGCCCCAAAGTTTCTCACGTCTGTGAGGTGATCCAAAACCAGGATCAGGGGGGACTTTCCCAAGGCAAAGCAATTGTCGATCACGTTGTCCAGGGAGGCATAGGCGATGGAGGACATCTGGGCGATCACACCCTGGTGGTTTTTCCGCGTGATCCGGTTGAGCTTGGCGTCCGGTACCCGGACCACCGGGATCTTTTCCTCCTTGCACAGGTGAAGCAGTTCCTTGATCAGGTCGTTGTTCAGCTCTTTTTGGACCAATACTTTGTCGATTTCCTTTCCGGCGTGGATTGACTCCATCACGGCCCGGGTACCGAATATAAAATCTTTGTCAGTGGCTCCTTTTTCGATCAGAAAGCCATCCTTCCGCTTCTCCATTGGGAAATGTTTTTGAACCACACGGGCTGGTAGGCACGGGAACGGTTCAGCGTGTAGAAATGTGGGCTGAGTAAGGTCTTAGCCCGGGCAAAGGTAAACCTAATTTTTGAGCTCTCGTCCATCCCTCCATAAGACCACACTTCCCGGTCCAGATAGAAGTTTACTTCCTGGGGTGGGCCCATGACGACATACACCATGCCCCGGTCGGTTTTCCAGCCTTCTTTGAAGTCGGTGAAAAGAATGTTTGCAAACTCCACCATGCGGAAATAGTTTCGGATCAGCTCTTTGGCAATCTCGGGATTGCGGGTCAGGGATATCCAATATTCGTCCAGGGCTTTCTTTTTGTCCTCCGCCAGGAGCAGGGCCTCGTGCTCTTTGCGGGTGGAGATGTAGGTCACCATCTGGATCATTTCTTCCCAGTCCTTGACTTTCGGAAAAGATTCGTGGGTGGTTTTGAGCAGAATCCCGGTCGAGGCGGCGGTGTCTGTCTGGAAAAAATAATAGCCTTCCTCATTGAGCTGCTTGGGGATATTGGCCAGAAAATCCCCCATTTTCACGACGTTCAACTCTTTGGGAATGTCCGCCGGACGGGTTTCCATGGGCGGGAAAGGCACGTCAAAAGCCATCGGGTAAAAGAAGGCCTGGATCGAAGGGGCGCTGACGGTTTTGAAAAGCAGCGACTCCTCCTTGTTCAGATAGCTTTGGTCAAAAGGCACCCCGTTGGCGTAGTAGCTTCCAAAATCCGGCTGATCGAGCACGTAGGGGCTTTTCAGATCGATATGGTAGACATATTCGTCTCCCTGGCGGTTGTCCACCACGGTCAGCAGGACAATGGCGGTTTCCTGGGTGGAGGGGACTTCCACGTCCTGTTCAAAGATCCAGTGCCGGTCCGTGTCTTTTTTCAGATCGTCCTGGCTTAGGGAGGTGGTTTGCCCGGGCCTGATTTCCTGGTCGTAGGAGCCAAGAACCGAATAGCTGAAGCTGAAACTGGAAAAGGCCGGATTTTCCTCGATTTTCTCGATCACGAGCTGGACTTTGAAGGTGTTTTGGCCGGTTTTTATCGGGATGATTTTCAGTCCCAGGCGGGAATATAGCGAGTACCTGAGTGCCTGATCGGTGGAGGTGAGCGTTTTTTGGGCAGGGGAAATACCCGGAATGGACAGGAGGCAAAGGAGAAAAAAGAGGTGCAGGGTGAGGATTCGATTCATTGGGTCTTCATCTCGGTTTTTAAAAATTAGACTTACTTTTGCCAAAATACTAAAATTCCGAATGGCTACCTACACTACGGAAATCGCCTCCGACAAGTTGATCAGCGACAATCCGATCCACCAGCGGCTGCTCAAAGCCTACATTGCCGCCAAGCCTTGGATAGCAGGGGACTTGCTGGAAGTGGGATGCGGCGAGGGCAGGGGGGTGGAGGAGCTGCTGCCGCTGGCAAAAAGCTATATCGGCCTGGACAAGATCGGGGAGGTGATCTCCATGCTGCAAGCCAAGTTTACCGGAGTGGATTTTAGGCAGGCTGTCATTCCGCCTTTTGATGGATTTGGGGACAATTCCTTTGACACGATTGTCAGTTTTCAGGTGATCGAGCATATCCCGGACGACGGGCTTTTTCTCCGGGAAATCTACCGGATGCTGAAGCCTGGAGGCAAGGCGATCATCTCCACACCCAACATCACCCATACGCTGTCGAGAAATCCCTGGCATGAGCGGGAATATACCCCGCGGCAACTGATTGATCTCGCTGCCGGGATTTTCGACAAAGTCGAGGCCAAGGGAATCGGCGGAAATGAAAAAGTCTGGGCCTACCATGAAGCCAACCGAAAGTCCGTCCAGAAGATCCTGCGTTTCGACGTCTTTGACCTGCAGTACAGGCTCCCTGCGGCTGTTTTGAGAGTGCCTTATGAGATTCTGAACCGGTTCAACCGAAACAAACTGCACAAACAGCGGGGGAACTCCGTAGTGGAGATCACCCACGGGGATTTTCCCCTGGTGGAAGATCCGGCGGAAGGACTGGATTTGTTTTATGTGCTGTGGAAGAAGTGAAAGGATAAAACCCGGAATGGGATAAAAAACCGGGCTAGGGGCTCCGGTTTCCCCCAACCCCAACTGTTTTTTGCGTTGAAAATCCCGGAATCTACTCCGTTTTGACTTGGTAGGGGCCATAGACTGCATTCCGGAATTTCTTGTGCACCTGTCCGGCAAAGGGCATCACCTGGACAAACAGGACCGCCGTCAACTCATTGGCAGGATCCACCCAAAACAAGGTACTGGCTGCTCCATCCCAGAAATACTCGCCGACCACGCCCATGTTTTCCTCACCGGAAGCCGGCTCCCTCAGACGCACGGCAAAATCAATCCCAAAACCCACCTGACCCTTGCTGGGAAGCCACATGCGCTCGGTGATGTTTTCGTCCAACTGGTTGGTGGCCATCAGCTTCACGGTCTCGGGCTGGAGGATGGTGGCGCCATGGTAGGTGCCTCCATTGACTAGCATCTGGGCAAATTTCATGTAGTCATCCACCGTGGAGGTCAGGCCATATCCTCCCGGAGTCATGGGCCATTCCCGGATATTAAAGGAGTGGGCTGCTGAGTCGGGCAATTGGGTTAGGGTTCCGTCCTGTTCCTTTCGGTAGATTGCCGAAACCCGATTCCGGTCGCTTTCCGGCACGAAATACCGGGTTTCGTCCATCCCCAAAGGATCGAGCACATTTTCCCGCACATACTCCCCATAGGGTTTTCCGGAGATCCTTTCCACCAAAAATGCCTGCACATCCACCGAGGGGCCATAGGCCCATTGCGTGCCGGGCTGGAACATCAAGGGAACGGTCCCCATCTTTTCGGCCATCTGGACCAGGGTATTGTTGCGGTTGCCTGCATCTGCGGCTGTGAGCAACTCGCCCAAGCCCGGTTGGTTGGGATTGGTGGCAAAGCCCGCCGTATGCCGGGTGATGTCCCGAATGGTGATGGGACGGGCAAGCGGTTCGAGTTGGATGGCTCCGGTAATCGAATCCAAGCCCGCGAATACCTGCATGTTGGCAAATTCAGGCGCGTATTGTTCGAGGGGATCATCCAGTTGAAATGCACCTTTTTCGTACAAAGTCATCAGGGCGACTCCCGTCACCGGTTTGGTCATGGAATAGATGACGGCGATGGTGTTTCGGTCCATGGGCACCTGGGCTTCGCGGTCTGCAAATCCGGCCGTGTTGAAATAGACCTCCCGACCTTTTTCATAGATCAGTGCAGAGACTCCGGCCACCATGCCGGTCTCCACCATCTCCGTCAATGCGGAGTCCAAACGGGCTTTGGCCGAGTCGGAGACTATGACGGGTTTTTCCTGGGTGGGGGAGCTGCAAGCCAGGATGCCTGCCCAAAGCAATGCTCCCAAATAATGTCTTTTTCTCATGGGAAAGTTGGGGTTAATGGGTTTGGAATGGGACGATTGAGCACATCTAAATTAAATATAGGCAAGCTGCGGATCAGGTTTTCAGTCATGGCTAAAGGGAGAGGGAAAATGAAAAATAATCGGATCGATATGACCCCGGTTTGCCGCCTTGGTCTGGAGACTCCCCATAATGGCATAGGTCTTCCACAAATGCCCCTCCATCGGGTTTATTTTTCGACCAGCTCTTTTTCTGTCCTGAAGATCCGCTCCCGGTGCTGGATGCCCCACTCGGCCAATGCCTTGAATACCGGGTCGAGCGAATGGCCATACTCAGTCAGGGTATACTCGACCGTGACCGGAAAGGTGTCGTGGACGGTCCGCTTGACCAGCTCATTGGTCTCCAGCTCCCTCAGCTCTTTGGAGAGCATGCGGTCGGTGATTTTCGGGATTTCCTTGGCAATCTGCCCAAATCGCTTGGTGCCAAACTGCAGGGAAATCAGGATGGGCAATTTCCACTTGCCATTCAGGACATAAAGCGCATCCGTGACCGGCTGGATCAACCTTGTGCAATTGGAATGTGTCCTCGGTAGTTCGCTCAGCTTTTCCATGGTGTTTTGATTGGCTATACTCAAGTATAGTACTATACAATGGTATAGTACTTACTCATGTATAGCAAATGTACCTAGTTTTGCCCCGTAATCAAAACAAAAACCATGAACAAGAACAAGATTATCTTCTGGGCCACAACGGCCATCGTAGCGGGAATGATGTTATTCAGCAGCTTTCTATACCTGAGCAGTGAGGAACTGAAGGCTGCCTTTGTCCACCTGGGTTTTCCGGACTATTTCCGGATAGAGTTGGGCCTGGCCAAGATCATCGGCGCATTGCTCCTGCTGATCCCCGCCATTCCTCCCATCCTGAGGTTGTTTGCCTATTTTGGGTTTGGCTTGACCTTCATCTCTGCGATCATCGCCCATCTCGCCTCGGGTGATCCGGTCAGCGTGGCCGTTGGGCCATTTGTATTTCTGGCCCTTCTTGCGGTTTCGTACACCTATCGGGGAAAACTTGAAGAAAAGAAGGAGAAGGCCGTCTATGCCTGAAAAAGCACCCATGAATTGGGCACCGTAAACGGGATGAATTGGTTTCGTCGGGGGTGCCGGATGTCCGGTGTGGAAAGACGGAAGACCGGAGACAGAAGTCTGTCCTAATATCGAAAGTCTGAAATCAGAAGTCTGAAATCTGAATTGTAGTACACTAATCCGAAATCGCAAATCCGATATCCGAAATCGTGAGATTTTCAGAAAAACGGTTGCTCGACTTATGGCCGATTTTTGTCCCAAAATCCCCTTTCGAGGGGATTTTGCTTTTTTGGGCGCTGATTTTTTCGAAGAATTGAAACGAATTGGATTGGAAAAAGGCAGACCAACCTTATCCCAAGATCTCGATGCTAAACTTCTTTGTCTCGGATGCTCCGGGCGCAAGGACACGGATGCCTTCCTTTTCGGCCAACTGTCCAGAATGATGCACAGAATCCGCGATCCCAAGCCAGGGCTCCAGGCAGACAAAAGATGCTCCGGGTTTGGCCCAGATACCCAGGTAGTCAAAGTCCCCAAACTCCATCTTAAGCACAGGCCCCCGTTGCCGATGGCTAAGAAAGACTTCTCTCGATTTTAATTCCTTGAAGATCAATGCGTCCTGATCGAAAATATGGGCGTGAAGCGGAATCTTTGTGGTATCGTTCAGGATCGTCTCGCCCTTCTCCCCAATGAGTCCTTCAGAAGTGATCATCCAAGTGCTGTCAACTTCCTTTTCTGGAAATTCGATCAGATAATCTTCCAATTGCTCTCCGGGGAATATAGGGCAGTTGAAGGCCGGATGGCCTCCCAGGGAATAGTACATCGACTCACTGCCCAGATTGTTCACCTGATGGGAAATCTCCAGGCAATTTCCGGAAAGCCGGAAGCTGACCTCCAGCGCGAAGATGAAAGGATAGACCCCGAGGGTTTCCGGACTGGACTCCAAGCGGAACACCAAGGTGTCCGGCAGGTGTCGGATCAGCCTGGCCTGGGACGAATTCCGGGCAAAGCCATGCTTGGGCAGGGCATAGTCTTTTCCCTGGAAGCTGGTTTTTCCGTCTTTCAGCGCGCCGATGATGGGAAACAGGATCGGTGCCTGGCCCGTCCAAAACAGGGGATCTCCCTGCCAGAGATATTCTCGGCCGGCGACCTTGGATGTTAAGGAGCTGAGTTCCATTCCCTTTTCGCGCACGCTGGCTTGGAGTGATTCGGATTCGATGGTATAGTGCATGGATTTTGTAAAATAAAGGAAGAAAGATAAGAAGTGGGAGAGGGATATCCGGCAGTGATCCCCCCAATTCTTTTGCCTAGGCGTATGGAATCAAGCCCAACCCAGGAGACCAAAAGTATAGGCCGTTGGGCGGGTGGTACATGGCGGATTCAAACCAGAAACAACTACGATAACCACAACACCCCTTCCAACTTTATCACTTTGCCACCGGCGATGGCAGGAGACTAGCCGGATTTTTGGTATTTTAGACCAAACCCAAAAAGACCATGCGACTCACACTGACCTTACTTTCCCTTTTTCTGCTTGGAATCCTTTCCTTTGGATGCCAAAGTCCCGTTTCCTCCGACAAAATCCCCCTTTTTGACGGGAAGACTTTTCAAAACTGGGAAGGGGATACGGCAAAAACCTGGAGGATTGTGGATGGAGCCCTCGTCGGGGGATCCCTGGAGACCACCGTTCCGCACAATGACTTTCTGGTTACCAGACGGGAGTACGGAGATTTTGTCCTCACCCTGAAGATCAAGCTGACCGGAGAGGAAGGCTTTATCAACTCCGGGATCCAATTCCATTCCCAGCGATTGACGGATCCCGCCCACGAGATGACCGGCTATCAGGCCGACTGGGGTGAGGGATATTGGGCCAGCCTCTATGACGAATCCCGCAGAGACAAAACGCTGATTGCCCCGGATTCTGCCCAGGTTTTGCAATGGATCAGGAAAAACGATTGGAATGACTATAAGATCCATGCGGAAAAAGGACGGATCCAACTCTACATCAACGGACACCAGACCGTGGACTATACAGAGCCGGATCCCGGTATTCCGCAGGTTGGATACATCGGCTTTCAGATTCATGGGGGCGGCAAAGCCGAGGTGGCGATAAAAGACATTTTTATTGAAGAACTCGATCAAAAGCAATAGATTAAATTCGGATTGACCCGAAGAGTCAATTCACACCAACCCAAGACCTATGAAAGCCCACCGCCTGCCTCTCCTTGTTGGCCTGTTGTTTCTTGCGTTTACCGCAAAAGGCCAGAACCCCGAGCCCGACAAAGAATTTCGCCTGAAAGCAACCATGCTCGGATACTTTGCGGAAGATGGCACGAGAAACCCGACTTTGAAAGCAAAAAAAGGCCAAACCGTCCGCATTACCATCACCAACGGGGAGCTCATGACGCACGACGTGGCGATGGAAAAACTCCAGATCAAGAGTGAGACCATCATTGAAAAGGGCACCAGCACCAGTATCACCTTTGTCGCGGTGGATGACGACACGTACTACTGCACGGTACCGGGGCACCGGGCTGCCGGGATGGTGGGGAAGTTTCAGCTGCTCAAGGAAGGCGAAACCGAAGAAATACCCGGAGGAGCCCTGCCACTGAAGGATGGTCTGCCGCTAAACCTCAACTTTGAAACCGGCACGCTGGCCAATTGGACGGCGGAAGGGGAGGCATTTCAAGACCCGCTCATCCAGTCCGATCCCTCTCCCTTGCATGGGGAAGAGGGGCCGATCTTTTTTGAGGGGGAAAACTTCCTGAGCAGCGGAGGACTGAAAAACTACCAGCTCACGGGCACACTCACTTCCGACAGCTTTGAAGTCACGGCTCCTTTTGCGGCGTTTCGCGTTTCTGGTGGTGCTTTGGCAGATACCCGGGTGGAGCTGGTTTTGGCGGATACTGATGAAGTGATCTTTGAGTCCACGGGGCAGGGTAGGGCGACGCTCCAGCCGGTGGTGGCTGATGTAACTCCTTTTTTGGGAAAAGAGATCTTCATCCGAATCATTGACCACGAGACGGGTATTTCACAGATCCCCTATATCTCAGATGACAAGTGGGCGCATATCAATTTCGATGACTTCCGGTTTTATCCCTCCCGGCCCAATTTCCCCAATGAGCTGGACAAAGACGACATCATCGTGCTTCCTCCGCTCGATCCGGTAGTAAATGCCGGTCTCTCAGGCATAGATGCCGCAAAGGCGATGACGCCTCCTCCCGGGTTTACGGTTACACTCGCGGCTTCGGAGCCCGAAATCATCCGGCCCATCAGTTTCACGATCGACGCGAGAAACAGGCTTTGGGTGGTGGAAGGCCATACCTATCCGGTACCTGCGCCCGAAGGTGAGGGCAGGGACCGAATCCTGATCTTCGAAGACACGGACGGAGATGGTACGCTGGACAGCAAAAAGGTTTTTGCCGAAGGCCTGAACCTGGTCAGCGGCATCGAAGTCGGGATGGGCGGAGTTTGGTTGGGAGCGGCTCCTTACCTGCTTTTTATCCCCATAGACTACAAAACAGACCAACCTGCCGGACCCGCCCAAAAACTCCTGGACGGCTGGGGAACCCAGGACACCCACGAGGTACTGAACAACCTCCGCTGGGGGCCCGATGGCTGGCTCTACGGCACTCATGGTGTATTTACCCACTCCAACGTCGGCAAACCGGGTGCTCCCGATTCCGAGCGGATCAAGATCAATGCGGGCGTCTGGAGATATCATCCGACCAAGCATGAATTTGAGGTATTTGCCGAGGGCACCAGCAATCCCTGGGGGATTGATTTCAACAGCTATGGCCATTCCTTTATCACCGTTTGTGTGATCCCACACCTGTATTATGTGGTGCAGGGCGCCAGATACCAGCGTCAGGCTGGCAAGCATTTCAATCCCTACACCTTCGATGACATCAAGACCATCGGAGACCATGTGCATTGGCTGGGCGACAGAGGCCCCCATGCGGGGAATTTCCGCTCAGGAGCGGCCGGAGGCGGCCATGCCCATGCCGGGGCGATGATCTACCTGGGCGGGGACAATTGGCCGGCGGAGTATCACAACGCCATCTTTATGAACAACATCAACGGAGCCCGGCTCAACATAGACGAGTTGGAAAAGTCGGGTTCGGGCTACGTCGGGGTGCACCACGAGGATTTCATGGCGATGAACGACTCCTGGTCGCAGTGGCTCAATTTCAAGTACGATGCCAGCGGGTCGGTCTTTGCCATCGACTGGTATGACAAAAACCAGTGCCATAGCCCCAACCCGGAGGTGCATGACAAGTCGCTGGGAAGAATCTTCAAGATCAGCTACGAAAAGGACCCCATAGTCCGCGAAAACCTGTACAAAGCTTCCGATCTGGAGCTGGCAAACTACCAGACGCACCCCAACGAGTGGTATGCCCGCCAATCCCGGATGATCCTGCAGGAGCGGGGTGGCAACCGCAAATCCCAAAAAGCACTGAAAGCACTGTTGGCCAAGGATCCGGAGGTCACCCACCAGCTTCGCGCCTTATGGACACTCCATGCCACCGGGGGATTGGACGAAGGGGAAATGCAGGCCCTGCTCTCCCATCCCAACGAGTACCTTCGAAGCTGGGCTGTCCAACTCCTGACTGAGGACAAATCGGTTTCTGCCGTGACTTTGACGAAGTTCACTGACATGGCAAAAGCCGATCAGTCTGCCATGGTCAGGCTTTACCTTGCATCGGCGATGCTCCGCTTGCCGGCGGACCGGCGTTGGGATGTGCTCACTGCGTTGTCCCAACGAACCGAGGATGCGCAGGACCACAACCTCCCGCTGATGATTTGGTACGGGATCGAGCCGCTCGTGGACTTGGATGCGCAGCGCGCATTGACTTTGGCAGAAACAGCCAAGATCCCGATTCTTCTCGAATACATGGTGAAGAAATTGGGAGAGCTAAAGACCGCCGATTCACAGGAGGCATTGATGCAACTGAAGATGAAACTGGATGCCAGCCCTTCTCATCTAAACCACGGGCTACAGATGGAGGTAAACCGGCTTTTGGAGGAGTCAAGCCCGTCCCATCCTTGAGCATCGGGCTATACCCGGAAATCGAAAGCCCGTTGGTTCAAAAATGACCCTGTCAAGTTTACCCCCAAGAAAACCCTTCCCGGCAAGCCGGATATCAGGCAAGAAAAATCTCCCCACGGCAAATTTGAAATTCAATTTCAAATTGGTGAGGATAGTTGGGTGGAATTTTTCCCGAAAACCTTCCTGGGCCCCACCCAGTCTTACCGAAGTTCACGCTATAACCGACGGCATGGCACCAGGAAAAAACCGGCAAACCGATACTGGCTTGGGGTGTCTGACAGGTAGGGAAATCCACCGCCGTGAGGGAATTGGCTGAGCAGTTTGGCCATTTTCTCGAAGTGAATTTCGAGGAACAACGTACCCTGCTTGCCTTGTTTGAAGGAGGTCTCAACTCGGTGGAATTGTGCGAAAACCTGTCCGTCGTATCCTATGTTCCGGTTGCTCCCGGAAAGACCCTGTTTTTTTGATGGAATACAGGCCTGTGTACCGGCCATCTCCTCCCTCTGCTTTTTCTGTGAAAAACTCCTGGAGCTGCTCCAAGTCCTTCCCATCATTGATCCTCGCAAATCCCCGGATTGCACCTTTCCGGATTCTGGTAGCGTCGAATGAATCTGCTTGAAAATTCCAGGGGAGAAAAATCCCCATCGGCGTGAAAGTTTGGTTGTCCGGATTTCCAATTGAAAAAAAGGGATTGGGTACAACAACAGCACTCGCCTGCCCAGCCCGGAGCCGTGAATTTTCGGGACGAAAACATTATTGCCTTAAATTAGGACAGTGAAGCCCAAACCCTACATCCGGCCCAAGGTAGCTGTTCCCCAATTCTGTGAAGAAAACGGCTTTTACACCACCGCCCAGCGGTCATACACCATGTCCCAAATCCGCTCCAAGGGTACCAAACCGGAAAAACTCCTGAAAAAAGCCCTCTGGCAGTCTGGAGTCCGTTACAAAACCCCAAAAAAACCACTTCCCGGCAAGCCGGACATCAGTCTGAAAAAATACAGGCTCGCCATCTTTGTGGACGGCTCCTTTTGGCATGGCTACGACTGGGAAAACCGCAAGCATGCCATCCATTCCAACCGGGAGTTTTGGATCGCCAAGATCGAGCGGAACATGCAGCGGGACCAGGAGATCAATGCCTTTTACCGATCCAAAGGCTGGACGGTGCTGCGGTTTTGGGATTTTGAGGTGAAGGGGGAGTTGGGCGTGTGCATGAAACGGGTTTTCGAGAATCTATAATTCCGGTTATGGAAAAAGGCAACTCTTCCGGATCTTACCGATCAACTATTTTTGAACTCATCTTGCTTATTGTCAGTGATGTACGATCTGGTTTGTCTTGCACAGCGCATCCCCAGCACACAAACAGACAAAAGCAGAATTTGGCGGTGGCCTGGATCAAACCAGGGATTTGGTGGGCTGGACATTTTTCCAAATGGCTTGAAGTTCCCGGATTTCAGGCAATCTGAAGCTTTCCGCCCCAATCAGCCAAGGGTTTTGGACGCTTCCAATCCCCAAGAATCCCGGAATAGGCGAAGTATTTTCCCTTGGCACACTCGGCCCAAGGGCATGGGCGGTTGAATCTGCGGAAAATGTCCGGGAAGTAGTCCTACACGCCATCCTGGCAGTATTAGGAAGGGAAAGCTTGATCTCTGGATGGGGGGCGGTTTCCACGAGTCGCCGGGGGAGATTTCCCGGCCGGATGAATGCTTCAAAAAGCCAAATCGGAAATAAGTTGTCGCAGCTTTGTTGCCCGGACTTTCAAATCCGTAAAAGAAGGTCTGGGGATCAGTGTGGCCAGACTTGCAGAAATCCATGCATCGGCCTTGTGGACAATCCTGCCGGATTTGGAAAGAATTTTCCCGATTAACGCCCACTCGGGACAGTTGATTTGAATAAAGATTCTATTTTGGAGCGGATCGATACAAAGCCTGAAAAGAATTTAAGAAAAGGGAGTTGGAAAAAACTATGCAAAACCGATTGTATCTATTAGTTACCGTGCTGGCAGTGAGCATGTTTCTGTTTCCCGCCTGCGAGAAAGGAGAGGGAAGCGGTACGGAAAGCCTAAAAATGCCCGACCAGGTCAGTTTCAACTTTCATATCCGTCCCATTCTTTCGGACAATTGCTTTGCCTGCCACGGCCCGGATGCCAACAAGCGGGAAGCGGGGCTGAGACTGGACATCGCTGAGGAAGCATACAAGGCCCTGAAGGAAACTCCCGGCGCGCATGGCTGGGTGCCCGGCAAACCCAAAGAATCCGAGGCTTACCGGAGAATAATTTCTGAAGATCCCAGCATCCAAATGCCTCCGCCGGAATCCAATTTGGCACTTACCGACCGGGAAATCAAATTGATTGAAAAGTGGATCCGTCAGGGTGCCGAATACCAAAAACACTGGGCTTTTGTGCCTCCTGTCGCTGCCGAACTTCCGGAAGTCGAGGACGAAGACTGGCCCATCAACGGGGTGGACTATTTCATCCTAGCCAAACTGGAAGAAGCAGGACTGAAACCCAATGCCGAAGCCGACAAAGAAGCCCTGCTGAAACGGGCGAGCTTGGATCTGACGGGATTGCCGCCGACTCTGGAAATGATGGATGCCTTCCTGGCGGACAAATCTCCGGATGCCTATGAGAAAGCCGTGGACCGGCTGCTGGCCAGTCCAGCCTATGGGGAAAAGATGGCCGTGTACTGGATGGATATCGCCCGATTTGCAGATTCCCATGGGTTTCAGGACGACAGCTATCGAAGCCAGTGGCCTTGGAGAGACTGGGTGATCCATGCTTTCAACGAAAACATGCCCTACGATCAGTTTATCACCTGGCAGCTCGCAGGGGACCTTATTCCCAACGCCACCAAAGAACAGCTCCTGGCCACGGGATTCAACCGAAACCACAAGATTACCGAAGAAGGTGGGGTAGTGGATGAGGAATACCGGGTGATGTATGTAACCGACCGGACCAACACTGTGGGGAAATCCCTGATGGGAATCACCATGGAGTGTGCCGGCTGCCACGACCACAAGTACGATCCCATCTCACAGAAGGAATACTATTCGTTTTATTCTTTCTTCAACAACATCAAGGAGAAAGGGATCGAATCCACCGTGGGAGGCCCGGAGACCTATGCCAAGCGTCCGATGATGCAAATCAGCAATGCCGAAGTGGACTCCATCCTGACCTTCATCAACAAAAAGGACACCCTGGACCTCATTGTCTCGATAATGGGCGAGTTGGATTCTATCCGCCCCACCTTTGTGCTTGACCGTGGGGTTTATGACCAGCCCAGGGATCCCGTGGCGGCCAAAACCCCCGAATCCATCCTTTCCTTTGGTCCTGCATTCGAGAAAAACCGACTGGGCTTGGCCAAGTGGATGTTCAGCCCGGAAAACCCGCTGACTTCCAGGGTCTTTGTCAATCAGGTCTGGCAGGAGATCTTCGGGAAAGGGATTGTGACTACTCCCGGAGATTTCGGGATGCAGGGAGCCTTGCCCACCCATCCCGAATTGCTGGACTGGCTGTCTGTGGACCTGATCGAAAACGGATGGGATGTGAAGCGGCTCGTTAAAACGTTGGTCACCTCAGCCACCTACCGTCAGTCCGCAGTAGTGGGCAAAAAAAAGTTGGAAAAAGATCCGGACAATCTCCTTCTGAGCCGGGCTCCGCGGCATCGGCTTAAAGCGGAATTCGTGCGGGACTTGATCCTGGCAAGCAGTGGCCTGCTCAACCGGGAGATTGGCGGCCCGAGCGTGAAACCCTACCAACCGCCCGGACTCTGGGAAGGCGCGACTTCCGGACGGGGAATCTTGTCGGTGTACAAGCAAGACCATCATGAAAAGCTGTATCGTCGGGGCCTGTACAATTTTATCAAGCGCACTGTTCCGCCACCTGCGATGACCATCTTTGACGGCAGCAACCGGGATCAATGCGAGGTACAGCGACCGATCACCAACACCCCGCTTCAGGCTTTGGTGATGCTCAATGATCCCACCATGCTGGAAGCCAGCCGGGTGTTGGCTGGGAAGCTGCTCCAGGAATCCGGCGATTCGGAAGCGAATATCCGAAAAGCCTTCCGAACCATCGTCTGCCGGAATCCCACCGACCGGGAAGTGGCCATCCTGAAAAAATACTACGACGGAAGAGTTGATATCCTGAGTGTGGAAAATGCCAGTGAACTGCTCGCGGTGGGGGAATATCCAAGTCCTTCGGGGCTTGACACCGTTCAGTTTGCTTCCCTCATGCAGGTGATTGCAAGTATTTATAATCTGGAAGAAACCATCTCTAAGACCTGATATGGAAAAGGACATTTTCGAATACCGATTAAACATCAACAGGAGAAGGTTTTTGTCCCAGTTGAGTATGGGTGTGGGCAGCGTGGCCTTGGGGTCTTTGCTGATGCCGGACCTGTTCAAAGGAGCGGGAAGCGCCGATGCCGAGATGGTTCCCGGATTGCGTGACTTTGCCCCCAAAGCGAAGCGGGTGATTTACCTGTTCCAAAACGGTGCCCCGTCCCAGATCGAGACCTTTGACTACAAGCCCAAGCTGAAGGAAATGTTTGGTCAGGAGCTGCCGGAATCAGTCAGAGGCGGGCAACGCCTGACCGGAATGACGGCCAACCAGTCTTCTTTTCCGCTGGTCGGCTCCTTTACCGATTTCAAGCAATACGGGCAATCCGGTGCCTGGATCAGTGATCTGATGCCCTATACCGCAAAGATTGTCGATGACCTCTGCATCGTCCGGTCCATGCATACCGAGGCGATCAACCATGACCCGGCCCTGACCTTTTTCCAGACCGGGGCACAACAGGGCAACCGACCCAGCATGGGAGCTTGGCTGAGCTACGGCTTGGGCAGCGAAAACCAGAATTTGCCAGCCTTCACGGTCCTCCTTTCCCGGGGAATCGGCAACGGCCAGGGCGTTTACTCCAAGCTGTGGACCAATGGGTTTTTGGATTCGGTGCATCAGGGAGTACAGTTCAGCAGCGGCGAGGATCCGGTACTTTATCTCAAAGATCCCAAAGGCCTGAGCCGGGAGGAGCGAAGGGTCATGCTGGACAATTTGTCGGAGCTGAACCACCTTTCTTATGAGAAATTCGGAGATCCCGAGATCAACGCCAAGATCCAACAATACGAAATGGCCTACCGGATGCAAACCACCGTGCCGGAGATCATGGATCTCAACAAGGAACCGGACTCGATCATCAAGCTGTACGGGCCGGATTGCCTGGTTCCCGGGACTTATGCCGCCAATTGCCTTTTGGCCAGAAAGCTCTCCGAAAGCGGAGTCCGTTTTGTCCAGCTTTACCACCAGGGTTGGGACCAGCATGGAAACCTGCCCTATGAAATCGCCCATCAGGCCAAGGATACCGATCAGGCTTCCGCTGCCTTGGTGACTGACCTGAAGCAACGCGGTCTTTTGGATGAAACCTTGGTCATCTGGGGTGGGGAATTTGGCCGAACCAATTACAGCCAAGGTAAACTTGACCCGACGAATTATGGGCGCGATCACCATCCCCGTTGCTTTAGTATCTGGATGGCCGGAGGCGGCGTGAAACCCGGTTTGGTCTATGGCGAAACAGACGAGTTGGGATATAATGTGGCCAAGGATCCGGTTCATATCCACGATTTCCAGGCTACCGTGCTGCACCTGATGGGGCTCGACCACGAAAAGCTGATCTACAAGCACCTGGGCCGAAGGTTCCGCTTGACGGATGTTTCCGGCCAAGTTGTCAAAGGGCTGTTTGCCTGATTATCCCGAAGTCAATGACCAATAACCCATCCATGAAAAGTAGGATTATAGGAATAGCAGAGGGAATCCTCTTTGCCGGCAATATCCTCCTGCTCTTTGTCCTTTTGTTTGAGTCGTATCTCGCGATTCCCCTGTGGCTCCAGCCGATAGGAAGGATGCATCCCATGATGCTCCATTTTCCGATTGCACTGATTTTGCTGGCACTGATGCTGGAGGCGCTTCGCTTTCGTCCCGAATTCAGAGCCCAAACCCTGTTTCAGGATCTGACCCGATATATCCTGTTGTTTTCTATCCTGACTGGCCTGCTCACTGCCCTCATGGGACTGTTTTTGTCTCTAGAGGAAGGCTATTCCGGTCAAATGTTGGATTGGCATAAATGGTCCGGTGCGGGGATGGTTTTCCTGGCTTCCCTCCTTTATGCCTTCAGAAATCGCAATTGGTATCAGGGAAAATTCGCCAAAGCGGGAATAGTGGTTACCGCTGTTGTCCTCACTCTGGCAGGACATCTTGGGGCTACGCTGACACACGGAGAAAGCTTTATTCTCCAGCCCATTCTGGCGTCGAAATCGGTGTCGGTTCCCTTTGAGGAGGCGGAAGTCTTTGACCATTTGATCTTGCCTGTTTTGGAGAGAAAGTGCAATTCCTGCCACAATCCGACCAAAGCCAAAGGAGAACTGGACATGAGCACGATGCAGGCTTTGCTCAGAGGAGGTGAAAACGGGGTGGTTTTTGTCGGGGGAAAACCGGAGGAGAGCACGTTGATCGAGCGCATTCATCTGGATGTAGAAAACGAGGACCACATGCCTCCTAAAGGGAAACCCCAGTTGAATGATGCCGAAAAGGCCCTGTTGGAGCAGTGGATCAAGTCTAACCTGGAGCCAGAAACCAAGGTGGCTTTGCTTCCGACAGCAGATCCGTTGAGGTTGATTGCCACGGAGTTTTTGGACATGCAGACCGATGAGCCTGCCTTTGAATTTGCCGCTGCAACCTCCAAAACGGTACAGGGTCTCAACAATTCCTACCGCTCGGTGGTCCAATTGGCCAGGGATTCCCCGGCTTTGGACGTGACGCTTTTTAGCCCGTCAAACTATACTCCGGCTTCCCTCGAAGAATTGGTGGCAGTCAAGGAGCAGGTGGTGGGCCTGAACCTGAATAAAATGCCGGTCACCGATCAGGATCTGAAGACCGTGGCCCGGTTGGAGAATCTGGTCAGACTCAACCTGAACTACACGGAAGTTTCCGGCAAAGCACTCCAGGAATTGACCAAACTGAGACATCTCCGTCACCTTTCCCTTTCCGGTACAAAGGTGGATTATGCCTCCCTGCAATCTGCCGTCAAGGGTTTCGAAAGCTTGCGTACCCTGGTTGTTTGGGAAACTCCGGTGAGTAAAGCCGAACTGGAAAACCTCCAAAAAGAGTATCCAAAGATTTCCTGGATCACAGGCAGGGAGGACCTGGATTCAGAAATACTGCAATTGAATCTGCCGCGCCTGGCCAATTCCTCCAATATCTTCAAAGACACGCTGGCACTGAAACTCGGTCATCCGATCCGGGAAGTGGAGATCCGCTTCACGATGGACGGAAGCGAACCTGACCGGGAAAGTTCTCCCGAGTTTGTCTTTGGGGAAACGGTTTTGACCGAAGGCAGACTGATCAAAGCCCGCGCCTACAAGGAAGGCTGGACTGCCAGCGAAGTGGCTACGTTCGATGTGTACAAAAACCGCTTCAGTCCCGATACGGTGATGATCTTGAGTAAGATGAGCAAAGTTCATCCCGCTAACGGCTCCAAAACCTTCTTTGACCAAGAACTCGGCACCTACAATGCAAACAGTCCTGCCTGGGCCAACAATTGGGCAGGTTTCCGCGGCAACGACATGGAATTGCTCCTGGAATACGGGGAGCAGGTGGAAGTCAGTTCGGTCAGCATGCGGGTGCTGGTAGAGCCCAGCAACGTGATTTTCCCGCCCCAATCCATCGAAATCTGGGGCGGAGACCATCCCGATGCGCTGAGGCTGATAGGTAAGATGAAGCCCGGTCAGCCCACCAAGGGGGGAGAGCCCTACATCGAACTGGTGACCTGTGAGTTCAAACCCGCGTCGGCGAAATACCTGAAAGTCGTGGCCAAACCTGTGGAAAAAATCGCGGATTGGAGTGGAAGAAAAGGCAGCGCAGGACTGCTGTTGGTAGATGAGTTGTTTGTGAATTGACCGGTCAACGATTCTGTGATCAACTGCATCCGAAATCTTGTACGGCACCTGTGAGAGATATAGGCTTGAATCCTAAACTGTGGATTTCCCCTTGCAAACGGGCTAGAGTCCGTCCCGGCGGATGTCGGGAGGGATTTTTTTTCAAGATATTTCAGAAAATCCTGATAACGTGCAATATTCCGTAGAGTCACAATATCGAATATCTAATTTCAAATCTCAAATCAGGCCAACTCCCTCAAATCCACCGGAACCACCCGGCTGACTCCCGCTTCGATCATGGTGATGCCGTAGATGATGTCCGTGCTGGCCATGGTGCGCTTGTTGTGCGTGACGATGATAAACTGGCTCTCGCCGCTGAAGCGCTGGATGATCTGGTTAAACTTGTCGATGTTGGCGTCGTCCAGCGGGGCATCCACTTCGTCGAAGATGCAGAAGGGAGCGGGCTTGAGCAGGTAGATGGAGAAGAGCAGGGAAGTGGCCGTCAGGGTCTTTTCCCCACCCGAAAGCTGATTGATGGTGAGGGGACGCTTGCCCTTGGGTTTGGCCATGATCTCGATGGGGGACTCCAGGGGATTGTCCGGATCGACGAGGGTGAGATCGCAGTCGTCCTGCTCGGTAAAGAGGGAGCGGAATACCTTGATGAAGTTCTCCTTGATCTTGGCAAAGGCATCCAAGAAGGTCTCTCTGGCCACCTGGTCGATCTCCTGAATGGTGGTCAATAGCGATTCCTTGGCCCGGACGAGGTCATCCTTTTGGGTGGTGATGAAGTCGTATCGGACCTTGATCTCATCATAGGCCTCCATGGCCATCGGGTTGATCGGCCCGATCTTTTCCAGCCTTTCCTTTTGCTTGCGGACGAGCTCGCGGAGTTCTTCCTCCGCAAAATCACCGAACTCCGGATCCGGAGCTGGGTTTTCGGCCATCAGGGCGTCCAAATCCAATTCGAATTCGACGCTGAGACGCTCCTTCATGCCGCTCATCTTGAGCCGGATCTCGTTGATGCTGTTTTGGAGTTCCTGCAGAAGCAGGTCAAAGCCCTCTTTGGATTTCTGAAGACTTCGGATGCGGGTGTCGGTTTCGTCGATCAGGCCACGGGCACTGTAGTAGTCCTTTTCGGCTTCGGTGACGCCCTGCTCGATGGTTTCCTTTTCGGAATACAGCTCGATCAGTTCGTCGTCTTTGACCTCGTTGTTGTCCAAGAGTGCCTTGATCTCGGCATCGAGCTGGGTGAGTTCGGACTGGGATTTTTCGATCCGCTCTTTGGAGTTTTCGAAGGCATTCTGTTTGAACTCGATCTCCTGCTCCAGGCTGCTGACCCGGTTGACCTGCTGGATGTAGGTGATGTTTTCCTGGTTGAAGGTTTGGGACTTTTCCGCCAGTTTTTTGTTTTCCAGTTCCAGTTCCTCCGTGAGTTGGGCCACCAGCCCGGACAGTCCTTCGAACACGGCCTTTTCTTCGCCCAACTGGGGCAGGATCTCCGCCAGGCTTTCTTCCAGTCCGGCGATTCGGTCGAGGATGTCCTCCCGCTTGTGGACGTTGGAGCTGAGAAGCTCGGCGAGCTGTTCCTTTTTGGTCCGGATGGATACATAGCCGGAGTTGAGTTCGTTGATCTTCAACTGGCTCTCCTCCAAGGCCTTTTTGTGGCTCACTTCCTTGAGCTTCATCAGGTCGCTGAGCTTCTGGTCCAGGTTGGAGCGGGTGCTGCTGACCTTTTTGCCGAGGTCTTTGATTTCCCGATCCAGCTTTTCGAGGTTTTTGGCCCGTCCGATCCGTTTCCCTTCGAAGAGCCCCACCGATCCTCCGGAAAGGGAGAATTTGCGCTTGGTGTATTTGCCGTTTTCCGACAGGAAAACACAGTCAGGATCCGGCGGAAAATCCTTGTAGTCTCCCTGCACGAGGTAGACATTGTCCAGGATGAAATTGATCAACCGACTGTGTTTTACGTCGAATTCGATGATCTCCGTGGCAGCGATGGCATTGGGGAAAAGCTTGCTTTGACTGGGCTTGAACCGCTCAAAATGCTCCAACACGAAGAAATTGGCCTTGCCTCTCGCTGCGTCGCTGAGCAGTTGGATCGCCGAAATCGCCTGGGCCTCGGTGTCCACCACATAGTAGTTCATGTAGCTTTCGAGGTAGTTTTCGATGGTCACCCGGTACTTTTCATCCGTGGCGAGCAGGTCGGAGAGCAGGGGGATGTCCTTGCCCCAAGTGGGGTTTTTCTTCAGGAATTTGATGGCCTCGGGAAAGCCTTCCAGATTCTCCACCAGGGATTTGGTGAGGTTGTATTCGTTGGTTTTGGAGTCCAGCCTGCGGGACGAGGCGGTCAGTTCCTCCCGGATCATCTCGATCACGCGGTTGGTTTCCTCGATCTTTTGGTCTTGGTCTTCCTGTTTGGCTTTGAGTTGGGAAAATGCCTCCGTCGCCTCATCCAGTTCGGACTTCAGTTCGACCATCTTATCCTCAAACTCCACCAGATTGGCCTCCTGGGAGGAATCGTCGGAGCTGGTCCGCTCAAGCTCTTGCTTGAGGGTACTGAGCTGAATCTGTTTGATCTCGACTTCCTTGCCGAGTTGATAGACCTTTTCTTTGAGGCTTTCAAACCTCAGGCTCTGTTCCTTTTGGCTTTGCTGCTTTTCGGAAGCGATCAGTTTCTGGGCATCGAATTGCTCCCGGAGTTCGGAGACGATAAATTCCTTTTCTGCCAGGAGTTTCTCGGCGGATTCCTTTTCCTGCTCCAGGGAGCGGATGGAAAATCCCGCCCGGTCATTGGACTTGCGGTCGGCATCGATCTGCTCCCGCAACACCTGGGAGCGGTCTTCGAGAAAGCGCATCCGCTCGTTTTTGATTTTTTTCTCGGACTCAAAAGCGCGGATCTTGTTTACATGCTCGTTGAGCGTCTTTTGGCGGGAGGAGAGGAGCTTTTCTTTAGTGATCAGATCGGTTTTGAGCTGGCTGAGCTGGGCTTCCTGATCGATGATCTGGGTCTGAATCTGGAGCTTTCGGTCGGATTCGGACTGGACTTTTGAATTTGCCTCCACCAGGGACTGGGCATAGTGCTCAATGGACTTCTTGGCCAGGTTGATGCTGGCTTTGCGGTAGTCCTCCTTGATTTCAAAGTATTTGGCTGCCTGCTTGGCCTGCTTTTCCAGGCTCTTGAGGTTTTTGTCGATCTCAAACAGCAGATCCTCCACCCTGGAAAGATCCGCGTCGGTATCCTCCAGTTTGCGGAGCGTCTCGCGCTTGCGGTTTTTGAACTTGGAGATTCCGGCGGCCTCTTCGAAGAGTTCGCGACGGGAGTTGTTTTTGTCATTCAGGAGTTCGTCGATCATCTTGAGTTCGATGATCGCATAGGAATTGGAGTTGATCCCCGTGTCCATGAAGAGGTTGGAGATGTCCTTGAGCCGGCAGGTGACCCCGTTGATCTGGTATTCGCTTTCCCCGGTGCGGTAGTAGCGCCGGGTGATGGTGACATGCGTGTATTCGGTGGGGAGTAGGTTTTTGGTGTTTTCAAAGGTCAGGGAAACCTCCGCCATGTTGGTGGGTTTGCGGTTTTTCGTGCCGTTGAAGATCACGTTTTCCATCTTGTCGGAGCGGAGCATCCGGGACTTTTGCTCACCCAGCACCCAGCGGATGGCATCCACGACATTGGACTTGCCGCAGCCATTGGGCCCCACGACTCCGGTGATTCCCTTGTCAAAGTGGATGACCATCTTGTCCCCAAAACTCTTAAAGCCCTTGATCTCCAGTTTACTGAGCAGCATGCAGATTTTTCCTCCTTGTAAAGGGAACAAAATAAGTCCAAAGCGGGGAATTGCCAAGGAATTTTTCAGTACGGAGTATTGCGTGTCAGGCAGTTTGTACTAAGTACCAAGAAGCGAGAGACCAGAACCGAGAACCAAGAATTGAGTATCAAGACACAAGTACTGCTAACGCTTAACGCTTAACGTTTAACGCTGAACCCGATCTTCCGAGAGACAAGAACCGAGAACCAAGAATTGAGTATCAAGACGCAAGTATCAAGAATCAAGTACTGTCAACCCTTAACGCTTAACGCTTTTAACATTTAACGCCCTTAACGCTTAACATTTAACGCCTTTAACGCTGAACCCGATCTTCCAAAAGCCAAGAATTGAGTATCCAGGCGCAAGTAGCTTCCGATTTCCCCCTTTTTCAATTACCTTGACCGCATGGATTTGGGAAACATCATTTACGTCGTAGCCATCATCGCCTATTTCATCTACCAGGCCACGAGGAAAAAAGGCCAACAGGATTTGCCGGAAGAGGAACCCCAGCAGACGCCTCCCCAAAAAGGGATGACTTTTGAGGACTTGCTCAAGGAAATCCGCCAGGCCCAGAATCCTTCGGAACCTGTACTGCCTGCACCCCCAAAGCCCCAGCCCCCCATTCCCCAAGCCGCAAAACCCATTCCCCAGACGAAACCCGTCTATCGCAAGCCTGTCGTGGCCAAGGAGGAAGATGAAGAAGCAAGGTATTACGAAGGGGCTTATTCATCCTCCCAAAAAACGTTTAGGAAGGAATTCAAGGATGCTCCTCTGGTTGAATTGAAGAAGATTGACTATGATGCATTGAACCAAAAAAAGGCCAACCCCTATGCGGAACTGCTCAAAAATCCCAAGACATTGAAGCAGGCGGTCGTGGTGAGCGAGATCCTGAAGCCCAAGTATTTTTAAAATTGTGCCTCAATTGTGAAGGGGTGTTGGTTAGAGTTAATTGTTATAGGTTAATAGTTAATGGTTAAATCACAAGGAAAGCTTGATTTTGGCTTAAAATCCCGGAATCCCGGCTCCGAAACCCGATATCAAAAAGCCTTTACTTCTTTGAGAATTTTCTGACCCAAACTTTTCCATCCCGAGATTCTTGGACCAAAGTTGCCTCCTGTTCCAGCCAACGCTCCAGGACATCCAAGTCTTCCTGCTCCTTGGGATAGGCATGAAGGTAATAACCGTAAATCAAAACCCGGAATTCTCCCGGCAAATGGCTTTTCAAAGAATCAAATTGCTCAATCGGAAGCAACAGATCCTGGGCTTTTTGGTTTTCGGGAAAAAGGACCTCCCGGCTAAAATGGACGAAATTGTTGGTCAGGATGGGGGAGGAGGACTCTGAAGCGGCCTGTTCCAAAGCCCCGATAAATTCCGGATAGGCTTTGGTTTTTTGCTGGTAGAAAATCGAAGCCCAGGTGGGAGCCAAAAGGAGAAGGGCAAGCATCCATTCCCTTTGCGTTTGCTTTTTCCAATATAGAATGCCAAGAAAAAGGGCCTGAAAGCCAGCCATCTTCCAATCCTGCTGCATGAGGCTGACCAAAACTCCGACTAGGACCAAAGCCGCCATCCACTTGTTGAGCGTAAGATTGTTTTGCCACTCCTCCCAGCCCAAGCTGACCAAAAACGCCAAGATCGGCACCAGGATGACCAGGTGCCGGGGATTGAGGTAGAGGGGATTGTAAAACTTGAGATTGGTGCTCATCAGCCAAAAGCAGGCGAGCAGACTCAGCAGAGCCAATCCAAATTCGATTCCCGGACTGCCCGGATTTTTCCGGAGCTTGGCAAAAGCCGGAAGGGCAAAAACCATCCAAAGCCAATACGACCGATCCACAAAAGTCTGAATGGGGAGGATCGTCAGCCGCTTGAGCATCACCCAGGCACTTTTATCGGCATAGGTGTATTCGGAGATGTAGTGCCCTTCCTGGATGGAGCTCACACGATAAAGTGGATCACCGAATTTGATCCAGAAATACCCCAAATAGAGCGCACCAAAAGCAAGTCCCAGTCCTGCCAATGCGAGGTAGAATGGAAGATTCCTGTTTCCCTTTTTCCAGTCATAGGCAAAAAGAAAGAGCGGAAGGGGTGCGAGAAAGACGATCGTTTCCTTGGTGACAAAGCCAAAAAACAAGCCGGAAATGACTCCCAATGCAGCAAGAAACGGATACTTGACCCGAAAAACCGTCGAAAACGGAACCAGCGTTACCCAGAAAACCAGCAGGGAATCAGGGTAAACCTTGGTCAAAAAGTGGAGAAGATAGACCTGGGTCGAAAACCAGAGTACCAAAATCCAGGGATTTGACGGCTTGGGCAGGATCTTCAAGAGCATCCCCAATGTCCCGATATAGGCCAGGAGCGAAACCAACGAAATCCTGTGGGGATCAAAGCCTAAAAGAAATCCCAAAAAACCCGCAGGCACATACGCCCCCCATCGGGTAGAGAAGTGGTAGGCATTGGATTCCATCGTCCCCTGCCAGAAGCTTTTTCCCGCTAGCAAATAGTACACGTCATCGGAGAAAGTGATGCCGTCAAAGCCCAATAGCCAATAACCAAAAAGGAAAAGCACACCTGTCCAAAAGGCCTTTGCTTTTTGCGGAACGGATCTGCTGTCGGAAAGGGTCATGGCTCAAAAATCAAGAATTAAGCAGCAAGACGCAAGTAGCAATCCATCGAGTAGCAAGTAGCAAGACATAAGCAGCAAGAGCAAGAGCAAGAACCAAGAAGCAAGAGGAACTGTCGAGCGAACAAAGCAAACTGCCTGCCTTTACCTGACAATAGCTGTCAATCCTTGCTCCATATTCGGATGGATTCTTTATTTTTAAGACCCAATCGTCAATTCACCATGAGCAAGTCCGCACAAGTCGAGCAGCAAAAAATCCTTCGGGTTTTCAAATTGATCAACCTTCTACAGGGAACTATCGGCAAGCCGGTCCATCGGCTGGCTGAATTGCTGGAGACGGATGAGCGGACGATCTACCGCTATTTCAACCTGTTGGAGGCCTTGGGTTTTGAGCTGATCAAGGAATTTAGCAAGTACAAACTCAGGGAGCGGCCGGGCAACCAGACGGCGAGGGAGTACAGCACTTTCTCCCAAGAAGAAAGCAACTGGCTGAAATCGCTGATCGAAAGCCAGGGCAAGACCAATCTGCTCCGGGATTCGGTCCTGCAAAAGCTGCAGTTGCGGTCGGAAGTCAAGCAGGGAACCGAGCAATTGTTCAAGGCCAATCTGGGCAAGGTTGTCGACGAGATCGGGCAGGGAATCACCGGCAAAAAACAAATCTGGCTGAAAGACTACTATTCCCTCAGCAGCGATACGGTTTCTGACCGCTTGGTGGAGCCTGTTGGATTCTCGACTGACTACGAAAATATCCACGCCTTCGAGCTGGAAAGCAAAAGCATGAAGGTGTTCAAAGTAGAACGGATCGGGGAGGTGGTCATCGCGGGGGAAGGCTGGAAACACGAAGCCAAACATGAGCTTCCCGGCCGGGCAATCTTCGGGTTTACCGGAAAAAACAAATACCAAGTCCGGCTAAAACTTAGCAAAAAGGCCTACCAACTGATGCTGGAGGAGCATCCCAATGCGCTTCCTTTCATGTCGGTCAAAAACCGAAACCAATACTACTTTCAGGGAGAAATCCCCCAGTTGCCCGGATTGGCCAGGTTTATTCTGGGTCTACCCGGAGAAATAAAAGTTGAGGAAGGAGAGGAGATGAGGGCATATTTGAAGGAGCAGGCGGCGAAGGGTTTATTCTAGCAACTTGACTGTCCCCAAGCCGGATGAACTATTAAGGCTTGGCCGACCCAGATTAGAAAAGCATGAGTTTTTCTGGATTTTGTCGATTGTCCCAAATTCTGAGAATAATAATTTGCCGGTCTTTTTCGATATAGAAAATCGATACATGGGCCAATGCTTTCATCCGAACGCCTTGAAATCCGCTTTGCTTTCCGATAGCCGGATACTTGGAAATCAGGTCTGCTAAATTGAGAATCCGCTCATCAAGCTTTTCGCTGAAGCTGGTGGACTGATTGTGGTAAGCCCAAAAAGTGTAGATATCAAATCTGTCCTGAAGTGCTTTTTCAGTCCAGATTATTTCTTTTTCCATTGCAGAAAAACTCGGTTTGCCTCTCCATGCGTATAGACCCTTCCTTCTTTTAAATCGTCGAGCCCTTCTTGTATGAATTTTTCCCCCTTTTCCGAAAAGGCAAAGGAAACGTCCCCCAAATCATCATTGAGCATTCTTAGCACCTCAGCCAGTAGGTCCTTATCCTTGGAGAGGGCAATTTCTTCTATGATTTTCTTTTTCAAAACAGTCAGTTCCATAACCTGGATTTTGTGCGAATAATTGTGCTCGATTTACCTGTTCCAATGAAGAAAACCCAAAAAAGCCCGGGTTTTCCCGAGCTTTAAGTTAAGCAAAAGAAGCAAGATCATTGATGCTCGTCTCTCAGAAGATCGTTCACGGTCTTTACCGGATTGAAGGTGATCAGCGGCACTTCGACAAACAGCGTGTTCCAGCCCGCCATCGCGCCGTTCCACAGTCCGGGCAGTTCCAGGGCTTTCAGATCCCTTCCGCTTTTTGACTTTTCGGTGATAAAACCCGTCTGCATGTCACGAAACTCCATCAGGTCGAAAGGATTCCCCCTGTAATCTTTGGTCCCGCAAACCAAGTCCACCGGATTGAAGTGGGTGGAGGCTTGGAAATGCTTTTTTGAATCCGGGTCATTCAGGTCGATTTGGGCGGTCTCCAGGATCTGAAGGGAAAGCGAACCATCGGATTCCTGGATCCAAAAGGGGCCGCCGCCCGGTTCCCCGGTATTTTTTACCATCCCGCAGACCCGGATCGGGCGGTTCAGTTTTGCCTTCAAAAATCCCGCGACCTCTTCCAGGGAGGAGGACGAGACCGTCGGAGGGATCGTGCCTCCGAGCTCTTCGTGGTAAACGGTTGCGGCAAATGCGACACTGTCCTTGTCAATGCCTGCATCCAATCCTCTCAGGGCATCAAACACCTTGGCCTGCGCCTCCAGCAGCAATCCGGCGATGGCCATCTTGTAGTCCCGCGTTGGCCCTTTGATCCGGTCTGGCACGACGTTGTCAATGTTTTTGATGAAGATCAGGTCGGCCTCGATGTCATTTAGGTTGTCCAGGAGCGCGCCATGCCCGGCTGGCCTAAAGAGCAAGCTGCCGTCGTCTTCCAGGAAAGGACTGTTGTCTCTAGTCACGGCAATCGTGTCGGTGGACTTTTTCTGCTGGGAATAGGTGACCTCAAACCCGACCCCGGTGGAAGCCTTGAGGCTGGGAAGAACGGCTGCTATCTCGGTCTTGAACTTCTCTTCATGCTCCGGAGACACGGTAAAATGAATCCTCACCGTGTGGTCTCTGCCGATTGCATATTGAAGCCCTTCCACGAGGTGCTCTTGTGCCGGCGTACGGTTTTCTGACCCGTAGCCGTGAAAGCGGAGGAGGCCTTTTGGCAGACTACCGTAGCCCAAGCCCTCTTCTCCCAGCAGGGTCGCCACGATTTTTTTGAAATCTCCCGCGTCCAGACAAGCCTGGAGACTGCTTCCCCGCGCTGTCAGTGCTGCATCGAGATCCGAACAAAAGGCAAACTTGCCGGAGTTGGAGATGAATTTTTGGGTGAAGGCACTTTTTGAAAGATCTCCCTCCCCCTCCACGAAGGCGAACAGATCCTTGAACATCCGAGATGCCGCACCCGATGCGGGTACAAACTTGACGACATCGAGTTGTGCGGCTTTCTCCGGATAGGTCTGGGTGTAGTGGGCCAATTCTCCTTCAGAAAGTACCCGGATGCCATCTCCCGGTGTGGCCGGGGCGGTGATTTTCAGAAATGGAAATCCGTTTCTGAAGTTTTCAATTTGTTGGGCTACTGTTTCAGGGTTCATTCCCTGAGCCAGAATCTTTGCTTCCAATCCTGCATCCATGGTCGTTTGGGTTGTAAAAGTTGTTTTTGAAAGATAGCAGGCGATTGGTCTTTGCTCAAATTGCCGGGAGTTTTTTTTGGAAAAACGGGAAGAAATTTTCGGCGGGCAAGGATTGAATCCCGTTCAAATCCGCTTGCCCGGTGCCTCGCGAAGGCTGAAGCGGATAAGGTCTCCCGGTTTCTTTTGGGCAATGATCCACTGGCTTTCCTCCTCCAGAAAAAGAATCCGCGGATAACCTCCGGTCACTTGGGCATCCTTGAGAAGGATAATCAGCTTTCCGCCGGAAGTCAACTGAACCATCCCCGGAAATACGGGATTGGTGGGGAGTTCCGGAAGCCTGTTTTCAAGCAATTCCGACAGTTGCATTCCCATCCTGTTGGCAAGGTTGGAGATCCGGAAAGGCGCAAGGGCAAGCTTTTGCCTGAGCTCTTCCCCAAGCAATGAAAAATCGGGTCCTGGGTAGGCAAATACCGTCTCAGTGGCATACCAATCCGAAGACCATCTGGCTTTTGAATGGGTATTGGGGATCGGCGTCGAATCATGGAGGTAGGTGATTTCCATTCCATTTGAAAGCTGTGAAACTTCCGTCAGATCCCTGTAAAAACTCCGGGAGCCGAGAATGGCTTTGGTTTGAAACCCATGTCTGATGCCAAGATACAGCCGGGCTCCGACGGCAAATGCCCCGACTTCCAGAAGGTCACCCGCGCAGATAGACACAAAGGCCGGTTTGGGGATTTTTACGCCATTCAATCGGATCTCGGCGAGTGCACCGGCCAGCGCAATGAATGTCGGAGAATCAAACCGGATGCTAAAGCCCGGTTGGGAAATCTCCAAAACGGCGGCATTTTCATCGTTTTGAAGCAAATGGTTGATCCAGCGAACAGACCTCAGGTCCATCGCCCCGGACAGCGGAACACCGAAACCGGCCATTCCCGGCCGCCCCAAATCCTGGACAGAAGTTCCCGGGCCCGTTTTCAGGAGGGTTGCTTTGGCGGTTTCCTTGCTCATCGGCATTTGGGAAGGGGTGGATTTTGCAGCAGTCTTTCCATTTCTCCCAAGTCAATCGGTTCAAATTTGACAAGATCTCCCGGCTCGGCCCAGACTGGTGGGTTCTTTTTGGGATCAAACAGAGACACGGGACACCTGCCGATGAGGTGCCAGCCACCGGGGCTTTCCGTGGGGTATATGCCCGTCTGGGTACCGCCAATGGCGACGGATCCTGCATCCACCGCGCGATCCGGAATGGCCTTGCGCGGCGTGTGGAGTTGCTCGGGAAGCCCGCTCAGATACATGAATCCGGGAAGAAAGCCAAAGAAGTGAAGCCGGTAGGCCACTGCCGACTGGAGCTCGACTAGCTTGCTGACGGTCATCCGATGGGCGGCTGCCAATGAAGCCAGATCCCTGCCAAAGCCGGGATCATAGCAGACCGGAAGTTCCCAGATTCTTGAGGACAATTCGTGTTTTGGCACGCTGATCTTGCGAAACCGGTTTTGGAAATCGGTTTGGTATCCAGGCTTTTGCCAGCAGACACTCAAAGCCGTAAATCCCTGCCTGACCTCAAGCACCTGGTTTTTGAAGGAAGTATTCAAAAGCCCGGCCCAAGCCAATTGCATGGAAAGCAGGGAATCTGAGGGGGGCGCCTCCCACTGCAATTCCCCCAAAACAGGGCTAAGGGCGATATAGTGGGGCTTCACTTCCAATATTGATCGCGTACTTGGGGCAAAAATTTCAGAATTCCGGGATTGTCCCCGTGAAAGCAAAGCGTATCCGCCTTAACGGGGATCATCGCCCCGGAAATGGTTTTGATCTGGCCAAGGTGGATGATCGATTCCAAATGCGAAATTACCTGACTGGCTTCGGTAAACAGCGAATCTTCGTTTGTCCGGTTGACCAGTCTGTAGTTGTCCAGGTAAGCGCGATCCCCAAAGATCTCCAGACGGTGGGGGAGGTGTTTTTGTAAGGCTGCTTTTTCAAGCTCAGAATGCGGCGGGACGAAAAGGGGGATTTGGGGGAAGTTTTTTTCCAGAAAATCCACCAGGAGTTCGGCCAAATCGGGGTTTTCTGCCGCGTCATTGTACAAAGCACCGTGAAACTTGATGTGGTCCACCGGGATGTTTTTGGCCTTCGCCACTTCGAAGAACAGCCCGATTTGATCCCGAAGACTGCGGATCAGTGCGTCGGGACGGATAGCGGGAGTCTTCCTGCCGAAGTTTGGCAGATCGGGATAGGAGGGGTGTGCTCCGGCTTTTTTCCCAAATCTCCCGACCAAGTCCAAGGTGGCGTTGATCGTACTGCGGTCTCCAAAATGCCCCCCACAGGCAATGCTCGCCAAATCGATCCAGGGGATGATCTGGGCTTCATTTGGGACACCCTCGCCCAAGTCGCAGTTGATTGTGTAGGTGATTGGCTTGTTCATCAGTATGACTGGGGGAGCGGTGAGCTGTGGATCAGCAACAGGTGTTAAAAATAGTTGTCTCCGTCCAATTTCCATCACTGAGGGGTTGACCTGATTTTTGATGTTTTTTATTTTGGACCATTGTTCACTTAAATCTTGGAAAAATGGGAAAAGGAGACATCAAATCAAGAAAAGGAAAAGTTCACAGAGGCACATTCGGGGCAAACCGACCAAAGAAAAAACAAAACAAGCTGGCGAGGAAAGAGAAGCTAAAGCTGCAAAAAACCTGATAAAACAAAGAGAGGACCCAGATTTGGTCCTCTTTTCGTTTTCCTCTGGCGCAGGATTTCACTTGGGCCGCTCAGAGATTTTGGCATAAAGTAATGATTAATCAATATTGTTTAATAGATTGATTTTCAGTAATCAACTGACTAGATATTATTGTAATACTTGATCCATTCGTTCAGTTGTTTGAAGTCAAGTTTGCCCTTTGCCAGTTTCAGGTGATGGATGATGGCAAGCGACTTTCTCATGCGGGAATCCGGGTTTTTGACCGTCGTCACGATGTAGACCAGACTCCGTTGCTTTCCCGGCGTGAGCTTCCGGAAGTAGTCATTTCCGGCTTCGTCCTGGTCCAGGAGCACCTGGAGCTCCTCCGGGACATCATGTCCAAATTCGCTGTGGTCCCGCTCGATCCTCACGGGAAAAGACTTCCCCCCATCCAGCTTGAATTTTGTGCGCAGCTCCTGATTGACCAGGACGTACCAGTATTCTTTGGATTTCATCAGGGCCATGTGATAGGGGCCTGAATCCTTGATCCAGACCAACACACGGCGGTGTTTTTCGTCCATCATCTGGGCGGCTATCTCGTCCGGCACGGGGATGTGATAGCTCCAGTGGTTGAAGTCAAACTCGTCCAAAATACCCGTAAAACCAATCTGTGTCATTTTTTCAAGATTCCGTGCCATCTCTCCCAGCACGGGTTTCAAATGGCTGATGCTGGTTTAAAATTACCGAGGATTGGGGGATTTTGGCAAGGGTCAACCCCATTTCCCGGTTTTTGCGATTCCCCACTGGGGAATGATTCCCCATTATTGGTCAAAGAAACGCCATACTCTGGTCTGCCTCCAGGCAGTAAAACATGGTTTCTGCTAGACCCGGGCAGTTTTTTCGGGTTTTGGCCGGATGGGCACGACGATTGGACAGCTTATGCCGAACCGGTTTTTTCGGTTTTTGATGGATTTTGGGATCGGGGCTTTTGGGAAAAAGATTATTGGAAATTCCAAAACCCAAACGCGTTTGATCCGTGGACAGGAAATAGGTGAAGGTCAACTATTCGCTTTTTCCAAGTCGGCATCAGAATCGAAAAACCGGTTCACCACATTTCAATCAACTGTTTAGCCACTAAATACTAATGCCATGAATAATTCGAAACTAACGATGACCTATTGGTTGGCCGGATTGGCTTCCGGAGTTGTTGCAGGATACTTCCTCTATCAAAACAGGGAAAAGCTGGGCCCGCAAAAAGACAAACTCGTCAGACTGCTTGGCGACTTGCAAAAGGCAAGCGAGGATATCGGCAAAAAACTGAAAGCCGTCGGACTGGAAGGTTTGGAAAAGGGCAAGACCCTTACCAAAAGCGTCGGAGAAAACGTGAACTGACCATTTCGAAACAAACTGCCCCAAGATTGAGCCGCAAGCGATTTGCGGCTTTTTTCATGCCCTTTCTTTTCAAAAAAAGTGTTTTCTTGAAGCTTGTTTTCAAGACCGACAACCCCAATTTGATCCATGGCACTTGCCTCGAAACTTCCCCATATCGGGACGACCATTTTTACAGTCATGTCGCGCATGGCTGCGGAGGAAGGCGCGATCAATCTTTCACAGGGATTTCCGGGCTTTGGCGCTGATCCGGTGTTGCTGGATTTGGTCGGAAAATACACCCGTGGCGGATTTAACCAATATGCTCCCATGTCGGGCATTCCCGCACTTCGGGAGAGGTTGGCCGAAAAGACCAAGCTCACCCAGGGCTATTTCCCCGATCCCGAGACCGAGGTAACGATAGTGTCCGGGGCGACGGAGGCGATTTTTGCCGCAGTTACGGCGATTGTCCGGGCGGGAGACGAGGTGATTGTGCTTGAGCCAGCCTACGACAGCTATGAACCGGCGATTACGCTCAATCAAGGAGTCCCGGTATATGTCCCGCTGAATGCGGGTGATTTTTCGGTGGACTGGGAAAAAGTAGAAGAGGCCATTTCTCCCAAAACCCGCGCAATCCTGGTCAATTCTCCGCACAATCCGAGCGGATTTGTCTGGTCTCAGGACGATGTGGACCAGTTGGCAGCCCTCGTTCGGGACAGGGAGATCTATGTGGTCAGTGACGAAGTGTATGAGCACATTACTTTTGGGGGGCTAAAGCACCTCTCCTTGGGTTCGCATCCCGAGTTGGGCCAAAAGACCTTTGTCTGCGGATCATTCGGGAAGACCTTTCATGTGACCGGATGGAAGGTCGGTTATTGCATCGCCCCGGCGGATTTGACTGTGGAGTTCAGGAAAGTCCACCAATACCTCACTTTTAGCACGGTGACTCCCATTCAATTCGCCCTGGCTGAATACTTGGAGCAACCCAATCGATACCTTTCCATTCCTGATTTTTACCAGCAGAAACGGGATCTTTTTGTAAAAGGATTTTTGACAACTGAATTGAAATTTGTCCCCAGTTCGGGAAGTTTTTTCCAATGTGCCAGCTATGGGCATCTGTCCCAAGTCTCCGACCGTGAACTTGCCGAGCGGATGACTCGGATCCTCAAGGTAGCCTGTATTCCGATTTCTGTTTTTTACTCGGGCAAGAGGGATGATAAGATCATTCGGTTTTGCTTTGCCAAAGAGGAAAATGAACTGAAGGAAGCGTTGAGTCGATTAAGGAATCTGGCCCAGATTCTTTAGATCCGGAGGAAATTATCCCGATGCTGGATGACCGGAAAGTTATTTTCAGACCAGTCCCCATTTAATCTGTAAATCCTATATAATCGATAGGATAAACAAATTTTGTTTCTATTTTTGCCATTCAAACCTGCCAAACCCTTGAAGCTATTCATGGAAAAACTAATTCTCCGCCTTCGTACAGAGCCATTTTGGTCCATGTTTTTTGCCTTTTCGGCCATGATATTTGCTTTGTTGGTCACTCATACCTTGACCGAATCCATCAAAAGTTGGGAGCTGGACACGGAGATGTTCTTGTGGTTTTTGTTGGTGGGGATTGTGGCCCAAAGTATTGATGGGGCGTTGGGGATGGCCTATGGAGTCAGTAGCAATTCCATTTTGCTGGGGATTGGAATCCCGCCGGCGGCGGCATCGGCTTGGGTGCATTTTGCCCAGGTATTTACCAGCTTGGCTTCGGGAATTTCCCACTGGAAGATGGGAAATGTGGATTGGAAGCTGGCAAAAAAGCTATTGATTCCGGGTGTCCTAGGCTCGGTCATCGGTGCGTTTTTTTTGTCCAATGTGGATGGTGACCTGATCAAACCTGTCATCGCACTTTACCTGTTTGTGATGGGAATCGTGATTTTGAGAAAAGTAAGAAAGAAGCATACCGCAAAATTCAACCGGGAAAGCAGAAGTCTGCCCGTCCTGGCGACTGTAGGAGGATTTGCAGATGCCATCGGCGGGGGCGGCTGGGGACCGATTGTCAACAGTACGCTGCTCAGCAAAGGCAAAATCGCCCGCTATGCCATCGGTACAGGCAATTTTGTGGAGTTTTTTGTGTCGCTGGCGAGTGCATCCACTTTTTTGTTTTTTGTCAAAGAGCTGAGTCTCGCTCCTGTTTTGGGATTGATTTTGGGTGGAATCATTGCAGCACCATTCGCAGCCTATATCTGTAAACTGGTGAAGCCAAAATATCTGATGGCCGCAGTAGGGGTTTTGATTATCATTCTGAGTATCCGTACTTTCTACCTGGCGATTGTCTAAAGGAAAGCGGAATTCTTGGCTTAGCGTGCCCGGAGGAAAGCCGGTTGGTTTGCAATTGCGAAAGCAAGCCGGTTTTCATCTGCCGGGAGGGGGCTCCCCATTCCTTTTGAACCCAACAGCCGGCATTTGCGTTGGTTTTTTGTCTATTTTGACCCAAAATACTCCAATGAAAGCACTCATTTTTGAACAAACCGGACTGCCTGCGGAGGTGATTCAGGTTCGCGAGATTTCGGTTCCCAGCCCAAAAGCACACGAAGTCCTGATCCGTGTCACGGCTCGGAACATCAACCCGGCCGATCTCATGTTTGTCAGAGGGATGTATGGAATCGCCCCAAAATTGCCAAGCAGCGCAGGATTTGAGGCTTGTGGCGTGGTCGAGAAAGGCGATGAAGCCGGAAAGGTCAAAGCCGGGACCCGGGTCATGTTCACCGCGATTGGAACCTGGAAGGAATACCTCTGTCTGTCGACGGCGGCGGTGATTCCCGTACCGGATACCATGCCGGATGAGGTGGCCTGTCAGGCATTTGTCAATCCGATGACGGCCTTTGCCATGCTCCAAAAATCTGGCTTGACTTCGGGTCAATGGCTTTTGGTCACAGCCGGAGCCTCTGCCTTCGGGAAATTTGCCATCCAGATGGCCAAAGCAAAAGGGATCCGGGTGGTGGCCACCGTGCGCCACGATTCCCAAAAGAACGTGCTGGAAGGTCTGGGAGTCGATTTGGTCGTAAATTCGGAGACCGAAAAACTCCAGAAGGCCGTTGCCGAAAAAACCGAAGACGGAGTCCATGTCGTGTTTGACGCGGTGGGCGGGGTGCTCGGAGCCAGGGCTTTGGCTTGCCTCAGACCAAAAGGGAAGATGATGGTTTTCGGGGCATTGGCCTTGGAAAACCTGCCGATAAACAGCGGATTGCTCATCTTCAAAAACCTGAGCATTGAAGGATTTTGGCTTTCCACTTGGGTGGAAGAAATCAGCGAGGACGAACGGGAAGAGGCTTTTCGGTCGGTTTTTGGCTTTCTGCTAAACGACAGTTCCAAGATTGATATCGAAGGGAAATTCAAACTGGAAGAATTCAGTGCCGCGCTGGAAGCCTATGAAAAGCCGGGCAGGAACGGAAAAATCCTTCTTGTGAGTTAATTTCCATGATATTTTTCGGTGAAAAAAGAAGTATTGGTCATCTTTGCACTTTCATCAAATCAAGACAATCCATGAATTGGGAACAGCTCGATCAGCAACTCACCGAAATCGTACAAAAAAGGAATCAACTCAGTAAGATGGATTATAGCGACGAAAGCTATGATGACCTGGAGGAGGAATTGCATGACCTGGAAGATGATTTCAATGAGGCCTATGAAGAAGTGCTGGAGCCAAAGCTTGAGAAAATCTATTCCACGCTGAAGTCCGATACGGATGTTTTGCTGCCGTCTGCCTACCTGGCAAATTCATACAAAGAAATGCTTCCCGATGCCAAAGGAATCGTGACTTATGAAGTCAATGGCAAAGTAGGAGTCCCGATCGAATCAGACCAGTTTGACAAGCTGGACGTACGGATCGTGCTGATACCAAACCCGGCCAGATTTGTTTTGATCGTCAACGGAAAACAGCTGAAAGATCTCTGGAAGAGCAGGTGAGGGAAGAGCGGGCGGTAAACCGTAAGGAGTAAGTGGTACTTTTCACTTCTTACGGCTTACTGCCCACTACTTGCGACTCACTGCCCGTCGCCTTCCTTGGCGCTCACCCAAGCCTTGATCCCGGAAAGCATCCGGTCGAGGTCTGAGCGGGACAGGTATTTTCCACCGACGACTACGGACTCGATTGACAGGGTGTTTTCGATGTTTTCCAGGGGATTTTTGTTCAGCAAGAGCAGACTGGCCTTTTTCCCGGCCTCCACGGCGCCATATTCTTTCTCCAGCCCAAAGTAAGCCGGTCCATTGATCATCGATGCCTGAAGAGCTTCGAGTGGACTCAGGCCGTATTTGACCATCAGGACGAGTTCACGGTGGATGGCCAGGCCCGGAAAGTCATAGGTGTTCAGATAGCCCGCGTCGGTTCCCGCCATGATCTTCATCCCGGACTTCAGGGCCAAAGGCAGCAACCTGGCGGAGGCCTCGAATTGCATCTTTCGGGTTCGTCTGCTTGCGGAATCTTCCTGTGCATAGCGCCCGATCCGCCATTGATAGCTTTCCTTCAACTTGGGCCCCAAGTATTCCATGATGGTATCCGTTGAAAAATCCAAAGAATCCAGGTAGGCGATGTTGTAGCTGATCAGCAACGTAGGGACGATCCCGGTTCCCTGAGCGGCAAACTTCCTGAAGTTTGCTTCGGCTACCGAGTCATATAATGTACTGAACTGTAGCTTATTGGCTTCCGTCGATGAAAGCGCGTTTGAAATCCGCCCATCGCGGATCCGTCTTTCCTCCGGGGTGGCAGCTCTGAGCAAATAGCCTTGGTGCTCAATCGTTGTAAGTCCGGCTTTGGAAATTTCATCCAGGGTAATTCCCGGATGTACATGGCCAGAAACTGACCAGCCACGGGCTTTGGCCTTTTGCGTAGCGGAAAGAAAAAGCGACGCGGAAAGTGCATTGTCGGTGATTTTCACAAAATCGACATCCAACTTTTCGAGTGAATCCAGCGCTTGGTCAAGCTCCCCTTCGCTGCCGATCTCCAAGTCTCCCGGCCAGACGGAATTGATGCCCTCGATCTTGGGGCCGGAGGTGAAGATTCTCGGGCCGATCCGTTCTCCGGTATGGATCTCTGACTTCCATTTCAATACTTCCAGCGGGATATCTCCGGCCGCATCCCGCACGGCCGTCACTCCATAGGCGAGGTAAAGCGGTAGCAGTTGCTCGTTTTCATCGACATATTCAGCTCCGCCGAAATGCACATGGTTGTCCCAAAGCCCGGGCATCAGGAATCTGGATTCGGCATCGATCTCGGCCTTTCCCGAAAACTGGGCGAGGAGACTATCCCCACCTGTGAGAAGTATCGTATTGCCTTGGATCAAGACGACTTGGGAGGGCAGGACTTTCCCTGACTGCAGTTCAATGACCGATGCGTTCTTGATCAGGAGATCAACCTCGGTCTTGGGCGCACATGCGAGTGCGAGGCAAAGGATGCCTAATGATGCCGGATTTTTCATCAAAACAGGCTGGTTTGGACGATTGCCGGACGGCTCGCCTGGATGGTTCCCCGGAGCATGTCCTGCAGCAATTTGGTAAAACCGGGTTGCCAGGCCTCGGCGCTGATTTTGGCGTCCTTGCCTTCATATCCGACCGGCCCGGCCATCTTTTCAAACCCGATGATCATCGCCCAAACCGTGTAGAAGGTGATTTCCGGCTGCAGCTCGGGTCGGATGCTGCCGTCTTTGATCCCTTGGGAAACCATCTGCACACCGAGTTTGACGGGCTCGTGGTGGATTTCCAAGAGCTTGTGAAAATGGATGGAGTCCAGAATCAGGGGATCGATTTCCTTTCTCAGGGCAGGCTGGTTGTATTTTTTCAAAACATCCAGGAAATTGATGACGGCCTGGTAGTACACCGGATGTTCCTTGGCAAAGTTGACAATCTTAGCCATCAGATCGGTGAGCATTTCCATGCCGTTTTTTCCCTTGGACCGGAGTACTTCCCTGAATTCTTCCTTGAACTGGTCAAAAGCCTTTTTGGTCAAAGCCATAAACAAGTCCTCCTTGTTTTTGTAATAAAAATAAGTGAGCCCTTTGCTGATACCGGCTCGCTTGGCCACATCTTCCATGCGTGTAGCCTGAAAACCCTTCGTGGTAAATAGTGCCACTGCCGAATCCAAGATGAGTTTTTCTTTGTTTTTTTCTCCTGCCATGCCTCTTGAGTCAAGGATTAAAAGTGAATGCCAAAGGTATTAAATCAGGGTCAAAAATCAGGTTTAAATTTCAAGATCTGGGAACAAAAAAGGCCTCAAAATAATTTTTGAGGCCTTTTCGCTTAGTAGTCAGCTTTTTATTTTACTTCCAGAATATAATAATTTTTCTTTCCTTTTTGGATCAGGAGATATTTGCCCTGAAGCAGGCTGAAAGCCAAAGGGGCGTTTGGATCCCCAAGTTTCTCTTTGTTGATGCTGACACCGCCGCCTTGGATCATTTTTCGTGCTTCCCCTTTCGAAGGAAAAATCTGTGCGTGGGTTTTTTCACCGAAGAGATCGAGTATATTTTCGATTCCCGCAAATTCTTCCCGGCTGATTTGGACCTGCGGAACGCCCTCAAATACTGCCAAAAAGGTCCGTTCATCCAAAGAAGCCAAATCTTCCGTGGACGATTTGCCAAAGAGGATTTCGGAGGCTTTCAGGGCCATTTCATAGTCTTCCTGGCTGTGTACCATCACGGTGACTTGCTTGGCGATTTCTTTTTGCAAAGTTCTCAAGTGGGGAGCCTGTGCATGTTCAGCTTCCAGGTTTTCGATCGTTTGTTGGTCCAGCACGGTAAAAATCCTGATGTACTTGGAAGCATCCTCGTCGGACACATTCAGCCAAAACTGATAGAAGGCATAAGGAGAGGTCTTCTCCGGATCCAGCCAAACGGAACCACCCTCGGTCTTGCCAAACTTGGTGCCGTCAGCCTTGGTGATCAGCGGTACGGTGAGCGCATAGGCACTGCCTCCGCCCATTCTGCGGATCAGTTCGGTACCGGTGACAATATTTCCCCACTGATCCGATCCGCCGAGCTGGATGGAGCAGTGGTTGTTTTTCCACAGATGATAGAAGTCATAGCCCTGAATCAGTTGGTAGCTGAATTCGGTAAAAGAAAGTCCGTGTCCATCTTCCAGTCGCCGCTTGACGCTGTCTTTGGACATCATGTAGTTGACCGTGATGTGTTTTCCGACGTCACGGATAAACTCCAAAAAGGAAAACTGTGACATCCAGTCGTAGTTGTTGACCAGCTCCGCTTTGTTGGAGCTTGCTCCGGAAAAATCCAGGAATTTGGAAAGCTGACCTTGGATACAGCCGACATTGTGGTCCAGCGTGGCTTTGTCGAGGAGGTTTCTTTCAGCGGATTTGAAGGAAGGATCCCCGATCATTCCCGTAGCTCCACCGACCAAGGCAAATGGTTTGTGCCCCGCCCGCTGAAAATGGAGGAGCGTCATCACGCCTACCAGATGCCCGATATGGAGGGAATCAGCGGTCGGGTCAAATCCCAGATAGGCAGACGCCATTCCCTTGCTCAGGTGCTCTTCGATCTCCGGGGTCATATCCTGGAGCATTCCTCTCCATTTCAGCTCTTGTATAAACGTATTCATTGAAAGGGGCTTTTTATCAGGGGGCAAATATAGGCCTTCGCTGCGGAGTATCGAAAGGTTGTGTAGCCTTTCCGGCAGAATCCTTTCCGTTCTTAAAATCTGAAGGGAAGTCTAACTTGATTTTTGTTTACTTTGAATCTGATCTTCAATTTGGTTATGAAAAAACGCTTTACGCTGATTGTCCTGGGATTAAGCCTGCTTCTTGCCGGACAGGTATTTGCACAATCTTCTCCCAACTGGCTGCGATACCCTGCTATATCGCCTGATGGAAGCCAGATTGTTTTTACCTACAAGGGTGACCTCTACCTCGTGGCCAGTGCAGGAGGCAGGGCTACCCAGTTGACTTTTCACGAAGCGCAGGACTTCAAGCCTGTTTGGAGCACTGATGGGAATCAGATAGCTTTTGCCTCGGATCGCTACGGAAATTTCGATGTGTTCATCATGGATGCTTCAGGAGGTGAGGCTACCAGACTGACTTACCATTCCACCGATGAAATTCCATACGACTTTAGTCCGGACGGTCAGCGGGTGATTTTTGGAGCGGCTCGCATGGACTTAGCCGAGCATCGGCAATATCCCACCGGTTCTCAGCCCGAGTTGTATCAGGTGGCTAAAGGTGGGGGACGGGTGGATCAAGTTTGGACGATACCGGCGGAGTATGTACAAACCTCCAAAGACGGATCGAAGATGATCTATCAGGACAAAAAAGGAGGAGAAAACGAATGGAGAAAGCATCACCAGTCCGGGATTGCCAGAGACATCTGGATGTATGACGCAGCCAAAAACGAGCACACCATGCTCACCAAATTCTATGGTGAAGACCGTAATCCTGTATTTTCTCCTGATGAATCTGAAATTTATTACTTGAGTGAAGCCAATGGGAGCTTCAACGTCTACAGCATGCCCCTGGCCAATCCTTCGCAATCTCAGGCGTTGACCAACTTTTCAGGGTTTCCGGTACGGTTCCTTTCGATTGCTGACAATGGCCTGATGAGTTTTGGTTATGACGGGCAATTATATACTTTGAAAAAGGGCGAGCAGCCTAAAAAACTGGAAATTTCCCTCGCGACTCAGGCTATTTCCAATCCGGACAATTACATCTCGATCAATGGTGGAGTGCGTGAAATGTCCATTTCCCCTGACGGAAAGGAGATTGCGTTTATCGCACGAGGGGAGGTTTTTGTGACTTCGGTCGATGGATCTCTGACCAAACGGATCACCAATACTCCCGAACAAGAACGCTTCGTGGAATTTGCTCCGGATGGGAAATCGCTGGTTTATGCCTCGGAAAGAAGCGGCAAGTGGCAGATTTTTCAAAGTTCAAAAATCAGAGCAGAGGAGCCGTTTTTCTTTGCCTCGACCTTGCTGAGGGAGGATCTGCTCATCAGCTTGGAGGCAGATGCCTATCTTCCAAAATTTTCTCCAGACGGAAAGAAACTGGCCTATGTCGAGGGTCGGAGAAATCTCAAAGTCTTGGATCTCGCTTCCAAATCTTCTGTGACCCTAATGGGGCCGGATCTGCTTTTCCACATGAGTGATGGGGATCAGTACTTCACCTGGAGTCCGGATAGCAAATGGCTTTTGGCCAGCTACAGACCGACGATGTCCAATTCCGAAGTGGTGCTGTTGGATGCGTCGGGCCAAGAAAAGATGCGGAAATTGACCCAGAGTGGCTATTCTGACGACAATGCCAAGTGGGTGAACGAAGGCAAGCAGATGATCTGGTTTTCCAACCGGGATGGCTTGAGAAGCTATGCTACCAGCGGCAGGATGGAAGACGATGTTTATATGTTGTTTTTTGACCAAACCGCGTGGGATAAATTCAGAATGAGCAAGGATGAATTTGATCTTTTGAAGGAAATCGAAAAAGCCAAAAAGCCTGCTGTCACAGCCGATAAATCCAAAACCGAAAAACTGGAATCCAAAGAAATCAAGCCGATTGTGTTTGATTGGGATGGATTTGAGGATCGGAAATCCAGGCTTACGATCCACTCTTCGATTATGGGTGATGCCGTACTTTCCAAAGATGGAGAAAAACTCTTCTACCTGGCCCGGTTTGAAAAGGGGATGAATCTCTGGAGCACCAATCTCAGAACCAAAGAGACCAAACAGGAAATCTCACTGGATGCCAATTCTGGCCGTTTGGCTTGGGACAAAGACCAAAAGAATCTTTTTCTCCTTTCGGATGGGAGCATTTCCAAAATCAACCCAGAGACTATGAAAAAGGAAACCCTCAAGATTGCTGGTGAGATGACCTTTGACAGGAATGCAGAGACGGCGCATCTCTTTGAGCATGTATGGCTGAGAACGAAAGGGATTTTCTATACACCGGAAATGCACGGGGTGGATTGGAATGCTATCAGACCAGCCTATCAAAAGTACCTTCCCCATATCGGAAACAGCTTTGAGTTTGCTGAGATGCTGTCAGAAATGCTGGGAGAACTGAATGTGTCACACGCTGGAGCCAGATTTTCCCGTACAGTTCCGATGGCAGATGCGACGGGAGCCTTGGGGATATTTTGGGACTATAAGTTTATAGGAGAGGGGGTCAAAGTGACAGAGGTAATAAAAGGCGGCCCCTTGGACAAAGCTGATATAGCGGTAAAACCGGGAATGGTGATCGAACGGATCGATGGAGAGCTAATCTCCCCTGATCTGGACTTTGCCAAACTCCTCAACAGGAAAGCAGACAAGTTCACCTTGATCGAGGTTTTGGATCCCGCTACCCAAAGCCGGACACAATACACCGTCAAGCCGATTACGTTGGGTGCGGAAAACCAACTGCTCTATCGCCGCTGGGTGAAAACCAACCAAGAGGAAGTAGAGAAACTGAGTGCCGGCAAACTTGGCTATGTCCACATTCCGGGAATGAGTGACGGGCCGTATCGAAACGTCTATGAGGACATGATGGGCAAATATTATGAGAAAGAAGCCGTCATTGTCGACACCCGATTCAACGGCGGCGGGGACTTGGTGGCTGATTTGGCGATGTTTTTTACGGGTGACAGTTTTCTGACCTATGCGACGGCGGATAAAGTCGTCGGTGGAGAACCGACCGCCCGTTGGACCAAACCGACTTTGGCGATGTTTAATGAAGCCAATTATTCAGACGGGCATTGTTTTGCCTGCGGATATACTGATTTGAAGATTGGAAAGACCGTGGGGATGCCTACTCCGGGCACTTGTTCTTTTGCCGGATGGGAATCTCTACAGGATGGAGTCCGCTGGGGAGCTGTGCCGATTTCTGCCAAAAACAAGGCAGGAGAATGGCTGGAAAACAATGAGACTAAGCCCCAGTTTGAGGTGAAAAACATGCCTGGCAAGATTGACCATGGAATAGACCAACAACTTGCAAAAGCGATTGAAGAGCTGTTGAAAGAAATAAACTAACCATCCAAACAAAAAAACCCGATCCAACAGGAACCGGGTTTTTGAGTGCTTATCCACGTGGTTGCTTGCTACTGATACTGCTTGGTGTTCAGTGACTCATCGTTTTTGAAAAACTGGGTCAATTTGGCAAATGAACTGTCGAAGTATCCGCCCAGCATTCTCTTGATGATGAATGTCCTGTATTCATCTTTGGAGACAATCGGGAAATACTCGTGGCTTTTTCCGTAGGATTTGTGGCTTACAAATCCCTTTCGCTCAAGGATTCTCACGATCGTTGAAACGGTGTTGTATGCAGGTTTGGGCTCTGTCATAGGAGATAGGATGTCTTTCACGAAGCCTCGTTCGATGTCCCAGAGGATCTGCATAATCTCCTCTTCCGCTCTTGTTAATGGTTTCATAAGGTGTTAAGTTTTAAATCAATAGAAAATTATTCGTTTAGTTTCTTATTTCCAAAAAAATTAATGAAATATTTATACGACTTAGTTAACATGTGGGTGTAAGGTCCTGATTTTAAACTATATAAATTTTATGTCCAAATCTCCTTTCGGTAGTTTTTTTTCGAAAAACAAGGGGAAAGTCTCCGAAAGTCCCTGAAAGCCGACAGGAATTCGAGCCCGGCGTTGCCGGGGAACGGCCAAGGTCAGGTGGCCGGCGATGAAAGTCGTTTTGCCCGATGTGAGGTGTTGGAAGACGGAAGAAATCAGAAATCAAAAGTCAGAAATCTGAGTCGATGTCCGATGCAAAATCCCACAACTGTCCGAAATCCCAAATCGGGAGATTTTCAGGCAAAAAAAAGACCGCTTAGCGCGGCCTTGGGGTTTTCCTTCCGGGAAGCTTAAGTAGTCCTCAGCCGTATTATTCCGGTGGCGTGGAGCAGTTTGACGATCGGGTAGGTCGGGTCAAATTCGTACCATTTCACGGCAAAGTTCGGACGGTTTGGAAGCTTGTGATGGTTGTTTTGGAACAATTCGCCCAGCATCAGCACGTCCAGCAGCAGCGAGTTTTTGGACTTGTCGTTGTTGTCAAAGTTGGCATAGCCATACTTGTGACCGCTCCAGTTGACGATTGCTCCGTGCACGGGTCCCATCAGGAAGTGGATCGGCAGCAGGAAGTACATCCACCAGTGGGTTCCCGGAAGCTCGAAGACGGAGATGCAAAGCACATAGACCAGCACATAGACCAAGATCCAGCCCACCCTGACGGCCATGTTGTCGGCAAATTTGTCAAATGCGTTCCAATTGGGGATATCCCGGGAAAACCGCTCTTCGGGCTTTAGCTTAAAGCTGAAGTAATCGTTGTAGATGTTTTTTGTCTTCCACATCATGGTGAACAGGTTTTCGGTATGATGCGGACTGTGGGGATCTTTGGGAGTGTCTGAATAGGCATGATGCATTCGGTGAAGAATTGCATAAGCTCTCGGGGAGAGGTAGGAGCTGCCCTGCCATGTCCAGGTGAAGAAGTAAAAAAACTTTTCCCAAAACTTGCTCATCAAGAACATCTGATGGGCGGCATATCTGTGGAGAAAGAAACTCTGGCAAAACAGGGAGAAATACCAGTGAAGCAGGAAGAAGACGATGATGATCACTAAGGCGATTTTTTACATTTCGGTACAAATATACGGCTAGATTGGGTTTGATTCCCTACCGCTGGAAAAATGCGGCAAAAATAGGCGAATGATTTATGTCAGTTTTGGACTTTTTGCAATCCGATTCTTAACTTGACCCGTATGGGCACAAAAAACAACGGAATCTCGGTCCTGACCAAGATACTACTCGGCGGAACCTCTGTGTTGATCGCAGACTACCTGATGAAGGGGGTCAGCATAGACACCTGGACGACGGGATTTATCCTGGCGGCGGCGATTATCCTCATCAACTTCACGCTCAAACCCATCATGGTCATTCTCACGTTTCCCATTACCTTGGTCACTTTGGGCCTTTTTTTGCTCGTGATCAACGCCTGTGTCATCCTGATCGCGGCCTATTTTGTCCCGGGATTCACGGTGGAGGGCTTCTGGTGGGCATTGGGGTTTTCCCTGGTTTTGAGTTTGATCAACGGCGTATTCGGAGTCAGCCTGAGTTCAGACCGCTAGAGTCTGGTCATTGACGCGTATGTAGGATCTCAGTTCGCCGTTTTTGCCTTTGCAGAAAACGGTCGGCCCCTGTGTTTTTTTGACCTCGACCAGCAGGAGTGACCGCTCGTTTTCTTCGGTTTGCTCCGTTGTTTTTTCATCGAACAGCTTGATTTCGCCGATGGTGAGGGAGACTCTGGGTACGCAAAATTCCTCGTTGGCCGACTCGATCATGTAGCGCTCCTCCTCCGGGTCTATTCCGATGATCTTCTTGCGGTCAGAGACGCCCACCAGGATAAACCCACCCTCCGTATTGGCCAAACCAGCCAACGTTTTGGAGATTTTTTCCCGCGAAGTTATTTTTTGCTTGAAATCCAGTTTTTCGCCCTCTTTTTGCTTAATTAGGCTTTTGACAAATTCCTCTTCAAATTTTGCTGATTTCATTTTATTCCTTTACTTTCTTACCTTAATGCAAACTGAGATTTGGTGTGGTTCGTTACTCTCCAGATCATTCTTCCCAACCACCTAAGTTATTGAAATATGACTTTTTCCAACCCCGGATTTGATCCGCAAAACATTGATAACTTAAAGGCTGAACTTAAGAAGTCAGGCAAAAACTTTAAGATTATCCCTGATGACGAAAACTCCGACGAGTTTGTCAACTTTTATTTTGTGGGGATGTTTGAAGGCAAAGAGGCAATCTACGATGCAGCACTCTATACCCTTCGGCTTCACCATGCGAGCGAAGTGTACGAACTGGCCGAACATGAGGCGGCCAAGAAATTCCCGAATTTCAAAGGGATCAACTACGAGGAGGATGAAAACGGCAACATGAAGCCGTTGACCAGCGAAGAAGAGGAAATCGGCTGGTTCATCACCGAGATCATCATGGATCTCGAAGAAGAGGAAACCGTGAAGGTCCAGGAGTTTGTGGATATCGACACCAACCATGATTTTGGCGTGGGCTTGGATGCGGCACTCAATGTGGATGAGATTACCGAAAAGACGATTTCGAAGTTTGTCCAGGAGTTCAATGACGACACGCTCGTGCTGGACGACACGCTCTATGCCTTTCAGACCGAAGAGGACGAAATCTGAAGCAAGTCGCGCGTAGCATGGCCGGCCTCCGGGACTTTGCAGCGTCCGCCCCTATAGACCCTACAAATCCGCACTGGTGGCCTATCAGTGCTTTTTTATGCTCAAAGTAGCCTGGTCAGAATCCTACGCGCACCCCTTGCCTGCCGGGCATCGGTTTCCGATGGAAAAATACGACCTCCTGCCTGAGCAGCTCCTCTATGAGGGGACTTTGGCCAGCGAAAATTTCTTTGCGCCCGATTTGATTGGGGAAAGGTGGCTTGCCCATACCCACAGTCCGGAATACCTCAGGCGGATGTCGGCTCTGGAGCTAAGCCGGCATGAAGTTCGGGCAATCGGGTTTCCGCTTTCGGCGGAATTGGTCCATCGGGAGAAGCTGATCGTGAGCGGATCGGTTCAGGCTGCGGTCCATTCACTGCAAGACGGCATCGGAATGAATGTCGCCGGAGGCACCCATCACGCTTTTTCGGATCGGGGAGAGGGATTCTGCCTGCTCAACGACCTGGCGGTCACGGCCAATTACCTGTTGGAAAACCAGCTTGCAAGCCGGGTGCTGATCGTGGACCTGGATGTTCATCAGGGAAACGGCACAGCGAAGATTTTCGGGGGACGGAGGGACGTTTTTACCCTGAGTATCCACGGAGAAAAGAATTTTCCCCATCGAAAGGAAAAATCCAACCTGGACATCGGGGTGGCAGACGGCGTGGGGGATCGGGAATATCTGGCAATCCTGAAGAGCTGCCTTCCCAAGATACTCGAAGCGTTTGAGCCTGACTTTTTGATTTACCAGTGCGGAGTGGACGTCTTGGCTTCTGACCGGCTAGGCCGCCTCAGCCTGAGCCAAAGCGGGCTGAAAGAAAGGGACAAAACGGTCCTTACCCTGGCCAAAAGCAACCGGATTCCGGTCATGTGCTGCATGGGCGGGGGCTACTCCAGGCAGATCAGGGAGATCGTGGAAGGACACGCCCAGGTTTTCAGGTTGGCACAAGAGCTTTATTTCTAAGTACTTAACCGAATTTAACTCGCAGATTTCGCGTCGATTCTTGCAGAATCAATACTTTCTATATATTTGCGGCCTGTCAACCTTAACGTATTCAAAGTGAAAAAAGGATTAAAATTCTTGGGAGTATTTGCGCTTGCATCAGTGCTTTTCTATTCATGTGACCAGAAAACCGCCTCAACTGTCGAAACGGCACCTTCGGGAGAAGGCCGGCCCGCAGGCGACATGAAGGTGGCTTTTGTATATACAGACTCGGTGATCAACAAGTATGATTACTTCAAAAAGATGTCTGAGGAAATCACCTCAAAAGGAAAGAGATTTGATTCGGACCTGCAGTCCAGGGCGAGGGGATTTGAGCAGGAAGTGGCGACCTTTCAGCAGACCGGCGGCAATATGACGCCAAACCAGGCCAGGGCCAAGCAGGACGAACTGATGCAGAAAGAACAAAACCTCATGACTTACAGAAACAACCTGATGCAGGAGCTGTCGGCAGATGAGGGAAAATTGATGAATGACGTCTACGAGCAGGTCCAGACCTATATCAGGGACTATGCGAAGGAAAACAACATCGACATCATCCTTAGCTACACCCGTGGCGGTGCGATGTGGTATGCGACTGATGCCATCGATGTGACCGCCTCTGTGGTAGAAGGACTGAACAGGAAATATGCTGGAAATCCCTCTGCAAGCACCCCGGCTCCGGTGGATTCCACGGCAAAAAAATAAGGGCAACAACGAGCCCGCTGCCTGAAACCCGGATGTTGTCCGGGTTTTTTTGTGGGTAAAAATTGGGTATTTTTGCGGCACTATCGAAAACCCGAACGAAATGAAAATCACGGAATTTTTAAAACACAACTACCGACACTTCAACGCCGCAGCCTTAATCGACGCTGCCGAAGGGTACAAGACCCACTTGGATCAGGGAGGAAAGATGTTGGTCTCTCTTGCAGGAGCCATGTCCACTGCCGAACTGGGCATTTCCCTGGCGGAGATGATCCGTCAGGACAAAGTGCAGATCATCTCCTGCACCGGCGCCAATCTGGAGGAGGATGTGTTTAATCTCGTGGCTCACGACTACTATGAGCGCGTTCCCAACTACCGCGAACTTACGCCTGCGCAGGAGCAGGCGCTGCTTGAGCGCCACATGAACCGAGTGACGGACACCTGCATTCCGGAGATGGAAGCCATGCGCCGGATCGAAAACGTGATCCTCGAAGAGTGGATGAAAGCCGACCAGGCGAATGAGGCCTATTTCCCCCACGAGTTTTTCTACAAAATCCTGCTGTCGGGCAAGCTGGACAGTTCATTCCAGATTGATCCGAAAAACAGTTGGCTGCTCGAAGCTGCCAAGAAAAACCTTCCGATCATCGTACCGGGATGGGAAGATTCCACCCTGGGCAATATGTTTGCCGGCCACGTGATCTCAGGAGATGTGAAGAAAGTGCATACCGTCCGCACGGGGATCGAGTACATGATGTTCCTCGCAGAATGGTACACCCAAAATGCCACCGAAGAAAGTACCGTCGGATTTTTCCAGATTGGCGGGGGAATTGCAGGTGATTTCCCTATCTGTGTGGTACCGATGTTGCATCAGGATTTGCAGCGGACCAATGTGCCTCTTTGGGGCTACTTCTGCCAAATCTCAGATTCGACCACTTCCTATGGATCCTATTCCGGAGCTGTGCCAAACGAAAAAATTACCTGGGGCAAGCTGGGGCAGGAAACCCCAAAGTACATCATCGAATCTGATGCAACCATCGTGGCGCCACTGGTTTTCGCCATCGTGTTGGATCAATAAGCATGAAAAACACAAGACTTTATAGTTTCAAAGCAAGTGGCCTGGCGCTGCTTGCTTTTTGTTTGCTCATCAGTGCCAAAGCCCAGGAGCTGCGATCGCTTTCCGGCGCAAACAGTCCAAACGACGACACCAATCCGGTCTGGATCGGAAACAACACCCTGTTGTTTACCAGAGCCTTCCATCCCTTGAATCTGGGCGGCGTCACCGATCCCGGAGATATCTGGGAGACCCGCAAAGATGCGGCCGGGGAATGGGGAGAAGCCACCCACAGGCCTGACTTGAGTACCGTAGGATACGATCTGGTTTTGGGATTGGAGGATCTGTTGACTCTTTTGGTTTTGCGAAAAGAAGGCAGCCAAGCTTCCCTCCATCAGTTTTCCAAATTCGGGCAGGACTGGAATTACCTGAGACAAGTCGATTTTCCGGACTTGGATTCCTTTGAGGGGGCCGTCACAGGAAGAGTCGCAGAAGGCGGGAAATTGATTTTTCTGGCAGGGAAAAAAAGCGGCGGATTTGGTAACGAGGATATTTATCTGAGTGAAAAAACAGGAGTGATCGAGTGGTCGCCACTGAGAAATCTCGGTTCGGCGATCAATGGCTTTGGGCAGGAGACCGGGCCATTTTATGACCCCAAAACCCGGCAACTTTATTTTGCTTCCAATTCCTACCCGGGAGCCAAAGGAAAGGACATCCTGATTGCGAAAAAACTTGGTGAATCCTGGGATAGCTGGAGCAAGCCCGAAATCTGGGAGCAGATCAGCTCCAATGGCTCCGAGGCTTCGATTGCCTTTCTCAGCGAGGATGAGATCGTCTGGACCAGTACCCAAAACAGTGACGGTTTTGCGGATTTGATGACTTTTTCCACCCCTGTTCCTTTGGTGATCCCGGAGGAATTTGTGGCTCCGGTACTTGCTCAGCCCGGGAAAGAAAAACCGAAAACAACTTCAACTACTTCGAAAAGCACCGTTTCTGGGACTCGAACCTTGGAGGTTCCTCTTTCGGATTCAACAAAAGTTTATTATCCCACAGCTCCCATAACTCCCATCGAAAGTCAGGTTTCGGAAGAGGAGTTACCAATTGCCTGGCTGGTGATTGATGCCAAGGCAAAGGCGGAATTGCCCTATACCCTTACTTATTTTGACGGAACCGAAGCGGTTGATTACAAGGGTACTAACCTGATTTCAGAATTGAAGGAAAAGGACATCACTACCGTCAAAATTTCGGCAAACGGCTATTTTCCAAAGCAGGTACCAGTGGCAGCGATTGATCCGAAGAGCAAGACTGTGGTACTGCTCACCAAAGCCGAATCTGGCAGTACTGTCTTGTTGGAGGATGTAAATTTCAAACGGGGTACCGCTGAGTTGGAGGGTGAAAGCACGGAAGCAAGTCTGGCTGATTTGGCGAAGTTTCTCATCGAAAATCCGCAGATTACGATTCGGATCAACGGCCACACCGACAATGTCGGTGATCCGGGATTGAACAAGCAACTTTCGCTGGAAAGAGCCGGAAGTGTCCGTGACTTTTTGGTGGGTAAAGGAGTGGCGTTCGAAAGCCTAAGAATCTCAGGCTGGGGAGGAACCCGACCGATCGCTTCCAATGCCACCGAGGCCGGAAGGGCAAAAAACCGCAGGGTTGAATTGGCGGTGGAATAAAAACAAAAGGGCTTCCAAAACATCGGAAGCCCTTTCTTTTTCCTTTTCATTCAGTGGTCAAAGCGAATAATCGCCGCGATAGGTACGCTTCACAAACTGGTTGGCGGGCTCGAAATTGGTGATTTTCATGTCGGCTCCGTCCCACAGCAATTTGATTCCTCTGCCGGGATAGTCAAACTGGTTTTCGGTGCCTTCCCTTTTCACTTGGTAATCATAGCTTCTGATGGCTAGATTTCCCATCAATACAGTTTCCGTCAAGGGACCGGCTACGGAGAAGGGTGAGCTGAGTTTCTTGAATTCTTCCGAACCATAGCCGCCGATGCAGGCTTCGACCCAGTTGTTGTAGTGGCCACGGTCTCCGTCGGGCACTCGGTATTCGGTCTGGGGGACACTCACTTCCTGGGTTCTTTTTGTAGGAAGGAGCTTCGGGTTTGCCCCGTAGGTGGAGCACATCATCTTGCCTTTGGTTCCCTCGATGATCACGCCGTTTCCTCCGTCACCCATCATTTCGTTTGGTTCCAGTTCCTCGGGTCTGGTCGGCTGGATACCGCCATCCATCCAGTGGAATTCCAGATCGGATTTTCCCGGTCTGTCAAAACGCAGCGTGATGTGGGAGGAAGGAGGGCAGCTTTCCGGGAAATACCCCCTGGTGAACTCGCCGACGTAAACGGACCCGACGGAGCATTCCGCCGACTTCGGATAGCCAAGGCCCAAAACCCGGAACGGAGGCTCCATGATGTGGCAGGCCATATCCCCCAAGGCGCCTGTGCCATAGTCCCACCAGCCTCTCCAATTGAAGGGAACAAGATTTCCCACGTAGTCTTTGTATGGAGCCGTGCCCAGCCAGAGGTCCCAATCCAGATCGGTAGGCGGTGTGGCGGGCGTTTTGGGCCATTCGATACCCTGGGGCCATACCGGACGGTTGGTCCAGGAATAGACCTTGGTGGCTTCACCGATCACTCCGGCATTGTACCATTCGACCATCTGGCGTACCCCGTCGCCAGACGAGCCCTGATTGCCCATCTGGGTGACGACTTTGTATTTGTCGGCGGCTTCGGTCAGCATTCTGGCCTCGTAGATGTCATGCGACATGGGTTTTTGTACATAGACGTGTTTCCCCATCTTCATCGCCATCATCGCCTGTACCGCGTGCATGTGATCGGGAGTAGATACCGACACAGCATCGATGTTTTTTTCCTCCTTTTCCAGCATGATGCGGTAGTCCTTATAATAGGTAGCCTTGGGATGGTCGTCCCGGCTCTTTTTGGCACGGGTATCGTCCACGTCGCAAAGCGCGATCATGTCCACTTTTCCGCTCCGGAAGATTCCGGCGACATCGCCTGATCCCATTCCACCTACTCCGATACTTGCCACCCGCAAGCGGTCACTCGGAGCGATGTAGCCAGGGCCGCCCAATACGTGTCTTGGGACGATGTAGAATCCGGCGAGCGCCAGTGCCGAGCCTTTTATAAAACTTCTTCTTGAGGATTGTTCCTGGTTGGAACCGTTGTTTTCCATGATTGTTTCAGGTTGATTTTGGACAGATTGGCTTCAAATTATCAAAAGAAGGGAATTAAAAACGCACTTTGTGGAAAAAAATGACAAGTGGGAGATTTCGTTTGTCTTCGAGGAACCCGACTTCAACCAAAGGTTTTTCATTCCCTGAATTTGATCGCGGCTAATATCAAAATTTATTTTGTTAGTGGAAAACAGATTGTTGAAAATTTCAATTAAGTTTATCCAAAATCACTTCCAATGAAAAAAACACTCTGGACTCTGCTGCTCGCAGGCGCACTTGCCATGGGGGCATGCAAAGAATCCCCCTCGCTTTCAGACTCGGCGATCATTCCGCTTCCACAGCAAATCACCAATGGATCGGGCAGCTTCAAGCTGACCCCGGAGACTGGGATAAAGCTCGTGGGATCGGGAACACACCTGACAAAAACCGGAGAATACCTTGCCGAAAAACTCCGTCCAGCCACCGCGTTTGATTTGCCGGTTTCCTTTGATGCAGGTCAGATCGTTTTGGAATTGACTGGAAGTGACGCTTCAGAGTCCTATGGGATTCAGATTTCTGGAGAAGAGATTAAAATCACCTCCTCGGGAGAAGCGGGCTTGTTTTACGGTGTCCAGACCTTATTGCAGCTTTTTCCTGCCCAAATAGCCCATGCATCCGCACAGTCGGCGCATTGGGAAATTCCGGCAGGCACCATCAAAGACGAGCCTGCCTTTGCCTATCGCGGCTCGATGCTGGATGTCGCGAGGCATTTCATCCAAATGGAGGACGTCCAGTACTACATTGACCAAATGGCGGTGTACAAGTTCAACCACCTGCACCTGCACCTGACCGATGACCAGGGCTGGAGGATTGAAATCAAGTCCTGGCCAAAGCTGACCGAGATCGGCGGCAGCACCGAAGTCGGTGGTGGAAAGGGTGGATTTTTCACCCAAGACCAATACAAGGAGATCGTGGCCTATGCGGCTGACCGGTTTATTACCATCGTTCCTGAGATCGATATGCCGGGCCATACCAATTCGGCATTGGCTTCCTATGCCGAACTGAACCCCGGTGTGAACCTTCCGGATGGCGATTTTGGCACAGTGACCAAGGCACCTTTGGATTACGGGATGCCTTTAAAGAATCCCCGGGCGTCGGAGCTATATACAGGCATCGAGGTGGGCTGGAGCACATTCGCCCCGAAGCTCGAACTGACCTATGCTTTTGTGGACAGTGTGGTGCGGGAGATCTCGGCGATCACCCCAGGCCCTTATTTTCACATTGGGGGGGATGAGTCGCACGTCACCGTCAAGGAAGACTATGTTTACTTCATGGAGCGTGTCCAGGACATTGTCTCCAAGTATGGCAAGACCAGTATCGGCTGGGACGAAGTGGCTACGGCCAAGATGCTTCCGGGAAATGTGGCCCAATTCTGGGCTTTGGAAGAAAATGCAAAACTGGCCAAAGGACAGGGCAACCAAGTGCTGATGTCTCCTGCCAAAAAAGCCTATCTGGACATGCAGTATGACAGTACTTCCAGAATTGGACTTCACTGGGCAGCCTATGTGGAGCTGGACTCAGCCTACCTGTGGGAGCCAACCGAGTATGCCGAGGGGATTTCCAGGGAAAACATCCTGGGGGTTGAAGCCCCGCTTTGGACCGAAACTGTGACGAACCGGGCAGACATCGACTATCTGGTGTTTCCCCGACTCACGGCCATCGCGGAAGTTGCCTGGACCAAAAAGGAAAGAAGAAGCTGGGAGAGCTACAGCAAAAGAGTTTCCGCCCATGGAAAAACATGGGAAATCCAGGGTGTGGGATTTTACAAATCCCCAAAAGTAACTTGGTAAATCCTGAAAAACACGATGGCCCGGAGCCTGCAAATGCTCCGGGATTTTTTTCTCCGCATCAATAGTTTTTGATTTTGGAGAAATTGCCCCTATAATCGAAGACTAATTCTGACTAAATCCTTTCGCGGGAACACTGGAATAATCAATGAAAGATATTATCGTAGCATTTAGCGACTGGATCTGGGGTCCGCCGATCTTGGTCTTGCTTTTGGGAGGAGGGACTTATTTTTTTGTACATTCTGGATTTGTTCCCTTGTTGAAGATGGGCCATGCGATCAAACTGCTGCGTGGAAAATACGATGATGACATGGCCCCGGGGCAAATATCCTCCGCCCAGGCACTATCCTCTGCCATTGCCGCAACCGTGGGATTGGGAAATATCTCGGGAGTAGCCATTGCCATCAATATGGGTGGCCCCGGAGCGCTTTTTTGGATGTGGGTGGCGGCCTTTGTGGGGATGGCGACCAAGTTCTACACATGCAGCTTGGCGATCATGTATCGGGGCAAGGACAGTTCGGGTGAAATCCAGGGCGGTCCTATGTATTTCATCGAGGAAGGCATGGGGAAAAAGTGGAAATTCCTGTCGGTTATTTTCTGTGTGGCGGGGGTGATTGGACTGCTTGCGATTTTTACGTCAAATCAACTCACCGCGATAATACAGGCCGTACTGATCGAGCCGGATACGATGGAGGAGACGGTCAGAAACCAATGGATAATCGGTTTTGGGATGATGGGATTGACCGCAGTGGTGATCTTGGGTGGCATTCAGAGGATTGCTGCCGTAGCCACCAAGATGGTTCCCTTCATGGTGGGAATATACCTGTTCACGGTGATGATCATCGTATTCCGATATCTGGGTGAAGTGCCGGAGATGTTGAAGTCGGTCTTCGTGGATGCATTTACCGGCAATGCGGCACTGGGAGGTGCGGTGGGATCCGTGATTATCATCGGGGCGAGAAGGGCGGCTTTTTCCAACGAGGCAGGTATCGGCACTGCGCCGATGGTGCATGGCGCTTCCAAAAACCGGGAACCGATTCGCGAAGGGTTGATTGCGATGCTTGGCCCATTTGTGGATACGATCATCGTCTGTACCCTTACGGCGCTGGTGATCCTCCTTACCGGTGTCTGGCAAAACTCTGAAAATGACGGGGTAAGGCTGACGCTCGAAGCGTTTGAAATGGGTATCCCTGTTTACGGAAAGTACCTCCTGATGATTTCTGTCCTTGTTTTTGCGCTTTCCACGATGTTTACCTACTCCTATTATGGACACAAGTGTACCAATTATCTTTTTGGTGCGGACAAGGCCGACTATTACAACTACTTCTATTTGGCGACAATTGTGGTAGGGGCAGTTGTGAGCCTTGAGGTGGTGATTAGCCTGGTCGATGGAATGTATGCGGTGATGGCATTCCCCAACATGATTGCCGCCCTCTATCTGTCGCCGAAAGTCAGAGCGGCCTCCAAGGACTATTTTGCCCGGATGAAGGCCGAAAAGTAATGCGCTATCTGATCGCACCCAATGCATTCAAAGGAACGATCCCGGCGCAGGAAGCAGCAAGGCTAATCGCAAGCAAGATCGAAACAAGCCCTGAAGCCGAATGTTTGGTGCAGCCGGTGGCAGACGGAGGGGACGGCACCTGTCAGCTACTGATCGACTCCTTGGGCTTGGAAAAAATCCAGGCGTGGACGCTGAATGCGATCGGCCAGCCCATCTTGGGCTGTTTCGGCTGGGACTCGGGCAAAAGAAAAGCCTATCTGGATATTTCGACGGCTTCGGGAATCGGACCTTTGCAGAAGCATCAGAGAGACCCTTTCACCAGCTCCACGTTTGGTACCGGTGTACTCATCCGGAAGGCGGTGGAAATGGGCGCGGAGGAGATCGTCCTGGGACTCGGTGGGAGTGCGACTATTGACATGGGGATTGGGATTCTGGCTGCCTTGGGGGTGCTCTTCCTCGATGAAAACGGCCGCGGGATCCCCGTTTTCTCTCCGGGATACCTGGGGAGAATCAAGCACATCCAACGGTCCACCGCCATCCCAAAAATCACGTTTACTCTCCTCTGTGACGTGCGCAACCCATTTTTGGGCCCAAATGGCGCAATCCCGGTCTTTGGCCCCCAAAAGGGACTGGAACCAAGTCAGTTCGGTGTTTTCGAAAAAAACTGTGAGCAGGTCCTCAGTCTTTTTATTGACAAATCGAAAAAGGGATGGACAGACCAGCCCGGATATGGCGCAGCCGGAGGTGTGGCAGCGGGCCTGCAGTTCTTTTTTGGGACTGGGATCAGATTTGGGGCATCCTATTTTTTTGAACTGGTCCAGATGGAGGAAAAAGTGCGCTGGTCGGACTGGGTTGTCACGGGAGAGGGCCAATACGACTCGCAGAGTGATCAGGGAAAAGCCAGCTTTGAGCTCCTGAAACTCGCAAAAGCCCATCGAAAGAAAATTGCCCTGGTGACTTCAGGTGAGGGGGGAAGAGAAGCCGGATTTGATTTGGTCCTGGAGCTTCCCACTTTGGATTTTTCTGATCCGGGATACCGGGAAAAGGCCCGAAAAAACCTTCTGAAACCAATCGGCGAAGCAATCTCCGACGGCAGGATTCGCTAGACCCTCCGGTAGTCTCCCTGCCAGTTTTTTACCCGCAGTTTGATTTCTTTTTGGCTTAATTTTTCCTTGATCGCCGCCTCCATCAGCGGGAGCAGTTCTTCATCCCCCGCAAACCTCAACGCGATGATTTGGCCCAGGCGCAACTGGCTTTCTTTGGAATAAAAAGAGGAGCCTGTCAGGTGAAAATACCGTTGCCTCATTTCCATCAGGATGATCCTGTTTTGGGTTTTGAGCGCGTAAATCCGCGACAACGCGGGCAAGAGGGCCAGAATCAACGCTCCCAAAAACAGGTAAATGCTTGTGGAAATGCTTTCGGCCGTGCCAAAATCCATCCGATAAACTGTCCATCCCAGAAAGATCAGGGAAAGAGGGGTGATCACCAGATGGTGAAATGGATAGACACGGGCGTGGTTTTGATAGTTTTGGGTTTTCATAACTGGCGTCGGATAAAAAAAAAGGAGGCCTTGCCTCCTTTATAAACGTGTCTTGAATCGATCAATGATCAGCTTTCTTTTTCTTGGAGAAAGTACTCCGCACGTCCACCGCCGAAAGCCCCGCTCCCAGTCCAATAAGAATACACACAATCAGCAAGAACAACTGTGCTCCTGACATGATAGGTGAGCTGAAGATATCCAATAGTATCATTTGTTGTGTTTTGAAATCAGGATTGATGTGCGAAGATAAAGCGGATCCCTGATTTTGCAAAGCCAAAACAGCGGATCCCTTGTGATTTTGTACCGGTCAATCCATATCGTCCTCGAATTCTTCGTCGTCAAAATCCTCTTCGTCGTCAAAGTCGTCCTCCTCCTCATCAAAGTCTACGATATTGTCATCCAGTAGCTCGCTCTCTTCGTCGAGATCGTATTCGTCTTCAAATTCGTCTCCGAACTCATCTTCATCCTCGAAGTCGTCAATTTCATCGAAATCTTCTTCAAAATCCTCCATGGCTGTCTTAAAGGGGTTTTTATTGGTTTTAATCGGTACGAAATAAGGCAAAAAATCAAATACACCAATAGGGGTAACTTTAATTTTTTTTTCGGTGACAGATCAATTTTCGGCTCATGTTCCGTCGTCCGCTTGTTTCGGGGAATATTCGCGAATCTCGCCAAATGGCGGGCGGGGCTGGCATTTGGACGTTTCCGGTTTGGCTGGGAACCTGCCGGGCGATTTCCGGATCAGTGGCGCTTTCAGGGAGCGAAGCCGGCTTTGTATTTTGCGGAAATTTCCGGATCGGTACCATTGCGGTGAAAACCGGCGAATTGCAGGGAGAGACAAAACATGGGGAAATTTTGGACAGAATTCTACAGGACTTCCCATGCGTCCGTACTGGGAGGTACAGAAAAAAGCTGACCGGAATGGGGTCAGTTGAAGATGGTTTTGATGTACTTTTTGATGAGGGGCTTTGAGAGATACTCCTTGACCACCTGATACTGACTGGCTTTGGTGATGTCCCTTTCGTCCACGGAGCTGCTCAAAATGTAGATTTGGGCATCTTGGTTTTCGGGTTTGAAGCGATCCAGGAAATCCCAGCCGTTCATTTCCGGCATGTTGAGATCCAAAAAAAGATAGTTTGGCCGGATCCCGTGGATTTCTTCCAGGGCAAGTTTGGCACTTTGATACTTGTAAAACCGACAAGGCTCCTTTACGTTTTTGGAGATCAGTTTTTCAGTCACAAAAGTGCTGATGGGATCATCGTCTATGAGAACAATGGTTAGCATCAAAGTACAAAATTCATGTGGCAAAATACATAATTTGCTGTACAAAAGTATAAGTAATATTAAGGTGTACAAACTCTTTGCCACAAAATTTTGCAATGATCGGGGCAATACCCCCTTTCACCTGAATTTTTCTCTTCCCCTCAGCAGGCCGAAAAACAAAATGAAGTCGGATGCGAGGCTAAACAGGGGGTATTGGAAGGTGGTGGGCTTGTTCTTCTCGAAGAAGAAGTGGCCCACCCAGGCAAACCCATAGCCAACGACCGGGATCGAAAACAGCCAAAGATAGCTCCCCGAAATGAGGGAAGCTGCCAGGATCACAAAAAGCAGCCCCGTCCCGACGAAATGCAGGATTCTGCAGGTGGGATTCTGATGCTCTTCGAGGTAGTGGGGATAGAATTCCCCGAGGGTTTTAAACCGCTTTTCCATGTCAGTTTTGGGTTTTTTGGCTAAGAAAGGACCGGAGAACGGAATCAAGGGTTTTTTCAACCTTTTTTTCCTTGTGTTTCGGATTGCTCACCTCCGTGACTCCGGTGAGGGTCATCAGGAATTTGTCCTGGGCAGGATCTATGAAATCGACAATCACCTGCAAAAGCTCGTAGCTGCTGCTCGTCACCCTAGGCGTGTTGTAGGGATTGTACATCCAGGGATCGTAGACCCGATAGCCCCAAAACGGATAGGGGCTTGGGTTGTTGACCGTTTCACGCCGCCGGGGATCCTCGTTGGAGTTGTAGCGGATCACCAAATCCGGCTGTTTGGAATCGTAGGCCAATCCTGCTTTTTCCAGGGTTTCCTGAATCTGGATCTGAACCAGTTCGTCCAAAAACTGGGAAGAAAAGCCCCTCATGCCCAGCTCTTTGTTGACGATCACAAAAGTCCGGTAAGGACGGGCTATGGGCAGCTCGGTGTTCTCCTTGAACACTTCGATCGAACTGCAGGAAGTGAGGATGAGTGCTCCGATTAGCAGGAGCACGGATTGGATTTTCCTGTTCAACTTGGATTGGTTTATGAATGGGAAACTCATGGGATTATTGAAGATAGTTTTTCTTCCTTAACGGAAAAACAAAAGTGTTTATTCGGAAATCTTTCCCGCCAATGGGCAGGATTGTTATTTTTGCCAAATTTATTTTCATGAGCAGGCCTGATTTTGACGATATTTTCATGGAATTGGCAGTGAACCTTGCCAAGCGGTCCCACTGCATCAAAAAGCACGTGGGGGCCGTGCTGACCAAGGATACGCGGATTATTTCCATCGGATACAACGGGCCTCCTGCGGGCACACACAATTGCGATGTGGAGTTTCCCGAGTCTGGCTGCGCCCGTGACAGCAAGGGGAGCTGCTCCCTGGCGCTCCATGCCGAGCAAAATGCCATACTCTATGCGGTAAAAAACAACACCTCTGTCGATGGCTCGACACTCTATGTGACCTTGTCTCCCTGCCTCGCCTGTGCGAGGATTATCTTTTCCATGGGAATTTCCAAGGTTGTTTATCTTTTCTCCTATGCCGAATACAAGGGGATAGGAAGTGACGAAGGGGTGGATTTTCTCAGAAAATTCGGGATTGAAGTCGAAAAATACACAAAGGAATTGGAGATTTTCGACCAACTGATTTAGACAAAATTCACCTCGGGGCTGAGCTCAATCCCGAATTTTTCCCTGACAGATTGCCTGATCTTTTCGGAAAGCAGCTTGATCTCGGCACCGCTGCCATTTCCGTAATTGACCAAGACCAAAGCTTGCTTGGCGTGGACGCCCACCTCGCCGGTTCGGTGCCCCTTCCAGCCGGCCTGCTCGATGAGCCATCCCGCGGGGACTTTCACCCCCTCTTCGTTTGGATATCCGGGAATCCCGGGGAAACTTGACCGAAGTTCAGCATATTGGCTTTGGCTGACCGTCGGGTTTTTGAAAAACGATCCCGCATTGCCGATTTCCTTGGGATCGGGGAGTTTTGACTTTCTGATCTCAATCACCGCTTCGCTCACGGCCTTGATCGTCAGGTCTGTGACGCCTTTTTTGCCCAAAACTTCCTGAATGGCACCGTATGCCACACGGAAGTCAGGCACCTTGTCCAACCTGAAAGTCACCGAACAAATGACGTATTGATCCTTGCGCTTGTTTTTGAAAACACTCTCCCGGTAGCCAAACTGGCAGGCCTCGGAGGAGTAATTCTCCATCTCCAGCGTGGATCGGTTCAGTGCCTCCAGACTGTCAAAGGTTTCTTTGATCTCCACTCCGTATGCCCCGATATTCTGCATGGGCGAGGCTCCGACGGTGCCGGGAATGAGCGACAGATTCTCGATGCCCGCCCAGTTTTTTTCTATGGCGTGTGAGACCCAGTCCTGCCAGACCTCTCCTGCGCCTACCTTGACCCAAATGTAGTCTTCGCTTTCCCGGATGGGCTGGATGCCTTTTATCTCCACTTTGACCACCAGTCCGTCAAAATCCCCGGTCAGGAGAATGTTGCTGCCGCCACCCAGAATCAATACGTTCAGGTCGTGCTCTTTCGCCCACACGAGCGCGGATTTCAGGCTTTCCACAGACTCGGCCCTTGTGAAAAAACGCGCAGCAGTGTCAAAACCAAAGGTATTGTGTGCTTTTAGGGAAATGTTTTCTTGTATATTCATGGGCTTGGGCATGTCCTGCGAAATAAGCAAGATTTTGAGCCAATGTGAAATGAATCCCCGAATCTGCCAGCCCATTTCATGAAAGAAGTCCAGATCAACGGTGTCCGGGTCCGCCCCGGTCAGTCAGTCAACATCGAATTGCCCATTGCCAAACTTCCCACCCATACCCTGATAGACCTGCCGATTTTCATCCGGTCTTCGAAAAACGAAGGCCCGGCAGTGCTGATATCCGGCGGTGTCCACGGCGACGAAATCAACGGCGTGGTGACGGCCAAAAAGCTTCTGGAGGAGTTTGACCAGAGCCTGGAGCTGCAAAAGGGGACGCTGATCATCATCCCCCTGGTCAATATCTACGGGTTTTTGTCCAACAGCCGGACTTTTCCCGATGGGAGGGATCTCAACAGGAGTTTTCCGGGAAGCAAAAAAGGATCCCTCGCCTCCCGGATCGCCTACATCCTCCATGAGGAAGTCATCCCCCAGATTGACTTTGGGATTGACTTCCATACCGGGGGAAGGATGCTTTCCAACCACCCGCAGATCCGGGTCGATTTCAAAGACAAAGTGGGACTGGAGCTGGCGAAAGCTTTTGGAACCCACTTTGTGGTCAACTCCAAGCACATCGAGAAATCCTTCAGAAAGACCGCCTACAAGGCCCGAAAGCACCTCTTGGTGTTTGAAGGAGGGGAATCGATGCGCCTGGACAACTACGCCATCGAGGAAGGAATCAACGGCACCAAACGCTTGCTCCATCATCTGGGCATGATCGACGCACCGCTGTCGCCCCGGGAAACCCTTGTGCTGAAAGACAGCCAATGGACACGGGCGAAGGCCTCCGGGATTTTTTACCCGTCCGTAAAGCTCGGGGATTCGGTGAAAAAAGGGCAGATTGTTGCCCGAATCTCCGACCCTTATGGCCAGGTGATCGTACCCGTAAAAGCCGCTACCAACGGGCATGTGATCGGACTCAACAACAATCCGGTCATCAATGTGGGCGATGCGATCCTGCACATCGGGAAAGAGTAGCTTTCTTTTCGGCTGATGGATTCTGCTGTTCCGTAGCCCAAACAAACAAAAGCACCGATTTCCCGGTGCTTTTGAATTTAGAATTTGTTCTGTTTAGCTGAAATAATTTTTTAATCCTTCCAGTCTTTCCACCAATTGGGCTTCGATATTCCGGTATTCGGAAGGGGAGGACAGGGGGGCATTTACCGAGAAGTAGTACTTGATCTTGGGCTCAGTGCCGGACGGGCGGGCGGAGATCTTGCTGCCGTCGGCCAGATAAAACTGCATGACATTGGACTTGTCCATATCCAGTTTTTCGACTTTGCCGGACTTCACATGGGTGATGGTGGAGTTTTTCACGTCCACGACCCGCTCCACATCGATCCCGTTCATTTGAGAGGGGGGATTGGTTCTGAATCCATCCATCAAAGCTTTGATTTGTTCGGCGCCGTCTTTTCCTTTTTTGGTCACAGAGATCAAAGACTCTTTGTAAAAGCCAAACTGGGCATAAATCTCGGCAAGCAGGTCTATGGCATTCAAACCTTTGGTTTTGTAATAAGCGATCAGCTCCGCAAAGATGGCTGCGGCGCTCACCGCGTCTTTGTCACGGACAAAATCACCCACCAAGTAGCCGTAGGATTCCTCACCGCCCCCGATGAAGGTTTCCTTTCCCTCCAAGTCCCGGATGATGGCGGCGATATTTTTGAAACCTGTCAAAACATTGAAGCATTTCACACCAAATCCCGCTGCGATGGCATTGATCAGCTCGGTGGTCACGATGGTATTGACCATAAACTGGCTTCCGTCCAGTTTTCCGGCTTCTTTCCACTTGCCCAGGAGATAGTAGCTGATCATGGCACCGGTTTGGTTGCCGTTGAGCAGTTCATATTCTCGCTTTTCATTGGGAACCACTGCGGCATACCGGTCACCATCCGGGTCGCAGGCCAGTACCACCTCGGCATGGACTTTTTTGCCAAGTTCCACTGCCATGGTGAGTGCCTCAGCCTCCTCGGGATTTGGATAGATGACCGTGGGGAAACTGCCATCCGGTTCGGCCTGTTCTTTTACCACGTGGATGTTTTCGAAACCGAAGGCTCTCAGGGCCGCAGGCACCATCTTTCCGGAAGCTCCGTGAATCGGCGAAAATACGATCGGCATGGACTTCTGAGCCTGAATCGCATCGGGAGAAAGGCTCAGGCCTTTGACCAGATTGAGGTAGATCGCGTCAAAATCCCCTTCGATGTATTGCAGCAGCGCATCATTCTTGTTCCAGTTTACCTGATCAAACGAAGTGATTTTTTGTACTTCCTTGATAATATTCGTGTCATGCGGGGCGACTACTTGTGCGCCGTCTTCCCAATAGGCCTTGTATCCGTTGTACTCTTTTGGATTGTGGGAAGCGGTGATCATGACCCCGCTTTTGCAGCCATAATGTCGCACGGCAAAAGACAGCATCGGTGTCGGCCGCATTTCCCTGAAGTAAAGCACCTTGATGCCGTTGGCGGTAAAGACATCGGCGGTGGTTTTGGCAAACAGCGTGTTGTTGATCCTGCAGTCGTGGGTGATGGCCACCTTGATTTCCTGGCCTGGAAAGCACTGCAACAGGTAATTTGCCAGTCCCTGTGTGGCCATGCCCACGGTGTAAACATTCATCCGGTTGGTGCCGACCCCCATCAGGCCTCTCAGTCCGCCCGTGCCAAATTCCAGATCCTGGTAGAAAGAATCCACCAATTCGGTCGGGTTGTCGTTTAGTAGTTTTTTGATCGATGCCTTGGTTTGGGCATCCACGTTTCCGTCCAGCCAGCTTTGGGCTTTGTTCAGGATTGCAGGGTCAATTGAACTCATTTCATTTAAAAATTTCAGTGTGGTTCTAAGTTATAGAAAATGTCAAAAAATGCCATCTTGCCACATCAATGATCGCAAACAATTTCTCCGGCCTTTTGTCCCGGTTTTTTTGTTTTGCATGGATGCTGACAGGATTGCACAAAAGCTATCTTTCGGCAGTTTTTGCCTTTAATCCAGAAGACGATGCATTTTCGATTTCTTGTTGTGGTTGCAGTGTTGTTTTTCTCCCTCGAAACGAGCGGGGAATGGGGTTTCGAGCATCCCGGCGAGCCGATGGGCGCTTCGGAATCCGGAGGCTTGGCGGTGGACCCGATTTCCGTCAGGGAATCAACCAGCGAGCTTCAGGTCACAGTCGGCCAGCGGCTGTTTGTCTTCGGAAAGGCCAGGGGAACATTGGACAAGGTGAAAATCGGGATGCACGTCTTGCCGTTTTCCCAGGCTCCGGAAGTTCAGGGAAATGAAAGCACGTTCAACAAAGTGGCCTGGAAAAAGCTCAGGGACGGCTCCATTCAGGTTCAGGCTTCCTATCATCCCTGGCCGGCGGCCCTGACTTGGACGGTTTTTGCAAACGGGCAGTTGAAGATGGAAGCGTCGGCTCCGTCCCCAAGCGGGATCGAGGGGGATTGGTTGGGATTGGGATTTGACTATCCGGAGCATCAACTGTATCAGGTTTCCTGGATAGGGGATGGAGTGCCTACGCCCGAGAATCACGGCAACTGGAAAAACGGGAACTTTGCCCCGATGGCTGATTCGGAACAAGGGGAGGATCTGGAGCCCCATGCTTTTTTCCAAAAAATCCAGTCGGTAAAACTGGAATTCGAATCGGTAGTCGTGGATGTGCGGACGGAGACTCCTGGCATTTATCTGGGCTTTGGACAGGCTGGAAACCGGGATTCTGCGTATCCTGCCATCACTTCTGACCTGGGGTTTCTTTACCACAAATCCCCGGTCAAATCGCGCCCTTTGGCCCAGACGCCTGACAGTACTGTTCCCGACAGAAGGCCCGATTCTTTAACCCCCCTTGTTCTTTGGTTTCATTTTCAATAAGTTCAGCAATCACATTCCAGACTTTAGCTATGAGAACAATTTTCTTTTTTGCCCTGTTTGCTTTGGGCTTCAGCGGTTTTTCCCAGACGGTTCTAAAAACACCCTGGGCGGATGAGCTCAATCCCGAGGCTCCGCTGCCAGAGTATCCCCGTCCCCAACTGGTACGGAGTGGCTGGCAAAATCTGAACGGTCAGTGGGATTTTGCCATCCTTCCCAAGGGCAGCAGTCCTGAATCCGGCTTTGCCGGGAAAATCACGGTTCCCTTTGCCGTGGAGTCCCTGTTGTCAGGTGTCCAGAAGACCGTCGGGCCGGACCACGAGCTGTGGTACGAGCGCAGGTTTGACCTCGCGTTGGACAGAAAAGGGAAGCGGGTGTTGGTTAATTTTGGGGCGGTGGACTGGGAAGCGGAAGTATGGGTAAACGACAAGCGGGCCGGAATCCATCAGGGAGGGTTTGATGGATTCGGTTTTGATATCACGGATCTCCTGGTCAAAGGGAAATCCCAAAAAATCCGCGTGCGTGTCTGGGATCCGAGTGATTCGGGACCCCAGCCCCGAGGCAAGCAGGTCAAAGAACCCAAGGGAATCTGGTACACCCCGGTGACCGGAATCTGGCAAACCGTGTGGTTGGAAACCGTGCCGGAATCCTTCATTTCGTCCATGTATTCTGTGACCGATTGGGAAAACTCCGCTCAGGTATTCTATCCGGAAATCAAAAATCCCCAGGAAGGCCAGGAAGTGGAAGTGAGCCTGCTGGAAGCAGGAAAGGTAATCACGTCCTTCAAAGCCCAGGCGAATAAGCCTGCTCCTGTGAGGATTGAAAATCCGAAGGCTTGGTCTCCCGATTCTCCGACGCTTTACGATGTTTCGGTCAAGCTTTTTCAGGGGAAAAAACTGATCGAAGAGGTCAAGTCCTATGCGGCATACCGGGATATCCGGATGGCAAAGGGAGCTGATGGACATCAGCGGATGTTCCTCAATGGGAAGGCTCTTTTCCAATACGGCCCTCTGGACCAAGGCTGGTGGCCGGATGGCCTCTACACCGCCCCGACTGATGAAGCCTTACTTTTTGATATCGAAAAGACCAAGGAGATGGGATTCAACATGATCCGGAAACACGTGAAAGTGGAACCGGCGCGTTGGTATTACCATGCGGACAAACTCGGGATGCTGGTATGGCAGGATATGCCAAGCGGTGACATGGGAAATCGCTGGGAAGTCCGTCCGGGAATCATCCGGGAAGGAATGAACAAGGCACGAACGCCCGAATCTGAGCAAATATTCAAAACCGAGTGGAAAGAAATCATCGACGAGTTCAGGTTTTTCCAGTCCATTGTCGTTTGGGTTCCATTCAACGAGGCTTGGGGCCAATTCAAAACCACGGAAATCGTCAATTTTACCAAGGAACTGGATCAGAGCAGGCTGATCAACAGTGCCAGTGGCGGGAACTTTGAGATGGAAGGGACGAGGATCGTCGGCGACATCCTGGACTTGCACAACTATCCTGACCCGGTGATGCCGGACCCGGCGATTTTTGGCGCAAATACCGTCTTGGTGTTGGGAGAATTTGGAGGCTTGGGATTGCCGCTGGAGGGCCATACCTGGCAGCTCAAAGACAACTGGGGCTATCAGAGTTTTACCACCAAGGAAGAATTGAAGGCACGCTATTCGATCCTCATCGAAGATCTGGCCGAATTGATTCCCAAAGGACTGGCTGCCGCCATCTACACCCAGACCACCGATGTGGAAGTGGAAACCAACGGGCTGATGACCTATGACCGAAAGGTCATCAAGATCCCGCTGGAGGATCTGAAGAAGCTCCACGGGAAGCTTTACAAATAAGTTTGCCCATGAATCTGGGAGTTGTTACTTGCTGAGCCTTTCCTTCAACAGATCGGCGGTACCAACTCCCAGTTTTTTCATCAAAGACAGGACATCCGCCTGCTTGAGCTGGGTTTCCCGGAGTTGGGATTTTTCAATAATCACCAGGCTTCCTTCCCAGACACTGGGGGCAGATGGCAAGAAAACCACCACCTCTTTGGTGGGCAGCTCCTCGACCAAAAATCCAAACACCCAGCCGTCTCCGGGAACCAGGACTACCGGAAATTCCTTTTCCGAGATATTCCCAACCTTTGTTTCCATGGTGGATTTCATCAACTGATAGCCCGGGAACAGGTCGAGCAGGTTGTTCTCCAGCCAATTGACCATCGCCTTTCCCATCCCTTTTCCGGCGACCCATCCTGCCAAAAAACAGAGGGACAGGAGGATCAGAAGCGAAATGATCAAGGCCAAAAACGGAAATTGCAGAGGAACTTTCTCTTGCAGATTTTCTGCCACTGGTTTTACGATGGACAGGGCCTTTCCAAACAAAAGGACAATGATTACGATTGGAAGGAGAAAGAAGATTCCGCCCTTCACGGTTTTGCCGATGACATTGAGGATCGATTTCATAGCACTGGGATTTGTAAAAAATTAGCTCATTTTACCCGGAAATGAAAGCAAAAAAAAAACTCCCATGGCCCAGGGCTTCCAGTACTCGTCTCTCGGAGGATTGGGGTTAGGCGTTAAAGGCGTTAAATGTTAAAAACGTTAAGCGTTAAGGGGTAACGTACTTGATTCTTGCTACTTGTGTCTTGATACTCAATTCTTGGCTCTTGCTTCTCGGTTCTGGTCTCTCGGAGGATTGGGGTTAGGCGTTAAAGGCGTTAAATGTTAAAAACGTTAA
>CAZGYC010000004.1:0-38702 GCA_964530015.1 uncultured Limnohabitans sp. | reverse complement strand
GCGTTAAGGGTTAGCAGTACTTGATTCTTGATACTTAATTCTTGGCTCTTGCTTCTCGGTTCTTGGTTTGGGGCTCAAAGGTTGCCCCGCAGTGCCTGTTCCCGCTCGATCGCTTCAAAAAGCGCTTTGAAATTGCCCTTGCCAAAGGATTTGGCGCCTTTTCTCTGGATGATTTCAAAGAAAAGCGTCGGGCGATCCTGTACGGGCTTGGTGAAGATCTGAAGCAGATACCCCTCTTCGTCTCTGTCCACGAGGATGTTGAGATTTTTTAGAGGTTCGATTTCCTCGTCGATCTTTCCGACCCGGTCCAGCAGGTCGTCGTAGTAGGATGCCGGAACTTCGAGGAACTCCACCCCGCGTCTTCTCAGTTCGTCCACCGTGTGGCAGATGTCGTCGGTAGCAATGGCCATGTGCTGGACGCCCGGTCCACCGTAGAAGTCCAGGTATTCTTCGATCTGGGATTTCTTTTTCCCCTCCGCAGGTTCGTTGATCGGGAATTTGATGTAGCCGTTGCCGTTGGACACGACTTTGGACATCAGCGCGGAGTATTCGGTGGAGATGTCCTTGTCGTCGAAGGTCAGCAGGAGCTTAAATCCCATCACGTTTTCGTAGAATTCCACCCAGCGGTTCATTGCTCCCAATTCCACATTTCCCACGCAGTGGTCAATGTATTTCAGTCCGATACCTTGGCTTTTAAAGGTGCTCTTTCTGGCCTGATAGCCGGGGAGGAATACCCCGGTGTAGTTTTTCCGCTCCACAAAAGTATGGATGGTCTCCCCGTAGGTTTTGATGGAGGCGACTTTGACCTCCCCATACTCGTCGCGGATCACTTCCGGCGCTGCCGCTGATTCGGCACCTCGGGAGGTGGTTTCCTGCCAGGATTTTTCCGCATCGTCCACCCAAAGGGCGAGGACTTTTACCCCGTCACCGTGTTTTTGGATATGGTCGGCAATTGGGTGGTCTGGGCTAAGGGGGGAGGTGAGTACCAGGCGGATCTTGTCCTGCTTCAGGACGTAGGAAGCACGATCCCGTACGCCGGTCTCGGGTCCGGCATAGGCGATCAGTTCAAATCCGAAGGCATATTGGTAGTAGAGCGCACTTTGTTTGGCATTGCCGACGTACAGCTCCACGTAGTCTGTCCCGTTGAGGGGAAGGAAATCTTGGGTCATGGCTAAGTTGTATTTGGGTTGTTAATTCTCACTCAAAGTTAGAAACAAAGCCAAAGATTATTTGGTTTGGATCATTCTTTTTTCTGGAGCGAATTGCTCACAGATGGCACGGATTATCACAGCTATACAGCATTTCAGACAGCAACTCAAAATCTGTGTCCATTGGGCAACCTGTCGGAAACAAAGGGCTTATTCCTGCGGGTTTTTGTTTTTCCAAAGGGTGATCCACGCCAATATCAAAAAAGTCAGTCCCCAGCTTCCAAAGGCCGTGTCCATGGCCAGCCAAAGCAGGAAAAAGTACCAAGGCATTGCCAATGTAAACCCGATCAGAAACTTCCAGGTCGAGCTGAACACGATGTCCTCGACACTGCGCTTTTTCCAAAGCCAAAGCCAGTAAAGTGGGAAATGAAAGATTTTCATGAGCTTGTTTCCCAGCCCGCCCACCGCTCCCACAGGATTGGGAACCTCGCCGGTTTCGAGAAAATGGTCCACGTCCTTTTTCGAAGTAAGATCGACTTCATGCGCAATCAATCTTGCAAGGGTTGCCTCATAGCCCTCATCGGGAATGTCCACGATCAGGGATCTCAGCGCTTTTTCCACGCTTTTGGTCAGTTTGCCCGATTGGGAAGAGGGCATGTCCACGGGGATGGCTTTGCCGAAGGTGATCCTTACCAAGCTCCCCGACGTCTTATGGGCGCTGAACCCGATTCCCACGGGCAGGACCAGGGGTTCGAGTTCGGGATGTTTTTCTTTCAGGCCAAAAGCCATCCGGGTAAATCCCTTGCTGAGCGGTCTCAGGTTTCTTGTCAGGCTGTGGCTTCCTTCGGCAAAGATGACCACCGTCCCATTCCTGCGGAGTACTTCATAGGTATCATCAAAGGTTTGCTGGTTTTGCTGGATGGTAGAAAACCCGTCCCGCAGTCGATACACCGGCAGCATACGGATAAAATGGAGCAGCTTGGCGACAATGGGATTGGTAAAGACCGCCGCGCGGGTCAAAAACCAGGGATTGAGCCGGGTATGGGTCGCAAGCAGCAAAGGGTCGATGAGCGCGTTTTGATGGTTTGCCACCAAGATTACCGGACGGTTTTTGGGGAGATTTTCCCGGCCTTCGACAATGATTTTTTTGAAATAGCCATGCAGCGCAACTTTTACAAGCAGTCTGAGCATGGCGTTGAAAAGGTTTTTCATGCAGTTTTTTTCCAAAGGGCGACGAGCGACATGCCTGAGATCAGGTGCCAAATGCCCCACCAGGCAGTGATGATGGCCATCCCGCCGAGGCCTTCAAAGTAAGTAAAAATCAGTACCAGCCCCAAGCCGGAATTTTGGATTCCCGTCTCAATCGTGATGGTCTTGACATCGGCGAGCGGAAGTCTCCCGAGTTTTCCGGTAAGATAGCCTGCTGCCAAAGCGGTAAAATTGTGCGCCAAAACCCAGAGGAAAATCACGCCGATGTATTGGAGAAACAGGTCAAAATTGCCTGCAAATGCGAGAACCACAAATGCCGCGAAAATCAGAATGCTCAAAGGTTTTAGGATTTTCGAGGCCTTTTCCGCAAATCCCGGAAGCTTCCGACGGGTGATTGTCCCAAGGATCAGGGGGATGCCCAGAATGATCGCCACCGTGAAAAACACCTCCATGATATTCAGGCTGATTTCCCGAAGCAGGAGGGAAGTGGGGCCGTACAGTCCCGCCCAAAGCGCGAAATTCAGGGGCGTGGCAAAGATGGCCAAAACCGAGGAAAAAGCCGTCAGACTCACGGAAAGCGCCGTATTGCCCTTGGCCAGATGGGTGAGGAAATTGGAAACGTTGCCGCCGGGACAGGCGGCCACCAAAAACATCCCCAAAGCCACGCTCGGAGGCGGCTGAAGAACCAGAACCAAAACCCAAGTCAGAAAGGGAAGAAAAAGAAACTGCGAAAGCGCCCCCAGAATGAATCCTTTGGGGTTTTTGGCGAGGTAGCGGAAATCCTCCCATCTCAGATCCAACGCGACCCCGTACATGATCAGGGCAAGTGCCAGATTGAGCACAAGCAGGTCGTTTTGTGAAAAATTCAGGCGGATCGAGTCGAGGGGATCGGGTGGAGACATTGTCTCGAAAATCACCGGATTCGGCGAGATAAGCAAATCGCGAGAAGTGGGCGACTGAGAATTCCGGATTTATTTTGCGGATTTCCATCTTTTTTTCTTCATCCCTGTAACGGATCTTTTATGTTTAACGTCGAGACTACAAAAATAAAACCATGAAAAACCTCATCTATCTCTTCTTATTTTTAGGACTGCTGACTTTTTCCTGCTCCGAGGATCCGGATCCGGTTAAAGCATGCAATGTGGACAACGTCTTGGAATTGCCTTGGCTACAGGAACTGATCGCCGAAACAGAAAAATTCGAAATCGGCAGAGACTTCACTTACATTACGATGGGGACGTATGATTCCCAGACGGTTTTTGTGCTTCGAAATTGCTGTCCTTTGTGTAATTCGATCTCTCCCGTGTTCGATTGTAGCGGAAATCCCCTGGGAGTAATTGGGTCGGACGGAATCGTCTTCGATGAAATCAGCGACAGAGAAGTGATCTGGAAATCGTCCAACAACTCCTGCGAAATTTAGTCAGTTCCTTGTCACTTTTCCGATGCCGTTGATCTCTTCCTTGATGACGTTTGGATTGCCGGTATAGCTGACCGCGCCGATTCCATTGACCGTGATGGACAGGTCGCCGGTGCAGTGCACGGCGACTTTGCCGATCCCACTGCTGTTGAGCGTCATGGTCTGCGAGATCAATCCAGACGCTTCGATATTGCCTATGCCCTCATTGGAGAGCTTGATCACGTCGGCACTTCCTTTCAGGGTCATGTTGCCCATCAGGTTAAATTCGGCATCGATCTTCTGGGCCTCAAACTGGAGTGAAATATTGCCCACGCCGTTGCCTTCCAAGCGGATTTCGCCGACTTTGAAAGGGCCTTCCGATTTGATGTTTCCGACCCCGTCAAATTCCATCAACTTCAGGTCACTCAGGGTCAGGTAAACATCCGGTCTGGAATCGCCAAAAAAGCTGTTTTTGATTTCGTCAAATTTCAATTCCAGGGTTTCGCCGTTCTGGATCACCTTGAGTTTCTTGATTTTGTCTTCGCTGCCTTCGATCCGGATGGAGGGTTGGTCGCCCTGAGAGAGGTAGAGATTGAATATTCCGCTGACGTTCAGCCGGGTTACGTTGTCCAACTCACGTTCGTCAGTGACCCGGTTGTCGGATTCTTTGGAGGAGAAATTGGCCGTGCAGGAAGACAAAGCCAGGACAAGCATAAGACTGAGGATAGCTGCGTTGGATTTCATGGTTTTGGGAAGGATCAGGTATTGACAGTGCCGGAAGGGCTTTCTTCTTTTGAAGTTAACCATGTTCAGGGGAAAATCATAGAAACAGCTTGTGCCCAGGGAAATCGTTGTTGGAGCTTTTTGGACCAATACAACACGAGGCGAAAGCGATTCAGGCCTGCCCGTCCTCCACACAAAAACAACCACATAGGAGAATCTGTGGTTAAATCCCTTTGCGTTTCTTGGCGTCTCCTGCGGTTTGAAAAAGGGTTTTCCCCGGCAAAGGCATTACGGGAATGGCTCTTGGGATCAACAGTCCCCGAAGACGCGGGGCTGGGATTGTTTTAAAAGCGATTTTCCCGGAATTGCAGTCAGGAGCCCATCGGCAACCGAAGGATTTTGCAAACAAGACGGGGAAGCGCAAAGCCAAAAAAAGCCAAGGGACAAAAATCCGGGTTTCATGGAATGGTCTGTTTTTGGTCGAAAATACCGAAATTCTTGCGGGAAATTTCTGATCGGGACTTTGGCCCCATTCATTGCGCCTATCCTCCGTTTATCCACTATCGCGGGTTGGGAATTGAAAAAGAGATTTTTTTCCCGGTAATTGGCCAATGTCCCTGACAACCGAATGAGAAGAGCTGCATTCTTTCTCCTGATCCTGATCCATCCATTGTCCAATGTTTCCATTGGACAGGAAGGGGATTTGGGTGCCGAGCTTCTGGCTTGGTATCGGGAGACGTTGCCCTTGTTTCAGGAAGTCGCCACCGGAGGGCAATACTCCGATGCGCCGGTGGGCTATCTGGGATCGCCTTTTTATGAATCGCGCAAATTTGACTTTGGACAGATTTGGATAAATGGCCTCCCGTACGCCAGGATACAGCTCCTCTATGATGCCTGGCAGGATGAAGTGCTGACTTTTCATCCCATCTACAACCAGAAAATCCTGATCAAGGCCGAAAAAGTCGAAAAATTCATGTTCGGTGACGGTGCTGTGTTCCTGAGATTTGAATCCAATCCCGGTTATGGAAAGCACCATCACGGATTCTATCAGGTGTTGGCAGACGGCGAGCCGAAGCTTTTGAAAAAGCACTACCGCACGGTCGAGTCCGTGAAGGAAACCGGGCTGATCACCCGGGAATTCAGGGTCGGACAGGATTATTTCTTTTGGTTTCAGGACAGATTTTGGAAAGTCGGCAACAGGAGCGAGGCAATGGCTGGACTGGGACTGTCCAAAAAGGAAGTGAACGGCTATTTTCGGGGAAAGGGGATGGTTTTCAGGGACAATCCCGAGGCTTACCTCAGGGAGCTGCTTCTTTTGAAAAAAGGCAAAACAGAAGGGTTTAAAGGATTTCCGTCAAGATGAGCCGCTGTTTCCTAGTCCTGCTTCTTTTGCTTCCTTGCCTTCGGGGGATGGCACAGACCGATTCAGCCAAGATCTCGGGGATGTACATGGAGATGCCTTTTTCCAGATTTGCCGCTGCCGTCGAATCCGAAACCGGCTACCGCTTTGTCTATCGGGAAAACGATACCGAAAACCTAAAGGTCAATCTGCAGGCTCAGGGTGTGGAGTTGCGGACCTTGCTCACCCAGGTGTTTGCCGGCTCGGGCCTGTTTTTTGTCATTGATTCCGGCAAGCAGGTATGGGTCACGAAGGGAAGGCCGATTGCGCTGGATTTTCCCTCCTCGTATTTTGATGTTTTGCCAGATTCCACTCCGGTGAAAAACGGGGAAGGCACGGGAGCTTTTGCAAAAAACCAACGCTTTTCCATCGGGAGATCCTCGGACAATCCCCAGTCCAAACAGGCCACACTCAGCGGTACCGTGACCAGCGTGGAGACAGGAAAGCCGATGGTCGGAGCGGTGGTGGTGGAGAAAACCAACTATGCGCAGGTGGTCACCGACCGGGATGGCAGGTATCGGATCACCCTGGACAAAGGACGGCATACCATTTATGTGCAAAATATAGGCGGATACCAGGAACAGCGGCATATTGATCTGAGGGGAGACGGCACACTCGATATGGAAATCCAGGAAAACATCCTTTCCCTGGACGAAGTGGTGGTCAGTTCGGGGGCGCTGTCGCAGGTCAACAAACTCGAAATGGGCGTCCAATCCCTGAGTATTGCCGAGGTCAAGCGACTGCCGGCCGTGATGGGGGAGGTCGATGTGCTGCGGGGTATTCTCACCGTACCGGGAGTCAATACGGCGGGTGAGGCGACGGTGGGCTTCAATGTGAGGGGAGGGGCGGCCGACCAGAACCTGATCCTGTATGGGGCCTCCACGGTCTTCAATCCCTCGCACGTGTTTGGCTTTTTCTCCGCTTTCAACTCGGACATGGTGTCTGGAGTGGTGTTGCACAAGGGAACCGTGCCGGTGAACTACGGTGGACGTCTGTCGTCCGTGTTGGCCATAGAGCCGCAGTTTGGGCGAACTGAGAAGATCGGCGGATCCGGAGGAATCGGCATCCTGACCAGCCGACTGAGTCTGGATGGTGCCATTGGGAAGAATACCACCTTTGTGGTGGGTGCCAGGGGAACCTACTCCAACTGGGCTCTGGATTTGCTGGAGGACAACGCGGAGCTTGCCGGAAGCCAGGTGAATTTCTATGATTGGAACGTCAATGTCAGGCAGCGGCTCAATGACAAAAACTCCCTGGAGCTGACCAGCTACATGAGCCGTGACCAGTTTCGGTTTGATCCGGACACGTCCTATTCTTACCAAAACCTCAACTTGGCGCTTTCCTGGAGAAGGTATTTCAGCGAGCGCTTGGAAGGAAAGATCACCGTCGCGCGGGATGCATACGAGTTCAACATCGAAGGACTCGACAATCCCCTCAACTCGTTCAACTACGGTTTTGACATCACCCAGTTCCAACTGAGAACCGATTTCGAGTACCGGGCAGGGGCGCATATCCTGGATTTTGGCTTTCAGGCAATCCAATACACGCTCAATCCGGGCCACATGAGCCCCTTTGGCCCGGAGTCCATCGTCACGGACAGAAAGCTCGACCGGGAAAACGGACGGGAATTTTCCCTATTTGTCGGAGACGAATTCCAATGGACCGACCGGCTGGCTTTTACGTACGGGATGCGCTACATGGTCTATCAACTGTTGGGCCCCGCACAGTTCAATACCTACAAAGAGGGCCTTCCCTATACTCCTGGCAATGTCACCGGGGAGGTGGGTTTTGGAGACGGAGAGGTGGTGCAAACCTATCACGGGCCGGAATTTCGCCTGGGTGGCCGCTATCTCCTGGACAAGAGGTCTTCGGTCAAGTTTGGGATCAGTACCATGCGCCAAAACATCCACCTGCTGTCCAACAGTTCGGTCATTACGCCCACCGACAGTTGGAAGCTCAGTGACTTGTATCTGAAGCCCCAATTGGGGCAGCAGGCTTCCGTGGGCTATTTCCGGACCCTCTTCAAGAATTCCGTGGAGTTTTCGACCGAGGTTTTTTACCGGACGATGGAAAATCTCCTGGACTACCGGTCCGGCGCATCCATCATCCTCAACGACCATCTGGAGCAGGATGCCCTCAATACGGATGGAAAAGCCTATGGGGCGGAGTTTTTGCTCAAGAAAAACACCGGCAAATTCAGGGGTTCGTTGGCTTACACCTACAGCCGCTCGCTGCTGAAAACCTCGGATGAACCCAGCGTGGAAAAGATCAACAAGGGGAAGGAATATCCGAGCAATTTTGACCAGCCGCACAATCTGGTTGTGGTGGGCAATTACGAGGTGACCAAAAGGATCAGCACGACGGTGAACCTGAGTTACAGTACCGGGAGGCCGATTACCCTGCCCGCTGCCGAGTTTGACTACGGCGGGTCAGAGCGGGTCTACTACACCGACCGGAATGCCTACCGGATTCCGGACTATTTCCGGATTGACTTCGGTGTGAACCTGGAGGGAAACCATAAGATCAAGAAGCTGGCGCACTCCTCCTGGACCCTTGGCGTGTACAACCTGCTGGGCAGAAGCAATCCCTACTCTGTCTATTTCATTCCGGAGCAGGGTCAATTGCGGGGATACCAGCTCTCGATCTTTGCCCAGCCGATCCCTTATATCACTTATAATTTCAGATTTTGATGGGAAAGTGGACCGTCTTTGGTTTTCTGATCGCGTCGGTGTTGGCTTGTAGGGAGCCATTCGAGCCGGAACTGTCCGAGGCGGACCTGCGGGTGCTGACCGTGGAGGGCTATCTGGATACCGAGGGCAAGCCCAGCGAATTGTATCTGGGATACACGCGAAGGATCTATGGGGAAAATCTCGGTCCAGGATCCACGCCTGCCTTGGGGGCGGAGATTTACCTGGAAGGCTCCTCCGGCCAACACTATGCGCTCGAAGATCAGGGGAATGGGTACTACCTTTTTGAACAGGATGTCGCCGAGGATGACACCTATCGTCTGAGGATATTTTTCGGCGGATCCGAAAGCTACACTTCCGGATCGATGAAGCCCCTGGTTTCCACACCGATCGAGGATATAGGGTTTGAGAAAGACGAGCGGGGCGTGGAAATCTACATCACCACCAGAGGATCCCGAGAAGTGGACGATTTTATCTGGACTTTCACCGAGACCTACGCCTTTTCGCCAAAATTCGTCTCGCCGTTCATCTACAGGCCGGAGACCAGAGATGTGGAGACAAGGCATCCCGAAGAGACCATTTACCTGTGCTACAGGACTCTCGTCAGCCCAGATCTCATCCTGGAGACATCCTCCAATTTTGACGAAAACGTGATCTTCAAGAAGCCTATTACCCGGATTTTGCCGGGAGACGAGCGGCTTTCTACCCGGTACAGCATCTTGGTTTCACAGATGGCTCTCTCGCCGGAGGCAGCGGAGTTTTGGGAAATCATGAGAAAAAATACCGACGATATCGGGACGATCTTCAGCCCTATGCCCTCCAATATCACTGGCAATATCACCAAGGACCAGGATCCGGAGGCGGCGGTCATCGGACATGTCAGCCTGGGCGTGATCCAGCAGCGCAGGCTCTTTATCGGCGTGCAGGAGGTGAGTCCCTGGGTCAATGACCTGAAGGATTATTTTGATTGCGAACTGGATGCGGACACGGTGTCGGTGAGTGGTTACGAGGAGCGGTTTGGCACCGGGGTGAAATTCCCCGCAATGGCCGTGTACCCCGAAAACAGCTCCGTTCCGATCGGTTACCGTGCGGCGTTGAGAAGGTGTGTGGATTGTACCCTGAGAGGAAGCAATGTCAAACCTGATTTTTGGGACAGGTGAGTATGAAGGATATCCGACTGGTTTTCGTTTGGTGTTTGTTGGGCTTGGGCAACGGTGTTTTCGCCCAGTCCAATCCCGGCTTTGAAGAGCGCGTGGATTTTTCCATCCCGAAGACCATCTATTTTACCGGGGAAAAAATCTGGCTATCCATCGAGGTTGCGGCACCGTCTGGGCCCACGCCTTCCCGGATCGTCTATGCCGAGCTTTGGAACCGATACAATGAATCCGCTGCCTTGGCCAAGATTCCACTCCAGCAAGGAGCCGCTTTTAACTACTTGGAGATCCCGCATGATTTGCCTTCCGACCAATATTTGCTCCGGGTGTTTACGCGGGTCAGTCCCGATCAAGATCCGGAAAAGGGTCTCGTGCAGGAATTCGTCACCGTATTCAATCCACGGATCCCTCCCGTGGTGGTAGGGGAGCAGGTACAGGCTTTGAATCCGAATCCGGTATCCTCCGCTGTGGCCCTTTCCAAAACCAGTGTTTCGCCCGGCGAGGAGGTCACGGTCAGCTACACCGGAGAAGACAGCCTGCTGGAAATGACCGTGGCTGTGCCCAATCCCTTTTTGTTCCTGCAAGGCAAACAATCCTCCAAAACGCTCTACGAAGACCTCCCCCAACGACGGTCGGTACCCGAGTTTTTTGGGCATATCATCGAAGCCAGGATTCTCAGCGGCGATGCGGACTCCAGCTCCTCAGGTCTTTATTATCTTTCCCTTCATGGGGAAAAGTCGGCTCTGTTTACGGATAAACTGGATGCGGATGGCAGCCTTTTTTTCGATGCAGGAGGGCTCAGGCACTGGGATTTTATGATTGTCCAAGGGAAAGAAAACCAGGCCATGAATGATTTTGAGATCGTGTCTCCCAGTCCGCAGACAAAATTCAAATCGGACTTTCAGTTTCCCCCACTTCAAGTTAGCCCTGCCGATGGGCCTCTCCTCCGGGAATTGCTGAAAGGAAGCCAGATCGGGGGGTATTTTGTGCAGGAGTTCCAAAACGATCCCATTCCGGTGGTCACGGGATTTGTGCAGGACCGGACGTTTCTGTTGGACGACTACAACCGTTTCGAAGATGTGGAGACCCATCTCAAAGAGTACGTGCCGGAAGTGCTGGTGAGAAGCCGGGGCAAAAGCAAGGAAATGCGGGTCCTGAATTCCTTACAGGGGAGATCCTTCACCCAAAACCCGCTCATCCTGGTCGATGCCATGCCGGTGTTTGACACAGGTTTGTTGCTGAAATTCAATCCTGGAAAATTTGAAAGACTGGAGGTTTTGACCCGTCCTTTTTATCTCAATGAAGAAATTTACCAAGGAGTGGTCAGTTTCAGCTCGTTTCAGAACGATTTCGGAGGGTTTTCCCTTCCGGCCAATGCGGTGTATGTACCCTATCCGGGAATACTTCCTCTGGTCACCGAGAGATCGGAACTTTTCCAGCTTCCCAGCCGAGATGCGGATATCATGGATTGGCGCACCGTCCTGTATTGGTCCGCGGCTCTACAAAATCCTTCGCGAGACAAAATCACGTCTGTGACAGCGCCACTGGCAAAAGGAGTCTTTCAGGTCACTGTCAAAACCAGGGATTCCTCGGGAATAACAAACTACGAATACGCCCGGTTTGAGGTGAAGTAAGGGGTGTTGGATGTTTTGGGGACGTCACTGCGGGGAGCCCCTGAGGGCGACGAAGCAGTCTCTTACTCGATTTGCGAATTTTGATTTACGATTTACGAACCCCGGAGTGGGGCGTCCGTCACTGCGGGTGAGGCACGGGCAGCCTGTCCGGAACTTGCTTCGGGAAAGCAGTCTCAATCGGAGCCGTCACTGCGGGTGAGGCACGAGCGAAGCAGTCTCAAATTCTTACCATTGCGCAAAATTGTGAGATTGCTTCGGGGCATGAAAGTCCAACCCGGTTTTAGCCTTGGTTAAATGCCCCCCGCAAAGACGTGTCTTGTATTTCGGGGAGCCTTTCAAAAAGAAAAATCCCGCTTTTGGCGGGATTTTTTGATGGCTCAATCGGGATTAATTCCCGGTGGAATCTGCCGCTGGGGCCGACTCGCTCTCTGCCGCAGGCAGGAGGCTTTGGTCGCCGAATGCCGGAGCTACGATTTGCTGCTTGGCACTTTCAATGTTCGGGGAGGAGAACTGGTTGGGCTGGCTGGTGGTGTAGAAAGCGGAAGATGCCAAAGACAAAACCAGAATCGATATTGCCAGTACCCAAGTGGCTTTTTCCAACACGTTTCCGGTCCGGGTCACCCCCATAATCTGGGAAGCACTGCCTCCGAAGGCCGCTCCGACTCCGCCTTTTGAGTTTTGGCTTAGGATCACCAGGATCAACAATACCGCCAAAACCAAAATAATACTAATCAATACTGTAAACATATATTTTAAATTATTCTTTCAGTTTTTCAATCAAGTCCGCAAAGTAAGCTTTTTTCTCGGGAAACTTCAAGATCAGCTTCTCATAAATTTCCACGGCCATGGCTTTTTTCCCCTGATTGACCAAAATCCTGGCAAAAGATTCGGACAGAAGATTGTCGTTGAGCTTGGTGCTGGATTCGGCAAGGTTTTCGGTGTTTTGGTTGGCTTCGATTTCTTTGATAGTGGCCAGTTTGATGTCTTTTTTGCTGAATGCCTTGATCAGATCGATCTGCTCTTTTTTCTTGGAATCGAGGATTGCCCGTTTTTCCTTTCGCTTGATTGTCTCGATCAGATCGTCTTTGTGGGGCTGGCGTCTTTTTGGTTTTGGTTTCTCGGGCGTTTCTGCCCCGTCGCCTGGAGAGATGCCTTTGAGCTGCAGTCCCAGGTTTTTCAGGGACTCGGTCCTTTTGGCAGGATCCTGGGCGGTTTCGGGACTTTCGGGAAGCAGGTCTTCCTGAATCTGTCTGGGCCGCAGATCTTCGGGTGCCGGGCTTTCGACCAGTGTTTTCAGCCAAATCCTATCCGGGCTGGTGATCGCCGCCTGCGCGAGAACTTTGCCCTTTTCGCCCCCATTCTTCAGATATTCATACCTGGCAGCCAGCACATGCGGAATCTGGAAATAGGGGAAATTCTCCTGGACTTTTTTGAGTACGAGTAAATCGGCCTTGTCCAGGCGATCGGATTTTCGGATGAGATCAAGGAATTGCGTAGCGTTCACTGTCCGGGTTTTGGATTGAAGATAGCAAAATTACCAGTTGGCAACCGTCGCGGTGAAGATATCTTGGATGATCACCTCGAATATTTCCTCGACGAGTTGGTTTTCCACGTCCAGCAAGGTGACATTTCTGGGGTCGTAGTCCTTGAAGAACGTAAAAGGCTGCGTTTTGCTTTCTTCCTCGTTGCTCATATTGATGTACTCCACGTTTATCGTGATCGTCAGCCTCATCTGGCCTGCCCGGTCTGGTAAGTTTGGATCCCCGCTGGATACCGCTGCCTGGGGCGTCAGCGTGTATCGGTTGATCGTCCCGGCAAACTGCAGGTCACCATTGGACCGGACGAGTTCCAGTTTGGTGTTCCGTTGGTAGTATTCTTTCAGCGCTTCGGTAAATCGCTGTTCCATGTTGGCTGGCCCACCGCCGGAGTCATTGAAGAAATTTTCAACCGAGAAAGTTGAGTACTCCTCGTAATTTATTCTTCCCGGATTGAATCCATAATTTATTTTACAGCCAAAGAGGCTCAGCAGTACAAACAAACTAATTCGGGTTTTGCACTTACTCAATTTCATACTGCTTGATCTTTCGGTAAAGCGTCCGCTCGGAAATCCCCAAGTCACTGGCAGCGTACTTTCTCTTATTGTTATGCTTGCGAAGGGCTCTCAGGATCATTTCTTTTTCCTTTTTTTCCAAAGAGAGGGAATTGTCGTCTTCTTCGTGGATGATGTCCTCGATCACGTCCTCTTCGTAGTCGTCGTTGTTCAGCGAGGTGTTTTTCTGGGCTTCCAAAACCAGCGGAACCTGATAAGACGGCCCGCTTTCCATCGATTCTTTTTTGGAAAACCCGGAATCCAGGTCTTCGAAAAGTCCCTGGTGCTTCTGCATAAGCGAAGCGTTGATTCCCCCGTTCTGATAGGATTCCAAGACGAGTTTTTTCAGGTCGTTCATGTCTTTTTTCATCTCAAAAAGGACTTTGTAGAGCAGGTCCCGCTCGGTGAAATCATTGTGCTCTCCGGAGTGCCCCGATCCCAATGCCATCGGAAGCCGGGCGGCATCCGCGGGCAGATACTTCGCCAAGGTTTGGGCATTGACTTCCCGGGTTTCTTCCAAAAGGGAAATCTGCTCGGCGATGTTTTTCAACTGGCGGATGTTGCCCGGAAAGCCGTAACGTACCAGCAGATTCTGGGCTTGGGAATCAAGGCTGATTGGTTTGACATGGTATTTTTCCGAAAAATCCCCGGTGAACTTCCGAAAAAGCAGGACCACATCCTCGCCGCGTTCCCGCAATGGCGGAACGTAAATCGGCACCGTGTTCAGCCGGTAATAGAGGTCTTCGCGGAATCTTCCCTTTTCAACCGCTTTGAGCAGATTGACATTGGTGGCAGTGATGACCCGGACATTGGTCTTCAGTACTTTGGAAGAACCGACCTTGATAAATTCACCGTTTTCCAAGACGCGGAGCAAGCGTGCCTGGGTTCCCAGGGGCATTTCGCCGATTTCATCCAGAAAAATAGAACCGCCGTCGGTCACTTCAAAGTAGCCTTTTCGAGCTTCGTGCGCACCGGTGAAGGAGCCTTTTTCGTGGCCAAAAAGCTCCGAATCAATCGTTCCTTCAGGGATCGCGCCGCAGTTGATCGCGATAAACTTCCCGTGCTTCCTCAGGGAAAGCGAGTGGATGATCTTGGAGAAGCTTTCCTTGCCGCTGCCGCTTTCGCCGGTGATCAACACGGTCATGTCGGTGGGAGCCGCCTGCATTGCCACCAATATGGCCTGGTTGAGCAGCGGGCTGTTGCCAATGATCCCATAGCGTTGCTTGACGCTTTGAATTTCTGAAGGTGTGATCATGCAAGGAGGGGATTAACTTCCAGTACTTCTCCAAATAGCGTAGCCTGGGATACTTCGGTGATCCTCACTCTGACGTAGTCGCCCTTTTTTGCCCGGTCTGCGGGGATGATCACCACCTTGTTGGCGGAGTTTCGTCCTTTCAGTTGCTGGTCGGACTTCTTGGCCGTCCCTTCGATCAGGATCAATTGTTCCTGGCCGAGATCGAGTTTGTTCCTTTCGTAGGAAAGTCCATTTTGCTTGGAGATGATTTCGGAGAGCCTTCTTTTCTTGGTCTCCAGCGGGATGTCGTCTTCGAATTTCTTTGCCGCCAGGGTGCCCGGACGCTCCGAATAGAAGAACATGTAGGAAAAATCGTATTGGACGATATCCATCAAAGACAGCGTATCCCGGTGCTCTTCTTCGGTTTCCGAGCAAAAACCTGTGATCATGTCCGAAGAGATTCCGCATTCTTCGCCGAGGATTTCCCGGATGGCTTTGACCCGGTCGAGGTACCATTCCCGGTCATAAGTTCGGTTCATCAGGTCCAGCACGCGGCTGTTGCCGCTCTGGACGGGAAGGTGGATGTATTTGCAGATGTTGTCGTACTTCTTCATCGTGTGAAGGACCTCATCTGTGATGTCCTTCGGATGAGAAGTAGAAAAGCGAACTCTAAGGTAAGGACTGACTTGAGCGACCATTGCCAAAAGACTGGCAAAGTTCACCACTTCAGTGACCTCGTCTTCTTTCTTGTTCAGACGTGCTTTGTTGTTTTCTTCCGGTGACCACTTGTAGCTGTCCACGTTTTGGCCCAGAAGGGTCACTTCTTTATAGCCTTTGGCAAACAGATCCTGAGCCTCGGCCACGATCGAATGCGGATCACGGCTCCTTTCGCGGCCTCTGGTGAAGGGGACCACACAAAACGAGCACATGTTGTCACAGCCCCGCATGATGGAGATGAAGGCCGTCACTCCGTTGGAGTTCAGCCGAACGGGGGCGATGTCGGCGTAGGTTTCCTCACGGGAAAGGAAGGTATTGACGCCTTTTTGCCCGTCTTCCGCAGCCGAAACCAAGTTGGGCAGGTCGCGATAGGCATCAGGACCTACCACGACGTCCACGATTTTCTCTTCCTGCAATAGGTTTTCTTTCAGTCGCTCAGCCATGCAGCCGAGCACGCCGATGGTCAGTTCCGGCTTGTTTCTCTTTGCCTGGTTAAACTGGCTCAGCCGCTTCCGGACGGTTTGCTCGGCCTTTTCCCGGATGGAGCAGGTGTTTAGAAAGATCACGTCGGCCTGCGCAAAATCGGAGGTGGTGTCAAAGCCGTTTTCCTTCATGATGGAGGCGACGATCTCCGAATCGGAAAAATTCATCTGGCAGCCGTAGCTTTCGATGTAGAGTTTCTTGGATTTGCCGGTGTTTTCGTCGGCAGTTGTTTTAAAATCGCAGGCCTGAGCTTCCTCAGCGCTTATAATATCTATGTCCTTAATCAGATCCATGAAATGGGATTTTTCTGTTTGATGGGAAGGGAAAGGGAGGGTTTCGAAGAAAGTGAAACCCGAAAACATTCCTTCAGGTTGCAAAACTAAGAAAAAGCGGACAAAATGGCAGAACGGCCCGGTTTATTTCTCAAGAGGGCAAAGACTGATAGGGGATTGGAAGATTGGGAAATTGAAAAATTGAGTCCACCCTGTTCGTGGACTTTGATTGTTGTTGATATCGGTTCTACCTTAGGCATTTTTGTGGACTCCCCATTTCTTTTTACCAGATTGTGGTTCGACTCCGCTCACCAACCGTGGCTGGCTAGGCAATCGGTCATGCCTACGGCATTTTTTAAAAGTCCCGTAGGGACGGACGATATGATTTCATGTGTTTGTAATTTTCTTTCAAAGGCCATCCCCCCCGCTATCGGGGCTATCGGGAGGAATCTCGCATGGCAGATAATCATCCCAGTGTGTGATCCCGCTACTCGAGGTCCGCGATAGCCATCGGGAGCAACCTCGAGAACCTATCAAGGACTTTCAAATCCCGGAACAGGGGGTTGGGATTGCAAGTCCTGTCACCGTGGCCTGTGTCCCTACAGGCCAATTGATTTGCAACAACGGTTCCGGTCTGTGAAAACCGGATCAGGCATCCGTTTCGGCGGTTTGGATTGCTCCCGATAGCCGAGGATTCCGGACAGCGGAATTTTTCAATTCCAAATCCCCCCAACCCCCTTTTTCCGGTGATACTGATCCAAAGTCAATCCTTCGAAATAAAAGGGGGAGTCGGCCCCTGCCCACTTCGGGCCATCTGCGACAGCAGGATCGGGAATGGCACAATGGCGAAACGGGACATCGGAGGGATGTTGGTCCGGATTGCTCCCGATAGCCGAGGATGCCGGACAGCGGGAATTGTTCCGGTCTGTGGGCACAGACCAGGGTGGAGGGGCCGAACCGCAGTTTAAAGTCGTTCCTTTTCAAACGGAATCCTCAACTGCTCCCCAAAATGCACCTGCTCCTCGACGATATTAAGATTGGAAAGACCTAAACCCAAAAGACGAACAGGTTTTTCGAGTTCTTCTTGGTTTAGAAGTTCCAAGGCAATTTTCCAGATTGCTTCCTCCTCTGGATATTGCTCCCAGGTTCTGCTCCGGGTCTGAAGTGTAAAATCCGAAAACTTGATTTTCAGCGTGAGTGTTCGGCCCTTGATCCCGCTCTTTTCAATTCTTCGAATCACCTCTTCGAAAACCGGTCGGAGGTTTTCTTCCAGTTCTTGGGGACTGGAAAGATCCTTTTCAAACGTATTTTCCGCACTCAGAGACTTCCTGATCCGGTTGGGTTGAACTTCCGAGAGATGGATTCCCCGAACGATATTAAAATAGTGAAGGCCGGATTTTCCGAATTTTTTGGTCAAAAACTGAAGCGAATATTCCTTCAGGTCTTTGCCGGTATGGATGCCCAGCTTTTGCATCTTTTCCGCTGTCACCTTTCCGATTCCGAAGAATTTCCCGATCGGCAGTTTTTCCAAAAACGCCTCCGCTTCTTCCGGCAAGATCACAGCCTGTCCGTTGGGCTTGTTGAGGTCGGAGGCGGTCTTGGCAAGAAACTTATTGTAGGAGACTCCGGCGGAAGCATTCAGACCGGTCTTCTCTTTGATCTTGGCCCGGATTTGCCTGGCAATCAAGATGGCTGACGTGATTCCAGCTTTGTTTTCGGTCACATCCAAGAAGGCTTCGTCCAAAGACAACGGCTCGACCAAGTCCGTGTATTCGTAGAAGATCTCCCGGATCTGGAGCGAAATCTCCCGGTACCGGTCAAACCGGGGCCTTGCAAAGATCAAGTCAGGGTATTTCTTAGCGGCAAGTGCAGATGACATGGCCGAAAAAATCCCAAATTTCCTGGCCTCATAGCTTGCGGCGGCAATCACGCCCCGGGCTTCATTCCCGCCCACCACCAGAGGCTTTCCCCGCCATTCCGGATGGTCGAGCTGCTCCACGGAGGCATAGAATGCATCCATGTCCACATGGATGATCTTGCGGATGGGTGGAGACAGATCAGGTTTGGTTTCCATTCAAGAGTTCCAGGATTGCCTGGGCTTTCAGTGCGCATTCCTCGTATTCCTGCTCGGCTGAGGCGTCGATGGTGATGGCGCTTCCCACGCCAAAATAGAGCTTTTTTGCGCCCAAATCAGCGATAATCGACCGGATTACCACCGAAAAGTCAAAGTCCCCATCCCCGTCGATCCAGCCAAATGCCCCGGAAAACCAGCCTCTGCGAAAGCTCTCCTCCCGTTCGATTATTCCCATCGTGCTGATCTTGGGTGCCCCGGTCATGCTGCCCATCGGGAAGGTGGCATGGATGATTTCTCCGAAAGTCTGATCCGGTCGAATCTCCGAACTGACCGTACTGATCATCTGAAATACCCTTGGCAAAGGGTATATCCCGAAAAGTTCTTTGACCTTGATAGACCCGGTGGTCGAAACCCTCGCCAGGTCGTTTCGGGTCAGATCCGTGATCATCAGGTTTTCGGCCCGTTCCTTTTCGCTTGCCAACAAAGTCGCCCGGTTTAGGTCGTCCTGCTGGGTATTTTGTCCTCGTTTGATGGTGCCTTTGATCGGCTGGGCGATGAGTTGTCGGCCCGATTTTTTCAAAAAACGCTCCGGAGAAGCAGAAACCAGCCAGTTGTGCTCCGCCTTGAAAAGTCCGGAAAAGGGCATCTTCGAAAGCTCGTTCAGCTTGAGATAGGACGCAATGGGATCCCAGCTTTCAAACTCCCCCGAAAATGCCTGGCAAAAGTTGGCTTCGTAGGTGTTGCCCTCGCGGATTTCATCCTGGATGCTGTGGATTTTTTGGAGATAAACTTCCTTTGAAATTTGCGGAGCAACCCAACAGACCAAGTTGCCAGCCTCTGGCAATCGCAAATTTTCCAGCTCTTTGAGCCAAAGATCCGGGAAAGCGGTTTTTGTATAAAAACCGGTTTCGGTGAGTTGGATTGAGAGTTCGGCTTCAAAAAAACAGCGGTCGGGGAGGGGAAAAAACTCCGGGTTATCACTCTTCAGGTTTTCGATTTGGTTTTTGAAATCATAGCCGATGATTCCGACTTTTTCTTTTCCCCTTGAATTTTCGAAGAGTTCCTTTTCTGAAATACGGGCCGAACCTGCAAAAAACATATTCTTGAACGGCCCTTCAGGATAGGTGTGCCCATTTCCGTCGAAATAGGCCAAGTATTCAAACTTCCCATTGGCCCAATGAAGTAATCTCGGGACTAATTTTTCTTTGGGAAAGGGATAAAAATGGGGGTGGGATTTCATGTGAAGGCAAAAAAAAGAGGAATTCCCGAGAAGGCAATCGATAATTTCTTAGTTACCTCTGAGTGGAAGGTTTTTCCAAGGTTTGGATGGGAAAAAAGGCGAGAAACAAAAACGCATCTTGAAAACAGCAAGGCTACTTGGTCAGATAAGCGCCAAACACTTATCTACCTAAGCAGCAGGTAAAACATGGCCTTCACAGGCTGGGACATGGGTCTTTTTCCCTGGATCCAGGCCGAAAGGTTTGTTTTGTCAATCCCGGTGATCTCAACGATTTTGCTCTGGCTTATGCCTTTTTCCTCCAGCTTTCTCTGGATCCATCCGGGTGTGGCATGGTCAACGCTCGGCGGTACATACACCGACGGCCTGGCATGTATCGTCCTGTCAGGAAAAAACCTGCCAAACAGATCCTTTGTTCGATCGGCCAGCTCTTTTGCGGACAGATAGTTTTCTGCAGGTGACTTGGTCTGAACCGTCTGCACGGTAATTGAATCCCCGTTCGCGTCCAATATTTTGAAGTGGATTCTTGCGTGCCTTTTGTGCATTTCTGCACCAAGGTTTAACTTATCCAATTGCTCTGGGGACAGGAGTCCCTCGATGAGCTTTGCGTTTTTGATGGTCATGTCTGTAATTTCTGTTTGGTTGGGAAATAAGGGGCCGAAGGCCTTTAACTTTAGAGATAAATCAATGTGGCGGTCTCTATGTTGTAAATGGCAATCTGTTCGTTTTGCCTTCCTGCCTCTATCGCTTCCTGTTTGTCCTGAAAGATGTCAACTGCATCGTAATAGTAAAACTTTCCCTCTTTCCAGCCTCCGATGAGGTAGGAGGTTCTTTTTGCCACTTCGATCACCCTTTCCAATCCGTGGTCTCCGAAGCTGTTTTGCGTCTCCAATCGAGCCACTACCCAGCCTTTGGTCACGTGTTCCAGGGTTTTGATCGAGATGGTGAAGCCTTCCGGGTTCTTTTTTGCGATTTCCTTGATGTCGTTTATCAAGCTCATATCGATCCGGTCTGTGTTTTTGCTCCTGACCCCGGAGATTCGTTTTTTCAAAGAAATTCCTAGCCTTTGTAGAAGCTATAAAGATGGATAAAAGTTTGTTATTTACAAACTATTTCAAGAAAAATCAGCCATATTCCTCGAGAATTGTGTGGGCAAAAAAAGAGGCTGTCTCTACTTATGAGACAGCCCCTTCATCATCCCCAAGGGAAACCTAAGTTTTTGCAAGGCTTTGGATGATTTGATGTGGCATTCAAAGCTGCTGTTTTTTCCAATACCAAGAATTGCCTTTGTTGACTGATTGGGTGACAATGCTGCCACGAATAAAGCCTTTCCTTTGGTGTACCGCGTCCTCGGAAGTTGGTTTTCCGGGCTAGGTTTTGATCCGATAGCTTTCGACTGTTATTTGGCGCTCACATCCAAAACCAGGGAGACGGAGTTGTAGATAAACTGGTCTTTGGCTTTGTTGGCTGGATCGGATTCATCGCCATAGGAAAGTCCCCAGTCGATTCTGTTGATGTTGAATCCTGCTTTGGCGGATACCGCTCCATTCGCCACACTGATTGCAGCGGGGAACTTGATGTTTTTGGTCGTGCCTCTCATCGTCAGGTTGCCGCTTACCCAATGGGTGGGGTTGGCTGGGCTCAACTCGGAATCGTGCTTGGGTGTATGCTCAGAAGCATATTCCTCTTTGTCAGCGATGACGTCTCCAGAATGGAAGGGCTCCACCGCGGTGATTTCAAAGGTTGCAGTCGGATGGTTGGCCGCGTCAAAGAAGTCCGGTGACTGGAGGTGACCGTAGAGTTTGCCGTAGTTTTCGTCTTCTGCGGGCATGTCTTCGATCTTGAGTCCAGCGATGTCAAAAGTAAAGCTTCCGCCGGTCACTTGGTCTCCGGCTACTGTCAGCGTGCCTTGGGTAGCCGGGATCTTGCCAAAGTGCTCGCCTCCGGGCTTGTATCCCCTCCACCCGATGGTCGAAGAGGCGATATCCAGTGTAAGCGTTTTTCCCTCTCCGGCAGCCACTTCCTGAGCCTCGGAGGTTTCTACGGTGTTGCTTGGCCCGCCACAGGCAGAGGCAATCATAACGGTTGCCAAAAATAAGCCGAATTGTCTAGTTGGTTTCATGATGTGCTTGATGATTTTAAATGTATATACACGCAAACTGATTTTGGCATAAAAAGTTCATGTGGGGGTTAAAATTTCTAATTTTCGGGCAGGATTTTTATTCAAAAAGCAAAGAAACACATGGCATTGATCATGAAAGTGAACGGCAAGTCCCCGCAGTTTGGGGAGAACAACTGGGTGGCCCCAAACGCCACGATAGTCGGGGATGTGGTCCTGGGCAGGAACTGCACGGTATGGTTTAACGCAGTGGTGCGGGGAGATGTCCACGAGATCCGAATCGGCGACGACACCAATATCCAGGATGGGGCGGTGATCCATTGCACCTATCAGAAAGCACCCACACACATTGGCAGCCAGGTCTCGATTGCACACAACGCCATTGTCCACGGCTGTACGATCCACGACCGGGTATTGATCGGCATGGGGGCAATCGTCATGGATGGGGCGGTGATCCATTCCGATTCGATCATTGCGGCCGGGGCAGTGGTGTTGGCGGGGACGGTGGTGGAGTCCAACACGATCTATGGCGGGATGCCTGCCAGGAAACTGAAGGAAATCGGAACCGAGATGCGGGAGGTAATCCTGAGGACTGCCGGGAACTATCCCATGTATGCGGAGTGGTTTGCGGGGGAGCAAAGCTGATCCGGAGAGTGTAAAGCGTAGGTTTCCCATTCCCGGGAGAGCTTTTCTCCCGAAAGTCTTCCGGGATGCGATTTCGGTTCCGCTATCGGGATCGGACGTTTTCAGACTTCTGATGGTGTGGGCACAATTCAGACTTCCAACATCCGGCAACGGACACGGGGTATCATTTCTGACTTCTGTCCCGATGGCTACCTTAGGTTTGTCAGATTTCTTCCAACACCAGACATTCGGCATTTTTCACCAAAATCCCCTGCCCCCTTTTTCCAAGATACTTTTCCATTCAGATTTCTGCCTTCTGATTTCATACATTCTCCCGGTACCGGACACCCGGCAAAACCAATTCATCCCCGCGTATGAATGTGAATTTCCCCCCAAAAACATGGATGTTTTTTCTTACTTTCGAAAAAATGCTTCAGCCGTGGAATCGATTTTTCAGTTTTTGGGCAGGAGGAGGAATCTCATCATCCTCTTCGTCCTCTTTTTGATGTTCAACGTTGGCTTGGGTTGGATGATGCCCAAAGAACACGCCCTCGATTTGAAATTTGCCTATTCTGCCAGCGAAGCTTATGCGGCATTGGAAGACATGGGGCCGGCACAGCGGGAGTCGTACAAAATCGGGATTGTGTCCTTGGACATGCCCTATATCCCCGTTTATTGCCTGCTGTTTTCGGGGTTGTTGGTTAGGGTCTGGAAAAGAAGAGCCGCCGCATGGTTGCCTTTGGCGATCGCCGTGATGGATTTGCTGGAGAACCTGTCGGTTTTGGTGCTTTTGGCACTGTTTCCGGCCAAAAATGAGACGATGGGGTTGGCGGCTTCGTTTTTCAGTACTTCGAAATGGGCACTGATTGCATTGTTGGCTATTGCCCTGGTTTTTGGGCTGATTTCAACGGTTGTTTTTCGGAGGCATCCACCCTCAAAAAACAAAGAGGAAGGAATTTAACCATTCCTTCACAAAGGCTTTCGCCTGCTTCTTTTCTTTTAGCTGAATTTTGACTAGTATTTGGCAGCAGTACCAAATCCTGATTTTCGGGGTCAAAATACATTGCTGTGTGGCCTTTGAGAGTCAAACTATAAACACATGAAAGAGGAATATATAAAGTGGTATTCTCCGCATCTCGGCAGGGACGTGGAAATGCTGGTTTTTGGCCATTCAGGCTATCCCGTGGTTCTTTTTCCGACTTCCATGGGTTCTTTCCATGAAAACCGGGACATGGGGCTGATCGGCTCGGCCCGCTGGTTTGTGGAGCAGGGCCTTGTTCAGATATTTTGCCCCGAGAGCAACGACAGGCAGAGTTTCTACCACAAGGGGATCCACCCCCATCAGCGGATCGCAAACCATGCGGCGTTTGACAAGATGATTTGCCATGAGATCGTGGAGCGCGTCCGTCTCAATACCGCGATGGCAAAAGTGGTGATGGCAGGCTGCAGTTTTGGCGGATACCATGCGGCCAATTTTGCCTTTCGCCACCCCGGATACGTGAGCCACCTGTTCAGCATGAGCGGGGCATTTGATATCCGCAATTTCATGGACTCCTATCAGCACGACGAGATCTACTACAACAGTCCCCTGGAATACTTGCCCGGACTTCAGGATTTTGAGCTTTGGAACATGAAGATCGTCCTGGGAACCTCCAACTGGGACATTTGCTATGACTCAAACATCAAACTCCACCGCGTCCTGGAGCAAAAAGGCGTGCCGCACTGGTTTGACGTCCGGCAGGATCGGCAGCACGACTGGCCGGTATGGAGGGAGATGTTTCCCCATTACCTGTCCACCATCAAGTTTGACTAACCCATTTTCCAAATTCACTATACCACATTACCATGAAAAAAATCGGGATACTTTTCGGCATGGAGGATACCTTTCCCCACGCCTTCGTAGAGCGTGTCAACCAAAAAGCAGAGAAAGGAATCACGGCTGAGCCGGTCCGGATCGACAAGGTCATCCAAAATGGGCTGACGGAGTATGCCGTCATCATTGACCGGATTTCCCAGGACGTCCCCTTTTATCGCGCCTACCTGAAAAACGCCGCCCTCACCGGCACTGCGGTGATCAACAACCCCTTTTGGTGGAGCGCCGACGACAAATTCTTCAACAACTGTCTGGCCGACCAATTGGGGGTTCCCTTGCCCAAGACGGTGATCTTGCCCTCCGCCCAGCACCCGGATGATACCACCGGCAAATCTTTCAGAAACCTCGCCGCCCCCCTGGATTGGGAGGGGATTTTCGGCTACACCGGATTCCCCGCGTACATGAAGCCCTATGCCGGAGGAGGATGGAAAAACGTGTACCGGTTGGAAGACAAGGAGGAGTTTTTTCAAAAACACCCGGAGACCGGCCAGTTGGTGATGCTCCTGCAGGAAGAAATCGTCTTTGACGAGTATTTCAGGGTGTATTGTCTCGGCGGCAAGGCGGTGAGGATCATGGAATATGAACCCCGAAACCCCCACCATCTGCGCTATGTGGTGGACAGGGCCCCCGCTTCCAAGAAACTTCTCGCCACGGTCAAGGACTATACGCAGCGCCTGTGCACCGGACTGGGCTATGACTTCAACACGGTGGAGTTTGCCGTGCGGGAGGGCGTGCCTTATGCCATAGATTTCGGCAATCCGGCACCCGACGCGGATGTCAATTCGGTCGGTCAGGAAAACTTCGAATGGGTGGTAGAGGAAGCCGCAAAGATGGCTATCGCCTACGCCAAAGCCCAAAAACCCGGACAGATGAATCTGACCTGGGGAACCTTTGTAAAAAATTCGGTCGAAACGGCCAAGAGATTTTAGGTCCAGTCACTATGGCAAATGTGGTAAAGAAACTCCCCCAGTTCACCTTGGGAGTAGAGGAAGAATACATGATCATCGATCCCAAAACCAGGGATTTGCGCTCGCACATGTCAAAGATCGTGGAGGGCGGAAAGATCCATCTGCATGAACAGATCAAGGCAGAGATGCACCAGTCGGTGGTAGAGGTGGGGACCAATGTTTGCCAGACGGTGGCCGATGCCCGCCGGGAGGTTTCCTTTCTCAGGAGAAAGATCCATGAACTCGCGGCGGCACAGGGTCTGGTCGTGGGGGCCTCAAGCACCCATCCCTTTGCCAAATGGCAGGACCAGGAGATCACCGATGACCCGCGCTACCATAGCATTGTCAACGAGCTGAAGGACATCGCCCGGTCCAATCTGATCTTTGGGCTGCATGTGCACGTGGGGATCGAAAGCCGGGAAATTGCCCTCCAACTGATGAACCAGGCCTGCTATTTCCTGCCGCATATCTATGCGCTGACGACGAATTCCCCGTTTTGGGAAGGAAGAAATACGGGTTTCAAAGCATTCAGGGCCAAAGTTTTCGCCAAGTTTCCGAGGACCGGCCTTCCCGAATATTTCGATTCGGTGCAGTCCTACGACAACTTTCTCGAAATCCTCGTCAAGACCAACTGCATTGACAACCCCAAAAAGATCTGGTGGGACCTGCGGATGCACCCCTTTTTCAGCACGATTGAGTTCCGGATATGTGACATGTGCCTGACCGTGGATGAGACGGTCTGCATCGTGGCGTTGATCCAGGCGGTGGTGGCGAAGCTTTACAAGCTGCTGATGAGCAACACCAGTTTCAACATCTATCGGATTGCGCTGATCCGGGAAAACAAATTCCGGGCAGCCAGAAACGGGGTGGAGGGACTGTTGATTGATTTTGGAAAGAAAACGGAGGTGCCCACAAAGGACCTGATCATGGAGCTGCTGGATTTTGTGGACGATGTGGTCGATGAGCTGGGCAGCAGGGAAGAGATCAATTATGTCCACCGGATTCTAGAAAGGGGAACGGGGGCAGACCAGCAATTGGCCGTTTTTGAGAAAACCGGGAGCCTGGAGGCTGTCGTGGATTTTATTACCGGCAAGTTTACGGAAGGGATTTGAGCGATTGATTACCTTTGGAGTGAGACAAACCAATGTATTGAAGTGGGAAAGAAAAAAGTAAATCTGGCGATCTTGGACATGTATGACGGCGAACCCAACCAGGGAATGCGCTGCATCCATGATATACTGGCCAGGTTTTCCGAGGCGATCAGTTACCGGGAATTTGACGTGAGGGGAAAGGCCGAGCTGCCGGACATCCGAAATTTCGACATCTTTATCTCCACCGGAGGACCGGGCAATCCACAGGAAGGGGACGGAAACTGGGACCTGCTCTACAATGAGTTTCTGGATCAAATCTGGATTTGGAACCAAAACCATTCGCAGAAAAAGCAGTTGTTGCTGATCTGCCATTCGTTTCAGATGGCCTGCAGGCATTTTGGCCTGGGGCAGATTACCAAAAGAAAGTCCACGTCATTTGGGGTGACCACCATCCACAAAACCCCCGATGGGATGGCGGATCCTCTTTTTGCGGATTTGGGCAACCCTTTTTGGGCGGTGGATTCGAGGGACTATCAGGTCGTCCAGCCCAGTGCCCGGAAGTTCAAAGCGCTGGGGGCAAAGCTGATCGCCCTGGAGAAAATCCGAAACCACGTGGAGTACGAGCGGGCGATCATGGCCATCCGGTTTTCGGATGAAATAGTAGGCACCCAGTTTCATCCCGAGGCCGATGCGGTCAGCTTTCTGGAACACCTAAAAAAGCCCATGGTCCGCGAAAAGATCATCGAACTGAAGGGCAAAGCCAAGTTTCGGACGATGCTGGAGGACTTGGTCGATGAAAACAAGATTTACAAAACCAACGAGACGCTCATTCCCAATTTCCTGGAGCAGGCCATCCGGAAACAAAAAGTGGCAAACACCCCGACCTTGACCTGATTTTCTATGATCAAAACCTTCAGGAAGCAGTTTAACGAGGCTTTTTCTCCCGAAAAATACCAGGGTTTTTTGCAGGATATCGCTTCGGATTTTGGTTTTGCCCCTACTTTTCGGATAGCCGAAACGCCCTTTTTTATCCCAAAAACCCTTGAAAATCAACTGATTGATGGGTGTCACCAGGTGATTGACTTTATCAAAAGGCCTGATTTCAAGCAGCTCACCCAGCGGTCCATCGAGCTGAATACGGCCGTGCCCAATGAAGATGCCCATACCCAGTTTTTGGCCATCGATTTTGGGATCTGTGAGGAAGACGGTCAAATCATTCCCAAACTGATCGAGGTGCAGGGTTTTCCGACCATATTTAATTTCCAGTTTAATCTGGCCCGAAAGGTATTGAACTGTCATCCCTTTCTGGGCAGTCTTTCTCCTTATCCTGACGGGGTGGATGAAAACAGCTATTTTGAACTTTTGAAAAAGGTGGTCCTAGGCAAGCATGCTCGTGAGAACGTGGTTTTGCTGGAGATAGAGCCTGAAAGGCAGAATACCAAGATTGATTTTTTGTATGCGAGCAGAGATCTTGGGGTGCCGGTAGTTTGCGTCACAGATGTAATCAAAGAAGGAAAAGCACTGTTCTACAAGAACCCAAATGGGGAAAAAATCCGAATCCGAAGGATTTACAACCGGGTGATCTTTGATGAACTGAATGTCAGGAAGGATCTCAACCTTGACTTTAGCTTTGAAGAAGAGCTGGATGTGGAATGGGCGGGCCACCCAAATTGGTACACCCGAATCTCGAAATTTATCCTGCCGTACCTCCATGGGCCTTATTTTATCGAGTCCGTGCTATTGAGCGAATTGGAGTCGATTCCCGGGGATTTGGAGAATTATGTGCTCAAACCTCTTTTCTCTTTTTCGGGTGCAGGAGTTGTATTCAATGTCAAGCCGGAAGATGTGGAAGCGGTAAAAGACAGGGATCTTTTTATCCTGCAGAAAAAGGTCCACTACGCCCCCGTGATCCAATCTCCAAATGGAAAAGTGAAAGTGGAGGTGCGGGTTTTTTGCCTGTGGCCGGAGGAGGATGAGAGTCCTGTGATCGTGGGCAATCTGGCCCGGTTGAGCCGGGGAGAGATGATCGGGGTCAAATTCAACCGGGACAAAGACTGGGTCGGTGGATCGATCGGGTTGTTTGAAAAGTGAAAAAGCCGGAAGACCGGCTTTTGTGCTATTCCTGCATCCAGCTTCCGGGATCTTTTCGCCATTCTGAGAGCGATTCGAGTGTTTCGGGAGTGATGTATTTTTTGGCCACAGCCCTGGGCAAAAGCGCGTCGTAATGGCTCAGGCAGACCAGCTTGACTCCGGCATTGGAGAAGTTTTCGTCAGCCACATGAAATCCATAGCTGAAGATGGCCACCATGCCCAGGATCTCGAATCCGGCTTTTTTCAGGTCTTCGGCGGCTTTCAGGGAGCTTCCTCCGGTGGAGACCAAGTCCTCGACCACCACGACTTTTTGGCCGGGAACGACCTTCCCCTCGATCATGTTTTCCATGCCGTGTCCCTTTGGTTTGGACCGTACATAGATAAAGGGCAGGCCGAGTTCGTTGGCAATCAGGGCACCCTGCGGAATCCCCGCCGTAGCCACCCCCGCGATGGCTTCGGCATTCTGGAAAAAGTGCCGGATGCAATCCACCAAACTGTCCCGGATGAGGTTTCTGACCGGCGGGAAGGAAAGCGAAAGCCTGTTGTCGCAATAGATGGGTGATTTCCAGCCCGAAGCCCAGGTAAATGGTTTTGTGGGCTGGAGACGGATTGCCTCGATTTCGAGGAGTTTGTCGGCTACTTCGGCCGCGATGCTCGGGTCTAAAATTTCCATGGGTTCAAAATTAGTGGAATCATTTGCCTGAAGATTGTACTGCCTGATTTTTTTGTGCATTTTTGGCCAGGACACCATTATTTTTGGATTTCAACCATGAAAATCTTTGTCAATGACAAGCCGGTAGAGTTGCTGGGTTACGGGGAGCTCGATCCGGCCAAGTCTTATGACTACACGTTTTCCGATCTCGAAGAATTGCCCCTGGACATCCAATGGGAAGAGGACCTGCTCTTTCACGAGCCGAGCCACGACCTCATCATCCGCCTGCTGTACCTGCTGAGGACCCGAAAGATGAAGGAGCTGGACTCGATCACGTTGGTGACCAAAGACAAAAAAGCCCTCAAGGATTTTATAAAAAGCCGGTTTTCCATCGTCAAAGCTGCCGGGGGAGTGGTCAGCAAAAAAGAAAAAGTGCTGATGATCTTCCGCTTGGGAAAATGGGACTTTCCGAAGGGGAAATTTGACAGGGGAGAGACACCGGAGGCGTGCGCCAAGCGCGAGGTGGAAGAGGAGACCAACATCAAGGTGAAGCTCGGTCCGCATATCTGCAATACCTGGCATACCTACACCCAAAACCGGAAAAGCATCCTCAAAAAGACCTATTGGTACGCGATGGAGTCTGTCAATGACTCGGGGATGAAGCCGCAGGAGGAAGAGGGGATCGAAGAAATCATCTGGCTGTCCGAGGCCGATGCGAAAACCGCCCTGATCAATTCCTACCCCTCGATGAGGTACCTGTTTAAGCAATACCTCAAAAACCACATCAAAACTTAAATCGGATAGGGGAGAAACTCGCCCACATTCCCGCCGTACCGGTGCACTTCGCGGATCACGGTCGAGCTGATCGCCGCATACTGGGGAGAAGTGATCAAAAAGACCGTCTCCAACTCCTCGTTGAGATAGCGGTTCATCTGGCTGATCGTGTTTTCGTACTCAAAATCAGTGGTGTTTCTCAGGCCCCTGACCAAAAACCGGGCCCCGTGGGCCTTTGCCAGCGTGGAGGTCAGCTCGTTGTACACCACGACCTTCACCCGGTCTTCTCCCTCATAGACTCCCTTGATCTTGGCGACCATCAGGTCAATGTCGAAGTAGCGGTTTTGCTTGGTGGAATTGTACCCGACACCGATGATCACTTCATCGAAAAGCTTGAGGCTCCGCAAAACGATGTCGTGATGCCCCCTGGTGAAAGGATCAAACGATCCCGGGAAAACTGCGGTCTTTTTTGTCATGCTATTCGTATTGCCAGTAGGATTCCAGGACGTTTTCCGACTTGAGGTGCTTGAAGCCGTGGGAATAATTTTGGTTGGCGTGCGGGTTGACCAGCCTGAAATTCTGAAAATAGCCTTTCCCCCAGGCCTCCGTGATGCCGCTCTTTTCCGTCGCTCCGAAGAGGCTGACCCTGACGTGGCTTCGCCCGAAATTCAGTTGGCTGATCGTGATCAGGACGTATTTCAGGATATCCTCTTTCCCGTTGATTTCAAAGAAATTGAAAACGCTCAGGTCCTGGTCGGTGAAAGCGGCAACGTAGATATGACTCTTGAAATAGTTCACCAGAACCTCCTGGCCGATTAGGTTAAACCGTTCTTTGAACAGGTAGGACAGGAAGGAACAACTGCCGTGATGCAGGGTGATTTCCGAAAATCTCGCATCCAGGTTTTTCCGCAGTTTGGTAGGGATGAAGCTGACTGCCTGGAGGTTGGCACTGTCCAGCGGAGTGGAAAAAAAATGTGCCGCGTCGGGCAATTTCTCGGCAAACTGCAGGTATTCCCGCTCGCTGCCGGCTTGGAAAAGCACTCCCGGCACCAGACTGAAACCGGCCTGATGAAAATAAAACTTCGCGGGGACGTCAGTTCTCAGCAGGGGGTCGGTGCCAAACAGCCCTTCGAGGTTTTCCAGGTCGAATTTCTGGTAGTGATGGATGCCGATATTGGCCTGGTTTTTCTCTTTGGCAAAGACAAAAAGCGAGTGGGGGTAAAGAAAAAGTGATAAGCCCGCTGTGTCCTCCACATCAAACTTATCACTTTTATAGACCTTAAGGTTGTTTTCCAAAATCCAAAGGGATTATTTCCAGTTGCCTTCGGTGGAAGCGTCGGTTCTGGATCCAACCTTCAGTGCTTTCTCGTTGTTGTTAGCTCTTCTTTTGGGATTGACCGGGGATGGGTCTCTGATCTCGAATACATTGACCAGATAGCCGCCGGCTTTTTCGACTTTGGCGGCAAAGAATTCAAACTGCTTTCCGCCGGAGCCGGGAACTACCGGCAGCACGTCGATATTGAATTCAGGGTGTTTTCTTGCGTTGAACAGGGAGTCGATGACACTTACAGAACCCAAGGTGTCAAAGGTTACCTTGATCTCTTCCGCACCGTAATCCAGCAATTTGGTGGTTTCGGTCCGCTGTACCATCCAGATCGTCCCGTTTTCGATAAACATTTTCAATGAATCCCAGGTGCCCGCATATTTCCCGTTGGATGCCTGATACGCCAGTTGGGCATCACGGAGCATCCCCAGCTTTTCGATGGTCACCGCTTCGAGCAGGGCGATTCTTTTTTCTTCTTCCACTACGTCATCTACGCCCTTCCACAAAAGATAGCCGAGAAACGCAGCAACTGCAAAGAAAACTACTGAGAGAACTTTCGTAAGATTCATTTTGATAAGATTTAGAAATCTGGTTAAGGTTGAAGGTTTTTAAAAACGTGCTATTTTATCGAATTATTTCCAAAATTAAAATATCCTTTCCACAATCCCAGCTCAGAAAGTGATTTAATTCCCCAAAAGACCTGATGAAGTGAATCCAGGGGGATGGACTGGATTTCGGGGAAAGATTTCCAGCAGACTTCCTGGAGAATCTGGTTTTCTCCCGAAAGCTCGGGATCCTTGCCCAATTTCACACTGCCGTTTGTCCTTTTTACCTCAAAAAAATGCTCCATGGCATGAAGCGGGGGATCGAGGTACTCATGGACAAACAGGTAATCGCCCACCGACACCTCCAGGTTTGTCTCTTCCCAAAACTCCCGCCGGAGATTCTCCGCCGCATTGCTGCCAAAGTGCATGCCTCCGCCCGGCACAGACCAAAGGATCCGGCCATTGCCCATCCGGTGCTTGACCATGAGCAGGCACCCGTTTTCGATCAGAATCCCGTTGACTCTGGTTCTGAGGTGGTTGCCGAATTTTGCTTCGATTTCTTTGCTGATATGGTCTTTTGACATCTACATTCGTCTCTATGGGGAAAGATCATCAGGCAGAAATCAAGCCATCGAGACTGCTAAGTAACTATTTTCCGTTTTCTCCGACTTCCGGGCAGACAGTTTTTTTTGGCCGCATGGATGTTTTTTTGCTCAAAAACCCCGAAGAGAAGCCGGTTTTTGTCCTGAAAGGCTACGCCGGAACGGGCAAAACCTCCCTGGTTTCCGCATTGGTCCAGGTCTTGCCCAAGTTGGGGATGCGGGCGCTTCTTTTGGCTCCGACCGGCCGGGCGGCAAAGGTGATGAGCAACTATTCCGGTCGGGGAGCCTACACCATCCACAAGATCATCTACAAGCCCAAGGGCGATCCCGGTGCCATGGCAGGAGGATTTGCCCTGCAAAAAAACTACTACAAGGACACCGTGTTCATTGTGGATGAGTCGTCGATGCTGGCAGACGACGGGGGCATGTCCGGTAATTTGCTGTGGGATTTGGTCCAGTTTGTGTTTTCGGGAAAAGACAACCGGCTTTTGCTGATCGGAGATACCGCGCAGCTTCCCCCGGTCGGAAGCGAATACAGTCCGGCACTGGATGCGGGCTACCTGCTGAGGCACTACCGCTTGGAGGCCGACCAGATAGAGCTTTCGGAGGTGATGCGGCAACGCCTGGAGTCGGGGATTCTCTTTAATGCGACAGCACTGAGGGATCAGTTGTCCCAACAGGCGCCTGCGGTCAGGATCCAGACCGGCAGATTTAAGGATGTGTTCAAGATGACCTCGGAGCGGCTCGAAGACGGACTCCGCTACGCCTACGACAAGTTTGGGACGGAAAATTCCATCATCGTCACCCGCTCAAACAAATCGGCCGTGCAATACAACCTGTACATCCGGCGGGTGATCCATTTTTTCGAAGACGAGATGAGCACGGGTGATCTGCTGATGATCGTAAAAAACAACTACACCTACATGGCCGAGTCCGAAAAGGTGAATTTCCTGGCCAACGGAGACATGGTGGAGGTGATGAAGATCCGCAGCTTCGAGGAAATGTACGGGTTGAGGTTTGCCACCCTGGAGCTCCGGCTGCTGGACTACCCCGAGGAGCCTTTCTTTGAGGCAAAAGTAATCCTGGATACGCTTTACTCCCCGAGCCCCTCCCTGACAAGGGAGCAACACAGAAGCCTGTATGACCAGGTGGCCGGGGACTATGCCGATGTGGCCAACAAGACGGAGCGGATGGAGAATATCAGAAAAGACCCCTATCTGAACGCACTCCAGGTCAAGTTTGCCTATGCCCTGACCTGCCACAAGGCCCAAGGCGGCCAGTGGAAGGCGGTTTTTGTAGACCAGGGCTACCTCAATGAGGAGCAGGTGGACCGGGAGTTTGTCAGGTGGCTCTACACCGCAATCACCAGGGCTACCGAGGAGCTGTTTTTGGTGAATTTTGCCCCGTCTTTTTTTGTAAAAGAAGCCGGCGCCGAAGCGGAATGAGAGGTAGCCAGGCTTGTTTTTCAGTGTTTTACAGGCCTTCGCTTTGATTTTGGCATGTTTTTTTCGGCTTGTGGGGGACGGAGCTCCAAACATTGTTGTTTGATGCTTGGGAAAAAATCGAAATATTTGAAAATCAATTCTGATAAAACCATGAAAAAATTAGGAATTCTATTGAGTCTGTTTGCTTTTGTGATGGTATTTCAGGCAAATGCCCAAGAGCAAGCTTCTGGTGCGGTGATCACTTTCAAGGAGAAAGAGGTTAATTTTGGTGATATCGTGCAGGGAGCCAAAGTGGAGCACACCTTCGTCCTGACCAACACGGGAACTGCTCCCTTGGTGATTTCCAATGTTGCGGCTACCTGCGGATGTACCGTTCCGAGCTGGCCTAAAGAGCCTGTAGCTCCTGGCAAATCTGCCGAAATTAAGGTTTCGTTTAATTCTGCCGGAAAAATGGGAACCCAGAATTCTGTGGTAAGAATCTACTCCAATGCCTCAGAACCCATTGAAAAAGTTTCTTTGATTTCCAACGTTCTTCCAAAAACAAAATGATCCGGTTGGATTGAGAACTCCCAAGCCTGCCCTGATTTTGGCAGGCTTTTTTGTGCGCCCTGTGCGGAGTCGCCTTGCTTGGCTGAAAGAACGGATGCGAAAATGAACCCCGGAAGGGATTCGGGGGTTTCCCATTTGGTTTTTAAAGCAACTATGGCAAAATCAAAGGAGCGCCGGGTCACCATCCGGCAGGTATTCACGAATATTGTTTGGCCCAGAAGGAAACACCTTTTTTTGGGTCTTTTTTTGATCGTCATCAGCAGGCTGGCAAGCTTGGTTTTGCCGGGAGCGAGCAAGTATCTGATCGACGACGTGATTCCCAGCAATGACCTGAACATGCTAAAATGGCTCATTTTGGCAGTCGTGGCATCCATCGTCGTGCAGTCTGTCACCTCCTATGCGCTGACCCAGATCCTGAGTGTGGAAGCCCAGCACCTGATTGCGAAGCTTCGCTCCCAGGTGCAAAAACACATCATCAAACTTCCGATCCGGTATTTTGACAATGCCAAGACAGGGGAACTGGTCTCCCGGATCATGACGGATGTGGAAGGCGTGCGAAACCTCGTGGGGACGGGCTTTGCCCAGATGGTCGGGGGGATTCTGACAGCGGTCATTTCGCTTGCCCTGCTGATTTCGATCAGTCCGATGATGACGCTTTATGTCTTGTTGCCAGTGGTGGTTTTTGGGCTGGTCTCTCTGAAAGCCTTTGGCAAGATCCGCCCGATATTCCGGGAGCGGGGCAAGATCAACGCCCAGGTTACCGGCAGACTGACCGAAACCCTGGGTGGAATCCGCGTCATCAAAGGCTTCAATGCGGAAAACCAGGAGATCAAGACCTTCGAAAAGGGAGTGGACGACTTGTTTCAGAATGTGAAAGCCAGTCTGACCGCCACCAGCTTGGTGACTTCGGCGGGTGCTTTGCTGTTGGGTTTGGCCTCGGCGGGCATCATGGGCATAGGCGGCTACATGATCATGGAGGGCCAGATGACTTTCGGGGATTTCCTGGCTTTCACGCTCTACCTGGGATTTATGATCGCGCCGATAGTCCAGATGTCGAATATCGGCAGCCAACTGACCGAGGCTTTTGCGGGACTGGACCGGACCGAGGAAATCATGAACACGCCCCTGGAGGCAGACGACCGTACCCGGACTTTGTCGCTCGATAGGATTGAGGGCAATGTGGAGTTTAGGGATGTCTCCTTCGCCTATGAATCAGGCAAGGATGTGGTGAAGGAAATCAGCTTTAAGGCTCCCGCGGGTTCGGTCACCGCACTGGTCGGTACCTCCGGATCTGGGAAGACAACCATTGCCGGACTGGCGGCCACCTTTCTCAATCCGGATTCAGGCCAGATCCTGCTGGACGGCAATGACCTCCAGACGGTCACCTTGGAGTCTTTCCGCTCCCGTCTGGGAGTGGTGCTGCAGGACGATTTTCTTTTTGAAGGCACCATCAGGGAAAACATCCTTTTCCCACGACCGGAGGCTACCGAAGAAGAAGTGCAGAAGGCAGCCCGGGCCGCCCATGTTCCTGAATTCACAGACCGGTTTGAAAAAGGACTGGACACGTTGATCGGGGAGCGGGGCGTCAAGCTGTCCGGTGGTCAGCGGCAGCGGATAGCCATCGCCCGGGCGATATTGGCTGATCCGAGGATTCTGATCCTGGATGAGGCAACTTCCAATTTGGATACCGAATCAGAGTCTTTTATCCAGGCCAGTCTGAGAGAACTGATGAAAGGGCGGACTACATTCGTCATTGCACACCGATTGAGTACGATCCGGCAGGCGGACCAGATCCTGGTGATCGAGCAGGGCAGAATCGTCGAGCGGGGCCGGCATGAGGACCTTATTGCGCAGATGGGCAGGTACTACCAGCTTTATACCTATCAGGCCAGGATTTGACGCCATTCTGGGGTATGGCCGAGCAGCGGTACCAAGGGTCAAGTATCAAATAGTAAGTACCACTTTTCAAGGGGCAGCACATCACTGGTGATATCAGTCAGTCTTTGTTTGGGAGACAATCTTCTCCACAGGGTTGATGATTTTGGGCTTGACCTGGGGACTGAAGTTCTTTTGCAAAAGCATGTCGATCAGCAACGCACCGCCCAACATGGTGGCAAGCGGAGTTCTGAACTTATGGACGCCATAGATGCAAATCTGGATTACCAAGGCCAAGTCCTGTCTGACAAGAGACATCTTGAAAAGCTTTGGGGAAAAACCGCCATCAGAGCAGTTCCTGAGAGTCCACAAGCCTTTTCTGGTGAATATCGGTTTCATCGCTTCGTTCAACGCCAAAAAAACCAATCTGGGCGACGCGAACATTCCGATCCGAAGAGGGTTGTACAGGGAACTGATGGGGAAGATGAGTATTTGAAACTGCGCTATGGGGGCAATCCTTAAGATGCGGGAAGAATATTTTTGAAAAATTGAATCAAACAGTTGGGTTGCAAATGAATTGGTCTGTATGAAAAGGATTGGAGTTTTGACCGTTGGGGATAATCCTGGAGATGTTCTTTTGGCTTCAGAAGCACTTGGGGGAAGCAAATATGTCATCGGCATCGATTTGGTCCACAATGGGAAAGACGGTGTGGTTTTTCTGTTTCAGGGAGAGAAATCCGAAAACAGCGTCCTTTCCGATTTGGGCCTGCCGGATATCGATTTACCGTTAAAAAGCGGCCATGAGGTGCTGCAGGAGCTCAAAGCGAGCGCTGCAACCGGTGAGATTCCTGTCATCATGCTGACCACTTTATCCACGCAGGAGGATATCCTGGCCAGCTACCAGGAGCAGGCCAGCCGCTACACCGTCAAGCCTTCCGAGGCCGATCAATACTTTGATTTTGTCAAAATGTTCGACAGATTTTGCGGTACTTTGAAGTGACCTCCCTTTTTGTAATGCCGATACCCAAAAACATGCATCCCTTTTCCAGAAGAGATTTTCTCAAGGCAAGCTCGGTTTCTCTCCTGGGCCTTGCCATACCGGAGTCCACGATACGGCTTTTCCAGACGCGCCAAGAGATTAAAATCGGATTGATTTCTGACCTCCATGTCGATATCATCCACGATGGCGAGGCTAGACTTCAGGCTTTTCTGGACCAAATGGCCAGGGAAGATCCCCAAGCCCTGATCCAAATGGGCGATTTTGCGATCCCCAAAGCCGAGAACAAAAAAGTAATCCAAGCTTTCAATGAGGCTCATCCCAAGGCTTTCCATGTCTTGGGCAATCACGACATGGATGGGGGTTTTTCCAGGGAAGACGTCACCCGGGCCTTTGGGATGTCCGGACGTTATTATTCCAAAGATCTGGGAATTATTCAGCTGGTCGTATTGGACGGCAATGATCCCGGCTCCCCCACAAGCAAGGGCGGATATCCATCTTACATCGACTCTGAGCAGCAGGCTTGGCTGATTTCTGAGCTCAAAAAAGCGGATAAGCCGGTTTTGGTTGTTTCCCATCAGCCGCTTGCGGGGATTTTCCCAATCGACAATCCCCAGGATATCCAGGGGATTTTGAGCAGCTATTCTTCCAAAATCCTCCTGGCGATCAATGGTCACGCCCACGTGGATCAACATTTGGCCATCGGCGGTGTCAATTACCTCCACATCAATTCCGCGTCCTACTATTGGGTGGGGGAAAACTTGGCACATCAAAGTCTTTCGCCCGAAATCCATGAAAAACACCCGGCTCTCCAATATACCTGCCCCTATTCCGAGGCACTTTTTGCATTGCTGACCATCGATCCCGGAACAGCCAAAATCACCGTGCAAGGCCGAAAATCACAATGGATAGGCCCATCTCCCCAGGAGTTGGGAAATCGATATCTGAGCGAGGAACAACAGCGGGAAAATCTAAGGCCCGAAATCAGCAATTGGGAGATAGCCGGGCACTAGGACATCCAAGCATGCTGTTTTGCAGGGCTTCTTTTCTTTCGGTGCCCAAAGTCAGGAGAACGATGGTGATCAAGATGAAAAGCGTGCCCAGCCAATCCATCGGGCCGAAATAAATCCCGAACGCCAGATAGGCCTCCAAGTCCCGGATTCCTTGAATTTCCCAGGGATTGATTACAAAAGCGAAGGCCAAGCCTCCCACCAACTACCCCAACCCGTGATTGTCGCAGGTGAAAGGGTTTTGGGCAAGCCTAGGGGATAGATGGTGTAAAACGCCAAGCTTACCGCAGATAAGACCCCCCAGAAAAGTGCCTTTTCGGTTATTGCCAGCTGCTCGAAAGAGCCATGCGTGACCAACAGAAAAGTCCCGATCAGTGCCAAAGCCAGGAAAGCATATTCTGCCAGTATCGGCCACCTACGGTGCTTGAGGGCGTAAAACGCCACGACAAACAAAGGCCCGATGGATTGCAGGACGGTAGCCGTAGCGGCATTGGAAAGGGAAATGCTGCAGAAATAAGTGAACTGGACGGCCACCATCCCGAGAATGGCAAAGAGCAGCAATCGGGAGCAATCCTTCTGCTTGTTCCAGATCCTGAAAGTGTCTTTGGCTTTTTGCGTCAGCGAAAAAACAACCAAAACCGAACCCGCAAGCAGCATCCTCCAGCAGACCAGACTTGCGGGGTCAAATCCCTTCTGCCCAAAAAGAAACTGGGCACAGGTGCCCGAAA
>CAZGYC010000003.1:0-120116 GCA_964530015.1 uncultured Limnohabitans sp. | reverse complement strand
GCTCCCAGTCGTAGAAGGCAAACCAAGCCTGGCTCTTCTTTTCGAGGGGAGGAAAAGTATAGCCCTGGATAGTACCTGTAGATCGGGAGTATTTCAGAAACCGGTTTTTCAGCGGCAGGTTGAAAACAAAGCCGTCCCGGGTTTGGATGATACTATAGCGATGTATGTCAGAACTGTTGTAAGTCTCTGGGGTCTTTTTCGGTTTCCAATACGGGTTTTTGGATTCCTCCGGGTGCTTGGAATCCTCATAGACCACATGCTTGTCCGTATCCCAGTCATACACCCAAAAATCCGGTGACGTGACGTGTTTTTTCCAATCAGAACGGTATCCTAAAGTATACCTGCCCAAGTGGACCAGGCTATATCCGTCCAGGTAGCGCTCCGCTATCGCCGGCTTGTCTCGGGGGAGGCGCTTCTCCAAAACCTCGAATCTGTCGTTGACAACACCGATTTTTGTGCTTCCAAAATTGTGGAGGACCACGAAGCTCTGGTCTTCCATCCTGACAAGCCCCTGGATGGAAATAAACCTGCCCGAGCCTTCCTGGTAGCCGTCCAGAAACAGCCTATTGATACTCAGGCTGTCCACGATCAGCTTGTTCCGGTTGAAAAGCACCAAATCTTTGGGTACCTGGCCCCACCTCAAGCCTATTGCCTGCCGGTCTCCGACCCAGAGCAGCTTGGTGATCACCTCGTTGATATTGCCATAGAAGAGGTTTTCGAGTGAAGGCTCCAGTACCCGCCCCAAGGAATCCCGGGTGGGCTTGGCGGTGGTTTTCCCAACGGACAGGAAAGCGAACACCATGAAAACAGCGATAATCTTTCCCATCGTTTATTGAAGTGGGTAATAGTGGTTGAGGATAAACTCGTCATCGCTCTCGCGCTCTGCCTGTTTGGACAGGAAGCCTTTGGCAAACGGCAACTGGTCCATGTAGGCATCCCCGCCAAAAACCCCGTGGATCTCCTTGACTTCCAACAGGTTCAAATCCCCGTCATACACCAGTGCATAGGACTTTTTGGACTTGCAGGCTCCTTCGGCTCCCTTTTCGCATTTCCAATAAAACCGGACAAAGCGATCTGATTCGGCGATGTAGAAGAAATTGCCAAAATAGGAGTTTTTCCGGTTGTAGTCCATGATCCCCTCGCTGTCGTAATCTTCCATTTCGTAGCGAAGAGGCTCCGACAATACAAACTCAGGAATGCTCCCGCACTTCTGTCCGAGATATTCGCCATCTAGCGAATACAGGTACAGGTTGGGATCCATCGAAAAAGACAGGATAATCCGGTCTCCGACCCGCTCCACGATCGGATGGCTGAGGTAAAAGGGCAAAAGCAGGTTTTCCTCCGAAGCATACAGCCCCTCATACTTGCCAAAAACCCGAACAAAGTCCCGGGTCTCCAGGCTGTATTCCCCGATGGCGGGAAAGTCTTTCTTTTCCCTGACAAAATACCACTGATCGTTCTGCTTCAGGGGCACCAGAAAACTGTTCCGCTCCGGGATGTACTGAAAATCCATCCCGAGTCCTCCATAAAGCCCAAAATTGGCAAAGCCTTCCACGGGCATCTCCCAGAGATTATCCTTGTACAGGTTGTAGGTATCCAGGACCTCCCCTTGGCTGTTGATCAGCAAGATGAGGGGAAAGTGGAAATCACTGACAAAGATGCTGTCCCGGCCATGCACCTGGATGCCGGAGGGAAAATCCATGAAATTGGGATCCAGGGGCACCTCGCCGACAAACCGGCGGTTTTTCAGATCCACAATCTTGATCTTCATCTTGGGCCGATCTGCCAAAAAATAAGCCAGCGTGTCCTGAAAGACAAATGAACCACGAATACCCCCACCAAAGTCGTCCGGAGCAGTTATTCCCAAATCCATCGGTTGCCCAAAGGCGGAAATGGAAAACCCCGAACCACACGCATTCTTCCAATCAGCCTGCCCGGAACCGCATCCTACAAAAAACCAGCAAACCAACAGGCCCAAAAGCAAACCAACTTTTCTCAAATTCATACAAATCAACATCCAGGACAAGTCAATCCAAAAACGGAGGCGAAAACAAACGCCTCCAAAAGGTTTTCAAATTATTTTTTAAATGATTTATAATTAGTTAACGTCTCGAAACTAAGAAAAGCAAAAAATTATCCAACCCATTTTTCGCGCAGTGTTGGCAAACGGCTGGTTTTCAGGTTATTTATTTTAATTGATTAGTTTTTATCCCCCAAAAAAAACCTCCCACTACTCGCGGAAGGCTTCGGAAATTGGGGTTTGGACCTTTCTTAACTCATCTCCTTCATCTCTCCCACCACCTTGGTAATGGTCTGCTTGGCATCGCCAAAGAGCATCAGGCAGTTGGGATAGCCAAAGAGCTCATTTTCGATTCCCGCATAGCCTTTGGCCATGCTCCGCTTGCTGACGATGACGGTTTTGGCCTTGTCGGCATTCAATATCGGCATTCCGTAGATCGGGCTTTGGGGATTGGTGCGGGCAGCGGGGTTCACCACGTCATTGGCCCCTACCACAAAGACCAGGTCCGTATTGGGAAACTCGTCGTTGATCGCTTCCATCTCGATGAGCTTGTCGTAGCTGATGTTCGCTTCGGCCAGGAGCACGTTCATGTGGCCCGGCATACGGCCCGCGACCGGGTGGATGGCAAAACGGAAGTCGATGTTCCGCTTTTCACACTGCTCCATCAGTTCACGCACCACGTGCTGCGCCTGGGCTACTGCCATGCCATATCCGGGGACTACCAGTACCGACGAAGCCGAATCAAACAGCATGGCCGTCTCCTCCACGCCGATTTCCTTGATCACGACCGCAGGGCCATCCTGGCCTCCCGTCGCCACCACTTGCCCAAAGCCTCCCAAGAGCACGTTGGTGAGGGAGCGGTTCATGGCCTTGCACATGATCTGGGTGAGGATGATCCCCGAAGCACCGACCAGGGATCCGGCCACGATCAGCACGTTGTTGTTCAGGATAAATCCCGTCGCACAAGCGGCCATACCCGAATAGGAGTTGAGCAGGGAGATCACCACCGGCATATCGGCACCGCCGATCGGAATGACCGTCAGTATCCCCAAAAGGAGGGCAATCCCGACCAAAATCCCAATCAAAATAAGATTGGTGGGATCGAGGAAAACCAACACCGAGGCAACAACAAAGACAATCAACAGAACCAGGTTGATCAGATGCTGCCCGCTGAATGTAATAGGTTGGCCGGAGACTTTCCCGTCCAGCTTCAGAAAGGCAACCATCGATCCGGTGAAGGTCACCCCACCAATCAAGACAGAAGCGATGATGCTGGTCAGGTTGACGGCATCCAGGGATTCCAGCGAAGTTTCGTTTTTGAGAAAATAATCCGAGAGGCCTACCGCAAACGAAGCCAGTCCCCCAAATCCGTTGAACAAGGCGACCATCTCCGGGATCTTGGTCATGGGGACTTTGGTGGCATAGTAAAGGCCTAGGGCACTGCCGATCAGGATACAGATGAAAATCTCCAGAAAGGTGACCACCTGGATGGTCAGGAGCGTGGCGACGATGGCGATCAGCATACCGACGGCCGAAAGCACATTTCCCCGCCGGGCGTCTTTGGTTTTTCCCAAATATTTGATCCCCAAGATGAATAGCACCGAGGCTACCAAGTAAGCTAGTTGAAGGGCTGTGCTCATTTCTTCTTAAACATTTTAAGCATACGGTCTGTGACGGCATATCCCCCGACCACGTTGATGGTGGCCAGGATGAGGGCACCCATGCCCAGCCATTTGCTCATGGTGGTGTAGCCCATCTCGTTGCAGGCGATCAATGCCCCGACGATGGTGATTCCCGAGATCGCATTGGACCCCGACATGAGTGGGGTGTGGAGCGTCGGAGGCACTTTGGAGATCAGTTCAAATCCCAGATAACTGGCCAGGACAAGTACATAGATCAGTATAATCAATGCTGATGCGGTCATGGTGTAAGGGTCTATTTGGTGAGGATACTTTTGGTGAATTCGTGGACCAATTCCCCCTGGTGGGTGATCAGTACACCTTTGGTGATCTCTTCTTCCAAGTCGAGGGCAAATCCATCCTTGGATGCCAAATGGAGAAGAAGCGTGGAAATATTGGTGGCATAGAGCTGGCTGGCATTGACCGAAAGCAGGGATGGCAGGTTGGATTCGCCCACCAGGGTGACGCCGTGCTTGACCACGGTCTTGTTTTTTTCAGAAACAGCACAATTGCCTCCGGACTCCACTGCCATATCCACGATGACGGAGCCGGTTTTCATGCTTTTGACCATGTCTTCGGTTACCAGAATGGGTGATTTTTTTCCCATGACCAGGGCCGTGGTGATGACCAGGTCGGCATCTTTGATCTTGTCCCGGATGAGTTGCTGCTGTTTTTCGAGAAATTCTGCGGAAACTTCCTTGGCATAGCCTCCTTCAATCTTCACCGATTCGGCTCCTTCCACGGTGAGGAATCTGCCACCGAGTGACTCGACTTGCTCTTTGGTTTCGGGACGCACATCACTCACTTCCACGATCGCTCCGAGCCGCTTGGCGGTGGCCACGGCCTGCAAACCAGCCACGCCGGCCCCGAAAATCAGGACTTTCGCAGGGGTGATCGTCCCCGAAGCCGTCATCAGCAGCGGGAAAATCTTTCCCAGGTAATTGGCTCCCAGGATCACGGACTTGTACCCTGCCAGATTGGCCTGGGAGGAAAGGGCATCCATCTTCTGGGCCCGGGAGATCCTCGGCACGGCATCCATGGAAAAGGATGAAATGGACTTTTGGTTGAGCGCATCCACCACCTCGGGATGCTGATAGGCATACATGTAGGAAATGCATGCGCCGCCGTCTTTCATCTGGGCGACTTCCTCGCGGGTGAAGAGGTTGACCTTGAGCAGCACATCGGCGGAAAAAACAGCGGAAGCGGGCCCGACTATGGCACCCGCATCGAGGTAATCCTGGTCCGAAAAACAGGATCCTTCCCCGGCTCCGGTTTCGACGATGACTTCAAATTCCTTCTTCCTGAGCAGCTTCACCACATCCGGGCTGAGCGCTACCCTTTTCTCAAACTCCTTGGTTTCTTTGATGACTCCGACTATCATTTTATAGGGCTGTAATGGGCTGGGGCAAAATTTATTTTCGACAATTATTATCCAAAGTAAAGGAAAGCATTGATTCGAGCGAAATCACAAAAGCAACAATTTAGGCTAAAACCGGATCCGTTTTCACGATTTCCAAAAAAAAGGCCAAAAACAGACCAAGCTCAAACCCGCAATCGATTTCTTGATTTTTGCCGAATTCCGCCATTTTTTTTGACTTGCAAGATTCAAAACATGTCGAAAGAACCGTCCTTGGGTGTCGGGGAAAAAACTTTGTGCCGGGAATAGCCTTTTATCACCAAAATTCAGTCCTTTTAAAAAACCACTGACCAAAGGATACATTTATCCCTATTTTGTAATACTATTAAACCTCAACAACAATGTAACCCATGAAAAAACCAGACCATTCCCCTTCTGGCCAAACCAGGAGAGATTTTATCAAAAATGCGGCGATCGCCTCTTCATTTTTCATCGTCCCCAGGCATGTCTTGGGAGGCGTGGGATATACCGCTCCCTCCGACCAGCTCAACCTGGCAGCCATCGGAGCAGGCGGCAAAGGCCGGAGCGACATCTTGAATGCCTCCGTCAACGGACGCGAAAGAGTCGTTGCCCTGTGCGATGTGGACTTTTCCGGTTCGGCAAAAGACTCCGTGACCAAATTCCCCGATGCCAAGCTCTATGCAGATTACCGAAAAATGCTCGAAGAGCAAAAAGACATCGATGCGGTGACGATCTCCACACCGGATCACGTCCACGCGCCAGCGGCAAAATTCTGCATGGAACGCGGCAAGCACGTCTATGTGCAAAAGCCGATGACCCACAACATCCGTGAGGCGAGAATCCTCACCCAGATGGCCCGTGACCAAAAGGTCGTCACCCAGATGGGAAATCAGGGTGCCTCAAATCCACTGATGGACATGATCAAAGGCTGGATGGACGCTGGCAAGATCGGAAAAGTATCCAAGGTACAGGTGTGGACCAACCGTCCGGTTTGGCCTCAAGGAGGAACTTTCCCAGAAGCAAATGCAAACGCAAAACCAGATCCATTGTCCTGGGATCTTTGGCTCGGTCCCTCTCCTGAGATTCCTTTCACTCCAAACCTCCATCCGTTCAACTGGAGAGGCTGGTGGGATTACGGAACAGGCGCTTTGGGTGACGTAGGATGCCACTTGATGGACATTCCTTTCCGTACGCTTGGACTACACTATCCAACCGACGCAGAATGCTCCGTAGGCACCCTGTACTCCAAACTGGGAAGCGCCATCTACAATCCAGAAGGCTGTCCCGCTTCTTCGTCCATCACCCTGCACTACGGCCCGACTGCAAAAAATCCGGTACCTTTGGAAATGACTTGGACGGATGGGGGCATTCGCCCTTCCCACCCGGATATCATCCCTGCAGATCACGAGCTCGGAGGCAGCAACTCCGCCAACGGGGTATTGCTGATCGGCGAAAAGGGCATCATCTCCCACAATATCAATGACTCCTCCCCGCTGATGCCCAAGCTATATCTCTATGATGGCACACAGGAATTTGGCCCGGACAGGATCGAGGGAACCGAACCGGAATATGGACACCAGCGCAAGTGGGTGGATGCCTGCAAAGCGGGATTTGGCTCTGCTGAACACCAAGGCCTGACTTCCTCTTTCGACTATGCAGGGCCATTCACCGAGACGGTTTTGATGGGCAACCTGGCAATCCGCAGCTTTATGCTCAAGCGCCAAAACGCTCAGGGCAGGGATGAATTCTTCGGTCGCCGCAAGTTGCTTTGGGACGGTGAAAACATGCGAATCACCAACCTGGAGGAAGCCAATCAGTTTGTGACCAGAACCTACAGAAAAGGATTTGAAGTATAATTCAGTTTGCAGTGATCGGTTTGCAGTTACCAGTGCTCAGTCACAGTCGGCAGTTTGCAGCATCTGACGGCAATCGGAAATTGACAAACATAAAACCGTGGGTGGAAACGCTCACGGTTTTTTTGTGCCTCTATTTTATTGATGTGTGCTCAAAGGTTGTTACCGAAAACACAAAGAATTTACTGACTTCATCCTACCACTTGCAACCTGACCACTCACCACTGACAAATTCCTCAAATGCGCATCTTGATACTAACGTCTTGATTCTTGATACTATTATCACTTCAACTTCCCAAAGTCAACCTGAGGAACATTCCCCTTTGCAGCCCTGTGATGAATACTCTGAAGCTCGCTGACGTCATTGAAAAACCCTCCATTCTTTAGAAAAAACTTTCCGGCATCGCCGCCACCGGCAAAGTCCTTTCGATAGCCTCTTTTTGCAATATCATCCCCCGTAAACCTCGCCCCGGTCAGTTCGGTCCAGTTGCCGGCAGCATCGGCCATCCACTGATTGTCATAGAAAACCCGTCTTTCCAGATTTCCGGATTCGGGGATGAAATTCTCCAAAAACGAATGGGGCCGCTTGTACCAGGTGTCGGTTTTTGGCCTCAAAAACCCCGCAATCAGCAGCCATTCCCCAACCTCGGGCGCAAAGAAGTAAGCGGTATAGACCGTGTTCCCATTCCCATCCGGCTCCACCGAGTTCAGGAATTTGTAGGTATTGCCGGCCACCCAATCGTATTTCAGATAGCTCTGGCCTCCCGAGCCTTCGTTGCCAAACTCTCCGGTGTACACTCCTTCTCCCTTTTTCAAAAGCTTGATTTTTTGGTCATCGGGGATTTCACCCGGATTGTCGGTGGAAAAAGGACTCCAAACCGAGAACAAAATCCTGCGTTCCGATTCTGAATTGACCTGAATCCCAAAATATCCCTCTCCAAAACCATTGGCCATGAAATAGGATCCGACGGGATCTTCACCTGTCGGCACGGTCATTTCATTGTAAAACCACTTGAAGTTTTTCCCCTCCGGCTGGGTATAGCCCAGATGGACCGAAGGCCCGCGCCGCCCCCAGTAAAAGCGGTTGTCGATATTGTCCTTGACAAAATCCAGGGCCAATTTCCCTTGATGCCGAATCCACAGGTTCTTAATTTGGGCAAAGTCAATTCCCGCTTTTTCAATTCCCCTGAGTTTGACTTCATTATATCCTGAAATCACAGGCAGCTCTCCAACCTCGTAAATCCCTGAGTCTCCTGCTGAAAAATCCAACGCTAGGCTTCGTCCATTCAGCTCCACGGCAATCCTGCCCGCCGCTACTTGCGGCAAAATCTCCAGATCGAGCAAAACCTCGGCGGCCGCATCCGACTTGAAGTAAATACTGAATTCGCTGGCGGCATTTTCCCAAGTTTGAATCCCTTCGGCATTGATCTTCTCCTCAGATCCTCCCCGGGTTTGGTAGGCATTTCCACCCAAGGGGATTTGCACCGAACCGGAAAACCGGCCGACAGCGTCCTCTCCAGCCTGCCCGGCAACAAATCCCCCGAAGACAAACAAATAGGCCAAAGCCAAAAAGAAAGCGGTTTTTAGATCCATGGATAAAGCAATGAAACCGAAAGATAGGAAGTGCGGCAAAAATTGCCACTGGGTGACACTTTTAAACTGCGTGCCGAAGGCAACAGACAAGAACCGAGACGCAAGAGCCAAGAGATGTGTAGCAAGTATCAAGTACTTGTCAACCCTTAACAATTAACTTTTTACCCTTAGCCCCTTTGACTATTCCAACCTTACCGCTTTCAAAACCCAAAATACTTTGCCTATTTTTCCGGGATGAAAAAATTTACCGATTCTGAGGTTCGTTGGGGCATATTGGGAGTAGGCAATGTCTGCGAGGTCAAATCCGCCCCTGCCATGAACCTGGTGCCAAACAGCCGCCTCGTGGCCGTGATGCGCCGGGACGAGGCCAAAGTGAAAGATTATGCCATGCGTCACGCCGTGAACAAATGGTACACCGACGCGCAGGCCCTGATCGATGATCCCGAGGTCAACGCCATCTACATCGCCACTCCGCCCAATGCCCATCTGGAACTCACCCGCATGGCCGCAGCGGCCGGCAAGCCCGTGTATGTCGAAAAACCCATGGCCCGCACCCACGGCGAGTGCCTCCAGATGATTGATGCCTGCGAGAAAGCAGAGATTCCGCTGTTTGTCGCCTATTACCGGAGGGCACTGCCTCACTTTGTCAAAATAAAAGAGCTTATGGAAGAAGGCGCAATCGGAGAGCTCCGGTCGGTTCATGTCAACATGCGGCAGGTCGTCGAGCCGGAGATCATCACCATGCTGGAAAACAACTGGCGCGTTGTCCCGGAGATTGCAGGAGGCGGCTATTTCTTCGATTTGGCCTCCCATCAGCTTGACCTGATGGATTTCTTCTTTGGGAAAATCACCCATGCGTCCGGTTTTTCGGGCAACCAGGCCAAAGCCTATGCCGTGGAGGATATTGTAGCGGGAAGTTTTGTCTTTGAAAACGGAGTAATCGGGACCGGCAACTGGTGCTTCACCTCCTCCAAATCCGCGGAAATTGAGGAGACTGTCATTGAGGGCAGCAAAGGACAAATCCGCTTTGCCACTTTCGGAAAGGGTGAATTCACCCTGATCATAGACGGCGGGGATCCACAGCTTTTGCAATTCCCACTGCCCACCCATATCCAGCAGCCACTCATCCACGGCATCGTGGACGAACTGCTGGGCACGGGTCGCTGTCCGAGCACGGGAATCTCCGGCGCCAGGGCCAATTGGGCACTGGGAGAATTGGTCAAAGAACGGGTTTCCTAACAAGCGGCCAAGTGCTTTTTCCTGCGTTTTTCCATAACTTAAAACCCACTCCCAACAAATCCGGATCCTATGCATGATCACCCGATAGTAGTTTTCATGGCACTTTTGATCTTGGGCTATGGATTGTTTTCCAAGAAAGCCGAAGACTCGATCATCACCGCACCGATGATTTTTGTGATCATCGGACTTCTGGTCAGTTTTTTTGACCTGGAACTCCTGCGGGAAGGCCCAAAAGCGGCATTTGTCAAGCCCCTGATGGAATTCACGCTGCTGCTGGTTCTGTTCATCGACGGATCGACCATTGACCTGAGAAGCCTGAGAAAAGACGGTTTTTTGCCCACCAGGCTTTTGGGAATCGGACTTCCCCTGACGATGGTCATGGGTGCGCTGATCGCCATTCCGATGTTTCCCGAGATCCGGCCGCTGATCCTGATCCTGATGGCCTTTATCCTCTCCCCTACGGATGCGGCCCTGGGTCAGGCAGTGGTGACGGGAGACCAGGTGCCAAAGAGGATCAGACAGACTATCAACGTAGAGAGTGGCCTGAACGATGGAATAGGCCTTCCTCCTATCCTGGTCTGCATTGCTTTGCTTTCCGGTTCGGCCGGAGAGGGATTTGACGGGGAATACTGGATGGGGTTTGTGGCCAAGCAGTTTATTTATGGCCCACTGATCGGGGGACTGATCGGCTGGGCGGGCGGAAGACTCGTGGAGTTGGCCTTTAAGAAAGGGATGATGACCGGCGTCTATCAGATGCTTGCCTCAGTGGCCATTGCCGTGCTTTCTTTTTCCGGAGCGGAACTCCTGGGAGGAAACGGCTTCATAGCTGCCTATGTCGCCGGGATGCTTTTGGGCACCAAAACCGAATCGGTACGGGAACGGATGAAAGAATTCGGAGAGGCCGGCAGCCAGATCATGATCCTCTTTATCTTTCTCCTGTTTGGGATCATCCTTGTCCCGTTTTCCTACCAGCTCTGGGATGCCAAAGCCCTGGTTTATGCCATTTTGAGTCTGACCGTGATCCGGATGCTTCCGGTCGCGATCAGTTTGATCAAATCAGGCCTGGACCTGAAAACCACCCTGTTTATCGGCTGGTTTGGGCCCAGGGGGATTGCTTCGGTCCTGTATATGCTGATGGCGATCATCCAGTTGGGGACGGAGGGCTATGAGCAGATCGTCAGCATCATCACCCTCACGGTACTCCTGAGCATCTTTCTGCATGGGATATCGGCAGTGCCCCTGTCCGGGATTTTCAAAAGAAAGTATTAAACCCGAAATAGAAGCTACCGCATGGCCAAAAGCCAAAGAACCCAAGCAGGCATTTTTTCGGATTAATCTTTGTACTAACTTGAAAGCTACCTTCAATCCCTATTTTATGAAACGATCCTTCGCACTTGCTTTGCTTCTCGGGATGCTGTCCTTTTCGCAGTCGCTTTTTTCCCAAAACCTAAAAAACCGCATCCAACCCGGAAAGATGTACCAAGCGGGAGACTCCATCTACGCTCCCCGATACGGATTCAGCGGGCAAATCCCGCAGGGATGGGTAGGAGTCCTTCCCCGGGAAACCGAAGTTTTCCTGCTCAACTCCAGCAGCGGGACATTCGGGGAAATCTTCGTTTTTGGACGGGAAAAGGTCGATTTGACCGACCTTGCCGAGTCTTGGAAAGCCGGTGTGGACGTCTCGGAGACCATCAGGCTCAAAGCTACCGACCCCACCATCGAGGGGGATTTGCTGTATTCGCATACCCAGGCGGTGGGCAATTACCTTCCCCCAAAAAACTACCGGGCCTTTGCCGCCACCAGATGCGGGGAGGCCTGTATCACGGTTTTGGCGATCTCGGTGGAAGCAAACGCCGAAGCGGCTGCCCAAGCTGCCTTGGAAATGTTGAAAACAGCAGTGTTGTCCACCCCAAAAGAAATTGATCCCTATCAGGGCTTTGACTGGAAGGGATTCCTGTCGGGAAAACTGGTGATCGCATACGAAGGATTTGTCGGAGGCAAGCAGCAAACCAAAGTAAACCTCTGTGAGGATGGCAGTTTTCGTGCGCAGATCTCCAAAAAAGGCATGATGAAGGACTCCAACCCAGACTATAAGGGAGGCATGAAGGGATCCTGGACCGTCGAGGGAAAAGACTCCCAGGCGACCCTGACATTGATTTTTGAGAAAAAAGACCTCGCTCCTTTTGTGGCTCATCTCAAGTTTGTCAACGAGGAACTCTACGTCAACGATGAGCGACACTACGCCAGTCAGAGTGAAAAATGCGATTGAGCTGCCCGGTGACGGGTGGCGGATGTCCGATGTTGGAACGTTTTCGTCTCCTCTTGTATCTTGCTTCTTGATACTTATGTCTTGATACTTGGCTCTTGCTTCTTGGCTCTCTCCTTTTGCTTCTCGCCTCAATATTCCCCCAATGCCCTCAGCAGCTCTTCCTTTCTCCGGGTAGCCACTTCCACTTCGGAGCCGTCCTTCAGGATCAGAAATCCCCCCTTGCCTTTGTTGTACATTCGGACTTCCCGCAGGTTGACCAGATGGGAATTGTGGATGCGGAAGAATCCCTGGTGGGAAAGAAGGGTCTCAAATTCCTTGAGTGTCTTTGCCAAAGTGATCTTCCTGGCATCCTTCAGGAAAACATGGGTATAATTCACGTCTGCCTGACACCGGACGATGTCATGGACCTCGACATATTCGGTTCCAAAAAGCGTGGGCAATCCGATTCTCGTGGGACTTCTGTGGGCTTCCAAAAAGGCCAGCAATGTCTGGACAGGGTTGTTGGGGCTGGTTTTGCCCCCCATTTCCAGGGCCTTCCCGACGGCCAGCGCGAGCTCTTCCGCGTCGATCGGTTTCAGCAGATAATCCAGCGCGGCGCGCTTGATCGCCTGGATCGCGTATTCCTGGTGGGCCGTGGTAAAGATGATTTTAAAGTTGATCCCCTTCAACTGCCCCAGTAGCTCAAAGGCTGTGGTCTGTCCGATTTCCACGTCAAAAAAAACCAGGTCCGGCTGCTGGGCATTCAGAAAGTCCAGCGTTTCTTCCGCGGTTTTGAGCCATTTCAGAACCTGAACCTGCCCGGCGTGGTTCCTTTCGAGCAAAAGCAGCAAACGCTCCGCGCTGCTGGGTTCGTCCTCGACGATTGCACATCGGATCATGTCAGGTTCAGGGGTTTGTTGGGTGAAAAGCTGAGCCTGACCTCAAACCCGGGAGCGAGGTTTTCCCAAAACACAGACCAGGAACTCGATTTTTTGTTTTGGCTGAGGTTTTCCAGCCGGCTTTTGACCAGTCGCATGCCCATGGACTGGTGTTTTTCCCGGACTTGGACGGTCTCCCGGATTCCGGTGCCATTGTCCCGCAGGACCAAAAGAAACCCTTCATCCTGTCTGGATGCCTTCAGGGTAATCAGCCCGTTTTCACCGGAATTGGCAATGCCGTGCCAGAGGCTGTTCTCGACCAAGGGCTGCAGGATCAGTGGCGGAATCATCAGCCGGTCCAAATCCACACCTTCCTCCGCCACCAGCTCAAATTCCACGGGCTTTCCGAGTCTGAGCGCTTCGATGGCGATGTAGTCCTTTAGCAAATCCACCTCCATCGCCAGAGAAATCTCATTTACGTCCGAGTATTCCAAAATCCGCCGGATCAATCTGGAAAATCGAGTGAGGTATCGATCCGCCTGGTCCGCCTGGTTTTTGAGCAAAAAACTGCTGATCGAGCTCAGCGCATTGAAGATGAAATGCGGGTTCATCTGGGCTTTGAGCGCTTTCAGTTCCAGCTCGGCCACTTGGGCACGAAACTCCGAGGCAAGCTTTTCCTGCCTGCTTTTCTGCTGCTGTCTGACCGCCAAAAAACCTCCCCCACCGATCAAAATCAACGCTGCAATCCCGATCAGGTACAGACTGGCCTTGAGCCGTTCGCTTTCCTTTTCAGCCTCCAAGAGTTGCTTTTCTGTCTGAAACCCGGCCGTCAGCGTCTTTTCCCGCATTTCGAAATCATGCCCAATCTGCAAACTGAGCAGCTTTTTTTCATTTTCGTCATTGAAAATGCTGTCCTGGAAGGTCTGGTAGCGCTGATACGAAAAGAGTGAATTCCTGAAATCTCCCAGTGCCTCCTGCGTTCCGGCCAGGGCTTTCCAAGCTGAGCGTTGGGCTTCCAGCGATCCGGATTCGGCAGCCAGTTCCAATGCCTTTTGCTCCAAGCCAAGCGCCTTTTTCAGATCCCCGGCTCCTGCTTTTCTGTTCTCCAATTCTGCCAGTTGAAGCAGGACAGTGGAGAGGCCCAGCTTTTCCCCCAGCTCCGAATAAAGTCCCCGTGCGCTGTCCAGGTAATTTCCCGCAAGGGTCAATCTCCTCGTTTCCATAAAAAGGCTTCCCAAGGCCGTAAAACCAGAAGCTATTCTCCGCTTGTTCCCGATTTCCTTGTTCAGGATCAGGGATTCGGAAAACAAGGCTTCGGCCTCGGCCAGCTCCCCCCTGAGCTGGAGAACCGCCCCCAAGTTGGCCATGGAGCTTGTCAGGCTTTGCTTTATCCCCTCCTCCCGGTAGAGCCCCATCGCCTTTCGGTGGTAGTCTTCGGCTTCGGGCAGGTTGTCCAGGTTTTTGTAAACCAGGCCCAGGTTGGTATACAGGTTCCCTCTTTCCCTGACGTCCTGGTCCGTGCATCTGCCCAGGGCTTTCAGGAAATAGTCCATCGCCATCGGATAGTCGGCCAGTGCAAGAAAGACCACCCCTGTGTTGGAATAGCTGTTGATGATGTTTTTGACAAGGCCCAATTCCTCAAAAATCGCCGAGGCAGACTCATGGGATTCCAAGGCACCGCGATAGTCCCCCTGGTTGTATTTGATCAGGGCGATGTTGTTGACCGCACTGGCCTGGCCTTTTCTGTTGCCGGATTTTTGGTGGGCCTCCATCACTTCCCGGTAGGCCTCCGAGGCCAAAGAATCATTGCCCTGATACCAGTAGTTTACGCCCTTGTTATTGATCGAGGTAGTAGCCCTGGATTCCAGTCCGAGTTTTTTGGCAAGTTGGAACGCCGAATCAGAGTAGGCCAATCCATTGACCGGATCCACACTGGCATAGTAAAACGACAGGTCATTGTAGAGATCCACGCGGGTGCTGTCCGGAAGCCCGGATTGGCGCAACTCATTTCGGAGGGAATCAATATGCTTCTGGCCCAGTGCTTTCGTGGACAGGATTCCCAAAAACAAAACAAAAAGAAGGGATCTCATTTCTCATGGATTCGATGGAAGAAGATAAGGATTATTCACAAAAACAATCCCCCAACTTCCACAAAATCAAGTGAAATGAGCCCACGTACCCAGCAGAAATTACCCGCTACACTGACTGGATCAACAAGACAGATCCTTCGGAAAGGCTTAATTGGTGTTGTCCAGCAGCTTCATTTTAAACTGTCCGTCTGAAATGACCTTTTCGACAGTCCCCCTTCCGGTAGTCGGAGACACCGGCCCGATCACCCTGGCCGAGAAGGTTCCCTCCACTTCGGTGGCCGTGATCCTGGTAAACCGGATCGTCGCGGCATCGTTGACCGTAAGGCCCGGAAACAAACCTTGGAGGAGTGTCGCGTTGAAAATCTGCCCGGCTTTGTCCGCATAGGTAAAGGTGATTCGGGCAAGGCCCACCCCTTTGTAAGGCACCGCGTCCTGAAGCTCATAGTCGATTCCCGTGGCGAATTTGTTTTCACTCATCAGGCCCACGTTCACAAAATCGGAAGTCCCGGTACTTCCCTCCCCAAAGGCCTGGAAAACCGCGCCGTAAACAGGCCCTCCCGGGTCATAGTTGAAACCCATTGGCAAATGATCATTGACGGGAAGCTCCATCTGGACTCCATCCACTTTGAATTTGAAGAATCCATCGCTCTTGGGTGTGGGCTCCTCCTCGGAGGAACCACAGGCCCATACGATTGACAGCAGAGCCAAAACGGGAAAAATACGGATCAGTTTCATAGCTTTTTTCCCAAAAATCATTGGCGGCAAGTTCTGATCCTACCCTGCTTTATTTTCTGCTTGTTTTTATTGATTGGATGCGGAAAAACAGCGGGTTTTCAAAATCCCGCCCGAAACCACGCGAGGTCTTTTCCAATCCATGTGCTAGTTTAGGATCCCAAACGACCAGCCCATGAACCGATTCTCCCTGACCTTTGCCTTTTCTCTCCTCTTTTCCTTTCTGCGGATTGCCGCCGCACAGGAAATCCCCGTTTTCAGGGGAGGGCAGGAAGGCCACGCCATCTACCGGATTCCGGCGATCATCGGCCTGCCAAACGGCGAGCTGCTGGCCTTTGCCGAAGGCCGGGTAAACGGCAGCGATGATTTTGGAGACGTAAACCTGGTCATGAAGCGGAGCTCAGACCAGGGACGTACTTGGTCGGGCATCCAGACCTTGCTGGACTATGACTCGCTGCAGGCCGGCAACCCCGCCCCGGTGATGGACCTTTTTGACCCGAATCATCCCCAGGGCGTGGTTTACCTTTTCTACAACACCGGCAACAACCACGAATACGACATCCGGATGAACCGGGGTGTGCGGGAAGTCTGGGTGATGAAGTCTTTCGATCTGGGGAAAACCTGGGAAAAGCCCGAAAACATCACTCGGCAGGTACACAAACCGAACAATCCTGAATTCAATCCGGACTACCAAAATCCCGCGGATTGGAGGCACTATGCGAACACGCCCGGCCATGCGTTTCAGTTCAAAAAAGGAAAATACCAGGGGAGGATTTTCGTGGCGGCAAACCATTCGGTCGGGGATCCACAGGAAAATTTTGCGGAATACCAGGCCCATGGCTTTTTCACGGATGACCACGGGCAGAGCTTCCATTTGTCCGAATCGATCGAGATTGCGGGTTCCAATGAATCCATCGCCGCTGAGCTGTCGGATGACCGGATGATCATGAGTATCCGAAACCAAAAAGGCGACGTCCGAAGCCGGATCCTGGCCTATTCTTCGGATGGGGGGCAAACTTGGGACGAGGCCTATTTTGAGGAGGATTTGCCGGATCCGGTCTGCCAGGGATCGATCCTGGATCTGGGTGAATCGGACGGAAAGACGATCCTGGCCCATGCCAACAATGCCGACAAAACCGACCGAAACCGGCTCACCGTCAAGATCAGCTTTGACGAAGGGAAGACCTGGGAGCTGACGCTTCCCATTGACTACACCGATGAGCAGTCCAAACTCCCCTGGACGGCCTATTCCGATCTGGTAAAACTCGGCGAAAACACCCTGGGAATCCTCTACGAACGGGATGACTATCGGGAAATCATCTTCAAACAGGTCAACTGGGAACGCTAAACCAAGCCCCGGGGATTTCGGGTTGGAAAATTGGGGGTTGAGCGTTGAAGGCGTTGAAGGGTTAAGCGCGAAAGGCCTTAAACGTTAAAAATGTGAAGGGCCTTGGACGAATGGGCGCTGAACAATGGATGTTTTAAGATCGGGGCGGTGGGGAATTTTTAACCACTGAAAAACACAAAGAAATTTTCACCACGGAGACCACCCAGAAGAGGGAGCAAAGGCTTCAAGCCTTGTCTGGAACTCCTGTCCGACAGGCCGTGACAGCCTTTTTTGAGGCCACAAAGAGGAAAGCTTCGCTTTCTTGGTTCCTGATCTGCGGGAGTCAGCGAATTTTTCCGCGTCAATCAGCGGGAAATTTTTAACCATTGAGCAACACAAAGAAATTTTCACTACGGAGAAGGGAGAGTAGGAGCTTCCAAGCCTACCTGGAAGTCTAGCCCCACTGGCTCTGACAGGCCTTTTGGAGGGATCAGAGAGAAAAAGCTTCGCTTTTTGACCATCACGGTTTAAAGCCTTGGCTTTTTTCTCCGTGCTCTCAAGAAGGATTGGGAAGGTTTGTCCTCGATTGTTCGAAATTCCATCAAGAGCGTCGATGTCCCAATTCTCCGGGTTCTCCGTGGTGATTTTTTTGCGGTGGATGGGCACACCTGAATTGCCCTCCCATTGTGTCCTTTTAATCGAAGGAATCCAAAAGCGATTTCCCTGGAGGGAGAATGCCATTCAGGCGCTATTTCCTTGATTTTCTGTAATCCATGGTATTGGTCAGGATGCTGAGAACAAGCGCTGCGAAAAAAAGCGTACCTGTAAGAATATCCACCCATCGCTCTGAGACAGAAACAGGGAATACGGATGTGATCAGAAAATGGATATAAGAATTGAAAGGGTTCGGATATCCCAATTCCTCCCGGATTTGCCAGTGCCAGTCAGTCAGAAAGCAATAGCCAATCCCATAAAAGGCACCCAAGCCGAACCATGAAAGTGCCGTCAACCCAAGGGTAATCAGGTTCCATCTTCGCAGCGATTTGACCATCCACCCAAGCAGATTGAAGAGGATCAGTCCAATGTGAAACACAAAGAAAAAAGCATCGGCTATCTTAAGCAGGGTTTCCATCTAGCTAAGCTAACGGGGACTATCCGCAATACAGTGCCCTTCTTTGGAATTCCCCTGGTCTTTCCCGCCCAAAAAAACATACTTCCAAGGCATCCCAAAAGCCAAAAAAGCCCGATTCTTTCACCGAACCGGGCCTTTTCATTCTTAATTCATCATTCTACATTCTTTATTTGTCCTTGGGCTTGTCCCGCTGCATCTCGATCATATCCACGGGCGGAGGCGTATTGTCTCCCAGCAGATGCCGGACAAAGTAGTCGCCCATCTTCCAGAAGAAATACTCGGTCATGTCGCCATAGCCATGCCGCTGGCCCGGAAGGATCACAAACTCAAACCGCTTTCCGGCTTTGATCAGCGCATTGGCCATGCGGATGGTATTGGCCGGATGCACGTTGTTGTCCACATCTCCCGTGCTGAGCATCAGGTGTCCCTTTAGGTTTTTGGCCAGGTCGGGATTTTTTTCAATCTGGTACACAAAGGTCGTGTCACCTGTGGCCGAAACCTGCTCCTTCACCCCATGGTGCTTCTCCGACCACCAGCGGTTGTAGATGTTGTTTTCGTGGTTTCCGGCTGAGGAAACGGCCACTTTGAACACATCCGGATAGACGAGCATGGCCGCGGTGGACATAAATCCCCCTCCGGAATGTCCGTGAATCCCCACCTTGTTTCGGTCGATGTAGTCGTACTTGTCAGCCAGTTGCTCGATAGCAGCCTTCTTATCCGCCAAGCCGTAATCCCTCAGATCTCCATAGCCATAGTTATGGTACCACTTGGACCGGGCGGGATGCCCGCCTCTGTTGCCCAAGGTGATCACCACAAATCCAAACTGGGCCAGACGATCCGTGCGGTCCATGCTGCGTCCAAAGGCTTTGTTCACCGCCTCGGTCTGCGGACCCGGATAGACGTACTCGATGATCGGATACTGACGGGTGGAGTCAAAATCAAAAGGCTTGTACATCACCCCGTAGAGATCGGTAATGCCATCGTCGGCCTTAAACTTGAACGGCTCGGGAAAGCGGTAGCCTGCGGCAAAAAGCTGGCTCAGGTCGGCCGTTTCCAAATCCATGAGCTTGGTTCCGGCTTTGTCGTAAAGTACCGCAACCGGAGTGGTATTTACCCTTGAAGAGTTATTGACAAAGAAGGTGGCGTTGTCGTTGATGCTGATGTCGTGGTTGAAATCGCCCTGGTTGAGCAAAGAGACCGCTCCTCCGTCCAGGCTGACGCTGTACAGGTGCTCGTAGTAGGGATCTTCGCCCTTTTCCCGGCCATTTGCGGTAAAAAACAACCTTCTTGCTTTCGCATCAACCCTAGCCGCACCAGCGACATGGTAAGGCCCGGAGGTCAACTGACGCTTGAGCGAACCGTCTTTTCCATAGAGGTAATAATGGCCCCAGCCATCCCGTTCAGACCACCAGACCAGCTCATTCCCTGCGATTTCCAGCTTTTCAAATTCGATGTAGGTATTGCTGCGCTCTTCGATGACCACTTCCTTTTGGTTGGTGGCAAGATTCCAGCGAACCACGTCCACTTTTTTCAGATCCCGTGAAGTCAGCGCAAAATAAAACCCGTCCAAGTCACCCAGCCAGGTTGCCGGACGGAAGTCATCGTCCCGGGTATTCGTGGCAGGAGTGGTGGACCAGAGACTGACCGTCTGGTCTTTGAAGGTCGAAATCGGCAGTTTGGACAGTTGGTTGGATTCAAAGGAAAAATGCAGCAACTCGGTCTTTGGCTGCTCTTTTTCTCCGGGCAGGGCATACTTGTAGGTCTCCAACGTCGGGCGCGGATCCCGGGTATTGTGGATCACCCAGTAGTCTTTGACCTCACGCTCATCGGTGCGGGTGAGGACAAACTGCCTGCTGTCGGTACTCCATAGTGCGCCGACGCGCTTTCGGTCTTTCTTCTTTTTCTCCTCCTCCTCGTTGTCATCACCGCGGCCTCCAAAGCCATAGCTGTAGTCCTTTTCCCCGTCTGTAGTCAGTTGGTTTTCGACGATCGTGGAGTCCTTTTCATCCTTCACCGCCTTGAGGAAGTTCGCCTTGTCCATCCAGTAGAGGTCGAACTCCTTCATATAGACGACGCGTGACGAATCGGGGGAAATATTCGCCCACATCAGACGCTTGGGGTCTTTTTCGGTGGCAATCTCGATCAGTTGCTGGGTGGAAATATTGAACAGAAAGGTGTGCACCTTTTTTTCCATGGAATCCTTCGCATTCTTGTTTTTCTCCTTGATCTCTGCCCAGTCCGCCTTGAGCACATCGGCGGTGCTTTTCACCTTGAAGCGGATCGCGTTTTCGTCCTCCATCAGCTTGAGGTCATCCAGCTTGAGGTGTTGCCCGTCAAAGGGATCCCTGACCGCTTTGGTGATCTCGGCGGCAAGTTTGTCCTTGTCAAAAAGGGGAGTTTTCGTCTTGCGAACCGGATCGACCACATACCAGCTTTTGCCATCAGAGGTCTCATACTCGTACCAGAAGCGGTCGGACTTCTTCATCCAATGGGCATCCACACTGGTGGAGAAGATCATTTTCTTCAGTTTTTCCGGGGAAAAACGGGCCGCCAGTTCGTAGTTTCCCGGATAGACTTTTTCCTGGGCAAATCCCGACACCGAGGCCAGAATCATCCCAAAGGCAAGTATAGTTTTCTTCATTGGAGTTTGATTTTCTTCGGACGCGAAGCTAAAAAGCAGGCTAGGAAGGACGACTACCGCTTATAAAGATTTGTGGATTTTTGCCCCGAAAGCTTTCAGGGTACGACGCTCTGACATTAAGTAGCCGTTTCCGAAGAAGCTGCGCAACGGGAAGGCTTTCTGATAGCAATTTTGAAATTTTCCATTTTTCAATCTTCCAATCCAACATTCCCGTAACCTCCCCTTCATCTTTGCCAAAGAAAATTCCGAATTCAAAACAAATCCGTAACAACCTAAACATGATGGATTTACATTGGCACCCTAATTTTCGGGCAAAACCAGTAGAATGAAGACTTTCTTCAAAACCATCGTCATCTCTGACGTGCATCTGGGTACCAAAGGCTCGAAAGCCAAAGAGATTTCCCGCTTTCTCAAGCAGTACCGCTGCGAAAACCTCATCCTCAACGGCGACATCATCGACGGCTGGCAACTCAAAAAATCGGGGAGCTGGAAGCGGAAGCACACCCGCTTTTTCAACCGCATCCTCAAGATGATCGAGCAGAGCCATACGAACGTCTACTATCTCCGCGGAAACCACGATGATTTTTTGGAGCAAATCCTCCCCTTGCAGATCGGGAGACTGCATATCCTCACCGACATGACCTACGAGTCATTCGGGAAGAAGTACTTCATCACTCACGGGGACGTATTTGACTCGATCACCACCAATCTCCGCTGGATCGCCTACCTAGGCGACATGGGCTACACCTTCCTCCTTTGGCTCAACCGCGTGGTCAACTATTACCGGTTTAAGGCTGGGCTGCCATACTATTCACTTTCGCAGTACATCAAAAGCAAGATCAAAAAAGCGGTCTCCTTCATCGACGACTACGAAACGGAACTCGCCAAGATGGCCAAAGCCAAAGGCTGCGACGGGATCATCTGCGGGCATATCCACAAGGCCGAAAACCGGGAGATCGACGGCATCCACTACCTCAACTCGGGGGATTGGGTGGAAACAATGAGTGCACTGGCGGAGGATCACGAGGGCAACTGGCAACTCATCTATTACAGAGAGATCGACTTCAAACACATCCAGAGCGAAGCACAGCAGCATCAGTTGCTTCAATCCGAAGCCGGTATCTTCCCGATCCGGCAGGTTTCCTTCCAAACCCGAAACGACGAAGACATCATCCCCCCAACTATCCGTCTCTGATGAAGTTTCTTTTTATCGTCCAGGGAGAAGGAAGGGGCCACATGACCCAGGCCATCTCATTTGCCAATCTGCTCGCGGCGCAGGGCCATGAACTGGTCGGAGTAGTGGTGGGAAAGAGCCCAAGGCGGAAGATTCCCGGGTTTTTCGAAAGGAAGATCGGCGCACCGATCCACCCGGTCGAAAGTCCGAATTTCGAATGTGACGGATCTGACAAGAAGATCCTGATCGGCAAAACACTTTGGAAAAACAGCCTGAGACTGAAAACCTTTTGGAGCAGTCTGAAGAAAATCAACCAGGTGGTGGATGAAACCCAGCCGGATGTCATCCTGAATTTTTACGATCTGCTGGGCGGACTTTACAATTTCATTTTTCGGCCGAAAGCCCTTTTTTGGGTGGTCGGACACCAGTATCTGACCGACCATCCGGATTTCCCCTTTGCCCCTGACAGACCACTGGACAAGCTCCTCTTTCTACTCAATACACGGATCACGGCTTTGGGAGCAGACGAACGGCTGGCGTTGTCCTTTTTTCCCCCGGAAAATTCTCCAGCTTCCATCCGTGTGGTTCCCCCGCTTCTGCGTCGGGAAATCATGGCTTTGACCCCGGCGGGCGGAGACTTCTACCTCGCCTACCTAGTCAATCCTGGGTATGCAGAAGAAGTGATTTTCTTTGCAAAAGCCAATCCCCATCTCCAAATCAAAGCTTATTGGGACAAAAAAGATGCAGCGGAGACTGAATATCCACTTCCTAACCTCAGCTTTCACCGGGTCAACGACCAAACATTTCTCGGGGATATGGCCGCTTGCAGGGGTCTGGCCTGTACGGCGGGATTTGAATCGGTGTGCGAAGCCATGTATCTGGGGAAACCGGTGATGATGATTCCCGTGGCGGGGCAATATGAGCAAGCCTGCAATGCCTTGGACGCCGTCGCTTCAGGGGCAGGGATCGCCTCCGGGAATTTTGATTTTGGGAAATTGGAAAGGGCACAAAAAAAGGATGCCGAAGCATCCCTGCGATTTCAGGAGTGGGTGGAAACCTGGCCGGGGCTTTTTCAAAGACTGGTTGCGGGAGCGGAGAAAAAAAGAAACCCAGACAACGTCAACCTTCCGAAAGAATCCATTCCTGCCTTGGGCTAACAACCGAGTCCCTGTCTTTCCTCCGCACTAAGGTCTTCAAACTTCTTAAAGACGATTTTTCCGTCTACTTCCAATGCCGCATAGGGAAAAGTGGCTCTTTTGACAGTTCTTTTTTCCGCAACATGAAGCCTGTTGTATCCGGCCTCCAAAGACCTAAAAAGCACATGAAGCTGCTCAATTTCCTGCTTGGACGGCTGGGAAAAGATTCGGTTTTCGTAAGCTTTCGTCTGGTATTTCCCGTAGAGCGTCAGGTATTCTTTCAGCGCGTCGCTCCGAAGTCCAGGTGAAAATGCAAGGGTGTAAAACACATCGTTGTCTCCGCTGTTGCGTACGGTTTGCGCGCCGGTTTTCTCCGAAGAGCCTTGTGCCGGATCTCCATTCCGTCTGGTATCTGAACTTGGAAGAATTGGTTCTTTTAAGCTTTTTTTCCTTTTGTCAGAGGATTGGGAATACTCGTTATCCAGCTCATGATAGAGGGAGTCCAGCAAGACCTTCTCTTCGGTACTTTTCTGGGAATAAATCGTCCCGGAAGTTCTCAGCTTTTCGTAGCGGGCATTTTTCTGGAGATAGGCTGTGTTCGGATCAGGGTATTTTTGGATGTCCTTGTTCCAAGTAACCAATCGCGAAGTCAAGGTGACAGTATCTTCGCTTGTTCGAGGCTGTCGGTGTTTCGCTTCTGGCCCAAAATTCTTATCGTAATAATCGTCGGTGTAGAGATGAACTTGATAAGGTTGCGGAAAACTTTTGGAGCGTGCGCTTTCTTTAACATTGGATTGAAAAAAGCCTACGAAATCTGCCGCAGTGTATTCATTCAGCTTTTCGTTTGAAATCACCTCCCAGTCGATCCAAATCGCATACGTTTTGTGATCTTTCCAACTCTCAAACAGGACTGGATCTGGATGCTCTTTGTCCCGAGGTATTAATGGGCCGAAAAGCCCCATTTTTTCCTTTTCAGAGAGCTGATCATAAGACTTATGCGTGTAAACCATGTTTTTATCCTCCACCAGAATGTAGGCATTGCGATAATAGGCCTCCCTAACTTTTTCATGATCAGGCGCTTCCTCTGCCTGATCTTGTTTGTCAAATATTACGTGCCGTATCTCCATCTTCGTCAAAATCTCCTGTAAGTCCGCCAAAGTGCCCATTTTCACTCCCGGATTTGCCGAAAATCGCACAATTGGCTGACTAGCCTTGATCTCGTCGAGCCATTTGGACAACTCTTCGATCGGTATGGATTGGCCATCAACCTCTACTACACGGTCCGAAAGTATTCGGATATTCATCTCCGCTTCCTCGATGGAAGTTACGGCCGCCGGAACTTGGCTTTCCATACCTTCCTCTTCGGACTGAACGGCCACCTTTTCTCCGAAGAAATACACCAAGGCTCCGATCAATGGAACCAGCATCAAAACCTTCATCCATCTGAAAGGGTTTTTTGCGTTCTTTTTCATCATTTCAAACCGTTTTTTGGTGAAGGGAAAATTCAGGCTGCTTGCCAGTCCGATAGGCCGCCCTGACACCATCATGGACAGGAGTTGGCTTCGGTAATGTTCGAGCGAAGTGGCCTGCAGTGCCGCCTGATCGGCGAGGAACTCATGGTTGAGTCGGATCGCCTGTCTGGCAAGGTAAAGTCCGGGATGAAACCAGAAAAAGACCAGCAACAGCTCGATGAGCAGGATATCCCAACTGTGCTTTTCCCTCACGTGGCATCGCTCATGGACAAAAACCGCCTCCGGAATGCCGCTTTCTTCAAATTCCGCTTTTGGGAAAAAGATGTATTTCAAAAAAGAAAAAGGAGACTGGTTGTCCGGGTGCAGCACCAGCGTCTCCCCACGGTAAGTGCGGTGCGGATTGTGGCGGACCTTGGCCAAGATGCGGCTGATATTTCCCAAAAACCGATACAAAAACACCAGGGAAACCGCGATATACCCGATCCAACGGGCTTTTTCCCAAGGGAAAGAAACCGCTGGCAATCCATCCGCCAAGCCCAGATTCGGCGGAGTTGCCTCTACCGACTCCCCTGTCGCGAATTCTTCCGGAAGGTTTTCGTACTCGGGCAAAGGCACCTGTTGCGCTTCCCAGTTGACCGCCCCGACAGTGGCCGGCTTAGGCGCAGTCACCTCTATCGTGTACAGCGGGATCAAAAACGAACCCAGCACCGAGGCCAAAAGATAAAAGCGGTTGAAGCGGTGGAGCACTTCGCGCTGCAACAGTACCCGATGGATCAGGAGCAACACGAGCAGGCAAAGCATGGATTTGAGCAGATAGTCCATCAGTTCTTCTTGTTTAGTTCGTCATCGATCAGTGTTTTGATTTCTTGCAATTCAGATTCCGAGAGGTCCACCTTTTTGGTGAAAAAAGAGGCAAACTGGGCTGGTGAATCATCAAAAAAGTTTTTGATCAGGCCCTTGATGTGCGAGGAAAAATAGCTTTCCTTGCTCACCGTCGGGAAATATTCCCGCAGATTCCCCTGAATCTCATAACCCACAAAATCCTTTTCCTGCATCCGCTTCAGCAGCGTGGACACGGTGGTGGCCGCTGGTTTGGGCTCCGGATAGGCATCGAGCAAGTCCTTCATAAAGGCCTTCTTCAGCATCCAGAGGTGATTCATCAGTTCTTCTTCGGCTCGGGAGAGTTTCATTCCTTGGAAATTTGTTTCTACAAATGTAGAATCATTCTCCGGTTCTACAAGTGTAGAATGATTTTTTTGAAAAAAAAATCCGCTTTTCGGAAAATTTGCGAAAATCCGTCAAAAAACTTCCCAAAAAGCACGAATCGCCCAATAAAAACGGGGTATCCTTGGACAACTTGGACAAAAAACCGCTTTTGGGATGAGTTTTTTTGCATTTCCACAAATTGCAGCATCACAGTGAAGCGCAGATCCGCTGGCAATTTGCCGAAGAGAAGTCCTATTTTTGGGTGATGTTGTTCGAAAAATTCTATTTTCGGAACTGCTCAAACCCGCACCTACATGTCAACTGAATATATACGATTACAGGAAGATAAGGAGCGCACCAAGCATTGGAAGAAATGGGGCCCTTACCTTACCGAGCGCCAATGGGGCACTGTCAGGGAGGATTACAGTCCCGACGGGGCCGCTTGGGAAAATGTCACCCACGACGATGCCAGGAGCAAAGCCTACCGGTGGGGAGAAGAAGGGATCGCCGGAATAAGCGACTACAAACAGAAACTCTGCCTGGCCTGGGCCTTCTGGAACGGAAAGGATCCCATGATCAAAGAGCGTCTCTTTGGCTTGACCGGCAACCAGGGAAACCATGGCGAGGACGTGAAGGAAATCTACTACTACCTGGATTCCACGCCGACCCACAGCTACATGAAGATGCTCTACAAGTATCCGCAGGCCGAATTTCCCTACCAAAAACTCATCGAGGAAAACAAAAAAGCGGGCAAACACCAGGACGAGTATGAGCTGATCGACACGGGGGTTTTCGACGAAGACCGCTACTTTGACATCTTCGTCGAATATGCCAAAAACGATGCGGAGGACATCATCTCCATCGTCACGGTACACAACCGGGGCCCGGAGGCCGCCAAACTTACCCTGATGCCGACGGTCTGGTTTCGGAAAACCTGGTTTACCGGCCACGAACCCTTCATGCCCAGGATCACCAAACTCGGCGACCACACAGTCAAGGCGTTCAACCCCAAGTCGGGAAACTACATCTTCACGTTCTGCTCCAACAAAGACCTGGTCTTCTGTGACAACGAGACCAACCGGGAAAAGCTGTACGGGATCCCAAACGAACGCAAATACACGAAGGACGCGATCAATGACTTCATCGTGTCGGGAGACCGGTCCAGGCTAAACCCCTCAAACACCGGAACCAAAGTCGCGGCAATCTATGAACTGGAGATCCCGGCCGGGGGCAAAAAATCGATCAAGATGCGCATGCAGCGCCAGGCCGAGGAGAATCCCCTGGATTCCTGCCGCGAAAACATGGACCTGCACAGAAAAAAGGCGGATGAATTCTACGAAACCATCCAACAGCGGGTCACGGATGCGGACCTGAAATCCATCCAGCGGCAGGCATTTGCCGGGATGATGTGGTCCAAGCAGTTTTACTACTACGACGTGGAACGGTGGCTGGAAGGCGACTCCGGCCGCTACACTCCGCCTGAACAGCGGAAAAAGGGCAGAAACCACAACTGGCGACACCTCCAAAACTACGACATCATCTCCATGCCGGACAAATGGGAATACCCCTGGTATGCGGCTTGGGATCTTGCGTTTCACTGCATCCCGATTGCCAGGATCGATCCGGAATTTGCCAAAAACCAGCTTTTGCTCCTGCTCAATGAATGGTACATGCACCCCAACGGGCAGATTCCGGCCTACGAGTGGAACTTCTCCGACGTCAATCCGCCCATCCATGCCTATGCCGTACAGCGGGTCTATCAGATCGACAAGAAGGCCAACGGAGGAAAAGGCGACCGGGAATTCCTGGAACGGGCCATGCACAAGCTCATGCTCAACTTCACCTGGTGGGTAAACCGAAAAGATTCCGAGGGAAACAACATCTTCGAAGGCGGCTTCCTTGGGCTGGACAACATCTCGCTGTTTGACAGAAACCACGCCCAATACTATCAGGGAAAACTGGAGCAGGCAGACGGCACTTCCTGGATGGCGATGTTTTCGCTCAACCTGCTGCGCATCGCCCTGGATCTCTGCGAGTTCAACACGGTGTACCAGTTCAGTGCCACCAAATTTCTGGAGCATTTTCTCTACATCGCCGGAGCGATGAACAACATCTCCTCCGAGCACATCTCACTCTGGGACGATGAGGACAATTTCTTCTATGACATCTTTCACTACAAAGGAAAAGAGCCCAAAAAGCTGAAGGTACGGTCCATCGTCGGCCTGATCCCGCTTTTCGCAGTGGAACCGATCCGCGAGGATTTGTTTGACAATCTGCCCGAATTCAAGAAGCGTCTGGACTTCTTCCTGCGGGAAAAGCCCAAATTGGCGGCATTGGTGTCGAGCTGGATTCAGCCCGGATACGACAAGCGGCGACTGTTCTCCCTGCTGCGCGGGCACCGGATGAAAAGTGTCCTGCAGCGCATGCTGGATTCAGATGAGTTTTTGAGTGATTACGGCATCCGGTCACTCTCCAAGTACTATGAAAAAAATCCCTACACCATCAAGATCAACGGGGACACACTTTCGATCAAGTACGCTCCCGGAGAGTCCGACACGAGGATGTTTGGCGGCAATTCCAACTGGAGAGGCCCCATTTGGTTCCCGATCAATTTCCTGATCATCGAGTCGCTGAAGAAATTCGACTTCTACTACGGCGGGAATTTCTCCATTGAATATCCCTCGGGTTCGGGCAATTACGTGACCATGGACCTCATCGCCAAAGAGCTCTCCCTGCGGTGCATGAGGATCTTCATGAAGGACAAAAACGGGCACCGGCCGGCCTTTGGCAAGAACAAAAAATTCCAGGAAGATCCGCATTTCAAGGACTACATCCTCTTCTACGAGTATTTCCACGGAGACACGGGAAAGGGCCTCGGTGCTTCCCATCAGACGGGCTGGACAGGCTTGCTGGCGGAGATGATCCATAAGTATTATAAACCCGACGAAGTCAACCACGATGTCGCTACTCCCCTATTTAGAAGCTGACCGTCTGGAAGCGGGCTGTGACGAGGTCGGCCGTGGCTGCCTGGCAGGGCCCGTGGTGGCCGCATCGGTCATTTTGCCCCAGCACTACTCCAACCCCTGGATCAACGACTCCAAAAAACTCAGCAAAGCCAACCGCGAAGACCTGGTCGGGGAGATCAAGGAAAACGCCTTGGCCTGGGCCATCGCCGAGGCAAGTGTCGCGGAAATCGACCAAATCAACATCCTCCACGCCTCCTTTTTGGCCATGAAGCGGGCGGTCCTATCGCTTTCGATTCCCCCGGATCACCTGCTCATCGATGGCAACCGGTGGAAATCCGACTTGGATTTGTCCTATACCTGTGTAGTCAAAGGAGACGGAAAATTCGCCAGCATCGCCGCGGCTTCGATCTTGGCCAAAGTCTACCGGGACGAGTTGATGGGAAAGCTGGCGGAGGAATTCCCCCATTTTGCCTGGGAGCGAAATGCCGGCTATCCGACCAAAGTCCACCGGGAGGGAATCGAAAAATACGGCAGCACCGTCTGGCATCGGAAGAGTTTTCAGCTCTTGCCGAGGCAGTTGGAGCTGGGGTTTTAGCAGGATTGGAGTTCCCAAAGATATTTTATTCCCACGCTCCTCTAAGTTCCTCGAGTTGCTGATCGGTTTTTTTCCGGAGATTCACCCGATAGTGATCCTTTATATTTTTTCAGCCAATCGATTGTCGGTTTCACCTGCGCGGTTTTGTTGATTTTGGGCAAATGTTGATTTTCCATTTCCTCCAGCAGTCCCATTGCCTTTTGATCGGGAATCCGAATAGTCAAGGTTTTCATGGCAAATAACTTATCCCAATAAATTTCGAATTGCTATTTCTTGATTCCCAGCTATGAATATACGGAATCCTGCCAGTAGCCAAATTAACTATTGATGGCACCTCGACTTCGCTCGGTGTCCGATGGGATCTTGTTTGGGATGGGGGAGGAAATGCGGCTTTGCCGCATTTCCTCCCCCATCCCTTAAAACCCAAAGCTCCGGTGGCCGAGCATTGGTTGGTGAGCCTGTCGAACCAAGTCGAGGCCACCTTGTAATTTTAAACTACTTGCAGAAAAGCGTATAATCACATTCCCAGCTAATCTGATCATGATCGTCAAATCAAAAAAGCCGCCAAGGAATCCCCGACGGCTTTCAGTTTATTTATAGGGTGTTTGGTGTCGTGTTTTTATTAGGCTGCAGGCTGTCTGCCCACTCCCTACTGTTTCTTGATTCTTTCGAAGATCAACTTGCCGGAGGAGGCATTGACGCTGATGGGCTGAAGCACCATTTTTTCGTTGGTAAACTCCAGGATCCTGGCCAATCTGTCGCCTTTGTCTTCATGGATGATGAGCATATTGCCCTCCATGAGTTCGATCTTGGCTTCTTTCTGGACCACCGTCTGATTCTCAAAATCCGTGAACTTCAGCACATCCCCTTCCACAAACTGATAGACGGTATTTTCCAGCCTGTACTTGATCCGTGCATCCATACTGGCCCTTTCGGCAGTCGTGGCGTTTTGGTACTGCGGAGAATAGACGATCTTTTCCATGCCGTCAAAATGGGTCAGTTGCCAACTCCCGATCAGTTGCCTGTATTCGATCTGGTTCCACGAAAGAACCAGGGTCAGCAGCAAGGAGGTAAGAAGAGATAGGTGCATAATGGGGTCTTGTCACAATAATTTTGCCAGAAAGAAATTCCGCCCGGATTCGGAATCGAATCGGCAGGACAGCCCGTGTCCTTCAGAATCCATTTCAAACTCAGCCGGAGCTTCGACGGCTGCTTCTCCCGGCTTCCGTTCAGCCGACCCAAGAATCCAAAAAGCATCCATGGGTTGCGGCCACGACAGCCGGGAAAGCGGTTTTATCCAATGACAGGTGTCGGATGTCCAAAAAAAAAGCCTACTCCTTTTCGGAATAGACCCAAGGTTTTCAAAAAACACAGTCCGACAGACAATCCTTTTTTCACAACAATTCAAACCCCTTCCGCATCGCAAAGCTCTCCCGGATCCAGGCTGCAAGTCTGGCACTTTGGGCAAAGTCCAGGGTCTGCTGCCCATCGGAATACGCTTTCTCCGGCACTTCGTGGGATTCGTAGATGACACCATCCGCTCCGGCCATCACGCCCGCAAGTGCCATCTGCGGCACATAGGCACGGATGCCGATCCCATGCGATGGATCGACAATCACCGGTAAGTGTGATTTTGCTTTCAGGATTGGAATAGCATTCAGATCCAGGGTATTTCTCGAAGCCCGTTCGTAGGTTCTGATTCCCCTTTCGCAGAGGATCAGCTTTTCATTTCCCCCGGAAAAGACGTACTCCGCAGATTGCAGCAGCTCTTCGATCGTCCCGGAGATTCCCCGCTTGATCATCACGGCCTTGTCGACTTTGCCAAGCTCGTCCAAGAGATTGAAGTTTTGGGAGTTGCGGGCGCCGACTTGGTAGATGTCCACATAGGGATACATCTCTGCGATCTGGGAAGTCTGCATGACCTCGGTCACGATCTTGATCCCGGCCGCTGAGGCGATCTCATGCCAAAGCTTCAATCCCTCTAAGCCCAAGCCCCGGAAAGTATAGGGGCTGCTTCGGGGCTTGAAGACTCCTCCACGCATCATCTTGATGCCATTTTCCACGCAGTGCGCCACCACGGCACGGATCTGGGCCTCGGTCTCGATCGAGCAGGGCCCGGTGATGATGGCCATCTCTCCGTCTTTGATCAGGATGCCGTCACCGAGGTCCACGGAGGTCGGCTTTACCTTCCATTTTCTGGACACCAACTTGTATTCGTCCGACACAATGTGGATGTCCACGATCCCGTCTAGCTGGCCGATGCTGCGGATGTCAAATTCGCTCTTGCCTATCCCGATCAGGTAGTCCCCCAATTGGGTTTTGACCTCGGTGGTCTTGTAGCCGATTCCATTGACTTTGGAGATGAGTTTTTCTTTTTGGCTGTCGGAAATATCGGGTTGAAGCTGGATGATCATTTGGATTTACGGTTTTTGAATTACGATTTACGAGGCTTTTCTCAGTGTTGGGGCTTTGTGAAGAAGGATACCTTTAATAGAAAATTTTGGAGTTACGAAGTACGAGATACGAGGTGATTTTTGGAGTTGAAGTGCTGAACAGAGGGTATCCTTGTCGATGGGCTATTTTTCAATCTGCCGCGACGGACAAGTTCTTCCAATCTTCCAATTTCCCAATCCATTACCCATTTTTCACTTCTCCCAAATACCCCTGAATATCCCCGCTCAGGTCTTGGGAATCTTTGATTTTCTTGATAAAAGCCGACCCAATGATCGCTCCGTTGCTGTATTCGGATGCCTTGGAGAACGTCTCCGCATCCGAAATCCCAAAGCCGATCAACCGGGGATTTTTCAGGTTCATGGCCCTGACCCGTTCGAAATAGGCAATTTGCTCCTCCGAAATTCCAGCTTTGGCCCCCGTGATGCTATGGGAAGAGACCATGTAGATAAATCCGTCGGTGTTTTGGTCGATCTCAAGGATTCGTTTCCCGGAGGTTTGGGGAGAAATCAGGAAGGTATTCACCAGGCCATATTGATCGAAAAGCCCCTTGTAATCCTCCAGATACTGCTGCATCGGAAGGTCCGGCACGATCAGTCCATCGATGCCCACTTCCTGGCATTTCTTGCAGAAATCCTCCATGCCATACTGCATGACCGGATTCAGATAACCCATCAGGACGACTGGGAGGTGGATCTTGGCACGAAAACCCTTCAGTTGCCCAAAGAGCTTTTTCATGCTCATGCCATTATCCAAGGCAATCTTGTTGCTGTCCTGAATGGTAGGTCCATCTGCCACGGGATCCGAATAGGGCACGCCGATCTCGATGATGTCCGCTCCACCTGCCTGGATGGCTTCCATGATCGGCAGGGTGTCCTCCAGATTGGGGAAACCTGCGGTGAAGTAGATCGAGAGCACCCGCTCCTTTTTGGTGTTGAATAAGTAGTGTATTCGGTTCATTTTTCTGAATTGAAAAATTGGAAGATTTGAAAATTGGAAAATTAAATTGGAAGGTTGTAAAGACCTAAGGCTGCAAGGTTTTGGACTTCGTTATTCGGCATTCGATGTTCGATGTTCATCATTTTCCGATCCGAGAAAATTGGAAGAAAATGGATTGAAGCCCCTCACCACCTCATAAATCAAAAACTTGTGCTGAGCGTAGTCGAAGCATCGCAAATCGTAAATCAGTAACCTCCCCACTTGATATACGTCTCCAGATCCTTGTCTCCCCTACCGGAAAGGTTCACGACGATCACATCGTCTTTGTCGTATTGGATCATATTCAAGGCGTAGAGTGCATGGGCGGACTCGATTGCCGGAATAATCCCCTCCAGCTTGCTCAGTTCTATGCCTGCGGCCATCGCGTCCTTGTCCTCCACGGCCACAAACTCCCCGCGTCCCACATCAAACAAATGCGCATGAACAGGCCCAATCCCGGGATAGTCCAAGCCTGCCGAGATGGAATGCGGCTCCACCACCTGCCCGTCCTCGGTCTGCATCAGGATGGTCTTGGAGCCATGCAGGATTCCAGGGGTTCCCTTGGCCGTAGTCGCGGCAGTCTTGCCCGAATTGACTCCCAAGCCACCTGCTTCCGCAGCGACCAGTCTGACTTCGGGTATATTGTAATAGTGGTAAAAAGCCCCGGCGGCATTGGATCCACCACCCACACAGGCAATCACGATATCGGGGTTTTCACGGCCTTCTTTTTCCTGAAGTTGCCACTTGATCTCCTCAGAGATCACGGACTGAAATCGTGCCACCATCTCGGGATAGGGATGTGGTCCGACCACCGAGCCGATGATGTAGTGCGTATCCACCGGATTGTTGATCCAGGCGCGCATGGCTTCGTTGGTGGCGTCTTTGAGGGTTTTGGAACCGGAAACAGCCGGAATGACTGTGGCTCCGAGGATCTTCATCCGCTCCACGTTCGGGTGCTGCCGGGCAATGTCGATCTCGCCCATATATACGGTGCATTCCATGCCCATCAGCGCACAGACCGTCGCCGTGGCCACGCCATGCTGACCAGCCCCGGTCTCGGCGATGATCCGCTTTTTGCCAAGCTTCTTGGCCAAGATGATCTGACCGATGGTATTGTTGACCTTGTGCGCGCCCGTGTGGCAAAGATCCTCCCGCTTGAGGTAGATCTTGGCACCGTATTTTTCGGACAGGCGATTGGCAAAATACAAGGGGGTCGGGCGGCCCACGTAGTCCTTCAAAAGTCCCCGAAACTGCTCCTGAAAGTCTGCTGAGGCCAGGATCGCCTCGTAGTTTTCCCTCAGCTCTTCCACATTCGGGTGGAGCATCTCCGGGATATAGGCCCCGCCAAACTTGCCGTAAAAACCTTTTTCATCCACCTTAATCATAATAGTAAAGTTTATAGTCGAGAGTCCATGGTCCATGGACGAGACACTAGGGTCTAATTTTTTCTTTAAAACTCTTCAGCATTTGAATGTTCTTTAATCCCGGCTCATCTTCAAACCTGGAGTTCAGGTCCACGCCTTCGAGCTGGGGAATCTTTTGTGCCAAAGCCAAAACCTCCGTGGCGCTCTCTTCATCCAAACCACCGCTCAAAAGGAATCCTCTGTCAAAAGGATAGGATTCCAACACCGACCAGTCAAACTTCCTACCCGAACCTCCATGCGTCGCAGTGGCGGTGTCAAAAAGAAACTTGTCCACAACCGGCAGATAGCCTTCCAGACTTTTCCAGTCAATCCTCTCCCCTACCGAAATGACCTTCCAAAGCTCGCAATCGGTCTTTTCCGAGAGTTTTTGGAGAAAATCCGGCGACTCCTTGCCGTGAAGCTGGATCGCCGAAAGCCCAAACCGTTCGGCTTTCCGCAGGATTTCATCTTCGTGCCCGTTGACAAAAACCCCGGCTTTCTTCACCGGAACCCCCTTGATTTCAGCGGCGTTTTCATCCGAAACAACCCGTGGGGATTTGGGATAAAAGATCAAGCCCATCCAGTCCGGCTTCACTTCGGAAATCAGACTCCGGATATTTTCCGGCTCCCTCATGCCGCAGACTTTGATCTCCATCAGGCTTTGCTCAGTGCGGATGTTGCCAGGAGCTTCCGGTATTCCTTGATGAAATTGTAGGCGGCTTGCTCAGGGCGGCTGGACTTCATAAAGTTTTCGCCGATCAGGAAACCATCAAACCCGGCCTTTTTCAGTTCGACCATCGTCACGGGGTCAGAAATCCCGCTTTCGGAGACTTTGACGAAAGAAGACGGAATCTTATCCACCAAAGCAAGAGAGGTATCGACCGACACCTCAAATGTCTTCAGGTTTCGGTTGTTGACTCCGACGAGATCCAGGTTTTCGCAGAGGCTTCGCTCCAACTCCTCCCCGTCGTGCACTTCCATGAGCACTTCGAGTCCCAGGCTTTTGGCAAAAGCCGCAAGCGACTTTAGCTTGGCAGGTTCCAAAGCCGCCGCGATCAGCAGGATGCAGTCGGCCCCGATGGATTTGGCTTCGATGAGCTGGTATTCGTCCACGATGAAATCCTTTCGGATGATGGGGCAAAAATTGAACTTTCGGGCCGTTTTCAGATCCTCGCTCGTCCCGCCAAAGTATTCCCTGTCGGTCAAAACCGACAAAGCCGAAGCCCCTGCCTGCATGTAGCCGATGCTGACAGCTTCGACAGATGCGCTGCCATTGATCATGCCCTTGGAGGGAGATTTCCGCTTGAATTCGGCGATGATTCCGGACTTTTCGGGATTGGTCACATACTTTTTCATCGAGACCACTTTCCCTTCAAAGTAAATGCTTTGCTCCAGCAGTTTCATAGGAAGAAGACTGCTTCTTTCGGCAACTTCCCTGTGCTTGTCGGCGATGATTTTTTCCAAAATATTCATAAGTAATCTTAAGCTAAAGAAACAGAGGTTTTGGGGTTGACCAGGCCGTCGAATACGCGGAGTGCTTTGCCGCTGAGCAAAACTTCCTCCGCAAGTGCAACCGCATCCGGGAAATTCAAACCTTCTCTGGCAGTCACCAAAGCCGCAGCAGCATTGGCGGTGACGACGGCATTTTGGCTTTCGGTCCCCTTTCCTTTCAGCACATTTTCAAAGATCTTGGCTGATTCCTGAATGGTCCTGCCTCCGGCGATGCGCTCTGCGGAGATCTTGCGGAGTCCGATATTCTCGGGATAGAGCAATTTTTCCCCCTGATTGGAAATCATCTTGAATGGGCCTGTCAGGGAGATTTCATCGTACCCATCAATGGAGTGAAGGATGGAGAATTTGCCTTCCATTTCCTGATAAAGATAACCATACAGGCGGGCAAGTTCCAGACTGAATACACCGACTAACTGCTTTTGGGGAAAACTGGGATTCACCATCGGGCCGAGCATGTTGAAGAAGGTCTTGATGCCGAGTTCCTTGCGGATCGGAGCGACGTTTTTCATGGCAGGGTGGAAAAGCGGCGCATGCAAAAAGCAAAGTCCTGCCTCATCAAGCGAGCGGCGAATCTCGCTGAGGTCATTGGTAAACTCGTAGCCAAAATAGGCCAGCAGATTGGAAGATCCGCAAATGGACGAAACTCCCGTATTGCCGTGTTTGGCGACATTCTGACCTGCTCCGGCTACAATGAAAGAAGCCAAAGTGGAAATATTGAAGGTATCCTTGCCATCTCCTCCTGTACCGCAGAGGTCCATGGCATCGTATTCGGCGATCTCCACCGGAATGCAAAGTTCCAGCATGGCCTCCCTGAATCCCCGGAGTTCCTCCACGGTAATGGACCGCATCAGGTACACGGTCATAAAAGCGGCGATCTGACTTGGGTTGTAAGCGCCGGTAGCCAGGTTTTTGAGCACTTCGCGGGCCTGTTCTTGGGAGAGCGTCTTGTGTTCGATCAATTGGTTGATAATGTCTTTCATTGCTTTGGGTGGGTGAGTCGGTAACGGAAAATGCCCAAATCAGGCTTCTAACCAGTTTTGCATGATTTTGACACCGTTTTCGGTGAGAATGCTCTCGGGGTGAAACTGAAGACCCCTTACGTCAAACTCCCTGTGGCGCACGGCCATGATCTGTTGGTCCGGTGTCCGGGCTATCACTTCGAGATCAGGCGAAAGGGTGGATTCGTCGATGACCCAGGAATGATATCTTCCAATACTAAATGTATCGGGGATTTGCCCAAAAAGCAAATCTTTTTGCACGGCCACTTTGGAAGCCACTCCGTGCAGCACTTCGGAAAGGTTGATCAGGCTGCCGCCAAAAGCTTCCCCAATTGCCTGATGGCCGAGGCAAACCCCGAGGATCGACTTGGTCGGGGAATACTTTTTGAGCAGTTCGGGCATAATCCCGGCTTCGGATGGCAATCCGGGACCCGGGGAAAGCAGGATTTTGTCGTATTTCTCCACCTCTTCGAGGCTGATTTTGTCATTTCGGAACACATCCATTTTGGCTCCATAGCCCAATTGGCGAACGATGTACACCAGGTTGTAGGTGAAGGAGTCGTAGTTGTCGAGGACGAGGATTTTCATTTTTATGGATTGGAAAATTGAAATGTTGGAAAATTGAAAAATTGGAAAATTGATCAGGCATTGCTTTCACCTTTTTTCTTCTTTTCAAATTCATTTAGATACTTTATAAAACCTTCTATTTCGCTGGAGACTTGAATCAGTTCCTGATAGAGTGCCCCATACTCTTCAATCGATATTTTTTTTGCTTCCAGAAGCAAGAACAACTGACTTCTAAGCTCTCCTGCAGACCCTTTGGCGATTGCCAGAAATCTGATAAATTGACGATTACTATTGTACTCAAAACCCTCCGCGATATTGTTGGAAATAGAAATTGCAGATCCTATCAATTGATCTTTTGCCCGGTAGTCTTTGACTAGATGGTTTGTCTCAACCAATCGGTAAATTTTCAAACCGATTTCGATCGCATGTCTCCAAACTTTCAAATCTTCAAATCGCTCGACTTTCGCCATAATTTTTCAATTTTTCAATCTTCCAATTTTTCAATTTCTTCCAATCAAATCGTTTCAGCAGCCCTCAACGCCACCCTCAACGCCTCCAGCTTATTGGCTACCTCCTGCAATTCTGAGGGAATTGAAGACTTGGCCACGACTCCTGCCCCGGCCTGAAAACGAAGCTGGTTGTTTTCCGAGACAAAGGATCGGATCAGGATGGCATGGTTGAAGTCGCCGTTGAATCCCAGGTATCCGATGGCTCCCCCGTAGAATTGGCGGCTGACATTCTCCAGCTCGTCGATCAGCTCCATGGCCCGGTATTTTGGCGCACCGGAAAGCGTGCCTGCCGGAAAAGTATCCGCCACCAACTGCAAAGGATTGGCACCCCCGGGAAGATGCCCGGTCACTTTGGACACCAGGTGGATCACGTGGGAATAATATTGAATTTCCTTGAACACCTCCACATTGACCAGATCCGAGGACCGGCTCAGGTCGTTTCTGGCCAGGTCGACCAGCATCACGTGCTCGGAATTTTCCTTGGGATCGTCGTAGAGCTTCCTTGCCAATTCGGCATCTTCGGCGTCATTTCCGGTTCGGCGAAACGTCCCTGCGATGGGATAGATCGTCGCCGTCCGGTTTTTTACCACAATCTGGGCCTCCGGTGAACTGCCAAAAACCTTGAAGGAGCCGTAGTCGAAGTAAAAGAGGTAAGGAGAAGGATTGACCGAGCGAAGCGCGCGGTACACATTAAACTCATCTCCTTTAAACTCGGTGGTAAACCGTCTGGAAAGCACAATCTGGAAGACATCCCCCCGGAAGCAATGCTCCCGACCCCGATTCAGGATTTTCAAAAACTCCTCATCGGTGTAGTTGGAAATTTCCTCCCCTATTTTTTTGAACGAGTAGGCCGGGATATTCTTGTTGTTCAGCAACTGTTCGATTTCCGGCATAAACTCTGGGTTTTCCGCCCCGGCTACCCGATGTTCGAAGAGGTGCAGCTCGTTTTTGTAATGGTCCACCACGATGATGTTTTGGTACATGGAGTACTGCATCATTGGGGTTTCGTCAGGCCGGGTGTTTTGAAGCCGGATATCTTCGAAATAAGCCAACGTATCGTATTGGATATAGCCAAAGAGTCCGTTGGTACTGAACTTAAACTTGTCCGGAGTGGGATCAAACTTGTTTCCAAAAGCTCTCAGACAGTCCATTAGGCGTTTTTGGGCACTCACCCGGTATTCCAACACCTCCCCGGCAGGGAGTTTTTCGCGGACTGTTCCTGCATTGAAACTGAAGGTAGCCAGGGGATTGAAGCAGATGAATGAATAGCTGTTTTCCTGGCCGTGATAGTCGGAGCTCTCCAGCAGGATGGGGTTGGCAAAACGGTCTCTGATCTGCAGGTAGATGCTTACCGGAGTGATGGTATCTGCCAGTCGCTTGCGGTAAGTGGTCAGGATCGGAAATTTTACGTGGCTCATTCGGGGATGTTTTTTGGCATGAAAAAAGGCTTACCGGGAAATCCAGTAAGCCTTTTACACTATCTGTTGCGCAATCTTTAGGCAACGGCTTTCTGAGCTTTCCCTTGGAAAGAACTAGAATGCCACCACCAGAATTTGTTTGCGATTGTTTTCATAAGACTTGGGCAAATTTAGAAAGGGATTGGAATTTGCAAAGCATGAATCCGGTTTTTTCGGATTATTTTTGAAAAAAATTAAAAATCAGCCCATGGCCAAAGCAATTTCACAGTATTTCAAGCGGATTTTTGACGATTATCAGGTTTTGGTCAGTGTCCATCCGACCGATTTCACGGGCATTGAGCTGATCGTCCATCCCGATGGCAAGATCGAAAAGACCGAGATGGAGTTTGACGGGGAGATTTTCGAAGACTTGGAGGTGGATGAATTCAAGCCCTGCGGTGCGCTGGAGTTTCAGTTGACACTGGCGAAGAGTTGAAGAACTCTGGGAAGCCCGAAATTCAAAAGAAACCTATTTCTTCAAAAAAGCATTTCTTATTTTAGTGAAAGAAGCTGATTTGAGGCCAATCCATATTAAAATCCAAGCGTGATGAAAGTACTGTTAGACATCGAAGATCAAAAAGCTGATTTTGTCCTTGAACTTCTCAAAAATTTGAAATTTGTCAAGACAAAGACTTTATCACCGTACAGAGCAGATGTTTTGGTAAGCATCAAACGGTCCGTTGAAGAGTTTAATCTGATTAAGGAAGGCAAACTCAAAGCCATTCCGGCAAAAGAGCTTCTGAATAAACTATGAGATAGCAGCCATTCCCAATTTCAGGAAGGAACTGAAAAAGCTGGCAAAAAAGTACCCTTCATTGAAAGAAGACTTTTCCAAGATGATCGAGGGTCTTCAGACAAGACCTTTTCAGGGCAGTTCTTTGGGGAACAACTGCTACAAAATCCGAATGGCAATCTCCCCAAAAGGCAAAGGAAAGTCAGGTGGTTCACGGATAATCACTTTTGTAAAAATCATCGAGACCACGGTTTACCTGCTCTCGGTTTACGATAAATCCGAAAAGGAGAACATCACTGACAATGAATTGAAAGAATTGTTAAAATTTATCGGCGATTGATCTGTCGAAACAATCCACACATTGAGCTTTTTCGGATCGCAAGCGCTACTTTTTTCAAGACCGGACGACCACGCATCAATCCCGGGGGTTGGCCCAGCCCAGATGTTAAAAAAAGAGCAGCTTCATTTGAGTATTGGCCTATTCACCCGCGATACCATCTCACCTCACTCCCATCTTGACACGCTTCGAGCATTTCCCGCGAACTCTTTCCCGATACCGGGTGTGTTTTCTCGGGCAAAAGCGCCGCAAGCGGGACTAATACAAACTTTCTTTGAGCAATAAACGGATGCGGGATCTTCAACTGGGGCGTATCGATCACCTGCTCTCCAAAATAGACAATGTCAATGTCCATCGTCCGGTCACCCCAGGGTTCCTCCCGCGTCCTGCCCAAATCCGCCTCAATCCCCTGGATGATCCCCAGGACTTCTTCCGGGCTTTTCTCTGTCGAGATGATGGCAAGCTGGTTCAGAAAATCGCCTTTGGCCACGCCTCCCCACGCCGCTGTCTCGTAGATCTCCGACACCCGCAAGACTTCAAAATGGCCCCTTAGCGCCGCTACCGCACGCCTCAGGAGGATTTTCCTGTCCCCTTTGTTGCCGCCTAAGCCCAATACTGCCTCTGTGTGCATCACTTGTCAGGTTACGGTTGTAAAGGTCAACCAAAAAAGGCTAATTTAGAACCCAAATTCGAATCTTATGAAATTCTTAGGCAATGTATTGGCCGTAATTGTAGGCTTGTTCATATTCAGCATTCTCAGTTCCCTGCTTTTTTTTGGCCTGCTCGGCATGATCGCCGCATCGACTGAGAAAGAGGTTTCCGTCAAAGAAAATACCGTGCTGCGCCTGAATCTGAATGGCAGAATGCTGGTGGAAAGGACCTCCGAAGACCAGCTTGATCTCGGTGCTTTTGGGAACCCCTTCGGAGGCGACCCAAATGCCGGATTGGTCAATCTCAAAAAGGCCATCCTGGAGGCAAAAACCAACAAAAACATCAAAGGGATCTACCTGAACAGCGGATTGGTCATGGCCGGCCAGGCCAGCCTCCTGGAGCTCAGGGAGGCCCTGATTGACTTCAAAGAATCGGGGAAATTCATCGTCACCTATGACGAGGCCTATTCCGAAGGCGGTTATTTCCTGGCATCCGCAGCGGATGAAATCTACCTGAACCCGATGGGAGCGATTGACTTCAACGGCTTTTCGTCTGAGGGAATCTTCCTGAAGGGACTCTTCGAAAAAGTGGGCATCAAGCCGGAGGTATTCCGAGTCGGCGAATTCAAAAGTGCCGTGGAGCCGTTCGTCCTCGATAAGATGAGCCCCGAAAACCGGCTCCAGACGCAATATTTCCTCAACGACATCAACCATCTGGCCATCTCCAAGGTCGCCGAGTCCCGGGAAATCGGGCTGGACAGCCTGAAAAAGATCAATTCTGAGATGCTCGTCAGAAAAGCCAAAGATGCCGTGACCTATGGACTTGCCACGGCCTTGGCCTATGAAGACGAAGTCCACGCCAAGCTCCGTGAAAAACTGGGTATCGACCAAGACGATGAAATCCGCACCATCAATGCGACCGATCTTGCTTCCCTGGCAAAGTCCAAAAACATCACCTCCAAAAACCGCATCGCGGTGATTGTCGCCGAGGGAGACATCGTGGGCGGCGATGCGGACGGAGCCCTGAGTTCCGGGAAATTCGCCAAGGAAATCCGCAAAGCCAGAAAAGACGACAACATCAAGGCCATCGTCCTGCGGGTGAACTCACCGGGAGGCTCCATCGTCGCCTCGGATGTGATCTGGAGGGAGATGACGGAAGCCCAAAAAGCCAAGCCGCTGATCGTCTCCATGGGCGAAGTAGCCGCTTCCGGGGGATACTACATCTCCGCCCCGGCCGACACGATCGTCGCGCAGCCCAACACGATCACCGGCTCCATCGGGATTTTTGGCCTGTGGTTTAACGTCCAGGAATTGCTGAACGAAAAACTCGGCGTGACTACCGACGTGGTGTCCACCGGACAGTTGTCGGACTTTATGAATCCGACCCGCGAACTCACCGAAGTCGAGCGGACCATCATCCAGACGAGTATTGAGGAGGGCTATGAAACCTTTATCTCCCGCGTGGCCGAAGGGCGCGGCATGCATCCTGACTCTGTGAAGAAAGTGGCCTCAGGGCGCGTTTGGACAGGAACCCAAGCCAAAGAGAGGGGGCTGGTGGATGTACTGGGTGGACTGAATACCGCAATCGAAATCGCCGCAGGCAAGATAGAAGCAGGGGACGACTACCGTGTGGTGTACTATCCCGAGCAGAAAACCTGGATCGAGGCGCTCTTCAGCGACTTTGGCAAGAAGGTTCAGCTCAAGGTACTGCAGGCCCAACTGGGAGAAAACTACTACCTGATCGAGAAAGTCAAGAATCTTCAAAAGTACCAGGGCATCCAAGTCCGAATGCCACTGGATATCGTGATCAAATAGTGGCATGACTCACGGTCCGGCCAGGCTCCGAAGGAATGCCAAACCCACCAAAACCCCTTGAATGCAATCCGGCGTGAAGGGGTTCTTCGCAACACCGGGCTGGATAGCGGCTTTTGACAGGCTTGGACACCCGTGTTGGGAACCTTCACCGACAGACCACCCATACACGGGCTTGGAAGCTTGGAAGAAGGGGATACTGGTGTGACCGCATTGATTTTCAGGCATTATTTCCGAAATTACGGAACGGATTTCCCCCGATTTTTTCAAATGCCTGCCATGAAATACCAAAATAAATACCGGATCGAATCCCACCGCAGGCCGCATTGGGACTACGATGCCAACGGGAGGTATTTCATCACCTTTGTGACACAGCACCGCATCTGCAATCTGGGCCGGATCGACCGCACCACCCACCGGATGATCCTATCGGATTTTGGCAAAATCGTGGAAACCGAATGGCTGCGATCCTTTGGCCTCCGCCGGGAACTCACCTGCGACGAATACATCATCATGCCCAACCACCTTCACGCGATTATCGAAATCGATCAATCTGCGGGATCGCGGGAATCCAAAACGGATACCGGATCGGAATCGGATAATGTACAGACGCACGGCCGTGCGTCTCTGCGTGATCCATCGCCATTGCCCGATCCATCGCCATTGCCGGATCCATTCCCATCCGATCCATCGCCATCCGATCCACCATTCATTCCCCCGATACGCCTGCCAAAATCCATCTCTTCTTTTTTGGCAGGATTCAAATCGGCCGTGAATTCAAAAATCGACGATCTCATTGATGCCAATCATCTGAAAATCCCCAAATACAACCGATACAATCATTTTTTCCAACCCAACTACCACGACCATATTATCCGCAACGAACAGGAATATCTCAGGATAAAAAACTACATCCGGAACAATCCCCGAAAATGGAACGAGGATAGATTCAAAAAATCGACCTGAATCGATCCCGTTGTTAGCCGAAACTGCAACTGCACCCGCAGGCAAACTTTCGCGGTGTTGACAAACCGGCGAAAACTTCTTTCGGAAAACCAGACCAACCGACCAATCTGCACCAACCCTACCCGCTACCCGTCAGATCAGCGTCCCTGGGCGTGTATTTTGCTTTGGGATCCGTTGGATTTTGCGGCATTTCCAACAGACCACCTCCGGCCAAACAAGCGCCGTTTAAACCTCAACAGTTTACCTCATAACTCAAAATCCTCCTCCTACAGATTTCAATCCAGGAACTTTGATTGTTTTACTTCGTTTGCTAGCTTAACAAATCCAACACTTGTACTAACAGCTATCCCCTATGTCAACGGTCGAATTAAAATCCAAAGTCATCAAGCTGGTGGAGGATATCCAAAATGAGGAACTTCTGGAAACACTTTTTGAATTTCTTTCCAATCGAAAAAAGGCAACAGCCGGAGCGATGTGGGATGATCTTACCGCAGATCAAAAGCAGGAAGTACTCGATTCATTTGAAGAATCGGAACATGAGGATGAGCTGGTCGAAAAAGACAAGCTCTTCCGCCATATCAAATGAAAATGCCGGTATCAAAGATTGGAGGGAAAACGTGGGGATCCGATTTGAAAATCAAACAAACAGCTTTTTGGAATTACTTGCGGACTTCCCCGAAATTGGAACAGAAGTAAACCGGGATAAAAAAATACGCGGGTTTCAACTCACCAAGCAGACGAGAATCTACCACCGGATCAAGCAGGACAAGATTTTGATCCTTGCGTTTTTTGATGTGCGCCAAAACCCGAAAAAGCTGAAGTTCTGACAAATCGCAAAACCCACAAGCGGTCTTGCCCCGCATCAACCACATTTTAAATATAAAAACCAACATGCACCCCTAACGCTAATATTCGAAGCTATTGGGCATGCTGACACCCGAACCACCCAGGTATATCTCGACAGCTTTTCACGCGAAGAGATCGACAATACTAGTCAAAACTTGCAGTCAGCGTGAAAAGTGACCTCGAACAACCCAAATCAAGCCCCGGGAATAGCTTTCTCGGGGTATCATTTGAAAAACTTTTCTGCACCCTCAAAATTTTGAGCCTGATTTCTAAGTTATTAAAAAACAGAACCTGTTAGACTAGTAGGTGGCTATTGCTTCACCTACTTCTATCAGACTATCTTTCTACAAGCTCAAAAAACTATAACCACGTCTAAGCAAAAAACACCATGGAAGCTGTACAAAAAATCGGAAAAATCTGGTGCACCATTTTCTTGGGTCTTGCCCTTTTAGGGTGGGTAGTATCCGTCTTAGAGCAAAAGGACCTAAGTGGAGTTTGCTTCTTCTTGTTCTTTACGGGAGCATTGGGTATTAGTGTCCCTCAAATGTTCTCAAAAGAAAAAGGAGAAAGAAGCACTGGTATTTTGATCACGGCTATCGCTGCAGCAGTTTCACTGCTTTTCTGGTACGTACTGAATCTTTAACAAGAATCAAACCTCCGTACTTTTGCAAATCGCGGTTTGAAGAATCTTTTCGCAGACTACAAACCTCAGTAATCTCAAGCCCTCCCAAAAGAGGCTCTTTTTTTCACCCCCACCCTTTGCCTTTCCACCGAAAAACCTATTTTCGACCATCCAAACCTGTTGCCGGAGACCTCCTTTGCCTGAACCCGTGCCACTGGTTTTTTCCACCGCACAAGGGATCCGCACCAAACGGGTTTTCAGAAAACCCAAAACATCTTATGTCCGAAGATCAAAAACGCCAACTGGAAAGCCAGCTCTGGGGAATCGCCAACTTGCTGAGAGGAAAAATCTCCGCTGACGACTACCGGGACTACATCCTGGGCTTTATCTTTTACAAATACCTGTCCGAACGGCAATACAACTACGCCAACACCCTCCTCGAGGGGGAAGCCGTGGAGGATTATAAGGAGCTGAAAGACCCCGAACTGCTGGATGCCATCAAGGAAGAATCCCTGCAGACGCTCGGGTATTTCCTGCTTCCCGATCAGCTCTTTTCGGCAATCGCCGCCAAGGGGAATTCGGGTACCGAATCGGAGAGCAACTATATCCTGGAGGACTTGAAGTCCATCCTCAACCACATCGAGCAAAGCACGATGGGAACGGATTCGGAAGAAGACTTCAACGACCTGTTTGATGACCTGGACCTGAACTCCACCAAGATCGGCCGAACGGTGGCTGCCAGAAATGCGATCATCGTCCAGATCCTCAACTACCTCAACAAGATCGATTTTCGTCTGGAAGACATCGAATCCGACGTACTCGGGGATGCTTACGAATACCTGATCGGTGAATTTGCCGCCGGAGCGGGAAAGACCGCCGGGGAATTTTACACCCCGCAGCAGGTCTCGAAGATCCTGGCCAAGATTGTGACCACCGGAAAGGAAAAACTCAAATCCGTCTATGATCCGACCTGTGGCTCTGGATCGCTCCTGCTCCGGGTAGCCAAAGAGGCCAGGGTCAGCGAGTACTACGGGCAGGAAATGACCCGCACCACCTACAACCTGGCCCGGATGAATATGATCCTCCACGGGGTACACTACCGGGAGTTTAACATCCGCCACGAGGATACACTGGAGCATCCACAGCATCAGGACCTGCGGTTCGAAGCCATCGTGGCCAATCCTCCTTTTTCTGCACACTGGAAGGGTGAAGAAAATCCGCTCAACAACAACGACCCACGCTTCAGTCAATACGGCAGGCTGGCACCGAAGACCAAGGCCGATTTTGCCTTTATGCAGCACATGCTCTATCAGTTGGCGGACAACGGTATCATGGCAAGTGTCTTCCCGCATGGCGTGCTGTTCCGTGGGGCAGCGGAAGGAACGATCCGGGAGTATCTGATCCGGGAGATGAACGTGCTGGATGCAGTGATCGGCCTTCCGTCCAATATCTTCTACGGCACCTCCATCCCCACTTGCATTGTGGTTCTGAAGAAATGCCGGGAGCAGAACGACAACGTCGTCTTCATCGATGCCAGCGGAGAGGGCAACTACATCAAGTCGGGCAACCAGAACAAACTCCGGGAAGATGACGTGGAGCGGATCGTGGAGGCTTATCGAAGTAGGAAAACGGTTGAGAAGTACAGCTACGTGGCAACGCTGGCCGAAATCGCCGAAAACGACTACAACCTGAATATCCCCCGCTATGTGGACACCTTCGAGGAGGAAGATGAAATCAACCTGGACCAAGTCGCCGAAGATCTGAGAAAGCTAGACTCCGATCTGAAGTCCAACGAAGTCTCCCTGATCGGCTTCTGTAAGCAACTCGGAATCTCAACACCTTTCTGATATGAGCGAAAACAGGAATGTACCGAAGTTGAGATTTCCGGATTTCTCAGGTTCTTGGAACAACAAAAAACTAGAAGACTCTTTTGTAAGCTCTAGAAAAAAAGGATCAGAAGGCCAGCTAATTTACTCTGTGTCGCAATCCAAGGGCTTAGTGCCACGGGATTCACTTGAAAGAGTCATCCAACAAGATGCAAAAGCAGAGCAAAACCTTTTGGTTGAATCTGGAGATATCGCGTATAACATGATGAGAATGTGGCAGGGTGCTTACGGGGTATCCGGAACTACCTGCATGGTAAGCCCGGCATATGTGGTCGTCAAACCGAAAAAAAACAACCTCTCGATCTTTTTCTCATTCCTTTTTGAGCGATCAAGAAGCAGACACCTCTTTACTACATACTCTCATGGCTTAACACTTGACAGGCTCAGATTATACCCGAGTGATTTCTTATCCATTCCGGCGACATCCCCTTCCCTCCCCGAGCAGCAAAAGATCGCCGAGTTTCTGACATCAGTGGACCGGAGGATCGAGTTGCTTCAGGCCAAAAAGGAGAAGCTGGAAGCCTACAAGAAGGGCGTAATGCAAAAAATCTTTTCTCAGAAGCTCCGTTTCAAAGCCGACGACGGTTCCGACTTCCCAGATTGGGAGGAGAGGAAGCTGGGGGAGGTACTTGATTACGAACAGCCAACAAAATACTTGGTTGCTTCCGCTGAATATAGCGACCAATATTCAACACCCGTTTTGACTGCTGGCAAAACGTTTCTTCTTGGTTATACAAACGAAACAACGGGAATATTCGACCAGAACCTTCCGACGATAATCTTTGATGATTTCACCACGGCCTTCAAGTTTGTTGATTTCCGTTTCAAAGCAAAATCGTCAGCGATGAAAATGCTGATTCCACGGAACTCAGGTGTTAATATGTTATACGTTTATGCTGCGATGCTTCAAATTAAATATACGCCTGGTGACCACAAGAGGCACTGGATATCGGAATTTCAGGAGTTTGAAATCGCGTATCCGTGTGAGGCAGAACAAAAGAAAATCGTCCAGTTTCTGACCAGCCTGGACACGACTATCGCGAACCTGAATCAACAGATCAACCACACGCGGACCTGGAAGAAGGGGCTGCTGCAAGGGATGTTTGTGTAAAAAAACCCGCCCATCATGACCCGAACCAAAAAAATCGAATCTCTAGAAAAACTGGTTGCAGAGATTTCTCTTCTTGAGGATCCAGAAACATATCATCGAGAATTTTGGGCTTGGCGACAGAAAGCGATGAGGCGGATTTCTGATATTTTTCAAAGGGACTCCTTACAGCTCTCTCACTTTGTAGCCACGAAATATTTTACGCCTAGTCTCGCCTCTTATCGAGCCTATGGAGAAAGTGATCCATCGAACAGGCTAGTTACAGACGTAGTTCATCGGTTTACTTCCTACATATCTGCTCTCATCGAAGAGATCCCTGAAGAACCAAAAACGCAATCTGGCACAGGTTTGCAAGATGGAGTAAAAAATGTTTTCATCAGCCATGCGTCAAAAGACAGTAGCATCGCAAAAGAAGTTACTTACCTCTTGGAGGCGATTGGCGTTCCAAGTGATCTAATCTTCAATTCTACCATGCCAGGCTACGGCGTTAGACCAGGTGAAAAATGGCCCGAATCTCTCCATTCTGCAATAAGTTCAGAAGGGGTGGTGATCTCGCTAATTTCTGACAATTATAACAAAAGTGCGGTATGTTTATGCGAGATGGGGGCTGCGTGGGTTCTTGCAAAGACCTACTACCCAATAGTTATTCCCCCGCTCACGTTTAGAAAAATCAAAGGGGTTCTGCCAACGATCCACGGAATCACGATCAACGATTCTATTTGGTGGTCAGAATTGAAAGTGGCACTCGAAAACCTCTTTGAGCTGACCCCAATTCCCGTAGCGAAGTGGGAAGGCAAGAAAAAAGACATCCTGGAGCGAATCGAAAAACTTTTACCGACCCGATAACGATGCAAAAATACTCCGTCAACCAACACTTGATCGAAACGATTCTCTCTTGGGTTAAGTCCCTAGAGTTGGTCATCCAGCAGACCTGAAAGAAGGTGTTGCTGTACGGGATGTTTGCGTGAAAAACTTATAACCACCGACCAGATGAAAACATTTAACCTCTACTGTGACGAAAGCTGCCACTTGGAAAATGATCACAAGCCGTACATGCTGATCGGGTACACCTGTGTGGCCTACAACCAGCTCCACAGGCACAATGAGCGGATCAGGTCACTCAAGGAAAAGCATCATTTCTACGGAGAGATCAAATGGAGTAATGTATCTGCCTCACAGTACGACTTTTACAAAGAACTCATCGACTATTTCTTCGACACTGACCTCAGTTTCAGAGCCATCATCGTGAAAAAGGACAAGATCCAAAACGAGCGCTTCCAGCTGGATTTCGATGACTTTTACTACAGAATGTATTACCAGTTGCTCATTCACAAGAAGGATTCCAACTACAGCTACAATGTATATCTGGACATCAAGGATACATTGAGCGCTCATAAAGTAAATCGGCTGAAAGACATCCTCAACACAAAACTTGGTGTATTTCGCAACGTCCAGAACATCCATTCGCATGAGAGCTTGATGATGCAACTTGCGGATTTGATGTTGGGTGCGCTGAGCTACAACCTCAACGTGCCGGAAAAAAAGGTCCTGGCAAAGAAGCAACTAATTGACCGGATCAAACATCACTCCGGTCAACCGCTTGAAAAGTCCAGCTACTGGGTTGAGGATAAAATGGATCTCTTTTTCATCGAACTGAGATAAGGCATGCCGTTGAACCTACTGAAAATTTATAACGCTTTTTTGGAACTCCTCGCAATGAACGATTCTGAAAAACACCGTTCGCTCCGGGGAGTTTTTGATCGTGATTTTGTCCAGAGTTCTCAGCCCATCTTCATGGGAAAGCCGGTTTTTCCGACCCCCAAGGACGGGCAAAACACTGTGGACACACTCTTCACCCATTTGACCACCGTTATTGTTGACAAGAGCGAAAGGAGGAGAGAATTCGAAATGAAGCGATCGGAGCGACTCCACTGGGTACGATTCCACTTAGACCAGAGAAAACAAAATGAAATGAGGGTGTTTTCGGTGAAAGAACCCGACGGAGTAAGGACTTACATCTACGACATGACAGAAAAGTACGTAGTGGTACTTGAACCGCTCAAAAAGACCGCTGGCTACTATCTGCTGACAGCGTACTATGTAGAAGGAAGAGACGCTCAGCGGGATAAGTTCGAAAGAAAATATAAACGCAGACTTCCAGACATCCTATAAATGCAGAAAACGCAAAACATCGAGGCCTTGCGTTTTCCGATTTCCTTCCTCCGGGCGGTAGGATGAACTCTTCGCAAATGTACGGAGATTCTATTTAGAACCAATACAAACAACGTTAATTTTGTACACTATTGTACACCTGGTTTTTCCTCAACGCTACTACAGCAGATGTAGATCTAACATATTCAAACCATGCAAAAATACTCCGTCAACCAACACCTGATCGAAACCATCCTCTCTTGGGTAAAGTTCGGAGAGATCGATATTCTCAAGATCTACGCGTGATGGAGAAGATGGGGAGTTACGCTATAAACTATCAGAATAATGACGTTGATTAAAGCAGATCGGGTCTTTTACATCAAACTCGGTTCCGGTGGAAGGTTTGAAAAAGAGTGTATTGAAGGTACTCCCAACATTCTCAAGCTGAGCTATCATGAGGTCCCACATGAAATGTGCTTGAGTGAAAATCTGGAACCTATAGGAACGTGGTTCGTGGAAAATGAAAAGACCACGACGGGAACCGCCACGAGTCACAAAAATCAAATCAGAGCATTTTACAAGGAACCCGCCACCACTATGTGGGTCACTTTTTACCTGAATCGACTCTGGTGGAGTTTCTCAAATCCGGAGATCAGTTATCAGACTGAAACTGGCTTCAAGACGAGGACGGTAATCGGTAAGTGGTCTGATCGTGACATCGACGGAAACTTGTTGACAACATCGAACCTTAGCGGAAAGCTTACCCAGGTCCAGGCGTTCAGAGGAACTATCTGCGAGATAAAAGAGAAAAAATACCTGCTTGAGAAAATCAACTGTCAAATCTCGCGAGAAAGAGAGGAACTCGAATCTGCTAGACAAACCCTCAAAGAAAAACTCACCAAACAAATCGAACATCTCAGCTGGAAGGATTTTGAGACTCTGGTGGATCTGATCTTCAGACAGTCCGGTTGGAGAAGGATGGCCCAGATCGGAAAGGCGACAAAAACTATCGACCTCGAACTGGTGGAACCTGTGACCGGGAAAACCGCAGTCGTTCAAATCAAGCAAACTTCGAACTTGGCAGAATTCCGTCAATACGAGGAGAAATTTACGGGTATGTCCCAGTATGACACGTTTTTCTTTGTTGCGTGTCAGCCTTCCGGAGAGTTGAAAACTCACGTTCCTAGCTCAGGCATCAATCTCTACTTTGGAGGAAATGTTGCCGAACTTTCTATTTCACTCGGACTAATCGACTGGATCATCACTAGAACAACTTGATTTTGGAAGAAAAGCAGCGTGTACCTGCAGTGCACGCCACGCTACCCTTCAAATCGATGTCCCAGAAAATGTCTTATGCATTTTGGGAAACAAACTTCTGTGATTTAAACCTCCACCGTTTAAACAATCGGCGTTTACTAGTGAGACTTTTTGCGAACAGTCCATATCTCCACTTGCTTCGCATCAACTAAATCCACATCTTAGTATCCAACAGAACCTGAGTAGCATACCGTAAGATCTGCACTCGGGTCGTTTTTTTACCCCGTTCATGACCACACAACCCGAACAGACACTTGAAAACAACCTCGTCATCCAGCTCGAAAAGCTCGGGTACAAAAAGGTCCCCATCAAAGGCGAGGCGGATCTGCTCCAAAACCTCAAATCCCAACTTGAAATCCACAACAAGGTCTCGCTCAGCCCAAACGACTTTGCCCAGATCCTCAACTTCATCAACAAAGGAAATGTATTCGACCGATCCAAGATTTTCCGGGACCGGGTCCCCTACACCAACGGGCTGGGGGAATCCAAGACCATCGAACTGTTCAACCAGATCCACTGGTGCCAAAACCAGTTTCAGGTCACCCAGCAGGTGAGCATGGAGGGCAAGTACAAAAACCGCTACGATGTCACGCTGCTGATCAACGGACTGCCACTTGTGCAGGTCGAACTAAAACGTCGGGGCCTGGAACTGAAGGAGGCGTTTAAGCAAACCGACCGATACGGCATCCATTCCTATGGTTCGGGACAGGGCCTTTTCCAGTTCATCCAGATTTTCGTGATCAGCAACGGGGTAAACACGAAGTACTACGCCAATTCATCGCAGAAAGACCGCTCTTTCAAGCAGACCTTTTACTGGACGGACATCAGTAACAGGCTGATCACCCAGCTCTCCGATTTCACCGACATCTTCCTGGAGCCCTGCCACATCTCCAAGATGGTCACCAAGTACGTGGTGCTGAATGAGACCCAAAAGTCACTCATGGTGTTGCGACCCTATCAGTTTTACGCAGTGGAGGCCATCATCGAACGGGTAAAAACCACCCCGAAGTACGGTTACATTTGGCATACCACCGGCTCGGGCAAAACCCTGACTTCCTTCAAAACCGCCCAGATTCTCACAAACTTGCCCCAGGTGTTCAAAGTCGTGTTTGTGGTGGACCGAAAAGACCTGGACTACCAGACGACCAAGGAATTCAACAGCTTCAGCAAAGGGAGCATCGACGGAACCAACAACACCCAGACACTAGTCAACCAATTGGCCGGTGACACCAAACTGATCGTGACCACGATCCAAAAACTGAACACGGCCATCAGCCTAAGCCGCCATATCGGAAAACTGACCGCTCTCCGGGACAAGCGGATCGTCTTCATCTTTGACGAATGCCACAGAAGTCAGTTTGGAAAGACCCATGAGGATATCAAGGATTTCTTTGAAGCTTCCCAGATGTTCGGTTTTACAGGAACGCCGATCTTTGAGGAAAACGCAGGCTCAAACTCCTATGGAAAGCGGACCACCACCATGCTTTTTGGGGACTGCCTGCACAAATATGTGATCACCGATGCGATCCGGGATGAGAACGTCCTGAAGTTTTCCGTCGAGTACATCAGCACCTTCAAAAAGAAAGACCACATCCTGGACATCGACGTCGAGGCAATCGATGAGGAAGAAGTGATGAACGCACCCCAGCGTCTGAACAACGTCGCGGACTATATCATCAGCAACCATGGCAGGAAAACCCACAACCGGGAGTTTACGGCAATCTTCTGTGTGTCAAGCGTCCCCACCCTGATCGAATACTACCAGATCCTGCACAGGAAAAAAACAGCCGGTGAGCATGCCTTAACCGTAGCCACCATCTTCTCCTACGGGGCAAATGTAGATCTGATGGACAACGACGGTTTTGAACAGGACTGGGAGGACAGTGAATTCGGGATCGCTGCGGATCATCCCAGAGACGAATACGGAACCCCGAGTAAGAAGCATCCGAGGGAATATCTGGACGAGTTCATCGGGCACTACAACGTCCGGTTTGCCACCAATTATTCTACCAAAGACAGCCAGTCGTTTTACAACTACTACAACGACATCGCCAACCGGGTAAAACACAGGCAGGTGGACATCCTCCTAGTCGTCAACATGTTTCTGACGGGCTTTGACTCCAAGACCTTGAACACGCTGTATGTGGACAAAAACCTGAAATATCACGGGCTGATCCAGGCGTTTTCGCGGACAAACCGGATTCTGAATGAGCTGAAGTCCCAGGGGAATATCGTCTGCTTCCGAAACCTGAAACCGGCGGCTGACGATGCAATCACGCTTTTCTCAAACATCAATGCAAAGGACGAGATCATCATGCAGCCCTATGAGGAGTACGTCCAAAAGTTCAACGAGGCATTCCTCAATCTGCTTCGGATTGCGCCGACTGTGAACAGTGTGAACGACCTCCCAAGCGAGGTGGAAGAACTGGAGTTCATCAAGGCCTTTCGGGAAATCATGCGTCTGAAAAACGTGCTTTCTACTTTTACGGAGTTCACGTTTGACGACCTGAGCATGGGTGAGCAGTCCTTTGAAGACTACAAGAGCAAATACCTCGATCTGTACGACAAGGCCAAAGGAAACCAACAGAAAGAAAAGGTGTCGATCCTGGCCGACGTAGACTTTGAGCTGGAACTGATCCATCGGGATGAAATCAACGTGAGCTACATCCTGAAGCTACTGGCCAAACTGAAAGATGCCGCGCCGGAAGACCGCGAAAAGCAGCAGAAAGCCATCGTCGATCTCATGGTTGGAGAATCCCAGCTCAGGAGCAAAAAAGAACTCATCGAGAAATTTATCCGGGAGAACTTGCCCACCATCGCTGATTCAGAAGATATTCCGGATGAGTTTGCCAGCTTCTGGAACACCGAGCGTGTGGAAGCTTTGAAAACCCTGAGCGAGGAAGAAGCATTGGACTCCTCCAAGCTAGAGCACATGATCGGCAACTTCCTCTACACCGAAAAGGAACCGCTCCGTGACGAGATCATCGACCTGATGAAATCACGTCCAGGACTCAAAGAGCGGAAGTCCACAGCCGAGCGTGTGAAGAACAAAATCATCGGGTTTGTGGAGACTTTTATCAGCGGGATTGCTGCGGCGTAAAGCCTCCATGGATTGGAGAGAATCGCCCACAGCAACAAAAGTCTTTTATCTGGTTGTCTGCGGGAACCATTCAGGGACTTTCAGAAAAAACACCCATGAATCGGGACTTCAAAAACGGGCATGAAAGTGGTTTTTTCGGATGCCGTCCCGATAGCGGGAGTTGGATACTTCGACAAGCTCAGTACAGGTGACCGATGCCCGGAAAATGTCCCGATGACTACCGGGAGGCGGAAGAAGTCGGGCGACAAAAATCCGCGTAGATCTGCGTCCTTTTCCGCGGGAATCTGCGGGAACCATTCAGAGGCTTCCAGAAAAAAATCCCGATCCTATGCAGAACCGGGACTTGTGACCTCGTCAAGATTCAAACTTGAAACCTCCTGAGCCGTAATCAGGTGCTCTATTCAGTTGAGCTACGAAGCCGTATGGGTTTGCAAAGGTACCCATATTTATTTTTTATGCAAATACACGCCCCCAATAAAATTTGGAATCCGCACGCCATCCCCTCCTGGGGTTAAGAATAATTAAGACCGCCAAGGGGGTAAATCCTTTGGGATTTTATATTTTTGCCCACATTCCACAGATTTGAATCCTCTTTGATGAAAAAATTATTCACACTGTCGCTCGCAATTTTGGCTTTTCATTTTGTGCAGGCGCAGGAATCCGAAACTAAACCAAAAACGCCCATCGGAGGCCGTCCGAATATTCCCAGTGACCTGAATTTCGAGTTTGGATTTAACCAACTCACCAACCGCCCTTCCGAGATCGGGGTGGATTTTTTCGGCTCACGGACCTTCAATGTCTCCTATCAGTTTCCGGTTTACCTTTTTGGAAAAGCGTCCGGCTTCACGTTAAACCCGGGATTTGGCGTCGGTACCGACAAACTTGCGTTCAAAGACAACCAGAATCTTTTCGTCAATACGGCCCTTGGGGCAAACTCCTCCGAGCTGAAGGACGTGACGGATGTGTACGGAGAGAATATCCTGATCAAGGCCAACAATTTCTCGGCAAACTACCTGGAGATCCCGATCGACCTGAGATACCATCTCAACAAAAACAACTACGGCAAAAGCTTCCGGTTCAGCGTCGGGGGCAAAGTGGGCTTCCTCTACGAAGCGCATACCAAAGTCAAGTATGAATCCGCGGCTTTTGACAAGCGAAAAATCAAAGATTCCCAAAACTACGGCCTGGAAAAGATCAGATACGCGATATCCGTCAAAGCGGGATCACCGGGCTTCTATGTTTGGGGCAATTTTTACCTGAACGACATGTGGGAGAAAGGACGCGGCCCGTATGCAACCCAAGCCAGCCAGGTTAATTTCGGCGTGGCGGTCACGGTATTCTAAGATCAATTCTTCCCTGGAATACTGGAGAAAACAAAAGGAAACACAAACCGACCCGAGATCAACCGGGTCGGTTTTTTTATGGCCAAATCCAATTGAAACCCAGCCAGCAAACCGCAAATCCGATGGCCAGACCCGTGTACACTTCAGCCGGCCGATGCGCCTGAAGAAAGAGCCTGGACGAAGCGACGACTCCGCAAAGCACCAAAACACCCAACAGCGGATAGAGCACTTCAAACGTGGGAAACTTTCTGCCCAGTACAATTACAACTCCAAGCAATCCGCCCAATCCGGTCATGTGGGCTGATACTTTCCAAAAAAAGCTGATTGCCGTCAACAGGACGACAGACAGACAGATAATCATCATCCCCAACCAGAGGATCGGATCAAGATCTGTCTTTTGGTACAAAAACCAGGTGGTCAGGAGAAAATACAGGGTCGTGATGACAAACGGCAGCCTCCGGTCTTTCACCTCGGGCATGTGGAGACTTTTGACCGCCCCGCTCAGGCGCAGCCCGACCATCGTGACCATGGGAATCAGCAGCGTGGACAGGGCGATCAACAAGAAGACCCGGCTCTTGTACCCATCGGGGATACTGGTGGCCTGGGGGACTGCAAACAAAAGCAAGCCAAAAACCAAAGTAGGCATCAGCAGGGGCTGAAACACCACGGAAAACAACAGGGCAACCGATCTCAGCACTATAGTTCCTTTCTTAGTCTTGCCACAGGAATCTGCAACTGTTCCCTATATTTCGCCACGGTTCTCCGGGCGATGTTGTAGCCTTTTTTGTTGAGCATCTTCACCAATTTGTCGTCAGAAAGCGGCCGTTTCTTGTCCTCCGCGTCCACCATTGCCTGAAGAACCGACTTCACTTCCCGGTTGCTGACATCTTCCCCACTGTCGGTTGCGATCCCCTCGGAAAAGAAATATTTCAGCGGATAGACTCCAAATTCCGTTTGAATGGCCTTGCTGTTTGCAACTCTGGAAACCGTGGAGATATCCATGTCGATCTTTTCGGCGATATCCTTCAGGATCATCGGGCGGAGATTGGTCTCATCCCCGTCTATGAAAAACTCCTTTTGATAGTCCAAGATGGCTTCCATCGTTCTCAAAAGCGTGTTTTGCCGCTGCTTGATCGCATCGATAAACCACTTCGCGGAGTCCAGCTTTTGCTTGACAAACGTGACCGTGTCCTTGAGCTTCTTGTCCTTCTTGTCACTTTTGTCATAGGCGTCAAACATCTCCGCGTAGGATCTTGAAATCCTCAGTTCCGGTGCATTTCTTGAGTTTAGGCTGATCTCCAGCTTTCCGCCGGTATTGGAAAGGATAAAATCGGGAATAATGTATTGGGTCCGCACCAGGCCATCCGAGGTTCCCCCCGGCTTGGGATTCAGTCTGGTGATCAGGTTGACGGAGTCTTTGATCTGCTCTTCGTCCAGATCCAGGCGTTTTTGGATCTTGGAATAGTGCTTTTTGGTAAACTCGTCAAAACAATCCTGTACGATCAGTAGGGCATGCTGAACCACCGGATCATCGGGATGTTCCTTTCGCTCCAACTGAATGATCAGGCATTCCTGAAGGCTGCGCGCGGCTATTCCCGCCGGATCAAAATTCTGGATCTTTCGCAGGATTTCCTCCATTTCATCGATGTCTGTCTCGATATTCTGGCTGAATGCCAGGTCATTGATGATCGCTTCCAGGTCCCGTCTGATATAGCCGTCATTTTCGATGCTGCCGATGAGCTGCTGTCCGATGATCTTTTGGCGCTCGTCCAGCTTCAAAAAACTCAGTTGGGAAATCAGTTGCTCATGCAGGGAGGCCTGGGAAGAAATCGGGATTTCCCGGTCCTCGTCGTCGGCGTTGTAGTTGCCGTCTCCCTGCATCTTGTATCCGCTGTACTCATCGTCCAGGTAATCATCCAGGTTGAGCTCATGATCGTCCCGTCCCCTATCTTCTTCATAGGAATCCTCAAAATCATCCTCCTGGGTCTGGTCCGGTTCTTCGTCTTTCCCTTCTTCGAGCGCGGGGTTTACTTCCAGCTCTTCCTCTATCCGCGCATCCAGCTCAGCGGTAGGCACCTGAAGCAGTTTGATAAACTGGATTTGTTGGGGTGAAAGCTTCTGGGAAAGGGATTGGCTAAGGTTAAGCTTTTGCATCGAAATCAGTTAAAATCTGCTATTGGGTGGCAAAAAAAGCTTTTTCCTCCGAAAAAGCCAATGAATCAAATTTAGGAAAAAGAGCCAATTTTTTGATAAAAAGGTGATTTAATCGTTTTTTTGCATTCCACTAAAAAATGGCCGGAAAAGCACTTTTCCCGCATAGACAATCTCCCATGGCATTCAACAAACGGGTCAAAATCAAGACCATCCTGGACCAGGACCTGATCGGGCAGGAAATCACCCTGATGGGTTGGGTACGCACCAAAAGAAGCAACAAAAATGTTTCTTTCATTGCCCTCAATGACGGTTCCATCATCACCAATTACCAGGTGGTCGCCGATCCCAATCTGATCTCCGAGGAGGTTTTGAAAAAATGCAGCACCGGTGCCTGCCTGAAGGTGACGGGTACCGTCGTCGCCTCCCAAGGTGCCGGCCAGGCTTCCGAACTCAACGCAAAATCCATCGAAATCCTGGGTGAAGCCGACCCGGAAAAATACCCGCTGCAGCCCAAAAAGCACTCATTGGAGTTCCTGAGAGACATTGCGCACCTGAGAATGCGCACCAACACCTTTGGGGCGGTGTTCCGGGTGAGGCACGCTTTGGCGTTTGCAGTCCATAAGTATTTCAATGACAAGGGCTTCTTTTACATCCACACTCCGATCATCACTGCTTCGGATGCCGAGGGCGCCGGGGAGATGTTCCGCGTGACCACGCTGGATCTGAAAAACCTGCCCAAAAACGATGCGGGAGCGATTGATTTCAAGCAGGATTTCTTCGAAAAAGAGACCAACCTGACCGTATCCGGGCAACTGGAAGGCGAACTGGCAGCGATGGCTTTGGGCGAGATCTATACCTTTGGGCCGACTTTCCGTGCCGAAAATTCCAACACGACGCGCCACTTGGCCGAATTCTGGATGATCGAGCCGGAGATGGCCTTCTATGATGCGGAAGACAACCAGGACCTGGCGGAGGACTTCCTCAAATATGTCATCAACTACGCCTTGGAGCACTGCACCGAAGATCTTCAGTTTCTGGATCAGCGGGCGGCTGAGGAAGAGAAAGCCAAACCGGCCGACCAGCGTGCCGAACTCGGATTGATCGACAAGCTGAAATTCGTGGTGGAAAATGACTTTGTCAGACTGACCTACACCGAGGCGATCGACATCCTCCGCAACTCCAACCACAACAAGAAAAAGAAATTCCAATACCTGATCGAAGATTGGGGTGCTGACCTACAGTCCGAGCATGAGCGGTATCTGGTGGAAAAACACTTCAAAAAACCGGTAATCCTGACCGACTACCCCAAGCAGATCAAGGCATTCTACATGCGCCAAAACGAAGACGGCAAGACCGTGGCCGCCATGGACATCCTGTTTCCCGGCATCGGGGAAATCGTCGGTGGCTCACAGCGCGAGGAACGAATGGAAAAGCTGACGCAAAGAATGCAGGAGATGCATATCCCGGAGGAAGAGCTTTGGTGGTATCTCGACACCCGCAGGTTCGGCGCTACTCCACATGCCGGCTTCGGATTGGGCTTCGAGCGGATGGTGCTGTTTGTGACCGGAATGGGAAATATCCGGGATGTGATCGCCTTCCCGAGAACCCCGGGAAACGCAGAATTCTAAACCAAAATCCCCGGCCGAAAAGCCGGGGATTTTTGCTTCCCAATCAATATTCCCCGTTGGAAAGGGGCATGGTAAACACATGGGCTGGACAATTCCCGTGATAAGTGACCAAGTCTTGATCGGCACACAAAAGTCTGGCGGAGTTTTTGGCACTAAAGCCCCACCGGATTTTGCGATGCGATTCATTTTAAATGCCGACCTTGTGGCTCTCATGAAGCAGTTTTTTCCAGCCCTAGTCTTTGTAGCTGTATTTTTCTCCTGTTCCGGCAAAAAAGAGCCGGAAACAATCCCCCACCTCGATGGTTCGTCGTCTGCGCTCTCAGGCAAAGAGCTTGCCGCCACTTATTGTGCCAGTTGCCATTCCTTTGTCGATCCGGGTGCGCTGCCCCGGTCCAGTTGGAAAAACGACGTCCTGCCATCCATGGGCCATCGCTTGGGCATCTATCCGGGAGACCACCAGCCAGACAGTCTGTTCGGCCGCGGATTGGCCGGGGAAATCGTCAGGCGCGCCAATGTTTATCCAGAACGCCCAGCACTGGCCAAAGAGGAATGGAACAAGATCGTCGCTTACTATGTGGAAAACGCCCCGGATACGATCCCTGCACCAAAAAGAAGCAAAAAAATCACCCTGGGGTTGAAGCATTTTGTTTACAGGGAAGCCGCTTATTCCCATCGCCCGGCATTGACCACGATGGTAAAAATCCTTCCTGACCAACGCGGGATTGCCTTCAGCGACGGAAAAAGAAACCAAAGTACCTTGACCTTCCTCACGCCTGAGCTAAAAAAGAACTACGAGCTTTTTTTTAACAGAACGCCGGTGGATTTTCACGAGAAAGGAGACACCCTCTACCTGACGACAGCCGGGGACGGCGTATTCCCGAGCGACCTTCCGGCTGGCTCCCTTCAGAAAATATCCAAAGCCGGAAACCACGGATACGATACCGCCAAAGAACTCATCAGCGGTATGCAAAGGCCTGTGCAGATGGCCTATGGCGATCTCAACAACGACGGCCTCGAAGACATCGTGGCCTGCGAATACGGCGATCTCACCGGCAATCTCGTCTGGTTTGAAAACAAAGGCCACGATCGGTACACAAAAAAAGTCCTCCGGGCCAAACCTGGTGCAATCACATCCATCATCAAGGACGTAAATGGCGATGGCCTGCAGGATATCGTAGTACTCATGGCGCAGGGAGACGAGGGCGTGTTCTTATATACAAACCAGGGGAACGGCAATTTTGGCGAAAAAAAACTGCTCTCATTTTCCCCGCTCCATGGGTCGCTATACATCGAGCTTGCGGACTTCAACGGGGATGGTTTTGATGACCTGATCTACGTGTGTGGTGACAATGCGGACCGCACGCCTTTTCTGAAAAGCCACCACGGTATCTACATTTTCCAAAACGACGGCAATTTCAATTTTACGCAGTCCTGGTTTTATCAGCTCAATGGCGCCTACAAAGCCATCCCCCGCGACTATGACCTCGACGGCGATCTTGACATTGCCGCCATTTCCTTCTTCCCCGACTACATCCAGTATCCGGAAGAAAGCTTCGTGTATCTGGAAAACAAGGGAAATCTGGAGTTTACCGACTATTCATTTCCCCAATCCACGCAAGGGCGATGGTTCGTGATGGATGCGGGTGACCTAGACGGAGATGGTGACATCGACTTGGTGCTTGGATCGTTTGTGTACTTCGAGCCGATGGGCGACACGACGGGACTGGGCAAAAGATGGCTAAATCAGGGGCCCTCTGTCGTCGTGCTGGAGAATACCATTCGCTGAAAACGCCCTGCCGGGGAGCAGTCAAACCGCAGTTTGGATTTGGCTCAATGCCCTCATTCATCCATTCCCAAAGGGCAAATTTCAAGTTCAATTTTACGGAAAGGGGGGATTAACTGCGGGCAAACCTTCAACATATCCCAACGAAGGGTTCAGGCAATTGCAGGATTCTGTCCAAACCCCCAATGATCCGTGTCAGCTCACCACCTTCACCCGTCTGGCCAAAGGAATGCAGAGAAGGCTGAAGAAAATGGCCAGATATCCGACGATGTTGAAGTGGGTCAACTGTCCGAATTCATTCTCCCCGATAATCAACCCGGCTCCCAGGGAAGCCAAGCCCGCCGCCAGTTGTTGCACCGCCGAGTTAAAACTCAGGAAACTGCCCCGGTTTTCGGGTTTTGCCGTGCCCGTGATGATGGCCGCCGCCGGGACATAGCGCCCGTTGGAGGTTACAAAAAACATGGTCGTAACCACCAGCACCAAGGGGATCGGGGTAATTCCCAGATGGGTCACAATCCCTATGGGGATCAGGTTGAGCAGCATGAAAATGGTGAAGACCCTGAGCTTGCCATGCCTGTCGGACAACTTGCCCACCCAGGGCGAGGTGAAGATGGTAAAAGCCCCTCCGGCGATGTAGATATAGGTCAGCTCCATCTCCGAAAACCCCACATTGGCCACGTTGTAGGGACTCAAAAAGGGAATGATCATAAACTGGCCAAACATCATCATCACGGAGAGCGTGATTGCACGCATCTGGTTGCCGTCGCCGGTCACCCGCGAGATCACCAGGAAGGGATGGGGCCTTTTGGTTTCTTTTCCCAAGTGGTCCCGAATGGGCGGGATAAACTTGGAAATCATCACAAAACTCAAAACGGCGAGCCCGAAAAGGATAAAAAACGGCGTATGCCAACTGGAAAGGCTCGCCAAAAACAAACCTATCGGTACTCCCATCACCGAGGCAAAGGAAAATGCCGCCATGACCAGCCCCATTGCCCTTCCCCTCCTTTCGTCGGGAATCACATCCCCGATGATCGCCAAAATAAGCGAAGAGGTCAAGCCTCCAAATACACCCGAGAGCACCCTGGCAGCCAGGAGGACACCATAGCTCGGAGAGAGCGCACAGCCCAAGGTCCCGATCGTGAAGCCGATATATACCCAGATCAGGATCTTTTTCCGGTCAAAGCGATCCAGGAAAAAGGCTCCAAAGAAACTGGAAATCCCCGCGCTGAAGGTATAGGAAGAGACCAGCAAACTGAATTCACCCGGACCGATATCAAAGATCCGCATCAGTTGCGGCCCGAGCGGCATGAGGATCATGAAATCTACGATATGGATAAAGTTAATGGCAGCGAGGGTCCAGAGAAGCGCCTTTTCGTTTTGCATGTCAAAAATCTATGGTTTGAAAACCCGCATTGGAAAAATTAAGTTTTGAACGCACCACAATTTTTCAGGAAATATCGAGCCGGACAAACGTTTCGGGAATTGCCTCAAGGATATCCGAGGCTATCGTCCCCCGGCGTTTGGCTTTCCCGGCAATCTCCCCGGCGAGTCCGTGCTGGTAAACTCCGCAGACCATCGCCTGCTCCGGACTGTAGCCCTGCCCCAAAAAGGAAGTCAACATGCCGGCAAGCACATCCCCAGAACCCGCCGTGGCCATATCCTGCGTGCCGGTAGAATTGAACAGTTGTCTGCCGTCTGCCAGGCAAATCACGGAATTCGCTCCCTTGACCAGCAGGTTGAGGCCCCATTTTTGGCAAAAACCGGAAGCCTTGGCCAGCCGTTCCCTGTGGTTTTCGGTTTTTCCCATTATCCGGTCAAACTCTGCCAGATGAGGCGTGAGTATGCTTCCTTTTGGCACCAAAGAGATCAATTCCGGATTTTGGGCAAGCAGTGTAATGGCATCCGCATCGAGGACGATTGGCCGGGAGTACGTTTTGAAAAGATGTTCCAGACGCTCCGCGTTTCCTTCCAGACCAATTCCGGGCCCAACTCCGATCGCATCAAAGCCAGACAAATCCCCGGAAAGGGAAAAACGGCACATGGCCTCGGGTATGGTGGTCTGGAGTATCTGCCGCTCTTCTTCCGGAATCAAGGCAGTGACCAAACCCGAGCCTGTCCGAAGTGCCGCTTTGGCAGCAAGTACCGCAGCCCCCATTTTCCCCCTGCTTCCCGCAAAAAGCAGGATTTTCCCAAAATCCCCCTTGTGCGAAAACCGGTGAAACCTTCGGTGGAGACCCACCAAGTCCTTTTCTTCAACGAAAAAACAAGAACTGTCAAAGTCCCGATAGTCCTCCTCGTCAATCCCGATGTCGGCAAGAACCAGTTCCCCGGTGAAAGGGCCATGTTCGGGAAACAGCAGTGAAAGCTTGGGAAAAGCGAAGGTGACCGTGAAATCCGCCCCGACACAAGGCCCGGTCAGCAGATCATCCGAAGGCAAACCACTTGGGATATCCACTGAGATGACGTTTCCGGGGAACCTGTTGATCGCTCGGATCACCGCTGCGGCCTCCGGCCTCAAACTCCCCTTGAATCCGACACCGAGAAAGGCGTCGATCACTACACCACTCGCATGGGGATCAAATTCATCCCACATTTTGACTTCGATCCCTTCGGGCAACAAGCGAAAATTCACGGAAGCATCCGGACTCAAGCCCGCAGATTCCGGGAAACATCTGAACACAGTCACCCCGAACCCTGATTTGTGAAGGAGTCTTGCGATTGCAAATCCATCTCCCCCATTGTTTCCTGCCCCGCAAAAAACAAAAACCGGAAGATCGGCCGTGAAGCCGTGACTCTTCCACCAATCGACAAAAGCCAAAGCGGCGCGCTCCATCAACTCCCAGCCGGAAATCCCCTTCCTGGAAATGTGAGCCGCATCGAGGTCTTTGACTTGGTGTCCTGGCAGGATCTTTGGCATAGTCAGGTAGGCAGTGTCGAAAGTGACTTTTTGGGAACCGTGACCAAAAGCAAAAATCCCAATCCCACGAAAAAGAACACCCCCAGAGATACGGCACTGTTTCGCATACTTCCGGTGAGCTGCTCCACGGCCCCATAGGTGAAAGTTCCTATGACAATGGCGAGTTTTTCGGTCACGTCATAAAAGCTGAAAAAGGAGGCATGATCCGTCGTCTCATCCGGGATAAGTTTGGAAAACGTCGAACGGGAGAGCGATTGGATTCCGCCCATCACCATCCCGACGACAAAGGCCAACGCATAAAACTCATAGACCGAATACACATAGTAGGCAGCCCCGCAGATCCCGATCCAAATGACGACCATAATCATCAGACTGATTTTGTTTCCGTAATATTTGGAAACCAGCGCAAACAGGTAGCTGCCGCCGATCGCCACCAACTGGATGATCAAGACGGTCAGGATTAGCTGGTCGCCGGGCAGGCCCAGTTCTTTGTCCCCAAAAGAGGCAGCCAAATACATGACGGTCTGAACCCCCATGGAATAGAAAAAGAAAGACGCCAAAAACCGATTCATGACGGGGATCTTCCTTACCTGGGAAAACACCTTCCTGATTTCCTGATAGCCCTTCAGGAGCAGTTTGCTTTCGATCTTCTTTTTATAGGGGTTTTTGGGAAGAAAACGGAAAGGTATCTGTGAAAAACCCGCCCACCAGACCCCAGTGACCAAAAAGGAGAACCGGGCAGCAAAACTTCCCTCCGGTATTCCAAACCAATCGGGAAACTGGATCATCAGAAGGTTGAAAACCAACAGGATCACGCTTCCGATATAACCCAAAGCGAATCCGCGCGCACTCAGAAAATCATACTCTTTCTCTTCGGCGATTTCGGGAAGGTAGGCATTGTAAAAGACGATGCTGCCTGCGTAGCCGATACTGGCCAAAACACTGCAGATTATCCCGAATTCCAGATTTTTGCCCTCAAAAAAGAACAACCCGATACAGGAAGCCGAGCCCAAATATGCGAAAAACTTCATAAACAGGAGTTTCTTGCCGGAGGCATCAGCCATGCCGGAAAGCAGGGGCGACAAAACCGCAATCACCAGAAATGAAAAGGAGATGGAGTAAGAATACAACACGGTGTTGACGACTTCCCATCCGAAAAAATCCACCCGATCCGACCCGTCCACCCCTTTGGTGACGCTGTTGTAATAGACCGGGAAAATGGTGGAGGTGATGACCAGGCTGTAAACGGAGTTTGCCCAGTCATACATGGCCCAGGCACCCTGGACCTTTCCTTTATTGGAGAGTTTCAGTTTCATAGTTGACCAACAAAAAAGCCATTCGCTGGGCGAATGGCTTTAAATATAGTGACTAAATTATCAATTGTTAATATTTCATGATAGATGCGTACAGCACACGTCTTGCATCCGCATTTCTCAGCTCAGTCTGAACGTCAGACACCGGTCCCATCTTTACGTCTTTGTCCACTTTCATGGAGATCGTGATCAGTCCCCTGTCAGACTCGGGAAGCAAATCCCTTTCTTGGTTTACCCACTGCACGATCTCCGGAGCATTGATCAACACATCATTTGCCTGGATTCTGGGCTCAGAGCCATACAAACCTGTATTCTTTGGCTTGCCGATAAAGATGTATGAGATCAGCGTCTTTTTCTGGAGTTTCTGAAGCTGGGTAGCTTGGGGGATCTTTTGCTCCACCAAGAGCTCCTGTTCCCTCAACACCGTCGTCACCATGAAGAAGAACAACAGCATGAAGACAATGTCGGGAAGAGCGGAGGTATTGATTGCTTCCGAGGTTTTTTTGGTCTTTTTAAACTTTGCCATATCAGTTTCCTCCTATTTTGTCAGGTTCAGCAATTGAGATCGCCATCGGAATCCCTTCTTTCCCTTTGTCCTGAAGCAGTCTGGACGCTTCATCATCCCCGGTCAATCCGCGATACTCATCCGAAGTAAGTCCAACTCTTTCGCCAAAAATCTCGAAATAGGCTTTTTTCGCCTTGTCAAACACCTCAAGATACAACTCATAGCTGGTACCGCGGTTGGTCTTGATGGAGACTACGGCTTCCTTTGGATGGTCGGAAGACTCCGGCCTTCGTTGGGCCTGGGCCTGAAGAGATGCCGGAAATGAGTTGAACAAAGCGACCGCTTCCTCATCAGGGGCACCGAAATTCAGGATAAACTCCTTGATTTCTTGATCAAGCCCCTCTGTATCCATTCTGTAGTCACCTTCCACCAAAAGAGCGTCATTGGCGTTGATCAGGATATTGAAGATGTTTCTTTCGTTCTTCTTGATATCCGGCGGTGGCACGTTGGGATCTTGCTTCGGCGGAAGGATATTCAGAATCCCCTTATCCGAAGCCATCGTGGTGGTAACGAGGAAGAAGATCAACAGCAGGAAGGCGATGTCGGCCATCGAACCTGCGTTGATCTCATTGCTCATCCTATTTTTACTTTTTGCCATTATTTGACAGAGTTAAATAGTTCGGTAACTACAATTGACAAAATTGTAACGATTGACAAAATGTATGTGGCAATCAACATTCCGCCGATGATCTGAGACGTACCGGGAGTCAAGTTAAAAGGATCGCCCTCAAACTTGGGCAATACCTCGCTCCCTGAGATTGAATAGGCAATGAAAAACAACACTAAGAGTCCGAGTACTCCCAATCCGGACTTCAACAGCCCCTTGGGATTGTCCAAAGACTTGATCAAAGGCATCACTATCGACAAAATTGCACCAATTACAGCCAGCGCGTAAGTGGCATAAAGCATGATATCGTACTTATCCATATTTTTTACGGTTTATAGTCTTAATTAGTTAAGCAAGTCAAGTAGCCCGAAATCACTTTCCGGTCAATTTGTGCTTAACCAAGATATCAACCAAAGAGATGGATGCATCTTCCATGTCGTTCACCAGGGAGTCGATTTTTGCCACCAGGTAGTTGTAGAACAACTGAAGGATCATCGCAGCGATCAGGCCGGCTACGGTTGTCAAAAGGGCGATCTTGATACCACCTGCCACAATGGATGGGGAGATGTCACCGGCTGCCTCGATGGTATCGAAGGCGAAGATCATCCCTACTACCGTACCGAAGAATCCCAACATCGGGGCAAGAGCGATGAAAAGGGAGATCCAAATCAGGCCTTTTTCCAAACGGCCCATTTCAACCGAACCATAAGAGATGATGGATTTCTCAACCATGTCCAGGCCTTCTGCGTATCTCATCAAGCCTTGGGTAAAGATTGAGGCTACAGGGCCTCTGGTGTTTCGGGTCACGTCTTTTGCAGCCTCGATACCCCCGGAAGCCAAAGCGTCCTCTACTTTAAGCAACAGTTTCTTGGTGTTGGTAGTCGCCATGTTCAAAGTGATGATTCTCTCCAAGGCGATTGCAAGGCCGATGATCAAACAAAGCAATACCGGAGTCATGTACAGGGGATCTCCCTCGATGAACTTCTCCTTGATGACCTGGTGAAAGCTTTGCTCCTCAGCGACGATCTCATCGTCCACTACTGTAGGAGATGCAGCAGGCGTTTCTACTGCTTGGGTTGCCTCTGCCGACTCAGCAGGTGCATCTTGTGCGTTAGCGAAAACAGGAACATACATGATACCTGCAAGCATGAACAAAGCGATTAACTTTCTCATAATGTGTTTTAAATTAGACTTTTGATAAAGGTTAAATGGTTTCCAGATTAAAATCGAGTTTTAAAGTTATGATTTTTTAAATTCAAAAAACAATGGGGTCTTTTAACTTTTTTGAAAGAATCCGCTGTTTACGCCGATTTTAGGCCAATTTTTACATGAATGGAACTGCAAAACTTCTTTCTCCCAGCCCTTGAAACCACGCCTATCCCATAGTTTTGAGCGTTTTCCAACCGATCACTTTAAACATTCCCATTGATCTCCAAGCTTATCCATTTTTTGCTGAAATACCCAACGCTTCGACCGTTTTTTGCAAAGAAAAAGATCCCACAGCCGCCCAAATCCAATCCGGCCTTGGAAGGATGATTCCGGACACTCCTTTTCCTGCCTCAAATGGTCTCCCAATCCCCCAAAATTCCGGTTCTCCATTTTGGGGTTTTTCCGCCACTTCCCTCCCTGTCGCCGAAAGGATCCGAGCGCCATCGCTCGTTATCCGCCTGTCTGCAAGTTGCCAAATTATCCCTTGACACGTCGAGACCACTATTGCCGGCAAGAAAGCGGACAATTATCTATAAATACGACTCAGAGGTGATGCAAAGACTATCCGGATCTAGTCTTTGATCACCTGAATCCAGCCCTTGAACTCATGCTTGCCTCCTGATCGATCCACGGTAGTCAGTACGTAGAAGTAGGTTCCCGCCACCTGACCTGGGGCATCCCAGTCATTCTGATAGTCTTCCGCCTCAAACACATGGTCCCCGTAGCGGTTGAATATCACGATCCTATTGCTGACGAATTTGCCCAGTCCCTGGATCTCGAAGGTGTCATTGCTGCCATCCCTTGTGGTAGGCGTGATCACGTTCGGGATATGGAACGGCAGGATCGTATTTACATCGGTATCCTGATTGTCCAACTCATCCGTGTCAGCCTCACTGGAGCTGACGGAGGCCACATTGGTAATCGTCCCGGGATCGCCGGCTTTCACTTTGATCCTGATTACTATCTCCGCATCTGCCGCAAAGAACGGCATGGTCCAGGTGATTCGGTTTCCGGCTACGCCGGAGCTGATCTCCGCATCGCTGGCATTGGCCGTCACCTCATCACTTATATAGGTGACATTGGCAGGCAGATCATCTGTCAATACGACCTCGGTCGCATCGGTGCCGCCGATGTTTCGAACCACGACTTCATACTCGAACACGTCCCCCTCATAGATCTCCGCTTCAAACGAAGTCTTCTCCACAGAGAGATTCACTTCGTCATCTACCAAGAAGCATCTCAGGCCGTAGTTGAAGTCGAAGTTCGTCGGTCTCTCTGCCGACACAGATCCAGTCTGAACGATCGGCGTGGTGACTTCGCATACCAATCTGCCTATCGCACTGGTCTCAGTGATCCTTCCGGACGGATCGGGAACCACTCTCACCAATCCCGATCCACCCACTTGGAATCCTTGGGCATCGAAGTTCAAGTCCGGTACCAAGGTTACCTCATATTCTCCATAAGGGGCTGCCTGAGTCAGCTCATGCTTCCAGAATCCAAACTGACTCACCCTTGCCAAGGCCTCATAGCCGTTTGGCCCCTTGATGGAAATGTTCTGACCCGTTGGGTTTCCAAATCCCGCCCTGTTCAACTCGCCCCGGTTCTCCGGACCATCATATCGGCCGTCACCATTCAGGTCAAACCATTCCCAATTGAAGATATTGATCGCCTGACCCGGTGCGATCACATTTTGGGTCACCTGGCCGTCCCCATCGGAATCAAGCCATTCATTTTGGAGGCGGTCTCCGTTAAGATCATACCAAACAAAGCCCCGCAAGAGCGGATTCCCCCCATTTGGATCAGGACCAAACTTCGTATATCTGAAATCTACAGGATCGTACACACAGGGTTCGACCGTAACCTGCGCCGTATCCCCATCTATTGGTCTGTATCCTTTGGTTGCTTCAAGGTTTTCATCCAAAACATAGATGGTATAATCACCTATTGCGACATCCCTGAAGACATATCTTCCCAAGGCATTGGTTACAGAGATGAGTGTGTCGCCCTCGGTGTTTTCACCCGGAAGAAGAACGACCGGCACATTAGGAAGTGGCTCCTGTCCAATCACACTGTATAGCAATCCTGTCACTAGCGTCTGTCCATCACATGTCAGATCGGTAATGGCATCGTCTTCGTCTACAAGATCCTCGCCTCCACTAGGATCCGGAGCTGTCACATAGGCCACATTCACTATCGGCTGAGCTTGCGCAAAATCCGCTGCCGTCACAGTATAGGTAGTTTCGAAGTTTGCAGATTCTCCCGGTGCCAAAGCAGGGACGGTGGTCTCGAATCCTGTGAGAGGATCCGTCACGCTTATGTCTTCCAATGTCACGTTTCCGGTATTGGTCACTGTAAGCGTATAGGTGATCACTTCCCCGACCACGATGACCGCATCTTTGTCAGCCACCTTAACGATCTCGATCGCCGGATTGTCCGCTACCACTACCGTCGCATCATCGTTGTCATCCACATCTTCGCCGTCAGGATCTGTGCCGCTTGCGGAGGCGACGTTTGTAATGCTGCCATTGTCCACATCTGCCTGGGTCGCCGTGTAGGTGGTTTGGTAAGTCACCGCCTGACCTGGTTCCAAAGTCGGGATGATCTCTACCATTCCGGTCAGCGGGTCAGTCACCACCACATTGCTAAGCGTCTCGTTGCCCGTGTTAGTCACCACGATGGTGTATGGAATCACATCGCCAGCCGCTGAGTAGCTCTCCACATCGGCTATCTTATCCACCGTCAAGCCTGGGTCGTCCGTACCCGGAACCACATTCGTATCTGTACCGTCGGTCTCGCCTCCGTCAGGATCGGTGCCGGTCGCCGTGGCGATGTTGGTCACCTGGCCATTGTCCACGTCGGCTTGGGTCACGGTGTAGCTAGTCGTCACGGTCGCACTTTCTGTTGGTGCCAAGGTGCCGACATTTTCATCAAGCCCTGTCAACGGATCGGTCACTGTCACATTGGTCAGTGTCTCGTTGCCGGTATTGGTCACCACGATGGTGTATGGAATCACGTCGCCTGCATTGACGTAGGTCGCGACATCGGCTATCTTATCCACCGTCAAGCCTGGATCGTCCGTACCCGGAACCACATTGGTATCCGTACCGTCGGTCTCGCCGCCGTCAGGATCGGTGCCGGTCGCCGTAGCGATGTTGGTCACCTGGCCGTTGTCCACGTCGGCTTGGGTTACGGTGTAGGTTGTAGTCACGGTCGCACTTTCTGTTGGCGCAAGTGTGCCGACGTTCTGGTTCAACCCGGTCAGAGGATCTTCTATCGTCACATTGGTCAGCGTCTCGTTGCCCGTGTTAGTCACCACGATGGTGTATGGGATCACATCGCCAGCCGCTGAGTAGCTCTCCACATCGGCTATCTTATCCACCGTCAAGCCTGGGTCGTCCGTACCCGGAACCACATTCGTATCTGTACCGTCGGTCTCGCCTCCGTCAGGATCGGTGCCGGTCGCCGTGGCGATGTTGGTCACCTGGCCATTGTCCACGTCGGCTTGGGTCACGGTGTAGCTAGTCGTCACGGTCGCACTTTCTGTTGGTGCCAAGGTGCCGACATTTTCATCAAGCCCTGTCAACGGATCGGTCACTGTCACATTGGTCAGCGTCTCGTTTCCGGTATTGGTCACCACGATGGTGTATGGGATCACATCGCCTGCATTGACGTAGGTCGCCACATTGGCAACTTTGTCCACAGTTAGGCTTGGATCATCCGTACCCGGAACCACATTGGTATCCGTGCCGTCGGTTTCGCCGCCGTCAGGATCGGTGCCGGTCGCCGTGGCGATATTGGTCACCTGGCCGTTGTCCACGTCGGCTTGGGTTACGGTGTAGGTTGTCGTCACGGTCGCACTTTCTGTTGGAGCAAGTGTGCCGACGTTTTCGCTTAGTCCTGTCAATGGATCAGTTACCGTTACGTTGTCCAGGGTCACGTTTCCTGTATTCGTTACCACGATGGTGTATGGAATCACATCGTCTGCATTGACGTATGTTGCCACATCGGCAACTTTATCCACAGTCAAACTTGGGTTTTCTATTCCATTGACCACAATGGTGTCGTCATCGCTGACAGGTTCATTGGTTGGATCAGTGCCGGTGGCCGTAGCCGTATTGCTGAAGCTTCCATTGTCCACGTCGGCTTGGGTTACCGTGTAACTTGTCGTGGCCGTGATGGATTGGCCAGGAACAAGAGTTCCCAGATTTTCCGTGTAGCCGGTCAGCGGATCATTTACGGTAACGCCCGATAGCGTGACATTGCCGGTATTGGTGATTTCCAGCGTAAACGGTATTACATCCCCGGCTTCATCGTAAGAAGTCACATCCGTGGTTTTTTCAATATCGATTTCCGGATTCTGGATGCCGTCTATGGTCGAGTCGTCCTCACCGTCGGTCTGGCCTCCGTCCGGATCTGTACCGGTCGCGGATGCCAAGTTGGTGATGGAGCCATTGTCAATATCCTCCTGAGTTACCGTATAGGTCGTCGAGATCGTCACCGACTCGCCCGGCTCCAAGGTGCCTTCGTTGCCTGAATAGCCCGTCAGGTTATCGTCCAAAATCACATTGGTCAGCGTCACATTGCCCGTGTTCGTCACCACGATGGTGTACGGGATCACCTCTCCCACTGCATCGTATTCGGTGACATCGGCAGTCTTGTCCACGGTCAGACCCGGAACCTGGATGCCCTCTACTGTTGCATCGTCCGTATCACGCACGATGCGGTCGATCGGTGTCCTGCCTTCGGCTGTCACCGTATTCTCAACCAGTCCCGCATCCACGTCTTCTTGCGTCACCGTGTAGTAAGTGGTATAGGTCTCAGAAGCTCCCGGCGCAAGGCTTGCTAGCTGCTCGTCCATTCCCGTGAGCGGATCTTCCACGGTCACGTCGGTGAGCGTGACATTGCCGGTGTTGGTCACCACAATCGTGTAGGACAGCACATCGCCTTCCTGGTTGTAGTCAGTGTCATTGGCCGTTTTCACAACCGTAATCTCACCGCTTCTTCTGCCCAAGACCACTGCCCTGTCGTTGTCTGTCAGGATCCTTCCCGCTGGAGTTTCTCCGGTAGCCGTCGCATTGTTCACGATCCTGCCCGAGTCCATCTGCTCCTGGGTCACCGTCAGCACGGTGGTTCTGTCCAGGCTTTGTCCCGGTTCCAAAGTCGGAATTACCGCATCCAGGCCTGTCAGTGGATCCACCACATGGACGTCCGTCAAAGTCACGTTGCCGGTGTTGGTCAGGGTCAGGGTATAGGTGATCAGGTCGCCTGCCTCATCGAAGAGACTTGGCGAGGCCGACTTGGTGATCTCCAGACCGGCAGCCCGTCTGGCCACCACGATCGCATTGTCTGTATCACTGACTTCCTTGTCGTTGATGTCGTGGGCGGTTACCGAAGCGGTGTTGACAAAGAAACCATTGTCCACATCGTCCTGCGTCACCTCCCTGTCAAGGAAATAAGTGGCGGATTCACCGACCGCAAGCGTGGCAATCTCCATCGGAGCCGCCGTGATCTGCGGATCGGTGACCACGATATCGTAAAGTTCCAGGTTGCCGACATTGACCACAATGAGCTCGTAGGAAATGCTTGTTCCCGCAGCATCATAGGTCAGCGGACTGGCTGTTTTCAGGATTTCTATGCCCGGTTCGCCATCGGCAAAGACACGCACGTCATCCTCGTCCTCCACGGTGGAGTTGTCCGGTGCGGTTCCTTCCACCAGCACGGTGTTCAGCACGTTGCCATTTTCCAGGTCTTGCTGCGCAATGGTGTATGCCGTGGTGAAGGTCAGTACCTGGCCTGGCACCATCGTGCCGATGTTTTCCGCATAGCCTGTCAGCGGATCATCCAAGGTCACGCCGCTCAAGGTCACATTGCCTGTATTGGTCACCACCAGGGTGTAGTCTATCACATCCCCTGCCTCGTGGTAGATCCTCGGAGCGGCGGTTTTCCTCACCTGAATAGCCGCTGCCTGCAGGGCAAGCACGGTCACATCGTCTTCGTCGGTCACCGTCTCCTCGTACGGGGTCAGGCCTTCCACAGTGGCGGTATTCTCCACTGATCCCGCATCGATCTGGATTTGGGTAATGGTATAGGTCTCCGTCAGGGTGGCCGTTTGCGCAGGCGCCAAGGTGCCGATGTTCTGATCCAGGCCGGTCAGCGGATCTTCCACCGTCACGTCCACCAGCGTCACATTGCCGGTATTGGTCACGACCAGGGTATAGGTGATCACATCTCCAGGCATATCGTAGCTGGTCAGGTCCGCAGACTTGTCGATGTCGATCTCTCCACGCTGGTCGGCCGTGATGATCACCTCATCTTCGTCCACCACGTCTTCCCCCTCAGGATCAGTGCCCGTTGCCGTGGCAATGTTGCTTACTTCGCCGTTGTCCACGTCTTGCTGGGTGATCGTGTATGGGGTCGTCACCGTGGCCGATTCACCAGGTGCCAACGTGCCCGTACCGATGGTCTCATCCAGCCCGGTCAGCGGATCCTCGACCTTCACTCCGGTCAGGGTCACGTTGCCCGTATTGGTCACCACCAGCGTATAGTTGATCACCGCACCGGCTTCGTCGTAGGTCGTCTGGTCGGCATTTTTCACCACTCTGATGGAAGGAGTCTGGGTGCCGTCAATGATCACTTCGTCTTCGTCTTCTGCTTCTCCTTCGTCAGGATCGGTGCCTGTGGCCGTCACGTTGTTGGTAATGCTACCGTTGTCCACGTCTTCCTGGGTCACGGTATAGCTGGTAACAATCGTAGCAGACTCGGCAGGCGCAAGTGTGCCCACGTTTTGATCCAAGCCGGTCAGCGGATCCTCGACCGTCACATCGGTCAGGGTCACATTGCCCGTGTTGGTCACCACGATGCCGTATCTGATCTCTTCCCCTGCCCGAGTATAGGTAGTGGCATTGGTGGCTTTTACCACCTCGATGGAAGGATTCTTGATGCCATCGACTTCCGCTCCATCTCCGCCATCTGTAGGATTGCCGTCCGGATCGGTGCCGGTGGCTGTGGCAAAGTTTTCAATCACACCGGTATCCACATCCTCCTGTGTCACCGTATAGTTGGTCGTCACGGTCACTGCCTCGCCCGGTGCCATCGTGCCGAAGGTTCGGGTCAGGCCTGTCAGGTCATCCCTGCCATTCACGTTGGTCAGGGTCACGTTGCCCGTATTGGTCACCACGATGGTGTACGGGATCACCTCGCCGGCCGCGTCGTATTCGGTTACATTCGCCTCCTTGACCACACTCAAGCCTGGCGTCTGGGTACCCGGCGTCACCGTGCCGTCCGTACCGTCGGTCTCCCCGCCATCCGGATCTGTGCCAGTCGCCGTGGCAAGGTTCTCTACCTGCCCACTGTCCAGATCTGCCTGGGTCACCGTATAAGAGGTGCTCACGGTGACGGTCTGACCGGGAGCGAGCGTGCCCACATTTTGCACGTAGCCCGTCAGCGGATCTTCCACCGTCACATCTTCAAGGGTGACATTGCCCGTGTTGGTCACCACCAGGGTATAGGGCAGTACCTCACCAACCTCCACGTAGGTGGTAGCGGTGGTGGTTTTCTCAATCGTTATTGAAGGATTTTTCTCCCCATCAATGATCAGCTCGTCCTCGTCGTCCACTTCCCCGCCTTCCGGCGTCTCTCCAGTCACGGAAGCCACGTTTTCCAGCGAACCCCTATCCACGTCGGCCTGGGTGACGGTATAGCTCACCGTCAAGGTAGCCGTTTGCTGCGGAGCCAAGGTGCCCACATTTCTGCTGGAACCTGTTTTGGGGTCTGAAATGGTAACATTGTCCAAGGACACGTTTCCATCGTTGGTCACTACGACCCTGTACTCAATGACATCTCCTGCTTCATCGAAGGTGTCCACGTCGGCAGATTTCACCAATACAAGGGATGGTTCCTGGATCGCATCTATCCGAACTGCATCCAAATCCACCACATTCACATTCTGAGGGGTAGTACCCCGAGTTGCGGCAGCATTTATATATTGGCCATTGTCCAAGTCCTCCTGGGTGATGACGTGCGTCGTGGTATAGCTAACCGAAGCAGCCGGAGCCAGGGTAGGCACGACTTCATCCAAACCGGTTCTAGGATCCCGCACGAGCACATTGCTCAAGGTGACATTGCCCGTGTTGGTCACCGTGATGGTGTACGTGGCGGTTTGTCCCACCGCATCGTAGGTACTGATGTCGACTACTTTCTCGATATCAATGTCACCGTTTAGGATCGCCGTCACTTCTTCCTCATCCGTAGCTTCCACCGTTCTTCCGGCAGGCGTCTCGCCCGTGGCCGTGGCAACGTTGTCAAATGCCCCCGCATCCACGTCAGCCTGGGTGATGGTGTAGGTAGTCGTGACCGTAGCGCTTTGGTCTGGAGCCAGCGATCCCACGTTTTCGTCCAAACCGGTAATCGGATCCGTCACCGTCACATCGGTCAAGGTCACATTGCCGATATTGGTCACGGTGATGGTGTACGGGATCACATCGTCGGCCGCATCGTAGGTCGATACATCCGCGGTTTTTTGGACAGCGATGTCCCCATTTCGCAAGGCAATCACCACGGCATTGTCCGTGACATTCAGATCCCGTCCACTAGGCGTGGTGCCCGTGGCGGTGGCACTATTTCTCACCAGACCCGCATCCACATCGGCCTGCTGTATGGTGTACACTTCCGTATAAGTCAAGCTCGCACCAGGGGCCAAATCGCCCACTTCCACGTCCATTCCTGTCAGCGGATCGGTCACTTCCACATCGCTCAGGGTCACGTTTCCACGGTTGCGGATCACGATGGTATAGGTGATCAGCTCGTCGGCATTTCGGTACAGCCTTGGACTTGGGGTTTTGTCAATCGTCAACAAGCCCGCGGTCAATGCGGTCACCCGCTCATCGTCTTGGTCGGTGATCAGCTCCTCGTTGGAAGCGATGCCCTCGACCGCCGCCAGGTTTGTGATGCTGCCATTGTCCAGATCTGCCTGGGTCACGGTATAGGTGGTCGTTCGGACGACAACGGCTTCCGGAGCGAGGGTTCCCACATTTTCGGAGAAGCCCGTCAGATCATCCGTGATGACCACCTCGTCAATCGTCAGATTACCCACATTGGTCACGGTGAGGGTATAGGTAATAACCTGATTGGGAAGTTCGTAGAGTTTCGGCGAAGCCGTCTTCTGGATCTCGATTCCCGGCAGACCTCTTCTGAATACGGTGACATCATCCGTGTCTGTCAGGCCCTCTTCCACGGAAGTATTGGCGATGACCGTCGCGGTGTTCACGATTCTGCCACCATCCACATCTTCCTGGGAAATGGTGTAGGTCGGTGTATAAGTCACTGTTTCACCCGGTGCCAAAGGACCGAAATCTTCGTCCAATGCTAATTTGTCATCTGTCAGATTCAGGTCTGTCAAGGTCAGATTACCTGTATTGGTCACTACCAAGGTGTAAGTGATCACATCACCCGGTTCGTCAAAGATTCTAGGTGACGCGGTTTTGTCCAGATCAACGGCTCCACTTTGCAGGGCCACCACCACTACCGAATCCTCGTCCTCCACATCCGGACCGACAGGAGGAGTGCCAATGACATGGGCGTCGTTGATCACCGAACCATTGTCCACGTCCGATTGGAGGGTCGTGTAGGTAGTCGTGAAAGTAATCACCTCGTCCGGAGCCAAGGTCGGAACCGTCTCGTCCATGCCCGTCAATGGATCGGTCACGATCACATTGGTCAAGGTCACATTGCCGGTATTGGTCACGGTGAGGGTGTAGGTGATCACATCGTCGGCAGCGTCGTAAGTCGCCACATCGGCCACTTTGTCCAAGAGGATGGCAGGGCTTTGCTCCGCAATCACCGTCACCGAATCCTCGTCAGAGACCGTGGCAGGGTTTGGAGAAGTCCCGGTCACACTGGCCGTGTTGTCTAGTTGTCCATTGTCCACATCCGCCTGGGTCACCGTGTATCGGCTGGTCAGCGTGTAGCTTTGGCCCGGAGCCATGGACGCGTAGCTTTCGTCCAGGCTTACCAGCGGATCCGTCACATGCACGTTCGTCAGCGTGACGTTTCCGGTATTGGTGATCACGACCGTGTAGCGGATCACGTCGCCAGCCTCATCGTAGGTGGAGACGTTTGCCGATTTCACCAGGGATATTTCACCTTCCTGAACCGCATCCACGGTCACGTCATCGCTGTCTTCTACGGTAGTGCCATTTGGATCCAAAGCGGTCACACTGGCCGTGTTGTCGATCTGTCCGTTGTCCACATCGGCCTGGGTCACGGTGTAGGGGAAGTCTTTGGACAGGCTGGCGCCCGGTGCCAAGGTAGCAATCGGCTCATCCGCCCCTGTCAACGGATCTGTCACTTTGAGGGTATTCAGGGTCACATTGCCTGTGTTGGTGATGGTGACGGTGTAAAGAATCACCTCACCAGCCTGGGAATACGTTGCCTTATCGGCTTCTTTTACCAGGTCGATTTCCGCCGTTTGATCGGCATCTACGATCACCGAATCCTCGTCTTTCACGGTCTCGCCGCTTGGGGTTTCGCCAGAGGCAGAAGCGGTATTTTCCACCTGACCGGCATCGATATCATCCTGATCGACTGCATACACCGCAGTGTAGGTTCTGCTTTCGCCCGGTGCCAAAGTCTGTACCGTCTCGGTCAAGCCAGTCAGCGGATCCGTCACCTGTACGTTGGTCAAGGTGACGTTTCCTGTGTTTTCTACCACGATGGTGTAGGTGATCTCGTCGTTTACCGCATCGTAGCTGGTCACATCGGCGGACTTGGTGACGGTGATCTCTCCGTTTTGGACAGCCGTTACCAATTCATCGTCGGTGTCAGCCACCGTTCTGTTTGCCGGAGTGGTACCACTGACGGAAGCCGTATTGGGCAATTCGCCGTTGTCCAGATCTTCCTGCGTGATGGTATAAGCCGTGGTGAACGTCTGGACTTCATCAGGAGCCAAACTTGGAACAGTTGTACTAAATGCCGTCAGCGGATCGGTGACCTCCACGTCCGTCAAGGTCACGTTGCCGGTATTGGTCACCGTAAGCGTATAGGTAATCACGTCGTCCACGGCATCGTAAGTCGCCACGTCCGCCTCTTTGGTAAGCTGGATGGACGCGGATCTTCTGGACAATACGACCGCATTGTCCGTGTCCGTCACCGTTCTGCCTGGAGGGGTGGTCCCGGTGACCGTGGCCACGTTTAGGATAAATCCTCTGTCCACGTCAGCCTGGGTGATCGTGTACGAAACGGTATAGGTCTCCGTACCAGTCGGGGCCAAAGTTGAAATAGCCGTAGCAAATCCCGTCAGCGGATCACTGACCTCCACGTTGCTCAGCGTGACATTACCCGTGTTGGTCACTGTCAGCACATAGTCGATGACTTCATCCGCTTCGCTGTAGATTCTCTGAAGTGGCACTTTGTCAATGGAAACAGCACCGGACCGCTGCGACAGTACCCGCGCATCGTCGGTATCCGTCAGCACCCTGCCCGCTGGAGTGACCCCGGTAGCGGTGGCCACATTCAGCACCAAGGCCGCATCCACATCCGCCTGATCGGCGGTGTAACTGGTCACCGTGGAAGCGCTTGCTCCCGGAGCCAATGTCCCCACATCCCAGGTCAGTCCAGTCAATGGATCCGTCACGGCCACGTCGGTCAAGGTTACATTGCCTTCGTTGGTCACGGTGATGGTATAGGTCAGCTCGTCGCCTGCCTGGTCAAAGACCAGTTGGTTTGCCCGCTTGTCAATGCCGATCGCCCCTGATCTCAGGCCCTGAACCCTGGCATTGTCGCTGTCCACCACCACGGTATTGTCCGGATCTGTACCGGACACGGAAGCGGTGTTTACGATGAATCCTTGGTCCAGATCGGCCTGGGTGGCGGTGTAAGAAGTCGAAATAGAGGCACTCTGGGCTGGCGCCAAAGTCCCGATGTTTTCGTTGGTCCCGGTCAGCGGATCGGTGATCGTTACGTTGGACAAGGTTTCGTTGCCGATATTGGTCACCCTAAGTGTATAGGTAATCACATCGCCAGCCTCATCAAAGGTCTGGGGCGAGGCCGTCTTGGTAATCTCGATGGCCGGTGTACCGATCACGTAGATCCTTGCATTATCCGTATCGATGACTTCCTCGCCGTCTGGGGTGACCCCCGTGGCGGTGGCCGTATTTACCAGGTTGGTATTGTCCACGTCCTGCTGGGTCAACGTATAGGTGGTGGTGAATACCTGGCTTTCACCTGGCAACAAAGTCCCGATGTTTTCGTCGAGATTGGTCAACGGATCGGATACTTCCACGTCCTCCAAGGTCACATTGCCGACATTGGTCACCTCTATCGTGTAGGTGATCACCTGGCCGGCTGCGTTGAAGAATCTGGGGTTCGAGGTTTTCTTCACTTCGATAGCGCCGGTCTGTAGGGCGATGATCTGCTCGTTGTCTGTATCCTCCACCAGGTCCCCGTCAGGAGTAGTGCCCGTGGCCGTCGCAACGTTGGTCACAAATCCGGCGTCCACCTCGGCCTGGCTTACCGTGTAGCCAGTCTGGAAGGTCTCGGACTGGCCCGGCAGCAAGGTCGGCACAGTCTCCGTGAGGCCAGTCAACGGATCCGTCACCTCCACATCCGTCAAGGTCACGTTGCCGACATTGGTCACTTCCAGCGTGTAGGTGATTTCCTGCCCGGCGGTGATGAAGATTTTCGGCGAAGCCACCTTTCTGATTTCGATTCCCTCGATCTGGTTGGCTCTTGAGGTCACTGCATCGTCATCCGTCACTTGATTTCCGTCCGGATCCCTGCCCACTACCGTGGCAGTATTGACGATCTGTCCACTGTCCATATCCGCCTGGGTGACGGTGTAAGTGGTCTGTCCATCCTTGGATTGGTTTGGTGCAAATGAGCCTGCATTGTACGTAAGACCTGCCAGCGGATCGGTCACCACCACGTTGGTCAAGGTCACATTGCCGGTATTGGTCACGGTCAAGGTGTAGAAAATCACATTGCCGGCCTGGTTGTACGTAGTCTGGGCCGTGGTTTTCTCAATATCAATGGCCGACAACTGGACAGCATCAATGGTCAGGTCATCCTGATCGCTCACTTGGGTATTCTGGGGTGTGTTGCCCCTGGCCGTAGCCTGGTTGTAGATCGATCCACGGTCGATATCGGCTTGGGTCACGGTATAGTTTTCCCGGACATTGGTCGACTCACCCGGGGCCAGCGTGCCCACGTTGGTGGACAAATTGGTCAGGGGATCGAATACGGAGACGTCCGTCAGCGTCACATTGCCGGTGTTGGTCACGGCCAGTGTATATCTGATCACATCGCCCGGCGCATCGTAGTCCGAGACGTTTGCGGATTTCACAATGGAAATCTCCGCATCGAGCAAAGCCGTCACCGTTGCGGCATCCGAATCATTAGCCCGGCTACCGTCCGGAGCGATACCGTTGACATTGGCGGTATTGTCCACCTTGGCGGCATCTATGTCCGCCTGAGTGATGGTGTAGCGGGTCGTGACCGTCCGTGTCTCCGCTGGCTCTAGGCTTCCAATATTCCTATTGAGACTGGTCAAAGGATCCCTGACCGTCACGTCATCCAAGGTCACGTTGCCGGTATTCTGGATGGCCAAGGTATAGGTGATCACCTCGCCGGGTTCATCGTAGGTCGTTGGATTGGCGGTTTTGGTGATGCTGATCTCCGGATCTTGCAATCCGATCACCGTAGCATCGTCCGAATCCTGCACCTGGCTTCCATCCGGAGTGTAGCCGATTGCCTCCGCTGGGTTGTAGACCAGGGCATTGTCCATGTCATCCTGGGTCACTTGGTAGGCTTCCGTGAAGGTCCTGGATTCGCCGGGCTGCAGCACAGCTATGAATCCGCTCAGGCCGGTCATGTTGTCGATGCCGTAGACTCTGCTCAGGGTCACATTGCCGGTATTGGTCACGGTGATGGTGTAGGTGATCACTTCACCTGTCTGGGAGAAGGTCGCCTTGTCGGCCACTTTCACCAGCTCCATCTGTCCGATTTGGATCGCATCCACGGTCGCAGAATCCTCGTCCTCCACTGTTTGGCCTTTTGGCGTCTGGCCGGAGCCAGTCGCCGTATTGGCAATCTGCCCGGCGTTCAGATCGCCCTGATCTACGGTATATACTTCCGTATAGGTGACGCTTTCTCCCGGTGCCAGCGAATCGATATCCTCTGTCATTCCGGTCAATGGATCGGTCACTTCCACGTTGGCCAAGGTCACATTGCCGGTGTTTTCCACGATAATCGTGTAGGTGATCTGATCGCCCACCGCATCGTAAACAGCCACGTCGGAGGTTTTGGAAACGGTGATTTCGCCGTTTTGGACAGCGGTCACCAGCTCATTGTCCGTGTCCCTCACCGTCAGGTTTGCGGGAGTGGTACCGGATACGGAAGCGGTATTTGGCAGTTCGCCATTATCCACGTCTTCCTGTGTGATGGAATAGGACGTGGTGAATTCCCCGCTTTCTCCCGGTGCAAAAGTCGGGATGACGGTACTGAACTGGGTAAGCGGATCCGTCACCTCGACATCAGTCAAGGTCACGTTGCCGGTATTGGTCACCGTAAGTGTGTAGGTGATTACATCGCCTTCCTGGTCATAGGTCTGTACGTCTGCGTCTTTGGTGATGGAAACGGACGCTGATCTTCTGGCAAGCACAAGGGCATTGTCGGTATCGGTGATCGTCCTGTCGGCAGGGGTCAGCGCAGTGGCGGTGGCCACATTGAGGATCGTACCCCGGTCCACATCCGCTTGGGTGACGGAGTAGGATACGGTGTACGTTTCGGTAGCGGCCGGAGCCATGCTGGCAATGGACGTGTCAAATCCGGTCAGCGGATCCATCACTTCCACATTGGTAAGCGTGACATTGCCCGTGTTGGTGACAACCAGCTCGTAGTCAATCACTTCCACAGCCTCGCTGTAGAATCTCTGGAGCGGTGTTTTCTCTATCGAGATTGATCCCGACCTTCTGGAGATTACCCGTGCATTATCCCTGTCGGTCACGACATTTCCAGCAGGGGTATTTCCCGTCACCGTAGCTTCATTCACTACCAAGCCAGCATCGACATCATCCTGATCGGCGACGTAGGAAGTCACCGTGGAGACGCTTGCTCCCGGTGCCATTTCCCCAACCTCCCAAGTCAATCCGGTCAGCGGATCGGTCACCGTCACGTCCGTCAAGGTCACATTGCCTTCGTTGGTCACGGTGATGGTATAAGCCAGCTCATCCCCGGCCTCGTCAAAGGTCAGTTGGTTGGCGGTTTTGTCTATGCCAATAGCTCCAGAGCGAAGCCCTTGCACCCGCGCATTGTCGGTGTCTTCCACGGCTACATTGTCAGGGTCTGTTCCCGTGGCCGTGGCGATATTGACGATGAATCCCCGGTCAAGATCCGCCTGGGTGGCGTCGTAGGTGGTCACAATGGAGGCACTTTCATTCGGTGCCAAGGTGCCCACGTTTTCATTGGTACCCGTCAATGGATCGACAAGGGTGACATCGCTCAGGGTCTCGTTGCCGATGTTGGTCACGAGCAGCGTGTAGGTGATGGTTTGCCCGGCCTCGTCGAACGTCAGCGGAGATGCCGTCTTCTCGATTTCAATCGCCGGAGATCCGATCACGTAGATGCGGGCATTGTCCGTATCGGACACCTCCTCATCCGTCGGTGTCAAGCCCGTGGCAGTCGCTGTGTTCAGCAGGTTAGTGTTGTCCACGTCGGCCTGGGTCAGGGTATAGTGCGTGGTGAAGACCTGCGTTTCGCCCGGAGCCATGGTGCCTACCAGTTGGACAAAATTGGTCAGCGGATCGGTCAGCTCTACCTCATCCAAGGTCACGTTGCCTGTGTTGGTCACCTCGATGGTGTAGGTAATCACCTCGCCCGCGGCATCGAAGAATTTGGGACTTGACGTCTTCTTCACTTCGATGGCCCCGCTTTGCTGGGCGGTCACGAGCTCGTCATCGGTATCGGAGACGTCCTCGCCCTGGGTGGTCTGACCTACTGCACTGGCGGTGTTTGGAATACTTCCCGCATCCAGGTCAGCCTGGGTAGTCGTGTAGGTCGTGGTATAGGATTCGACCTGGCCGGGGATCAGGACGGCAATCGTCTCGTCCAATCCAGTCAGCGGATCGGTCACGGCTACATTTTCCAGCGTCAGGTTACCCGTATTTTCTACCGTGATCGTATAGGTGATCTCTGTGTCAGGAGCGCTGAATGTCTTCGGAGTTGCGGTTTTGGTGATTTCGATGTCCCCGTTTTGAAGGGCACTGATCACCAGGTCATCCGAGTCGTTGACCTGGTCGCCGTTGGGATCCACGCCGGTGCCGGCCGCGGTATTGGAGACCGAGCCATTGTCGATGTCGTCCTGCGTGATGGTGATGGTGGTCGTGTAGGTCGCACTTTCGTCCGGTGCCAACGTACCCACTTCCTCATCCAAACCAGTCAACGGATCGGCCACTGCCACATCCGTCAAGGTCACGTTGCCGGTATTGGTCACCACAATGGTATAGGTCACCACTTCGCCCGGAGTATCATAGGTCGCCTTGTCCGAGGATTTGTCCACCTCGAGAGCAGGGGTTTGGATCGCCTGTACCAGCTCGTCATCCGTGTCGTCTACCGACGGTACTCCGCTTGATGCAGGAGGCACAGCCGTGACGGAAGCCGTATTTGGCACCGAGCCATCGTCCACATCGGCCTGATCGACGGTATAAGTAGTGGTGAATACCTGGGTCGCCCCGGGGGCAAAATCAGTGAACTGCTCGTTCATTCCGGTGAGCGGATCGGTCACTTCCACGTCGGTCAAGGTCACATTTCCGGTGTTGGTGACCGTAACCTGATAGAATATCACGTCGCCGTCCCCGGAATAGCTGGTGGTGATCGCCGTCTTGTCGATAGAAATTGCCGGGGTCTCAATAGCCGGAACAGTCACCTCATTGGTCTCTGTATCCACATCATTGCCATTGGTATCCTGGCCCGTGGCAGTCGCCTGATTGGTATAGGAACCTGCGTCAATGTCGGCTTGGACCACCACATGCTCGGCGGTGACGGTGGCATTTTGCTGAGGTGCCAAAGTAGCAATGGGGCTACCGGAGGTAATCACAGCTTTCGGATCGGTGACGACAATGTTGGTAAGCGTCACGTTTCCGGTATTTCTAATGACAATGTCGTATCTGATCACGTCGCCGACCGCCGAGTAGCTGCTGGTCCTGGATCTTTTTGCGGAGGCCAAGGAAGGCGACTGGATGGCCGGCACGATGACCTCGTTGGTGGTGGCATCCGCGTTGTTGTTTTTCGGATCCTGGCCTCTTGCCGTTGCCTGGTTGGCATATTCACCGGCATCCAGGTCCGCCTGGGTCACTACGTGCTCGGCGGTGATAGTCGCTGTTTGGGCTGGCGCCAAAGTCAGTACGGGATTTCCTCCGGTGATGACCGCTTTGGGCTCGTTCACGGTGACGTTGGTAAGCGTGACATTCCCGGTGTTTTCCACCACAATGGTGTACTCGATCACATCGCCCACTTCATCGTAATCCGCCGTGGACGTTGCTTTTGTGGCAGCCAAGGAAGGATTTTGGATGGCTTGGAGCGTGACCTGATTGGTCGTGGTGGAGATAGGGACGCCGGTTTTCAACGCGCCATTGGCAGTCGCCTGATTGGTATAGGATCCCGCATCCAAGTCGGCTTGAGTCACCGTGTGTACCGCCGTGACCGTGGCCGTGGTATGGGCCGGGATGATCGGGATTGGGTTTTCACTGGTGATCTCGGCCTTCGGATCGTTGACCTCCATGTTGTAGAAGGAGACGTTGCCCGTGTTGTTGATCAGGATTTGATAGTTGATCACTTCGCCCACGAAGGAATAGGTGCTCTGCGGCGATGATTTGGAGGAAGAGATAAACGGATTCTGTACGCCGGTGATGCGCTCCATGTCATCGTCGAACACAGGCAAGCCGTTGAAGTCCGTGCCTGCGGCAGCGGCCGTATTGTCAATCTTGGAATTGTCCACGTCATCCTGGGTGACGGTATAGGCCTCCGTATAGGTCACACTTTCCCCGGGGGAGAGGGTGGGGACGGTAGTCGAAAGTCCCGTCAGATCATCGGACACTTCCATGTCAAAGACCGTGATATTGCCGGTGTTGGTCACGGTAATGGTATAGTTCAGAACCTCGCCGGCATTGATGTAGCTATTCTGCTGCACGGATTTGTTCACCGTGATTTGCGGACTTTGGGCGCCGTTTAGGATTTCGGTGTCATCGGCTTGGACCACATTTCCCAGGAAGTCCACACCCGTGGCATCCGCGGTATTGGTAATGGTGCCCCGATCCACGTCCTCTTGGGTGACGGTGTAGGTTTCCTGGAAGGTCCTGCTTTCGCCCGGATCCAAGGTGGCAATCTGCGTGCTGAGCAAGGTCTTGGAGTCAGACGCGGTGATCTCGTACACGGTCACGTTGCCGATATTTGTCAGGACGATGTTGTAGTGCAGCACTTCGCCCACTGCGGTATAGCCGCTTTCCTGTACCGATTTGGTGACCCTCAAGCGTGGATTTTGCACCGCGTTGACGATTTCCTGATCCACGGCATTTGGCAAGTTGCCCCCCGCAGGAGTACCTACGGCCGTGGCGGTGTTGGAGAAAGCCCCCGCATTGACATCCTGCTGGTCCACGGTGTATTTGGCGGAATATTCCCAAGTCTCACCCACATCCAGAATACCGTCGCCATCCCGGTCACCGGTCCTGTAGATCGGGCCTTCGGCCACAAATGGATCGGAGACCTCCACGTTGGAGATGGAGATATTGCCCATGTTGGCAAGCAGGAGCTTATAGGTCAGAATATTGCCCGGTGCCGAATAGGAATTGGGCAGCGTGGTGCTGGTCTTGGTCAGTGTCCAGGCAGGATTCTGGATGGCATTGATGGTTTCGCTGTCTGTCAGATCGGGGATTGACCCACCCGCAGGCCTGCCTTTGGCAGTGGCGGTATTTACAAACTGCCCATTGTCAATGTCCTGCTGGGTGATGATGTGCGTGGCGGTGTAGGTCCAGCTTTCGCCCACATCCAGGACATTGTCGCCGTCCACATCACCGGCGAGATAGTCTGGCCCGGTGGTGGCATTTGGATCCTGGAGGTTGATGTTGCTGATGGAAATATTTCCGGTATTGGCCAGGACGATGCTGTAGTTGAGCGTTTGGCCCACTTGGGAATACACCCTGGGGTTGTCTATGCCGGCTTTATCCAAGGTCCAGCTTGGGTTTTGGATCCCAACAACCGTCTCATCGGCGCTTCCCTGGGTGGCCCCTCCCCCGGCGAGTTGCCCGGTGGCCCTTACGGTGTTGTCGAATTTTCCATTGTCCACATCTGCCTGAGTGGTGTTGTAAGAAGCGGTATAAGTCCAGGTTTCACCCACATTCAGGATTTCGTCCCCATCATCTCCACCGACATAATCCGGCCCCGAGCTGACTTTGCCGTCCAGTACGTCGAGGTCCGTGACCGTGACGTTGCCGGAGTTGGTGACCGTGATCGTATAGTTGATCGCAGTGCCCGGAGCATCAAACTGGGCAATGTCCGCATCCTTGGTGACTGTGAGCTCGGGCTGTCGATTAGCAGGAGTGTTCACGGCGGCATTTGCCGCAACCACATTCCCGAGGAAATCCCTTCCGGTGGCATTTGCCGTATTGAGGATATTTCCCCGATCAATGTCCTCTTGGTTGACCGCATAGGTAAAGGTAAAGGTAAAGGTGGCTGACTCGGTAGGCGCCAATTCGGCCACTGTTTCTTCAAATCCCGTGAACGGATCTGTGACGTCCGTGTCATAGACGGTGAGGTTTCCGGTGTTGGTGACCACCAACGTATAATGGAGCTCATCACCTGGATGGGTATAGGTAGATTCCTGGACTGACTTTGTGAGGCTCAGCTTGGGATTTCTGGCACCGGTCACATTTTCCGTCACATCAGCAGACACCGGCACATCATAGTAATCCTCACCCGCTGCGGTCGCGGTGTTGGTCACTACTCCTACGTCGAGATCTTCCTGCGTGATGGTATAGCTTTCGGTAATGGTCACCACTTGACCGGGCGCCATCGAAGCCTCAGTTTGGCTCAAACCTGTGAGTGGGTCTGTTATTTCCACGTCAAAAAGTGTGACGTTTCCGGTATTGGCGACCACTATCGTGTAGTCGATCACATCGCCCTCTGATTTGTACCCACCTTGGGCAGCCTCTTTTTCAATCTTCAGTTTTGGTGTCTGGACGCCATTTATCCGTTCGGAGTCGGTAGCGGTCAGGGTTTCATCGGAGGTATTTTGACCAGTCGCCGTAGCTGTATTGGTGATGAAACCGATATCCACATTCTCTTGGGTGACGGTATAGGTCTCATTGAAGGTCTGGCTTTGTCCCGGATCCAGATTAACCGTCTCACTGAGTCCTGTCAAAGGATCGGTCACCACCACATTGGTAAGGGCATCATTTCCGCGATTAGACACCACAATGGTATAATTCAGAACCTCGCCGTCTTGGGTATAGCCATTTTGCTGGACAGTCTTGGTAATTCTCAGCTCGCTATAGGGCCCATCGCCCCCATCGGTAGTACTGTCCGAATCGCTGGTATCATTCCCATCAGGATCTTCTCCTGTTGCAGTTGCCGTATTGGTAAAGCTTCCCGCCGCTACGTCCTCGGCGGTCACGGTATGCGAGGTAGTCAAGGTATAGGACTCGCCTGGAGCCAAGTCACCTATGTTTACATCCACTCCTGTGCTGGGATCGGTCACGTCTATATCGGAGATGGTGACATTTCCGGTGTTGGTGACCACGATAGAATACTCCAGCACATCCCCTTCTACCAAATCACCCGAGGTTTGGGTTTTGTTGACATTCAGCTTGGGATTTTTCGCGCCGTTGATCGTATCCGAATCGTCGTCATCCACATCTTCCCCGTCGGAATTGGTACCGGAGGCAGTGGCCGTATTGCTGATCGTTCCGTTGTCCACGTCTGCCTGGGTGACGGTGTAGGTGGTGGTGTAGGTGACCGTCTGGCCGGGAGCAAGCGTTCCGATATCTTCCGTCAAGCCGGTCATCGGATCCACCAGAGTAGCATCACTAATGGTCGAGTTGCCTGTGTTGGAGACCAAGATCGTATAGGTCACCACTTCTCCTGCTTCAAAATACCCGGATTTATCGGCGTTTTTAAGCACGGTGATCTCATCTGATTCCGCGCCATTGGTCGTTTGGGAATCGTCGTCGCTGATATCGTCCCCATTTGGATCCTGCCCGGTGGCCGTGACGGTGTTGGTGACGGAGCCATTGTCCACATCGGCTACCGTGACGGTGTAGGTCGTGGTGAATACCAAGGTCTGTCCCGGTGCGAAGCTTGGAATGTTCTCCGTCATTCCGGTGAGCGGGTCAAGGACATCTACATCGCTGAGGGTCACATTGCCGGTATTGGTGACGGTAATGGTGTATTCCAATACATCGCCTGCTTCCACGTAACCATCGCTCACGAGATTCTTTTGCACAGCTATGGATGGTCTCTGATCGGCATCGGATTCGGTATCATCCGAATCGTCGACATCTTCCCCATTGGGATCCGTACCCGTCGTGGTGGCGGTATTGGTGATCGATCCATTGTCCAGGTCCGCCTGGGTCACCGTGACCGAACCGGTATAGGTCAGCTCCTGGCCGGGCTCCAGCGTGATTCCGCTTTCATCCAAATCAATCAGCTCATCAACGACTGCAATATTGCTGAGCGTGAGATTCCCTGTGTTTCTGACCACAATGGTATAGTTCAGGATGATTCCCGTGTCGTCATAGGTCACTTTGTCGACCGATTTGTCGAGTGAAATGTCGGGGTTGAGGATGGCATGAATAGTGGAGGAATCCTCCGCATCCGGCAGCTCATCGCCATTTGCGGGAGTGCCGTCAGCGGTAGCGGTATTGGTGACGCTGCCGTTGTTCACGTCTTCCTGGGTGATGGTGTATTCGGCGGTGAACACCCACACCTCGCCCGGATCCAGTTTTCCGTTGTTGTTGGCGTCACCGGAAAGGTAGGTAGGATCGGAAGTAAGCGGATCGCTGACCGTGATATCGGAGATGGAAACGTTGCCGGTGTTTTCCACTTCAAACGTATAGGTGATCACTTCCCCTGCATTCGTATAGGTATCGCTGGAAGGAGTCTTGGTCATTTCCCAGTCCACCACCTGATTGGCGGGAACGGTCTCACCCCCGTTGATGTGGGGCAGATTTCCCCCCAATGAAATTCCGTTTGCTTCAGCAGTATTGGAATAGCTGCCGTTGTCCAGGTCATCTTGGGTCACCACGTAGCTGGCCGTGTAGGTCCAGGTTTCGCCCACATCCAGGATGGAGTCCCCGTTTTGATCCCCGCTTTCATACACCGGCGGATTGGTGGCCCCGGTATCGAATACCTCGACGCTTTTGATCGAGACGTTTCCGGTATTTGTGATTACAATGTCATATTCTATCACATCTCCGACGGAGGCATATTCCTTGGGATTGTTGGTGGCGGTTTTGGTCATCTCCCAGTCGGGATTCTGGATGGCCGGCACGGTCTCTTCGTCCGTTTCGTCCGGCAAAGTACCCGCGGCGGGATCCCCGCTGGCGGTGACCTCATTGGTAAAGCTTCCATTGTCGATGTCCGCTTGGGTCACCACGTAAGTGGCCGTGTAGGTCCAGGTTTCGCCCACGTCCAGCACGCCGTCGGAGTCCTCGTCACCGGATTCATAGGTAGGTCCCGAGGTCGCCAGCGGATCTTCGACCTGGGGATTGTTGATGGTGATGTTTCCTGTGTTTGCCAGGATGATGGTATAGTTCAACACCTCGCCTACCGCGATGTAATCGGGCTCAGCGGCAGATTTGCTCACGTCCATCCTTGGGGTTTGCGAAGCCCTGATATTTTCCGAGTCATCCAGGGTGAAGGTCGTCCCATCCGGGGTAGTGGCGGTGGCCGAGGCGGTATTTTCCAACGATCCCCTGTCCACATCATCCTGGGTGACGACGTAGGTCAGCGGAATGGTGATGGTCTGGCCGGGCTGGAACTCGGGATAGACATCCGAGCTTCCGACTTTCGGATCGGAAATGACCAGATCAGTCAACGTCACGTTGCCGGTATTGATCACCGTCACGTTGTAGTGCAGCTCCTCTCCCGCCTCGGAATATCCGCTTGCGTCCACCGTCTTGCTGATGGAAAGTTTGGGGTTTCGGGATCCGACAAGCGTCTCATCATCGGTGGCATCGTCCAGGTCTCCACCTGCGGGGTCCCCTGTCGCGGTCACTACGTTGGTAAAGCTGCCCGCATTCAGATCGTCCTGGGTGACCTCGTGCTCAGCGGTATAGGTCCAAGTTTCGCCTACGCTCAGTTGATTGTCCGAATTGGTATCCCCCGACACATAGGTGGGGCCGGAGGTGGCCTGGGGATCACTCACCACCACATTGCTGATGGAGACGTTGCCAGTGTTTGAAAGTATAATTTCGTAGGTGAGCACATCGCCGATCTCGCCATACCCATCCTCATTGACGGATTTGGATATGGTCCATTTTGGCGTTTGGATGGCTGGTACGGATTCATCGTCTGTCACATCGTCCAATTCCCCCCCCGCAGGATCACCCGTGGCTGATGCGGTGTTGTTAAACGAACCGTTGTCCACATCCTCCTGGGTCACCGTGTATTCTGCGGTGTAAACCCAGGTTTCGTTGACATCCAGTTGCTGGTCGTTGTCCTGGTCGCCGGACTGATAGGCGGGGTTGTTGGTGGTGAGGGGATCGGTGACCACCAGGTTGGAGATGGACACATTTCCGGTGTTTTGCACCTCGATGGTATAAGAGATCACGTCCCCAGGCTTGCTGTAGGAAGGCGTATTGCTCGTTTTGGAGATCGTCCATTCCGGATTTTGGATGGCCGGAACGGTTTCGCCGTCAGTTGCCGGATCCAAATCGCCCCCTGCGGGATTTCCACTGACCGAAGCCGTATTGGCAAAACTGCCGTTGTCCACATCCTCCTGCTTCACGGTATAGGAGGCTGTGAAAATCCAAGTCTCGCCGGGATTCAACCTGCTGTCAGCATTGTCGTCGCCCGAGGAATACGCCGGCCCGGAAGTGGCCTGGGCATCCGTGACCACCACGTTGCTCACCGATACGTTTCCGGTGTTTTCGACCTCGATCGTGTAGGTGATCACGTCCCCGGCATTGGTATAGGAAGGCACGTCGGAAGTCTTGGAAAGCGTCCAGGATGGGTTTTGGATGGATGGCACGGTGGCCTGGCCGGATGCGTTCGGAATGGATCCGTTGATCAAGGTCCCCGATGCCGTCGCGGTATTGGTGTAGCCGCCGTTGTCAAGGTCGTCCTGCGTCACCTCATGGGAGGCGGAGAAAACCCAAATTTCGCCCACGTCCAAGACGCCGTTCCCGTTGTCCCCAGAAGAATAGGTCGGCCCGGAATCAGCTCCCGGGTCACTGACGGTAGGGTTTTGGATCGAGACATTTCCGGTGTTCTCCACAGAGATGGTATAGTTGACCACATCGCCCACGGCGTCAAAATTCGTTTCCGCCGCAGATTTGCTGAGCGTCCAGGATGGGTTCAAGACGGCATTTACGGTCGTGCTGCCTGTCGCATCGTCCAGGTCGCCCGCTGTCGGATCGCCCGTGGCAGTGGCCGAGTTGGTGAAGCTGCCGCTGTCGATGTCTTCCTGCGTCACCTCATAGGAAGCCGTGAAAATCCAGGTTTCGCCGACTTCCAGAACATCATTTGAATTCGTGTCACCGCTGCTATACTCCGGGCCGGAAGTGGCTTGCGGATCTGACACCACGACATTCGAAATGGAAACATTCCCGGTGTTTTGCACGGCTATCGTGTATTCAATGACATCGCCGGGATTTTGATAGGTGCTCGAACTGCTCTTGGACAAAGTCCAGCTAGGGTTGGAGACGGGGGCCGTTAGTTCACTGGCGGAATTGTTGGCCGGGTTCGGGTCATTTTCATTGCTGGATGTGATGGACGTCTGGTTTTCATAGTCCGCCCCCGAGATCGGCTCCAGCACCCTGGCCGTGATGGTCAGGGTGGCCGAAGCTCCGGAAGCCAGATTTCCCAGATTCCAAATCCCGGTTCCGTTGTTGTAGTTTCCCTGGGAAGGACTGCTGGAAACGTATTCGTATCCCGCTGGCAATTGGTCCGAAACGACAATCCCTGTAGCTGGCGAAGGGCCGCTGTTGGTGACCGTAATGGTGAAATCCACGTTGCTCCCGACATTCGGCGTGCCGTTGTTGACGGACTTGACGATGCCCAGGTCTGTCCGGGGGACGGGTGTCAGTGTGATTGAGCTTTGGTTGTTGGAGTTGTCGGAGTCAAACTGGTCGGAGCTGGCGGTCGCGGTATTTTCATAGTTTCCGGATCCGTTTACGAGCGCGGTGATCTGGAGGCTTGCCGTGGCGCCATTTGCCAGGTTGCCGACATTCCAGTTGCCCGTGCCGGGATTATAGTCTCCCCCACTGTTGTCACTTATATAGGTGTAGCCACTTCTGAGCTGGTCATTGACCAGGACATTGGTCGCATCATAGCTGCCGTTGTTGGTGACCGACACGGTGAAGACCACCTGGTCGCCCGCATTGGGAGTGGTAGTACTGGCGGATTTGGAAGTAGACAAATCCGCGATCAGGATGGGATCTACTGAGCTATTTGCCTCGTTGTCAGAATCGTTCAAATCGGGCTCTTCACTGGAAACGGAAGCCGTGAATTCATAGTCGTCCGTCTCGGTGACGGTGGCGGTAATCTCGATACTGGCGGAATCTCCCGAGAGCAGCTCACCGACATGCCAAACTCCGGTAAGCGCAATGTATGCTGCCCCGCCGATATTGTCACCTTGGTAATCATAACCGGCCGGGAGCGGTGCCGAAACTTCCACCCCGACAGCATCCTCGGGGCCATTATTTGTGACTGTGATGGTAAAGACCACATTGTTGCCAAGGATCGGGTTGGGGTTGTTGACCGAAATACTTATGGCCAAATCGGTGGGGGCAGGAGATGCTTTTGCAATGCCCAAAGGACCAAAACTATTGTCGTTGGGCTTTGCTGTGCCAGCATCCACGCTTAGCCACGATGATGTGCCGGCGATGCCTATTGGATTGTGTGCCAAAGCAAGAAAATACACCCCAAACCAAAAAAAAGGCAGAAAGCCCATGAGTTTAATGGTAGTGCCCTTTAGAAAATTCGCGAAACGCGAAGAGTAGTAGTTTGCCATATCCAAAAATCTGGTCCGAAAAAGCGGCACTTACGATGGCTATGACCCTTTTAGTCATTTCGACTTACGCAGCAACCGCCAATCAATATATTCCTAAATGAAGAATTTTCATAAATAAACAAATACAATTTTCTGTTTGTTAACTAATTTGGCGAATAACATGGAGAGTTAAATTACCGCCTAGTCGGGATACGGTTCTTCCAGATTCCATACACCGAAGCTCTCCTCTGACACGCCCCATTGGCCTGTTCCGGTACCAACAGAACTAATTCTACCCCGAGGATTTCATCAAAAAACACACCGCTGCTTTGGGACCGGCTGCCAGAGTCCATGACAATTCCATAGCCCAAAACACCTATTTTATGCGCAGCATACTGCAACTCCCAGATTGGTTCCTTCTGGTTTCGGGATCGCTGTTAATCAAAAGTCCGTGGAACGCTGGAGCTTGGCGATCTCCGTAAGCTTGATATCCACCACCGAACCCCTATAGGCAGACCCACAAGGAAATGGGCATGACAACAATACAGTGCCGATCAAGTTCATCAACGAAGCTCAGAGGAACAACTGCGAACTGGCGATGAAAGCCAGATCCGAGAGTCCGCCGTCGTCGGACTACAAGGGGACGCTGGAAGACAGACGCGGTGCATAAAAAACCAATTGATTAGCCATTCTCAAAAAAACCAACACCCCGACCCGTCAAAAAAAAGCCCAACTCACACTGTTTCAGTAAGTTGGACTCCAGGCTTGCAGAGAGGAAGGGATTCGAACCCTCGATACCCTTTTGGAGTATACACACTTTCCAGGCGTGCTCCTTCAACCACTCGGACACCTCTCTAGGTTGGTTTTCCGACCCTTTTTCTGAATCGGAGTGCAAAGAAAATTATTATTCCCCCCGATTCCAAACCCTTCCGCACATTTCCCAAAAAAATCAGGCAGTAATCTCCCCCGCCAGGGATTGGGTCAGCTTCAGGCAGATCTCCTCGCGGGTGTAGCTCTGCCCCAAGAGGAACATCAGCTTGGTCACGGCCGCTTCCGTGGTCATATCCGCCCCGCTGACCACGCCCACCGCCAGCAGTTCCTTGCTGGTCTCGTATCTTCCCTGGATCACCCGGCCACCGTTGCACTGTGACACATTGAGGATGATCAGGCCTTTTTTGATTGCCCGCTCCAGGGATTTCATAAACCAAGCCTCCGAGGGACTGTTTCCCGAACCGTAGGTTTCCAATACCACCCCGCGCAAACCGTCGATTCGGAAGCAGGCATCCATGATCTGGTCCGTGATCCCGGGGAAAAGCTTCAGCACCATCACCCGGTTGTCCAGATGGCTCATCTTCACCAGCTTTTTGTTGGGCTCGTGGGGCCGGATGGCGTTGGTGTTGTAGTCGATCACGATCCCGGCCTCGGCGAGGTTGGGGTAGTTTTCGGATTCAAAGGCATCAAAATGGATGCTTTGGACTTTCTTGGAGCGGTTGCCGCGCAGCAGCATGTGGTTGAAAAAAATGCAGACTTCAGGCACGATCGGACGGCCGCCCATCTTTGCGGTGGCGATCTCCAGGGAAGTCATCAGGTTTTCCCGGGCATCCGATCTCATGGCCGAGATCGGGAGTTGCGCGCCGGTAAAGATCACGGGCTTGTTCAGCCCGTGCAGCATGTAGCTCAGCATCGAAGCCGAATAGGCCATGGTATCCGTGCCGTGAAGGACCACGAAACCATCGTAGCTGTCGTAGTTTTCATAGATGATATAGGCCATATCGATCCAGTGCTTCATGGACACATTGGAGGAATCGATGGGCTCCGGAAAAGAAATGACCGTGATCGCGATGTCCATGTTGGAAAGGATCGGGATCTTCTCCAGGATCTGTCCGAAATTGAAGGGCACCAGGGAACCGGACTCATCATACGCCATCCCAAGCGTGCCTCCGGTATAGATGATCAATACCGAGGCGGTTTTGGCAGTTTTTAGCCCCGTGTTCAGGCGGACGATTTTATAATTCATACCGTGATTTCCTTGAATAAATTCAACGCATTGGCTTTGGTCGCGAGTGCAACTTCGCCTGCCGGGAGCTGAAGCAAATCGCCTACCCGCTGGGCGATGGCCGGCAGGTAGGCCGGCGTGTTCCTTTTGCCGCGATGGGGCACCGGCGCGAGATAGGGCGCGTCAGTCTCCAACACGAGATGCTCCAGGCCGACAAACGGGATCACGGAGTCGAGTCCCCCGTTCTTGTAGGTGGACACCCCGCCTATTCCCAGCAAGAACCCCAAGTTGGTGATTTTTTTTGCCTGCTCCAGCGTACCGGTGAAGCAGTGAAAAATGCCCGACAGCGATCCGTCTTGGGCTTTTTCGATGATCGCTATCGTCTCGTCCATGGACTCCCGGCAATGCAGCACCACCGGAAGCGCGTGGGTTTTGGCCCAGCCGAGCTGGATATTCAGCGCTTCTTTTTGGATTTCCAAGGTGGTTTTGTCCCAATAGAGGTCTGTGCCGATTTCGCCTACTGCCGCAAAAGACCGCTTGCTCAGCCAATCCTCCATGACGGACAGTTGATTTTCAAAATCCCCCTTGACGTCACAGGGATGCAGTCCCATCATGGGAATACAGAGATCTCCGTAGCGCGCTTCGCAATCCAGCATCCGGTCGATCGTGTCCACATCCACGTTGGGCATGTAGAGCCGTTCGATGCCTGCCGCCCTGATTTCATCAATGACCTGATCCCGGTCCGAATCAAACTTAGTGGAATAAATATGGGCGTGGGTATCGATCAGGTTCATGGGTAACGGCGGGATTTCCATTGTACTTTGCCGGGCCAAAAGTAATAAAGAATCGTCAGGCTCAGGCTTTGAATCTGGTAAAAATCAAAGAAAACCAAGGGGAAAAGTCCAATCTTCTGTCCTGTCTTTCCTGCGAAAAAGCGCAGAAACCAGCCCTGAAAAAACCCCTTCAAGGCCCAGACCAGAAGCCCGAGTTTCCAGTGGATCGCCAGCAAGGCAAGGACAAACGGGAAGAACAAAAACTGAAAGCCCAGCAAAACCTTCCATCCAAGCGACAGCGTCACTGCACCGGTCAGCCAGCGCTTCCGCTGCCTGAGCAGCGACATCCAGTCTTTTTCCGCCTTGGTCTTTGCCAAAAACTCCCCACAAACCTGATGGTGAAGCCCAAATCCCGCCCTCCGGATGGACCTGGATAGTTCCAAGTCTTCGGTAACGGAGGATTTGATCCCCTCAAATCCACCACTAGCCAAGTAAGCCGCCCGGCTGATGGCCATGTTGTTTCCCAAGCCGGTGGTGGGAAGCTTCAGATCCGTGACTGCCTTGACGATCCCCAGGGTGTTCCACCACTCCAGTTCCTGCATCTTGCCAAAAAACCCGGAACTCTTCACCTGCGTGATCCCGATCACCATTCCCGTTTCAGGGTCAAAACAGCCAACCCCTTCTTTGATCCAGCGAACGGGCACTTCACAGTCTGCATCGGTGAAAAACAAGAACTCTCCCGATGCTTCCTTGGCCGCAATTGCGAGGGCATTGGCTTTTCCGTTGGTTTGATAAAGACCGACCTGCTCCCCGCCGATGGAGACCAACCTGCGGTTGGGACTGCCCTTCGCCCAATCCGAGGCGAGGCTGGCCGTTTGGTCGTCACTTTGGTCGTCCGCAATCAGGATCTCCAGCTTTTCCGCGGGATAGTCCAGCCTGCCGAGACTTTCCAGCAGATGTGGCAATGCCTCCTCTTCATTCCTCGCCGCGACCAAGACCGATACTTTGGGGAGCTGGGCCTGGTTTTTGGCGCGTTGCTTCCAGTTGGCTTTCAACAAAACCAACAGGGCCAGGTACTGCAAAACCAGCACTCCCGCCAAAAAAGCCAGCCAAACCGGGCTCATAGCAGGGCGGTTTCAAATCCCTTTTCCAACAAAAAATCCAGAAACCCCGGCAGGACTTGGGGCAAAACCTGCTGGGTCTTTTGCTGGTCATGAAAAAGCACAATACTTCCCGGTCGGGTACTTCCGATGGTTTTGTCCAAAATCCGGGTGGCATCAAGCGAGCAGTCGTAGTCGCCGGAGAGCACGTTCCACATCACGATCTTTTTGGACTCCAGGAGGGATTTGGCCTGCGAGCGCTTCAGCAGGCCATAAGGCGGCCGAAACAACTCCGTCTGGATCCCGAGGTTTTGCCCGAGGATTTGGTCAAAATCCCGGACGTTTTCCAAATAATCCCGATCCGGGGTGTTCCAGCCGTTGCGGTGGTGGTAGGTATGGTTGCCGACGCCATGCCCGGCCTGCAACACTTCCGCCGCCAGCCCGGCATGTTTCCTGACATTGTCTCCCACCATAAAAAACGTGGCTTTTTGGCCTCTTTTCGCCAGTTCATTCAATACATAGTCTGTCACTCCCGGCACCGGGCCGTCGTCAAAAGTCAGGTAAACCCGATTTCCAGAGGGGTCTCCCTTCCAGATTCTCTTTGGAAAAAGCAACTGAATCGGCCGCGGAACGGTATGCCAGACCATCTCTAGCTAAATCTTAGACTGAGCAAAGTCAGATCATCCCGCAGGGGGACTTTCTGGGTGAAAGCCTGCATCTGGCCAAAAAAATCCCGGTGAAAATCCTCCGGGTTCACGCAAAGGTGGGAGTCAACAAAGCTGAGAAACCGATCCTCGCCAAACTCTTCCTCCTGCGGATTCATTGCCTCCGTCAATCCGTCGGTATAGAGATGGATGGTAAAGTTGTCCAGCCCCTCCCTTTCGCCTACTTCCAGAAACGGGAGCTCTTCAAAAGCGCCCAGGATCGTCGTGCCCGCTTCCAACAGCTCCGTTTTCATGGACTTTTCCCGGCAAAGGACCGGCGGATTGTGGCCGGCATTGACGAAGCGGAGCCTTTTGGTTTTGTAATCATACTCCCCAAGGAAAAAGGTGATAAACCGCTCTCCCTTGGTGTTTTCGATCAGGGTGTAGTTGAGCTGATGGATGATCACACTGAAGTTGGCATCGCTTCGCAGCAAGGTCCTGAGTGCTGCCTGGAAGTTGGACATCAGCAGCGCGGCGGAGATTCCTTTGCCGGAGACGTCCGCAATGCAGAAATACACCCGGTCCTCAGACTTTCGGATCAGGTCGTAATAGTCGCCTCCGACCATGCTGTGGGGATAGTAGGTCACCTTGGCTTTGAGTGCGTCGGTATTGGGCAGCGATGCCGGAAACAGCATCTGCTGCACCTGCGAGGCAATGGCCACTTCCCGGTTGAGTACTTCCTGCTGGAGTTGCTTTCGTGCAAAGCGTTTGTTTTCCAGCGCCACCACCAGGATATTGGCCAAAGCTTGGGTGAAATCCAGGTCCAGCTCCGTATCGGTGGATTTTCTTTTCAGAAAGAGGATGGCGAGCATCTTGTCTTTGTGATACACCGGCAGATAGGTCTCCAACTCCTCAAAACTGTACTCCTCGCTAAGCTGGATCAAAAGTTGGCCGGATTCCTTTTGGTCCTCCACCTGATTGGCATTCAGGGTCAGGGGTACCTTTCCCTTCACCCCATGGGAGATCTTTCTTTCAAAGACCTCATCCTTGGACGCATAGAGGATCAGGGACTTGATGTCCAGATGCACCAGGCAGGTGAATTTGAAGATATTGACCAAGACTGCCTCAGACTGATTCTCGTTGATCGCCTGGGTGATCTCCAGGAGGGCTTTTAGCTCCAGTCCCTTCCGTTCGTATTTGTAGGTTTCGTCGATCAAGGGTTACAGGGCGTTGTGGGCCATCAGCCCTTTTTTTGTTGCCAGAAAATAGAGGTTCTTTCCCTCCTCCATCACATCCACTTTGTCAAAGCACTCCTGGTCCGGGGAACGGAGGCATTTGACCATTCCCACGCCATAGAGGGAGTCCAGGGTCTCCAGCAGCAACTGATCCTCCCAGCCAAGGGTTTCCCTGAGGTACTGATACGATTGGACAAAGTACAGCTCATCGAGCAGGTCAAATTCCGCGTCACTCATGCGATCTAATTCAGGGGCTAAAATAAGCATTCTTCAATTGGCACGCCCTTTCCATGCGAATTTTCCAAAAATTGCCCAAAATCCCACTCCCAATACATAAAAGGGGTGCACAAGGCTTGCCCCTGCAAACCAGGGAAACCCCAGCTTGATGTCCAAAGAACGGAGCACCGATCCCAAAGCCTTCCATTCTGCCCCTGTTTTCACCATCCAAATCAACAGGACAACGGCCCAGCCCTGTCTTTCCGGAAGGAAAACCCACAAACTCCCCAACCAAATGGCCTGGGCAATCCCTGCGAAAACCGCCACCAAGAGATGCGAAACCGAGCGATGGGACTTCCACTTGCTCGCCCACCGAATCCGCTGGCCCATCAGCGTGGACCAGGCATCCTGCGGATTGGTCCAGACCAGATGGTCCGCATAGGGCAGGTATCGGCAAGCGCCGCTTCCGTATTTTTCACGGATCTTTTTGAGCAAAAACTCGTCGTCTCCGGTAAGCACGTGTTCATTGCCCGAGTATCCCTCCACGGCCAAAAAGGCAGATTTCCGAAAAGCCAAATTGGCCCCGCTGCACGTCAGCGGCTTTTGCTTCGCAAAGGAAAACTGCGTGAGCACCACGATACTCGCCCAGTCGATCTGCTGAAAAGCCCCAAAAAACCCACTGTCCTCCCTTTTTGCCATAACCGGACCGGCTACCAACTGGACATTCGAGTCCGAAAAAGGCGCAGCCAATCCCCCTGCCCAACCCCGGGGAAACGTGCAGTCTGCATCCGAGGTCAAAACAAGCGCTCCCCCCGCCAGTCGGATCCCAAAATCAAGCGCGGCCTTTTTGCCAATTCCGGGGCTTTTGACCAGCCTGAGATTGGGTATATCCGTCACCAGGCCACCCAGAAGTTCAAATGAACCGTCCTCGCTGTGGTCGTCCACCAACAGGATTTCCAGGTGGTGGCGGGCAAGTTTCCCGAGCTCCGAGGCGAGGCGGGGGATATTTTCCGCCTCGTTGCGAAAGGGGATTATCAGGGAGATTTTCCCCGAAAACCCCGTATGCAGGGCAGGCTTTGGGCAGGGCCATTTTTGCAGCAGCCAAACCAAAACCGCGAAATAACCCAGACACCAAAAGAGGTAAAAACAGATCATCTTTTCGCCTAACTTGCGGGCGTGAGTAAAGAAGTACAAAATCCCCCAAAAGAAAAAATCATCCTCGGAATCGACCCCGGCACCACGGTGATGGGCTATGGCCTGATTTTGACAGAAGGAAAAAAATACAAAATCCTCCAATACGGGGTCATCCATCTCAAAAAATACGAAACCCACGAACTGAAGCTCAAAAAGATCTTCGAGCGGATCTCGGGGATTCTGGATGAATTTGCCCCGGATTCCGTCGCACTGGAAGCGCCGTTTTACGGAGCCAACGTGCAGTCCATGCTCAAGCTCGGCCGGGCCCAGGGCGTGGCCATGGCTGCGGCACTCTCCAAAGAAATCCCCATCACGGAGTATTCTCCCAAGAAGGTCAAACAATCCGTGACCGGAAACGGAAACGCCTCCAAGGAGCAGGTGGCGGCCATGCTGCAGACCCTACTGGGCATCACCGAACTGCCAAAACTGCTCGATGCGACGGATGCTCTTGCGGTGGCGCTTTGCCATCATTTTCACGAAGGAAGGCTCCAAACCCGGGGGAGAAACGAGGGATGGAAGTCTTTTATCGAAGAAAACCCCAACCGGATCAAAAAATAAGCCCCGGTCGTCGATACCGGGGCTGATCATTTTTTTTTTGCGCTGGCGCAGGGCTCTTGGCTGTTGTTCGACAGCGGCTCAATCCCCGCCAAAGGTGTAACCCAGGGAGATCTTGAACACCTGGCTTTTCACATCGATATTGTAATAGTTGAGCGAGGTAAAGCCGATGTCATAGCTGGCTTGGGCATTGAATCCCAGAGGCAGTTTCACCTGCGCGCCGACTACCCCTGCGATGTCGTATCCCCTGATGGCGTCGGAGCTGTCACTCGTTTGGTCACCCAGTTTATACTTGCTCGACGCGAAGATCGACCCCTGCGGACCTGCAAAAATATTGAGGGCCGGGATCAGCTTCAGACGTACCAGTACCGGAATGTCGATGTATCCGAGCTGCTCTTCCACTGGCTGTCCGGTACCGACTTCTTCGGTTTTATACCCTTTTTGGGAATATTGGACTCCGGGTTCGACCGAAATAAAGCCGGCTCCAATCGTGTAATAAGCTCCAAGGTGAAACCCTGACCTTGCGTCAAAATTGGTGTTGGAGAAATTGGCAGAATTAAAACCCGCCCTTACCCCCAATTGCGCTTGGGCGGTGGCCGCAAATCCGACCAGAAAGAATACCAGCAAAACTTTTCTCATGATTCAAATATTTATAATTTCCATAAAATTAACGCAAGAATATTCATTTCTTGTTTAACCTCCTCGTTTTTAAAAGCGGCAAATGGAAAAAATATTGGGAATGTTTGATCAGTTTCCAGAGCTCGGTGAGGAGGCAAAAGCCGCATTTACTTCGGAACTCGAGTTGCTCAGCGTAGAGCGGGGTGATCTGCTGGAGCAGGAAGGCAAGGTCTGCGATTACCTCTATTTTATCAAAGACGGGTCTGCCAGGAGTTTTTACACCAAAGACAACAAAGATGTCACAGTCTCCTTTACGCTCGATGGGGAATTTGTCACGGCGATGCACTCCTTCATTTCGAGGAAACCTTCCTATGAAAACATCGAGGCGATGGAAAAGACCTCAGTCGCCCGGATCGGCTACAATGCGCTTTTGAGACTTTTTGAAAAACACCCCAAGCTGGAACGCGCCTATCGGCTGATCCTCGAACAGTATTACATCACCTTGGAAGAGCAGTTGATCTTCGCAAAATTCAAATCCGCAAAGGAACGGTACCTGGACCTGATGGAATTCCGCCCAAAAGTCATCCACAAAGCCTCGGTGGGGCAGATAGCCTCCTATCTGGACATGAGCATAGAGACGCTCAGCCGAATCCGGGGAAAGATCTGATTATTTGATTTTTCTCAACAGACAATTGGTTTGGCAAAAGCTACTTTTGAAAATTAACCCTACATCAAAAACCCAAAACACCATGCGGAAAGTACTTCAGGCCTTGCTGGTCACATTTGCCGGATTTGGAATGTTTGCCTGCGGCACCAGCACGACGGAACAGACGTTTGACTCCTCCAAGCTCGCCCGAATGAGTCAGGAAAACGTGGAAAAGGTGGTCGAAGCGTTCATCCTGGCAAAAGACTCCAGCACGATCCAAATCCCCGAGGGCTTCTTTGAGCTGAACACCCAACTGATCCTCGACAACAAACGGTCAGTAAAAATCAAAGGTGCGGGAATGGACAAGACGGTGCTTTCCTTCAAAAACCTGAAGTCCGGGGGTGAAGGGGTGAAGATCGTCGGGACGAACATCTCCGTCGAAGACCTGAGCATCGAAGATGCGCCGGGAGACGGCATCAAATCCCAACATTCGGATGGAATCACCTTTCGGAGAATCAATGTCACCTGGACCAACGGCGACAAATCCAAAAACGGAACCTACGCCATCTATCCCGTCCAGTGCAAGAATGTGGTGATCGACGAGTGCATTGCCTCGCATTCCAAAGATGCGGGTATCTATGTGGGCCAGTCCGAAAACATCATCGTCAAAAACTCCCTGGCCTTCGGAAACGTGGCCGGGATCGAGATCGAAAACTCGGACAATGCAGAGGTCTTTGGCAACACCGCCAGAGACAATGCGGGGGGCATTCTGGTCTTTAACCTGCCGGGCCTGCCAAAGTCCGACGGAAAAGGCACCAAGATCTACGACAACGACATCCTGAACAACAACCACGAAAACTTCGCCACGCCGCTTGGCGAAGGGCCAAACGGGAACACCGTCACCATGATCCCGCCGGGATCCGGGATCATCCTCTTGGCGGCAAAGGAGGTGGAGATCTTCAACAACCGCATCCAAAACAACAAGACCACCGGAGTGGCCATTGCCAGCTACCAAATCACGGGATTTCCGACAGACGCGCCGAATTGGTCACCCTATACCGTGGATGTCTATGTCCATGACAATACCTATGGGCGAAAAACCCTGTCCATGCCGGATCTGACCCGGGAGCTGGGCCAACTGATCAGCGTCCACAATGCCCACGGCCCTGCCAAAACCCAGGACATCATCTACGACGGGATTTGGGACAAAGGACTAAGCGAAACCATCGACTCCAATCCGATGCGCATCTGTATCCAGGAGGCAGGGATCGAAAACCTGTATTTCACGCGGTTTTACCTGATGGATGGAGAAGACCACATCGAGTCGTTCAGAGACTACCAGCTTTTCCAAAACTGCAAGGTGGATGTGGCTACCGACATCTCCGGCATCGCGGGCTTGTAACCAGATTCATTGTAATTAATTGAATGGGGAGATGGAAAAAATGAAAGGAATGACTGGTGTCTGTTCGGCCCTGTTGGCTTTGGCGGTTTTGGTTGCCTGCCAAAAAGGCGAAGAAAAGACAGCCCAAAAACCCAGTGCCCTGGCAGAAGAGACTGCCAGCGGCATTTACCCTTACAAAAGACTGTCAACCTATGGGTTTTTCGAAGGGGAGCTGAATGCCCTGAATCCGACTGAAGGCGTGACTTTATACAAACCGGCCTCCTCCCTGTTTACCGACTACGCCCTCAAAAGCCGCTTTGTGTCCATCCCGGCTGGCCAAAAGGCTGAAATTGCCGATTCCGGGATCGAGTTTCCCGTGGGATCCATCTTGGTCAAAAACTTCTACTACCCGGCAGATTTCAGAAATCCCGACGGAAAACGAAGAGTCATCGAAACCCGGCTGTTGATCCGGGAGCAAGAGGGCTGGCAGGCTTATCCCTACCTGTGGAATGAAGAGCAGTCGGAAGCAGTCTTGAAAGTAGTCGGTGCGGAGACCGAGGTGAAATTCCTCGACTATTCCGGAAAAGAGCAAATCGTCAATTACCTCGTCCCCAACAAAAACCAATGCAAGAGCTGCCACAACCAGTCTGAAACATTGGTGCCCATCGGCGTAAAGATCCAGCACCTGAACAACGAGCTGGACTATGGCACCGTGAGGGAAAACCAGTTGGCACATTGGACTGCCAAAGATATTTTGGGGGGATTTCGGGGAGCAGAGGCCTATCCTTCGATGATCGACTACGAAGACCAGTCCCAGGCCATCGCCGGGCGGGCCATGGCCTACCTCGACATCAACTGTGCCCATTGCCACAGTGCCGAAGGCCCGGCGAGCACTTCCGGCCTGTTTCTCACCTATGACCAAACCGACCCGCTCAAGCTCGGAATCCACAAAACCCCGGTTGCGGCAGGCAAAGGGGCGGGCAGCTTCACGTTTGACATCGCTCCCGGCAAACCGGATGAATCCATCCTGGTTCACCGGATGAAGTCCACAGAAGTTGGTGTAGCCATGCCGGAACTGGGCCGCTCCACCGTGCATCAAGAAGGCGTGGAATTGATCCGGCAGTGGATCCAGGGCTTAAAATAAACGAAAAGACGATGCCGGGTGTCTGTCGCTCCCCACATTTCGTATTTCGCCCCTCGGGAGCCTTTCACGCAAAAAAGCCAGGCACAATGCCTGGCTTTCGCTTGTGTCAATTAACGCTCAGACGTTGTCACTGGTCATCGCGGCAGAGAAATACTCTCTGTTCATTCGGGCAATGTTGGTGATGGAGATGCCTTTTGGACATTCGGCTTCGCAGGCACCGGTATTGGTGCAGGCACCGAAGCCTTCCGCATCCATCTGGGCCACCATTTTTTCAGCCCTGGTTTTCCGTTCTACCTGACCCTGTGGCAATAAAGCCAGTTGAGAAACTTTGGCAGAGGTAAAGAGCATGGCGGAAGCGTTTTTGCACGCAGCCACGCAAGCGCCACAGCCAATGCACTGGGCGGCATCCATGGCCAGTTCGGCGATGGTCTTCGGAATCGGAATCTCGTTGGCATCCGGTACGCCGCCTGTATTGACATTGACATAGCCTCCGGCTTGGATGATCCGGTCCAAAGCTGCGCGATCCACCACCAGATCCTTGAGTACGGGGAAGGCCCTGGCTCTCCAAGGCTCGATGGTGATCGTCTCTCCGTCGTTGAAGGACCTCATGTGCAGTTGGCAGGTCGTAGTCTGCAGCGGACCGTGCGGCTTTCCGTTGATGACCAGCGAGCAAGTCCCGCAGATACCTTCCCGGCAGTCATGGTCAAAGTGGACGGGATCCTCTCCTTTCTCGGTCAGTTCTTCGTTCAACACGTCCAGCATTTCAAGGAAAGACATGTCTTTGGAGACATGATCGACAGGATACGTGGCAAAACCACCCTTGTCCGATGCACTTTTTTGTCTCCAGATTTTTAAAGTCAATTTCATAATCAGGTATGAATTTTTGTCCAAAGATTATTTGTAAGAACGCTGGGTCAGCTTCACGTTTTCGAATACCAAAGGCTCTTTGTGGAGCTCTTCTTCCTGGCCTTCTCCTGCATATTTCCACGCCGCCACATAGGCAAAATTGTCATCGTCACGAAGCGCTTCCCCTTCGGGAGTCTGGTATTCCTCCCGGAAGTGCCCTCCGCATGACTCGTCCCTGTTGAGCGCATCATCGACCATCAACTCCCCGAGCTCCAGGAAATCGGCCACGCGGTGTGCTTTTTCCAGGGAAAGGTTCAGTTCCTCGCTGGTTCCGAGCACTTTCACATCTGCCCAGAATTCCTTTTTCAATTCCCGGATTTCAGCTTTCGCTTTCTTCAAGCCTTCGGCAGTACGGGCCATTCCACAGTGGTTCCACATGATCTTGCCCAGCTTTTTGTGAAAATGGTCCACCGATTTTTTGCCGTCTATATTGAGCAACTGGCTGATCCTGTTTTTGACTTCCTGCGCGACCCTGGCAAATTCGGGATGGTTTTCGTCCACCTTTTTCGGCGGTGTCTGGGCCAAGTAGTCCCCGACAGTGTATGGGATCACGAAATAGCCGTCTGCCAATCCCTGCATCAAAGCAGAGGCTCCGAGGCGGTTGGCTCCGTGGTCGGAGAAGTTGGCTTCACCCAGACAATACAGGCCCGGGATGGTGGTCATCAGGTTATAATCCACCCAAAGTCCGCCCATGGTATAGTGGACCGCCGGATAGATCATCATCGGAACCTCATAGGGATCCTCCCCGGTGATCTGCTTGTACATGTCAAAGAGGTTGCCGTATTTCGACTCGATGACCGTCTTGCCGTCACGCTTGATGGCGTCACGGAAATCAAGGAAAACGGCCTCACCGGTTTCATTTACGCCTCTGCCGTCATCGCAAACCTCTTTTGCATTTCGGGAAGCCACGTCACGGGGCACCAGGTTGCCGAAGGACGGATATTTTCTCTCCAGGAAGTAATCCCTGTCTTCTTCTTTGAGGTCACTGACTTTGATCAGTCCTTTTCTGAGCTTTTCCGCATTTTCTTTGGTAGCGGGCACCCATACCCGGCCGTCATTTCTCAGGGACTCGGACATCAGGGTCAGCTTGGACTGATGGTCTCCTGACACCGGAATACAGGTCGGGTGGATCTGGGTAAAGCAGGGGTTGGCAAAGTAAGCGCCGCGCTTGTGAGCTCTCCAAGCCGCCGTCACGTTGCAGCCCATGGCGTTCGTGGAAAGGAAAAACACGTTGCCGTATCCTCCTGTGCAAAGCAGAACGGCATGTGCAGCATGCGTTTCCACCGCGCCGGTGATCAGGTTTCGGGTCACGATGCCCCGGGCATGGCCGTCGATCATCACCACGTCCATCATTTCGGTACGCGGATAGAGCTTCACTTTGCCGTTGGCTACCTGACGGCTCAGGGCCGAATAGGCGCCCAAGAGCAACTGCTGTCCTGTCTGTCCACGGGCATAGAACGTCCGGGAAACCTGTGCGCCACCAAATGACCGGTTGGCCAGCAATCCCCCGTATTCACGGGCAAACGGAACTCCCTGCGCCACACACTGGTCAATGATCTTCACGGACACCTCGGCAAGCCGGTACACGTTGGCCTCCCTGGCCCTGTAGTCTCCGCCTTTTACGGTGTCATAGAAAAGCCTGAAAATCGAGTCCCCGTCGTTCTGATAGTTTTTGGCCGCATTGATCCCGCCCTGGGCAGCGATCGAGTGCGCCCTGCGGGGACTGTCGTGAAAAGTAAACGCCTTGACATTGTATCCCAACTCAGCCAGGGAAGCGGCGGCGGCAGCCCCAGCCAACCCGGTTCCCACCACGATCACATCATATTTTCTTTTGTTTGCCGGGTTGACCAGCTTGCTGTTAAACTTGTGCTTAGTCCATTTTTCTGCCAAAGGACCTGCAGGAATTTTGGAATCTAGTATCATACGGGACGATGGATTAGCTGGTGAAATAGATATAAAGCGGCATGGCGGCGAAAAGAACCGGCACCAGGATGCAGTAGACATTGCCCACCGCTTTGATGGCAGGGGAATATTTCCTGTGGCTCAAGCCCAGGGATTGAAAAGCGGAGGCAAAGCCGTGGGAAAGGTGAAACGCCAGAAAGGCCATGGCGATCACATACCAAGCAACCAACCAGGTTTGCTGAAAAGCGATTTGGACTACGCTGTAGAGGTCTTTGTACTCCTCTCCTTCGTAGCTTACCGTTGGGATGTCTCCCCAGTGCATCTGATACCAGAAGCTATACATGTGTCCGGCCAAAAAAACCAGGATAATCGTCCCCAAGATCCCCATGTTGCGGGAGGACCAGGCACTGTTGGTGGAGGCTGCGGATACCGCATATCCGATGGGCCGGGCAGATCTGTTGAGCCTGCTCAGGGCAATGGAGTAAATGACGTGTCCGATCACAGAGAGATAGGTCAGGTAAGAAAGCACCTTGACTATCGGATTGGTGGTCATGAACTTGGCATATATATTAAACGCCTGCCCACCGTCGTTGTAAAACAACTGCATGTTTCCGGCGACATGGCCGGTCAAAAACAGAATCAGAAAAAGGCCTGTAAGGGCCATGATCAACTTTCTGCCGAGGGTGCTTTTCAAGGTTTTGGTAACCCAGCTCATACAAATTTGTGATTAATTTTAGAACGAAAGTCTTTGTTTGTTATGCTGCCAAATTTACATGTGGAACCGATAGCAAACAATGCAATCGAATACCATTCCCTTATTTTAATCGGTTCTAAATAGCTTTCCATAAAGTCTGTCGTTAATCTGTTGATCGGAAATTGCCCGGTACGGATAGCATTAATGCTTGAATTTCCGGGTAATTTCTGCTTACTTCCCGTTATTTCTTAGTAGATAAGCCCTGGGTACGGATTTTGGAATTAACTTTTGCGATTCCAACACGTTTTCAGGATTGAATCACCAAAGTCAACCGCGCATGAAGCTCAAACTTTCCCTGGGGATCTTTTTAATTTATCTGTCAGCCGGAATCTCTGCCGCCTGGGCTACGCACATCCGGGCAGGAGAGATCATCGCCGAGCGCATCTCCGTCCAGACCCTCACCTATCGAATCACCGTCGTGGGATACACCGACACCAGATCCAGTGTAGTATTCGGTCCGGGCACCATCAATTTTGGCGATGGCCGGGAAGACCGGTTGGATACGGGCAGTGATTTTTCAAGGGTGGAGGATTTGGGAGACCAGATCGAGAAAAACACCTTTGTCATCACGCATACCTACCAAGGGCCCGGCAGATACAAGATCCGTTTCCAGGAGTTCAACAGGAATGACCTCACCCTCAACATGGACAACTCGGTGGACACGCCGTTTTATGTGGAAACCGAGATCAACATTGATCCTTTTTTTGGGGTGAACAATTCTCCCGTTTTGACCATCCCTCCTGTGGACAACGGCGCCGTCAATGTCCGATACATCCACAATCCCGGCGCATACGACCCTGACGGCGACAGCCTGTCCTATGCGATGGATGTTCCAAAGCAGGCATTCGAAAGACCGGTAAACAACTACAGAAGCCCAGCCAGCCCGGAATTCAGCCAAAGCCAGGAAGATGGCACTACCCCGGCCTATCTCCGCATCGATCCTGTTTATGGGGATTTGATCTGGGATGCCCCCGGTACCGCAGGTCAGTTCAACGTGGCTTTCCGGATCATCGAATGGAGGAAAATCAACGGCAAATTTGAGCAGATCGGGTACGTAGTGCGCGATATGCAGATCATCATCGAAAACTCCAACAACCGAAGACCCGAGCTGATCCTGCCGGATGACCTCTGTGTGGAAGCGGGTACCTTGATCGAAGAAATCATCCAGGGCACAGACCCCGACGGGGATCCGGTCAAGATTGAGGTTTTTGGAGAGCCGATCCAAATCACCACCTCTCCGGCGACCTATGAGCCCAAAAGTGAGTTCCAGCCTCAGCCGGGGATCATCAATTTCTCCTGGCAGACGGTATGCCAGCACGTCAGGGCCAGGGAGTACGAAGTCCGCGTCCGGATCACAGACCAACCGAGGTCGGGGCCGAAATTGGTCGATATCAAAACCTGGAAGATCAAGGTGATCGGCCCTCCCCCTGTTTGGGATGATCTGGAGCAGCAGTCCGGCAGAACCGTACAACTCAACTGGGATCCCTATGTCTGCGGCAACTCGGCCAGCGAGATGCAGGTTTGGAGGAGAATCAACTCCGACCCCTACCTGCCGGACAGTTGCGAAACCGGCATCCGGTCCGGATATGAGCTGGTCGGCACGACCAACATGCAGGCCTTCTCTTTCACCGACCTAAACGGCGGCGAAGGGCTTGCCCCCGGAAACACCTACTGCTATCGCCTGGTGGCGGCCTTTCCCGAACCCAGACTTGGAGAAAGTGTCGTATCGGACGAAATCTGCATCACCATCGATGTGGATGTGCCGATCATCACCAATGTCAGCGTCGAAGCAACAGACCCCGCGACGGGACAGATCTTCGTGAAATGGACGCCCCCCTATGATATTGACAAGGTCCAGTTCCCGGGCCCATACGCCTATGAATTGCTCAGAAGTGAGGGATTCAGCGGAAATTCGAGCAGAATCTCTTTGGGAATTACCTCTGACACGCTTTTCACCGATACGGGACTGAACACCCAAAACCTGGTGTACAACTACCGGGTCGTCCTGCTGGACAACAACACCAAGATCGACACCTCCTCCTCGGCTTCCTCGGTGAGATTGCAGCCAACGATCATCAATGAGGCGATCGAACTGAACTGGACCTTCAATGTCCCCTGGAACAACCTGATGGGGCAATACCGGCATGAGGTCTATAGAAACAGGACCGATGCAAACGCCGCAGATACCGACACCTTCGTGAAGATCGCCGAAGTGGACGTGACCCAAAGTGGATTCAAATACCTCGATGACGGAAGCTTCAACGGAATGCCGCTGGTCAAAGAGTTGGAGTATTGCTACTATGTGGTCACCAAGGGGGCATACAATGTTGCCGGGCTGGTTTATCCTCTGGAAAACAAGTCCCAGATCACCTGCGCCCTGCCTGATGACAACCGGCTCCCATGCGCTCCCGTGCTGACATTTGAAGGGCCCGATTGCTCCGCCTACGTAGCCGAGCAGCCCTGCAACAGCACCACGTTTGAGCATGAACTGAGCTGGGTGCCCGATTTCAGCGGAGACTGCGACGACGAACTGAGCGGCTTCAGGCTGTACTTTACGCCCAACGGAGAGGATGGGGTGTTCAACCTCGTGCGCGAACTCAGCTCCCTGGAGCTGGAAACGACCCTGACCAACCTTCCCAATTACCGTGGATGCTACTACATCACCGCGGTGGACCGCTCCGGAAATGAAAGCGAGCCGAGCAACGTGGTCTGCGTGGACAACTGCCCTGTCTACAACCTGCCCAATGCCTTCACTCCAAACGGCGACGGCAACAACGACACCTTCATTGCCTTTGACAATCCGTTCGCCGCCTGTCCACGCTTTGTAAACGGCGTTGAAATCTTCATTGTCAACCGTTGGGGTGCGGAAGTGTTCCGGTACAACAGCCTCGAGTCCAATGAAAACGACATCTTTATCCGCTGGGATGGCCGGGACAAAAACGGCAATGACCTGCCTGCGGGCACTTACTATTATTCCGGCAAGGTCAAGTTCGACGTCCTGGATCCGGGTCAAAAAGAACGTGAGCTGAAAGGAACCATTCAGCTCCTCCGATGAGCCGGAAGAAGTCCGTCGTCCTGTTTGACGGAGTCTGTACCCTCTGCAATGCCTCCATCGACTTCGTGCTGAAGCGCGACAAAAAAGACCGGTTTCGGGTGGGGGCACTGCAGGACAACAAAGGAAAGGAGCTGCTTTCAAGATTTGAAGCACCTCCCGAATACCTCGACTCCCTCGTGCTGATCGAAGGGGGCCGGATCTATTTTCGAAGCACCGCAGCACTGAGGATCGCCAAAAGGCTTCCCGGACTCTGGCCGCTTCTCTATGGATTGATCCTCTTGCCCCCCTTTGTCAGGGACGGCCTCTATGACTGGATCGGCAGAAACCGCTACCGCTGGTTTGGCAGAAAAAACACCTGCAGACTTCCGACTCCCGGGGAAAAGGCCAAGTTTTTATAAACTTTCGGGCAACTGATCGAACAAAGCCTATCACCCCTGCTCTCATTTCCACAAAACCCAAAAGGGGAAAAGGGCTATATTTGTGCTTCAAACCAAAAAACAACGGATGAAAGCATTTGTTTTTCCGGGCCAAGGTGCCCAATTCCCCGGCATGGGAAAATCCCTGTATGAAGAAAACCCAACTGCCAAAGCATTTTTTGAACAGGCAAATGGGGTTTTGGGATTTCGGATTACCGACATCATGTTCGAGGGAACCGATGAGGAGCTGAAACAGACCCGGGTCACCCAGCCTGCCATTTTCCTCCACTCGGTGATCCTGGCCAAAACCACCCCGGATTTTGCCCCCGATATGGTGGCGGGCCACTCTCTGGGGGAGTTTTCCGCCTTGGTTGCCAACGGAACCCTTGCCTTTGAGGACGGACTCAGGCTGGTTTATCAACGTGCTTTGGCCATGCAGGAGGCCTGCGAAATCAATCCCTCCACGATGGCTGCAATCCTCGGGCTGGCGGATGAAAAAGTGGAGGAAATCTGCGCCGGAATCACCGACGAAATCGTGGTGCCGGCCAATTACAACTGTCCAGGCCAACTGGTGATCTCGGGCACGATCCGGGGAATTGAGATTGCCTGCGAAAGAATGAAAGCTGCAGGCGCCAAACGTGCCCTTCCTTTGCCAGTCGGTGGAGCATTCCACTCACCCCTGATGGAACCTGCCCGTGAAAAGCTCCAAAAAGCCATCGAAGCAACACGGTTTTCCACTCCTATCTGCCCTGTTTACCAAAACGTAAGCACCACCGCGGTAAGCGATGTAGCCGAAATCAAGAAAAACCTGATTGCCCAGCTCACCGCTCCGGTCAAATGGACCCAGTCGGTCCAAAACATGGTCAAAGACGGGGCCACCCAATTCGTGGAGTGTGGGCCTGGCAAAGTCCTTCAGGGATTGGTCAAAAAGATCCACCCCGAAGCGGAGACTTCCGGCTTATAAGATTCAGATCCCGCTTGGAGCGGGATTTTCTTTTGGAGGCCTGCCAGATTTCGGAAACCTGGCAAGTCTTTCATTGCTTCTGCAAAAGAAACTTCCAGGCTATATCCACTTGCCCCTTTTCCAGCGCTTCTTTGGCACGCAAATGAAGGTGATCCAGCCAGGAGTCACGATCATTTTTAAACCGAACCCGCATTTCCCGGATCTCCTCCGCATTGGAAAAATCCGCGATTTCCTCCCTGGAAGGCAATCGCATCACATTCCCCAGTCTTCCCAGGTTGTTGCCGGTCAAGATAGGACTGTTTCGGATTTCCTCCGGAATCTGATCCACCCCGATTCCGAGGTTTGTCAGGGGTTTGGGAATCTGGAAAAGCGAATCCGGAGTAATCTTGGAATACCAGCTCCCTCCAAGTCTGGCAACCGGGCTGAGCTTGTACGGATCGATTGCTCCCTTTTCATCGAGGATTGCTTCACTGACATGCATCACAATCACCTCGCAGATCACCAAATTTCCGGCACCTCCATCGGCTCCCAAGGCCTTCACTTCGATCACCCTGCATTCCAGGGCAACCGCGGCTTCTTTCACGCGGGGTGGAGCAACCAGCTCCGATTTGACGGGGGTGAGGCCGGATTTTTCAAACTCGTTGACACCCTTCGGATATTCGGTACTGGCAAGCGACATCTGCTCCACCCGGTCAAAGCCCACGATATGGATCACCACTTCCGGCACTTCCAGCACATTTTCCAGGGTATGCTTGGTACTGCTGTCCCTTACTCTGCGGGATGGGGAAAAAATCAAGATCGGCGGATTGGCACTGAACATATTGAAAAAACTGAAAGGGCTCAGGTTCACGTTTCCGGCCTTGTCCACGGTGCTGGCAAAAGCAATCGGGCGAGGCGTCACGGCTCCCTGGAGCAAATTCTGAACCTCCACAGTACTCAGTTCTTTGGGATAAAAGGTTTTCATCTGTCTATAATTGTTCTTTAATTGTCATCCCGATAGCTCGGGAGGAACCCCACTTTGCAAATAACCAGCGCACTTTGTGGCATTCCCAGTCATGCCGGCTTCATCCGATCAAAATAGCATTCAATTTTAATGAGATAAGCGTTTTCCCACGAATTAGTTCAAGATTCATGTTCCAGATGAAAATTTCAACCCTGTTTTTGGCATTTGCGTTGGTTTTTTGTTTTTCAGAAAATCTCCTTGCCCAAAGCCACACGATCGCCACTTACAATGTCCGCTATGACAATCCCGGAGATGAGGGCAATCTCTGGAAAGACCGGCTTCCCCATGTGATCAGCCTGATCAGGTTTCACCAAATCGGCCTTTTTGGCACCCAGGAAGGCCTCAGCCATCAAGTCAGGCAAATGAGTGAGGGCTTGGGCTTTGAATTCGTCGGAGTCGGTAGAGATGACGGAGCCGAAAAAGGCGAATACACTGCCATTCTTTTTGATCCAGCACTGTATAAACTGGAGGATTCCGGTACATTTTGGCTGTCTCCGACTCCCGAAACTCCCAGCAAAGGTTGGGATGCCGCACTGAATCGGATTTGCACTTGGGGAAGGTTCAAAGATCAAAAGGGCAAAAAATTCTACGTCTTCAATGTTCACTACGACCACATCGGACAGCAGGCGAGGGAAGAAAGCAGCAAGCTGGTGATGGCAAAAGTCGGGGAAATCAATACCCAAAATCTCCCGGCCATCCTGATGGGCGATTTCAACGTCACCCCTGACAATGCCGCCTACGCCACCATCCTCGACAACCCAAGCTGGAAAGATTCCCGACTGATCCCAAAAATCCCCGCCTATGGTCCCAAGGGAACTTTCTCGGCTTTTAACTGGGAGAGAATGCCCGACGGAATCATCGACCACATCTTTGTGCAGGGTAAAATTGAAGTAATCCGGCACGGAATATTGACTGACAACTATGGCAAAAAGTATCCATCTGACCATTTTCCTGTCTTGGCGGAGATTGAGTTTTAACTTTTCCAAAGTTCAAAACTTTGGAAAAGCTTACTCTCTAGGAACACAAAAAGGCCAGCTTTTCAGTTGGCCTTTCCCTTTTTAGGCCTTCCAGGTTTTTGAAACCTGGAAGATCTGTGTTTTTAGTCGAATTAATCCGCCAAAGCAGCCACACCGGGAAGCACCTTGCCTTCCATGTGCTCGAGCAAAGCCCCTCCGCCGGTAGAGACGTAGGAAACCTGGTCGGTGTATCCGAATTTGTTCACGGCAGCAGCGGAATCACCACCCCCTATCAATGAGAAGGCTCCCTTCTTGGTAGCTTCGGCGACATATTCGGCGATTGCCTTGGTTCCTTTGTCATAGGAATCCATTTCAAATACACCCATTGGGCCGTTCCACAGGATGGTTTTGGACTCAAGGATTACCTTGCCAAACAACTCGCGCGTCTCTGGCCCGATGTCCAAGCCCATCCAGTTATCAGGAATTTCACCGCTGGTGGCAACTCCTTGGTTGGCTGTATTGGAGAAAGCATCTGCAATCACGGTATCCACGGGAAGGATCAAATTGACGCCCTTTGCTTTGGCAGTCTCCATCAACTCCAACACAAAATCCATCTTATCCGCCTCCAAAAGTGAGGTACCGATGGATCCGCCCTGCGCTTTGGCAAAAGTGTAAGACATGCCGCCGCCGATGATCAGGTTGTCCACCTTATCCAGGAGACGCTCGATGATCAGGATCTTGTCGGCAATCTTGGCTCCACCCATGATGGCCGTGTAGGGACGCTCGGGATTACCCAGGACTTTGTCCGCATTGATCAGCTCAGACTCCATCAGGTAGCCGGCTACTTTGTCTTTGAAAAACTCCGCAATCACGGCAGTGGAAGCATGGGCTCTGTGGGCTGTTCCAAAAGCGTCATTCACATAGACGTCGCCCAGTTTTGCCAATTTTCCCGCAAAATCCTGGTCGCCTTTTTCTTCTTCTTTGTAGAATCTGAGGTTTTCCAGCAATAGCACTTCGCCCGGTTTCAAGGCGGCTGCTTTGCTTTCTGCCTCTGCACCGATACAATCCGAAGCAAACTGAACCGGGGTTCCCAAGGCAGCTTCCACTGCCGAAAGAATATGTTTCAGGGAAAATTTATCCTCAGGCCCGCCTTTGGGTCGGCCAAGGTGTGACATCAAAATGGCCGCCCCGCCGTCAGAAAGGATTTTTTTAATCGTGGGTACGGCAGCCTGGATCCGGGTGTCGTCCGAAACGGAAAAATCATCGTTCAGAGGAACGTTGAAATCTACCCGGATCAGTGCTTTTTTACCTGCAAAACTCAGGCTATCGACATTTTTTACGCTTGAACTCATAGGAATGGTTTAATGGATTTTTGTTGGCTTTCTTTAAAAAGAGCCTGAATTTATCAAAGATTCCCGCAATTCCCGCCCCAAGCATGTGATCAATTTGCCAATTCCCAAAAACAGTGGATCGTAATCGTTTGTATGGATTGAAAAATTTCAAGGGCTTGTCCGCCGTGGCGGATTGAAAAATTGGAAAATTCTTGGGCGGCAAAGATTTAAGGTTTGGATTCTTGAAATTCATCTGCATCCCTCGTCAAACTGACTGAATACTGACAACTTTGCCTACTGATCACTGAGATGGCCCACTCATTTCGCCGCGGCCCGCTTCAGCCGGTCATTGATGGCTTTGCCGAGCCCGGTTTCGGGCATCAGTTCCGCCAATATCACCGTCACCGGACTTTCGTCCAAAGCCCGCATGGCGGCAAAAAGGTTTTTGGCAGCTTCATGCAGGTTTTTCTCCGGGCTGAGCGCAATTTGATTTTCCGGTAGGATTTCCGGAAAAAATCCAGAGAAACTCAGCACGGCAAAGTCTCCTTGCTTTTCCGAATGGGCAGCTATCAATTCCTTCAAATCCCCCAAAACGAAAGGTTTTCTTGGCGCATAGTGACTCTCCAAAAGCCCGGGAGCCTGAGGATTGCTGGAGCTGTGATCCTTGATTTTTACCGGTCCGATGAGTTTTTCTATTTCCGAAACTTCCAATCCTCCCAAGCGGTAGATTACCACTTCGCCGGCTTCCACTCCTACAATGGTACTCTCCAATCCCACTTCGCAGGCACCGCCGTCCAGAATGTAGGGGATCTGAGATCCCAATTGCGCCTCCACATGCTCCGGTCTGGTTGGGCTGATGTATCCAAAAGGATTCGCACTGGGAGCAGCCAATGGAAAATGCAGGCTTTCCAGCAGACTCAACGTCAGCGCATGCTTGGGTACTCGCACGGCCACCCGATCCAATCCTGAGGTAACCAAATCGGGAACAATCGGCTTCCGTGGCAAAAGCAAGGTCAATGGTCCCGGCCAGAATGCCTCCGCCAGGGTTTTTAGCTTATCGGGAAAATCAAGCACAAAGTCCCCCACCCGCTCGATGGAAGAAGTATGCAAAATCAAAGGATCAAATCCGGGTCGGTTTTTTGTCTCAAAGATCAAGGCCACCGCCTCCGGATTCAGGGCATTTCCGGCCAAACCATAGACCGTCTCGGTAGGAATGCCCACGAGTTGGCCTTTTTCCAAAAAGGCACTTGCCAATTCGATGTTTTTGCCGATCTGCGCCATCTTACTCTTCGCAGAAATCTTCGATCCAGGTTTCTGCTTCGGCATAGCCCAAAGACAGGGCCATCTTCAGGTCGGCACAGCCCTCATTTTTCTGTCCCAAAGCACTCATCCGCGTCACGCCCAGTAGGTAATAGGCCTCGGCATTTTTGGGATCCAGGTTTACGGCATGGGTCAGGGATTCCATTCCATGGATGGGGTCATTCATCCCCAGTTCCGCTTTTGCTTTTCGGAAATGGGCTTCCGCCTGTTCGGGAGTCGTTTCGAGAACCACCTGAAAGTCCAACAATGCATCCTCATATTCCTCCATATTCAGCAGTGCAGTCCCTCGGTTGAAAAAAATATCCGACTGGGACGGATCCAGCGCACTGGCGATATTGAAGTCGGCGAGCGCCTCCTTGTACCGTTCCTGCTCCATCTTGGCATTGCCCCGATTGAACCACGGCTTGTAGCTGGTGGAATCTGCCTGGATGGCCAAATCGAAAACCAGGATCGCCTCTGCCACTTTTCCCTGCTGAAACAGCGCAACGCCTTTCGCATTCAGGGCTTGGGCATTTTCGGGATTTAGTTCCAATAGTTGATCAAAAAAAACCTCTGCTTCGGGCCAAGCCTGGGCATCCATTTTTTCGATTCCTGCTTTCAGCAATTCTTCCTCATTCGGCTTACAGGCGAAAAAGCTCGCCGCCAGCAAGCCCAGGATCCACAGTTTCTTCACGTGATAAATTTTCGGCAAAGATAGGGAATTTACAGCTTAGACAGTCGCCAACTTCAACCTGTACTCCTCCGGGACAGGCACGGGCTTCATAGTCTGCATGTCCACCGCCACTAGGATGCATCGGCATTTGGAAAAGACATGCCCGGCCCCCTTCTTGTCTTTTCCAATCAGGATTTGCTCCAGGTCAAAAGAAGAATTCCCAAGCCGGGTACACTTCACCAGCGCCTCCACCTGATCCTCCAGGTGAATCGGCCGGAGGTAGTCGATCTCGATCCTGCCCACCACAGTCCCGACAGTCAATACGTCCCATCCGCATACCTCATAAAGAAAAACCGCCCTGGAATGCTCAAAATAACTGAAATACACGCCGTTGTTGACATGCAGATAGCCGTCAATGTCGGAAAAACGGATCTGGACGGGCGTTGAAAAAGCAAATCCGCTTTTCAGTTCATCGGGATGCTGGCTTGCTTTCAAAGGAGTATCTCTGATTTGCTGGTTTTTTCGAGCATCCTGAGGATCGAGGGATTGTATCCAATCATATCCACCACCGAATCAAAGGCGATCCACGCAAGCGAGATGCTTTCGTCGCTCATTTGCAGGGGTTCGTTGATATCCGCCTCCAGCAGGTATCTCACGTCGAAATGAAAATGTTGCGGGACATGCGGGCGCTCGGGGATGATATGCTTGTCCAGGTCGAATATCGTGGAGTCCACCAGCTTCAGTGAGGTAAGGCCGCTTTCCTCCTCAGCCTCTTTCAACGCGACTTCCCGAAGGTCTTCGTTGCCATCCGCATGTCCGCCCAGTTGAAGCCAGCGTCCCAGCTTGCGGTGCAGGGTGAGCAGGGTGTGGGTACGTCTCT
>CAZGYC010000002.1:126455-149031 GCA_964530015.1 uncultured Limnohabitans sp. | reverse complement strand
AGGCCACAAAGGGGAAAGCTTCGCTATTTTGGTCTCTGATCTGCGGGGATCCGCGAATTTTTCCGCGTTGATCAGCGGGAAATTTTAAACTGCGGACGCAAAGAAACGCAAAGGGATTTTTGTTTTTGAAATCGAGCATGACACGGGCGTCACACAGTGGGATGATTATCAGCCATGCGAGATTCCTCCCGATGGCTATCGGGATGGCCATTGAAAATCAAATTATAAACACATGAAACGGCAGGCCTGATTTGAATCAGCAGAACCGCCTGATCCCCGGCTCTCAATCGCAGAATCTGTGCATCTGCGGCCATTCCAAAAAAACGCTGATTGGCGAAGCTTCCGGTTGGAGTTCTTCCGACGCCTGCTGTTTCGAAGCCAAAGACTTCTTTTTCCCTGTGGCATTTTTTCGGGCGGATGGACACACCTGAATTGCCCGCCCATCGTGTCCTTTTAACCGAAGGAATCCAAAAGCGATTTCCCTGGGAGTTGCAGTGATCAGCGTCCAGTAGGCAGTGTTCAGTCGCCGTGTGTCAAAAAGCAGTAAACGGTTGGGCTGCGCCGGTTTTGGCGGGCCGCCTTGGGTTGTGTCTCACAAACCCGGACGAACTGAATACATATACCCTGAATGTGAGTTGTAATCGATTCCTAGCCCCCGGAACCCAAGTCCTCCAAATACTCCTTAAGGATGGGGTGACCCGAGCCTGCTTTTGGCTTTTGTCGAAATCGGGTTCCTGACAAAAAAAAACAAAGGCTGCCTAGTCGCAGCCTCTGTCGGTCAGTGTAAGTTGTCAATCAGTGTTTCTCGTCGGAATTGGGAGATTATTGAATACTGTCGCCTTCCGTTGGGGGCTCAGTACTGTCTGCGTCTGTTGGATGTACCTCTTCTGCGGGATGTTCGCTGTCAATGTACTCCATGGTATCTTCGGTTTCCTCTTTTTTGGTTCCACAGGAAGTGAAAGCCACCGAAGCGAGGAAGCCGAACGCCAGGGCAAGTGTCAGAATTGATCTTGATTTTTTCATTTTGATGGGGTTTTGTGGTCTGTGATCGAATGGATTTTGTTTGGCGCATTGTCTTGGGTCGAGCCCGTCAGGCATTGTTGGCTTGACTGACGGAGACGGCCTGATGACAACCGCGTCTATTGCCAGTAGGGCAGATACAATGCCAAAAAGGCCTGCCGCAGGGCCTGGGCAGACGACTCCGACCGCCTGTCCGAAATCTTTCCAGAGCCTGAAATCCCCCATGCTTTCTGCCCGGCGACCAGGATGCGCAGCTTTCGCCAGAACCGCCTGGAAGGCAGGATGGGCTATCCCTGCCCCGATTTCCAAACTGGCCGAAATGGCAACCGGCAATGGATATCCCCAGGCAAAAGGCCATGGCAAGATGGCTATTCCCCGAATCGGCATCCCCCAAAACAAATGCATTTTCACGGGGAATGCCTCTGCCATTTTTCCCGGTGAAAAGATGACTGATTCCCCAAACTGTGGAGCAAACCACCCCAATAAACCCCACTTGGCCCAGGCGGAAATCCGGTGAAAGCAGCAATGCCGGAATGCAATTTCCCGGAAGATGCCCTTCAAATCAGTATTCGAACGGAATTCTGGCTTTCCCCGGGCGGGAAAAACGCACAAGCGGAAGGATGGCCCCAAGTCCCCCGGAGGAGAGCGGTTGGATTTTTTGTGGGAAGCCTGGAAAGCCGCTCAAATCGGGTCTATTGGCTATTTCTTCCTTCAAAAAACTACTTGAGGGCTTGTTTGATCAATGTCCTTTTGATATAGACGATGATAAACCAGGAAATCCAGGCGAACGCGGCTCCGATCAAGGCACCGATCACAACATCGAGCGGGTAGTGGACCCCGAGATAGATCCGCGAATAGCTCACCACGACTGCATACAGGTAAAGCCAGTGTAGATTTTTGACCTTGCCTTTCAGTTTTCTGTTCAGAAATACGGCCATGCCGAAGGTGTTTGCCGCATGGGAGGAGACAAAGCCATACAATCCCCCGCAGCGGTCGTAGTTGTACATCAGGCCTTCCCATCTGGGATCGTGGCAGGGCCTGAGACGCTCCACGAAGGGTTTCAGAAAACCCGAAGTGAATTGGTCTGCCGCCAGGATGGTCAGGGCCACGCCTCCCAAAACCCACCAGGCATTGGCGCGGTCCTGCCTGAAAATCCGAAAGATCAGGTAGGCGAAAAGCGGCACCCAGGTGAGGGTCTCTGAAATCTGCAGCATGACTGGATCCAGCCAATCGGCATGGTGCGAATTCAGCCAGAGGAACAGCTCCTCATCCCATTTTTTCAGCGTTTCGATCATTTCCCAAATTTAGCCAATCGATGTCCTTTTTCAGGTGGTTCAGGGTGAATTCCTCCGCACTCCCAGCTTCCGGTTCGTGCATGTACGTCCACTCCGCCTGGGGGGGCATGCTCATCAGGATGCTTTCCGTGCGGCCGTTGGTGTCCAGCCCAAACTTGGTTCCGGCGTCCCAGACCAGGTTGAATTCGACATAGCGGCCCCTTCGCAGGTTTTGCCAGGCTTTTTCGTTTGCTCCAAAGGGAATCTTGGAGTTTTTGGCCATCAAGTGGGAATAGACCTTTGGGAAAAGCCTTCCGATTTCCAGACTGAAGTCCAGGATCTGCTGGAACTCCCCGTCGGTTTTGGCACTCAGCCGGTCGTAGAATATGCCCCCGATTCCCCTGGTTTCGTTTCGGTGTTTGACAAAAAAGTAATCGTCGGCCCAGGCTTTGAATCGGGGGTAATACCCCGGGTCGAACTGATCGCAGACGTTTTTTACTTCACGGTGAAAATGCGTTGCATCCCGAACATCGACGTAGTGGGGAGTGAGATCTATGCCCCCACCAAACCAGTGAATGCCATTTTCCATCTCAAAATACCGGATGTTCATGTGGATAATCGGCACCATGGGGCTGAACGGATGGATGACGATGGACACGCCCGTGGCAAAGAAATCGGCCTTTTCCAAGCCGAGCTTTTTGAGGATTTTTTCCGGGGTTGGGCCATGGACTTCCGAAAATGCCACGCCGCCCTTTTCGATCACGGCACCGTTTTGAAAGATTCGAGTGCGGCCTCCGCCGCCATCTTCCCTCGTCCACCGGTCTTCCTTGAACCGGCCCTGCCCGTCTCCCTGCTCCAGTCCGGCACAGATGTGGTCCTGCATTTGCCGGTAGATTTCGGCGATTTCGGCTTTTGTTTTTCTGCTCATGGTGTATTTAGAAGGGATATCCGATCCCGAAATTAAGCACAGTCTGGCCTTTGATCCCAAAGGGCCGCTGGAAACTGATGTTGTCCAGCACCCAGCGCTCACCCAGCGGCTTGGAAGGATCAACGGCTTTGGTAGCCAAGTCGAGCCTGAGGACCAGGAAGTCGAAGTCCATCCGCAATCCCAGTCCGGTGCCGACGGCAAGCTCCTTGTAGAAACGGTCGTACCGAAAATCCGCCCCCGGCCTGGCGGCGTCATAGCCGATCATCCAACTGTTTCCGATATCGACAAACAAGGCCATGTCAAAATAGCCAAAGAGTTTCCTTCGGTATTCGAGCATGCTCTCCAGGATCATTTCGGCGGGCTGCTCGTTGGTGTAGTCGTACTCGCCGCCCTCACCGGTCTGGGGCACGTAGCTTCCCGGCCCGAGTCGTCGGGCCTGCCAAGCCCGGATGCTGGTTCCGCCTCCGGCAAAGAAGTACTTTTCGTAGGGAAGGATCCCGGCGCTGACTCCGTAAGGCCGCGCCCAACCAAAATTGAGCCGGTAGGCAAGCTTCTGATTTTCATCCAAGGGATAGTATCTCCTGAAATCGATCTGGGTTTTGACCCACTGAAAGTTGGCATATTCGATATCCGGCTCGCTGTTGCTTCTGACATCAAAGAAGTTTAGCGTCGTGCCACCGCTTTCGGCAAAGAGCCTAAGCAAGGAAGCCTTGTTGGAGTTGAAGTCGCCGTACTTGTTGAAGTTGATGATGGACTGGCCGGAGATGCTGCTGATGAAGGAGGGGAGGAAAGACCAGATCAGGTTGTTGCCTTCATTCTGCAAGTCCTCCAGAATATCCAGGAATTCCTGCTGGATCTTCGGGGTACGGATATAGCTCAGGTCGGCGGCATTCAGCGTATAGAGGACCTTGTTTTTGGCGGTAGCCCAAGAATAGGAAAGCAGCCCGTTGACGGAGTTTCTGGTGTATTCCGGGCGGTTGGTGTAGATGTAGCTGAGCCGGACCCGGGTATTGGGATTGTAGCGGCCATATTTTTGGAGGGAGCCCGGAGCGAAAGGGATCAGAAACCTCGGAAAGATCAGGGAAACCCCGGTGCTGACTTCGGAGCTCTGATACACGCCCTGTCCGGTGGCGGAAGCGACACCTTCGAGGCCGGCCCGGAAGTTGAATTCCAGGATCTCGCCTGCCCGGAAGAAATTCCTGTTTCGCAGCGAAGTACTGAAAAACGGTCCCGGCAACTGCTCCGTGATGGTCATCCCGAGCTGGTTGGTCAGTTGGTATTTTTGGTTGGGTTGGGTGAAAATATTCGCAGTCAGCGAAGTGCCGAGCGTATCAAAGGAAATGTTGACAAAACGAAACAAGTCCAGGTTGCTAAGCTGGCGCTGGGTTTCTATGGCTGCCGTACGGCTGTAAGGCTGGCCGGTCTGCAGGAAAATCCTGGAGGCAAGCACCTTGGCGGAATAGTGGTCGCGGTAAAAGGAAAAGTCGATATCCCGGAAGCGCTGCAGGATCCTACGGTCGGCAAACTCATTGCTGGGGGGATTGATCCGGAAGGTGATCGAATCGATCGTGTAGGCTTCGTGTTTGTCGGCAAAGGTAGGTTTCTGGATGACCTGCTCCAGATCGATGGTCTTTGATGCGGTGTCCTGGTAGGCGATGTAGTTGATATAGGACTTTGAAAACATGTAAAAGCCGTTGTTTTTCAGCAGTTCTTCGATCCTGTTTCGTTCCAAGACGACATGGTCCTGTACATAGTACTCCCCCTCGTGGATAAAGGATTTCCCGGCAGTTTGGTCGAGCAGTTTCAGTATTTCGGGATTGTCTGATCGGGTATATACCGAATCCAGGATATAAGGGCTCCCCTCGGTGATCCGATACGTGACGAAGGCTTTTTTTCGTTTGGTTTCCACGTCGTAGTCCACCTTGGCGTCAAAGAAACCGTGGTTGACCAGGTAGCCCTTCATGTTGTTGACCGTGGTGGCGGTTTCGGCACTGTCCAAGACGACCAGGGGATTGCCCGTCCGCATGACGGCGTTTCCAAACTCCAGCTTCTTTTCCAGCCCCTCGATCTTGGAGTTCAGCTTGTCTTCCCTTTTGCGGAGCTTCTTGTCATCCGGGAGCGTGTCCCTCGCGGCCCCGACTGCCGCAAGTTCGGCTTCGGCGAGATTGAGCTTGGTAGCCACTTTGGTGCTGTCGTGGAAATTTCTCCCAATCCGGTAGATGGTCACTCCCAAGGATCCTCCCAGAAACCGCGTGTTGGGTTCCTGCTCGATCAGCCCGTGGAGATCTTCCTTGTCCGATTTTTTTATGCCTTTGACCTCATTTTCATAGAGGGCGTATTGTCCTTCCCGGAGATCTTTGGTCAGTGAACAGCTCAAGCAAATCCCAAGGAGAGTGATAAAAAGTATATATTTGGAGGATTTCAAATCGGAATACGCTGAAGGGATGCTGAGCAAAAATACAGTTAAGTTTATTAAATCCTTACATCAAAAAAAATACCGAAACGAGAGCGGAAAGTTCTTTGTGGAGGGCGAAAAAAGTGTTTTGGAGGTATTGCAGTCTGATTTTTTGGTGGAGCTGCTGGTGGTGACGGACTCTTTTGAAGAAAAGCATTTTGACAGGCTAAACTCCTTTCGGGGCCATCCCATAAACGTTACGCAGAAGCAACTGGAGGATTTGGGGCAATTCCAGTCCAATGATTCCGCCCTGGCCGTGGTGCAGATGAAACCCAATTTGGGGTTCAGTCCCGGGAATGAACCCTTGATTTTGGCTTTGGACGATGTCAGGGATCCGGGAAATCTGGGGACGATCATCCGGGTGGCGGACTGGTATGGGATCAAGAAGCTGGTATTTTCTCCCCAGACTGCGGAATTCTACAACCCCAAGGTGATCCAATCCACCATGGGCTCGTTCACGCGGGTGCAGTTCTTCTATGAAGCATTGGACCGGGTCTTTGACCAGTGGAAGCTTCCGGTGTACGGGGCTTTTCTGGAGGGGGAGAATATCCACGGACTGCAAAATCCCGCTCCGGGGATTCTCCTGATGGGGAATGAATCGAAGGGGATTTCCCCCGAAATGGAGAAATGGGTCACCCAGAAAGTGACGATTCCAGGCTCCGGACAGGCGGAGTCCCTGAATGTCGCGATCGCCACGGCGATCCTTTGTGACAACTTCAACCGGCTGATGGGCTCATGATCAACAAATTGGCCCAGACGCTCCGGCGGGTTGGAATCAACGGTTTTTTGCTTGGGCTTTTTGGGGCGATCGGCCTTGCGGCAATCTTTCCCGAGATGGGCACCGCGGAGTCCGGGGTTCCCTGGAAACCGGTGATCAATCTGGGAATAGCATTCGTTTTCTTTTTCTATGGCGTAAAACTAGACCCTGAGCAGCTCAAGTCGGGGCTTTCCAACTGGAGGCTCCATCTTCTGATCCAGCTTTCCACTTTCTTGATTTTTCCGCTCCTGGTCATGTTGCTTCTGCAGGTTACGCCTTGGATTGATCCTGATTTTCGTCTGGGAATCAGCTATTTGTCCGCCTTGCCCTCTACGGTCAGTGCTTCGGTGGTGATGGTGTCGATAGCGGGAGGCAACCTGCCCGGAGCCATCTTCAACGCCAGTATTTCGAGTCTTTTGGGGGTGATCCTGACGCCTGCCTGGATGGGATTTCTCGTTGGTGGAGCCGCCGGAGAGATCGACTTTTGGTCTACGCTTGGCGAACTTACGCTCAAAGTAATCCTTCCCGTGACACTTGGAATCCTGGCCCATGGGTGGCTGTTTCCAAGGTTAAAAACCATCCTGCCCAAGCTCAACTATGTGGACCAGACCGTGATCACCATGATCGTATTCACGTCATTTGCGGAGTCTTTTTCCCAAAGGATATTCTCGGTGTACCGGATATCCACACTTTTGTCGGTGAGCGTGACCATGCTGGGCATTTTTGTGTTGGTCTGGACCGTACTTGAGCTTGTCAGCCGTTTTTTGGGATTTTCGCTGCAGGATCGGATCACGGCGCTTTTTTGCGGATCCAAAAAATCCCTGATGCACGGGGTGGTCATCGGAAAGGTGATTTTCCCTGACGCTGCCGTCCTTGGCCTGGTCCTCCTTCCTGTCATGATCTACCATATCCAGCAGCTTGTTTTTGGGAGCATTCTTGCCGGGTATTTTGGACGGAGAAATGCCAAATGAGGGAAATGGTTGGATGCTGTAGCAACAAATCCCCGGATTTGGTCCAGTCCGGATCTTTGGACGATCTCGGGCAAAAAGAACCCCGTTTTGGATCCAAACGCAAAAAAACATCGGGAAGCCCGGCTCGGAGGGCTTCCTGATATCGGGGAGCTACAGGTATTTCTTGGCGAGATTTTCAACTAGGTCAATGTAGAGCTGTGTCGCTTCTTCCTTGGTTTTTCCCTTGAAAGTCAGCCAACTGGCGTATTTGGCGGCCGCCTTGAAGTCAAATCCTCCCGGCCGTTCGCCTTCGTTGTCGCCTTCGGTGGCTTGTTTGTAGAGGCCGTATAATTTCAGCAGTTCATCGTTGCCTGGTCGGGTGGTGAATTTCTGGGTAAGCGCAACAGCCTCCTCCAGTGATGTTGGTTTCATATAAAAGGGGTTTAGGCCCTGGTGATTTCCAATAATGGAGCCAATTTTTGTTTCTGGAAATGCAGGAGGCAAAAAAAGTCTCCATGGATGGGGAAATTCGCCGATGCTGGATGACTAATGTTAGAAGACCGAAGAAGTCTGAAATCAGATGGATGTCCGGTGCTGGAGGCTGGAAGTCTGAATTGTGCCCTACTTGTCGTAAATCGGTCGCCTTTCAAAAAAAAAGAAAGCCATTCCTTAGTTATAAAGAATGGCTAGGTGGGGTAGGCGAATGGGATTAGCGCTTGTTGATGAAAACGTAGTCACGTTCGGCGGCGCCTACGTAAACCTGACGTGGCCTGCCGATGGGTTCTTTGTTTTCGCGCATCTCTTTCCACTGGGCAATCCAGCCCGGGAGTCGGCCCAATGCAAACATCACCGTAAACATATCGGTAGGAATGCCCAAGGCACGGTAGATGATGCCGGAGTAGAAATCGACGTTTGGATAAAGCTTCCTGTCGATGAAATACTGGTCGTTCAGTGCGGCATACTCCAGTTCTTTGGCGATTTCCAGGACGGGATCCGTCACTCCCAATCTGCTCAAAACCTCATCCGCAGCCTGCTTGATGATCTTGGCTCGGGGGTCAAAGTTTTTGTACACCCGGTGGCCAAAGCCCATCAGACGGAAGGGATCGTTTTTGTCTTTGGCTTTGTCCAGGTATTTTTTGGCATCGCCTCCGTCTGCTTTGATGGCTTCGAGCATTTCGATGACAGACTGGTTGGCACCGCCATGCAGCGGGCCCCAAAGGGCATTGATGCCCGCAGAGATGGAAGCGTAGATGGAAGCCTGGGAGGAGCCGACCATGCGGACAGTGGAAGTGGAGCAGTTTTGCTCGTGGTCGGCATGGAGGATCAGCAGCTTGTCCAGCGCGGTGGCTACGATGGGATCTGATTCGTATTGTTCTGCCGGATGGGCAAACATCATCTTCAGCAGGTTGGAGCAGTAGTCCAGCGTGTTGTCGGGGTAGTTGACCGGATGGCCAACTTTGTTTTTCAGCGCCCAGGCAGCGAAAGTCGGCATCTTGGCCAGCAGGCGAACGATACTCAGGTTTACTTCTTCCTCTGATTGGTTTGGATTGAGCGAATCCGGATAAAAAGCTGACAGCGAACAGATCAAAGAGGAAAGTACGCCCATTGGGTGGGCATTGGAAGGAAATCCCGCCAAGATCTTTTTGATGTCTTCGTGAACCAGCGTATGGAGCGTGATTTCCTTCGTGAACGCGTCGTATTGTGCCTGGGTGGGAAGCTCTCCGTAGATCAGAAGATATGCGACTTCAAGAAAGGTTGACTTTCTTGAAAGTTCGTCGATCCTGTAGCCTCTGTACCGCAGGACTCCCTCTTCACCGTCAAGAAAGGTGATCGCGCTTTTGGTGGCTCCGGTGTTTTTGTATCCCGGATCGAGGGTGATCAATCCTGAGACATCCCGTAGCTTACCGACTTCTATTGCACTTTCATTTTCAGTTCCTGTGATCACAGGGAATACGTATTCTTGCCCCTTATAGGACAACTTGGCGGAATCAGACATAGATCGTTTTTGGATTACTTAATTTAATGGAAAACATCAAAAGACGCCCTTAAGTTAATAAAATCGAATGTTTTTTGAGGATATTATTACAGCGGTGACCGTATATTATTTCGGAAGCGATTTCGTGGATGTTTTTGGAACCCCGGATTTTTAAACGGCATGTCTGTCCGCTCCCAGGATCACAGGCAGGGGCCAAGAGAGGCGTCCTTGCGGGGCAAATGAGGTCAACTAAGCCCGGAAGGGCCTTTTTTAGTCACAGAAGTGCTCAAACACTTCCACCAGGTGGTCGCCGATCATCTTGGCATTTCTGCCTTCGATGTGGTGGCGCTCGATGAAATGAACCAATTCACCATCCTTGAACAATGCCATAGCAGGGGAAGAGGGAGGATAGGGTAATACCAGCTCTCTTAATTTGGTGACAGCCTCCCGGTCATTGCCTGCGAAAACCGTTGCCAAAGTTGTTGGCTTTTTCGGGGAATTTTCCACAGCATAGCGGATTCCCGGTCTAGCCGCACCGGCAGCACAGCCACAGACGGAATTGACTACCACCAAAGTAGTGCCCTTGTGATCTGGACCAAGATGCGTTGCTACTTGCTCTGCGGTTCTGAATTCCTGGAATCCAATAGTTGAAAGTTCGGCTCTCATGGGAGCGATCAGCTCTTCAGGATACATATATTGTTGTGTTTTAGATAGTTCGGTTTTATAGAAACCCCAATTCCAGTTTGGCAGCCTCAGACATCATGTCCTGCGAGTAGGGCGGGTCAAAAGTGACTTCCACTTCTACGTTGTTGATGCCCTGGATTTGCTGGATTTTGTCTTTGACTTCCGTTGGGATATACTCTGCCGAAGGACAATTTGGCGAGGTCAGGGTCATCAAAACATACACATTGTTGACAGGATAGACCGTGATCTCGTAGATCAGTCCCAGATCATAGACATCCACAGGAATCTCCGGATCATAGACTTGCCTGATGGCCATCACCACTTTGTCCCGGAGGTTGTCCACCTGTCCGTTTTCCAATTTGCTTTCAGCTTCCATTTTCAGGCGTTTTGCTTGGTTTGAAATGCCAATGCGTAGAGTTTCATCTGCTTGATCATCGAGACAAGACCATTGGAGCGCTGGCTTCCGATGATGCTGCCCATTCCTATCCGTTGGATGAAATCGAGGTCAGCTTTCAATATCTCTTCGGGATTGCGGTCATTCAATACCCGGATCAGAAGCGAAATCAAGCCTTTGGTAATGTCCGTATTGGAATCTGCCCGGTAGTGGACTTTTCCGTCCTGCTCATCGGCTATCAACCAAACTTTGGACTGACAGCCTTTGATGATGTTTTCTTCTTTTTTTTCTTCTTCGGGAAAAGTTTCCAGACTTCCGCCGAGTTCCATGATATAGAATATGGTCGATTCCTTGTCATCTCCTAGGATTTCAAACTCAGAGACGATCTCTTCCTGTATTTCTTTGATGCTCCTCATTTATTCTTGAATCTTGCAATTTGGGCAATTCCTTCTGCAAGTTTATCGATTTCCTGTTTGGAATTGTAAACCGAGAAGGAGGCCCTTACAGTTCCTTCGATCCCGAATCTTTTCATCAAAGGCTGCGTGCAGTGGTGTCCGGTGCGTACGGCAATTCCCTTGGCGTCCAGCATCTGTCCCACGTCAAAAGGGTGCATTCCGTTGATGTTGAAAGACAAGACGGAAACCTTCTCTTGGGCGGTTCCGACTGGAATGAAACCTTTGATCTCCGTCAGCAATTGATTGGCATAAGCCAGGAGCTCGTCTTCATGTGCCTTGATGGCCGGTTTTCCGAGAGATTTGATGAAATCCAGGGAGGCTTTGAAGGCAATCACGTCTGCGATATTGGGCGTGCCTGCCTCAAATTTGAATGGGATGTCGCTGTAAGTGGTCTTTTCGAAAGTGACCTCCTTGATCATTTCCCCGCCTCCCAAAAATGGGGGCATGGCTTCCAGGACTTCTCTTTTTCCGAAAAGCACCCCCAAACCGGTTGGGCCATAAAGCTTATGGGCCGAAAAAGCCAGGAAATCACAGTCCAGTTCCTGGACGTTGATTTCAAGGTGGGAAGTCGATTGTGCGCCATCCAAGAGGACTTTCGCCCCGACTGCGTGCGCAGCTTCAATTATTTTTTTTACCGGATTGATTGTTCCCAACGCATTGGAGGCGTGGACCATGCTCACGAGCTTGGTTTTCGGAGATAGCAGTTTTTGAAATTCCCCCATTACCAGCTCTCCGGAATCCGTGATGGGGATTACTTTCAGGATTGCACCGTTTTCTTCACAGAGCATCTGCCAAGGCACGATGTTGGAGTGGTGCTCCATCGTGGAAATGAGGATTTCGTCTCCTTTTCCGATGAATTTTCTTCCAAAAGTCTTTGCTACCAAGTTGATGCTTTCGGTGGTTCCTTTGGTGAAAATGATCTCCGCAGATTCGTTTGCACCGACAAATTCCCGGACTGCCTCCCGGGTTTCTTCGTAATAGCGGGTCGCCCGGTCAGCCAAAGCATGCGCCCCACGATGGATGTTGGAGTTGTCATGTTCGTAATACCGGCTCAGGGCATCGAGGACAGCTTGGGGTTTTTGCGTGGTGGCTGCATTATCAAAATAAACCAAGGGCTTGCCGTGTACCTCCTGATGAAGTACAGGAAACAAGCCCCTGATTTGTTCGATGTTTAAGCTCATGATGGGATTAGAATTTACTTCCCAAACGCTCCTGAATGAGCGCATCGCAATAGTCACGGAAGCTTTCTGTTTCGATTTTTTCCAAAACTTCACCCGCAAAAGCATAAAGAAGAAGTCCTTTTGCCTGGGTTTTGTCTATGCCTCTTGCCCGAAGGTAAAAAAGCGCTTCCTCGTCCAACTGACCGACGGTACAGCCGTGAGAACACTTCACGTCATCTGCCCAAATCTCCAATTGGGGCTTGGTGTTGACGATGGCATCTTCTGACAGGAGGATGTTGTTGTTTTGCTGAAAGGCATTGGTTTTTTGGGCGTCTTGGCGAACGAAAATCTTTCCGTTGAATACGCCCCTGCTTTTATCCGCCAGAATGCCTTTGTACAGTTCATTGGACTCAGCGTGGGGAATGGTATGGTCCACGTTGGTATGGTTGTCCACGTGGGTTTTTCCGTTGAGCAGGTAAATCCCGTACATGTTTCCCTCGGAATTGCTCCCTTTGAGATTCAGGTTGAGGTTGTTTCTCACCATGTCTCCTGAAAGCGAAATATTCACCGAGCTAAATCGTGCGTCTTTTTGGATGTCTGTTTCGATGTTGCTGACTTCGATCGCATTTTTGCCTTCGTCTTGCAGTCTGTAAAAATGAATTTGGGAATTGATCCCGCCTTTCACTTCGACCACTTTGTTGACAAAATAGCCGGATTCACCCAAGCTGATGCTTTGGTCAATGAAGGTCACTTCGGCAAAATCCCCCACTTCGATCCAAACCCGTGGTTGGATGACTTGGCCTCCAGTTGCCTGATTGAAAGAAAGCAAAAGGATGGGCTTTTCGATTTGGGATTTTTTTGGAACTGAGATAAAAATTCCGTCTTGGAAACCGGCTTGATTCAGAGCTGCAAAGGCATCTTTTTCCGGCTTGCAGATGGAGCCAAGCGCGAGGTCAGTTTTCTCAGAAATCAAAGAAACTTCGATTCCTTCGATGGTCGAAGAAAGTGCGGGAAGGAATTTTCCATTGGAAAACACCAGGATATGTCCATCAAACCCTTCGAAAAGGGAGGAATCCACCTGTTCTGCAGTGACTTCGAAAGCCTGAGCAGGGGAGAAGCCGGTGAGGGTTTGCTCCAGCTTCTTGCTGATGTTTGTAAACTTATATTCTTCAGCTTTTACCGCAGGAAGTCCCTGGGCAAAGTAAGTCTCTCTGGCAAGACTCCGGGCTGATTCAAAGTTCTTTGGAGCGGCTTCTATCAGGCTGCCGAATGTATCTTGGTTGGTCAGGGTACTCATGATTGTGGTTTTAGAAATCAGACAGTGGCTGCGGAATCAATTTCGTCCTTGATCCAGTCGTAGCCTTTTTCCTCGAGTTCCATCGCCAGTTCTTTGGTGCCTGACTTCACGATGCGGCCTTTGTAGAGCACGTGTACGTAATCCGGCACGATGTAATCGAGCAAACGCTGGTAGTGGGTGACCACGATGGTTGCGTTTTTGTCTGATTTCAATTGATTCACTCCATTGGAGACGATTCTCAGGGCATCGATGTCCAATCCGGAATCCGTTTCGTCCAGGATAGACAAGGTCGGCTCGAGCATGGCCATCTGGAAGATCTCGTTTCTTTTCTTTTCGCCACCTGAAAAACCTTCGTTCAGCGATCTGCTGAGCAGTTTCTGGTCGATTTCGACGAGCTTCATTTTCTCCTTCATCAGAGTCAAAAACTTCACGGCATCCAAGGGCTCCAGCCCTCTGTATTCCCGAACCTGATTCACTGCTGTACGGAGGAAATTGGTGGAAGAAACGCCCGGAATTTCCACTGGGTATTGAAAAGCAAGAAAGACGCCTTCTCTGGCGCGGTCTTCCGGAGCCAGATCGAGCAGGTTTTTTCCCTTAAAAGTCACTTCTCCCTCGGTCACTTCATATTCTTCACGACCTGCCAATACAGAAGCCAAGGTTGACTTTCCGGAGCCATTCGGCCCCATGATCGCATGGACTTCTCCGGCTTTGACTTCCAAGTTGATTCCCCTCAGGATTTCATTTCCTTCGATTGATGCGTGTAGATTTTTTATGCTTAACATAATTCGAAATTTGACATTTGAAATTTGAGATCGGGACACGTGCTATTCAGTTTTAAACTTGTTGCCCCGAAACTCGCTCTCTTTTAAATATTTTATAAACCCTGAAATTGACTTGGAAATTTCAAGGCTGATTAGGACCATTTCCCTAAGCTTCTCTTCGGGAAAATAACCTCTATCAAAGGCTCTGTAAAGCTGTGATCTTGTTTCTCAGGCGGACCCTTTGGCTATACTTAGGAAGTTTATGAACTCCTTGTTTCCTTCTCTTTCGAAGCCTTCGGCGATATTGTCTGCTATAGACCCGGAGGACGCATTGATTTGATTTCTGAGGCTGAAATCTTTCTCGAATCCATTTTTCAAAGTCAATCCGAAAACCAACTTGGAAAATTCTCTCGCCTTTTTCCAGATATCCAAATCTTCGAATCGGCTGATGGTTCCCATAATTTCAAATTTTGAACCCCAAATTTCAAATCCCATTTATCCCACCGATCCCTCAAGCGTCAGCGCCAGCAGTTTCTGCGCTTCTACCGCGAATTCCATCGGAAGTTGGTTCAATACTTCTTTTGCGTAGCCATTGACAATCAGCGCAACAGCATCCTCAGTGGCTATACCTCTTTGGTTGCAGTAGAAGATTTGGTCTTCGCCGATCTTGGAAGTGGTCGCTTCGTGCTCCACCTTGGCGCTCGGATTGTTGATGTCGATGTAGGGGAAGGTATGCGCTCCACAACGGTCACCCATCAGGAGGGAATCGCATTGGGAGAAGTTTCGGGCGTTGTCCGCCCGCTTCATCACCTGCACTTGGCCTCGGTAGGAGTTTTGGGATTTTCCGGCGGAGATACCTTTGGAAACGATCCTTGATTTGGTGTTTTTGCCGATGTGGATCATCTTGGTCCCGGTATCAGCCTGCTGGTAGTTGTTGGTTACCGCTACAGAATAGAACTCTCCGATCGAGTGATCGCCTTTTAGGATACAGGAAGGATACTTCCAGGTGACGGCGGATCCGGTTTCCACTTGGGTCCAGGAGATCTTGGAGTGGTCACCGGCACAAATGCCTCGCTTGGTCACGAAATTATAGATGCCGCCTTTTCCTTCCTTGTCGCCTGGATACCAGTTTTGGACGGTGGAATATTTCACCTGCGCATGTGTTCCGGCGTAGATTTCCACCACGGCAGCGTGCAGTTGATTTTCATCGCGTGATGGTGCAGTACAGCCTTCCAGGTAGCTCACATAGGATTCCTCATCCGCCACGATCAGGGTCCGTTCGAACTGACCGGTATTGGCGGCATTGATCCGGAAATAGGTGGAGAGCTCCATGGGGCATCTGACGCCTTTAGGAATATAGCAGAAGGATCCGTCAGAGAATACGGCGGAATTCAGGGCAGCATAGTAATTGTCGGTCATCGGTACGACCGAGCCCAGGTATTTTTTGATCAGTTCGGGGTGTTCTTTGACAGCTTCGCTGAAAGAACAGAATACGATTCCAAGCTTGGAAAGCGTCCCTCTAAAAGTCGTAGCCACGGAAACCGAATCCAAAACGGCATCCACTGCAATGCCCTGCAATCTCTTTTGCTCATTCAAAGAGATGCCCAATCGCTCATAGATGGCGATCAGCTCAGGATCCACTTCATCGAGATTTTTGGTCTTTTTGATCTGCTTGGGAGCAGAATAATAGCGAAGTGCCTGAAGGTCAATTTTTGGGTAATGAACATTGGCCCATTCTGGCTCGGTCATGGTCAGCCAGGTTCTGAAAGCCTTCAATCGCCACTCAAGAAGCCACTGAGGCTCTTCTTTTTTAGCAGAAATCCATCGAATAATGTCCTCATTCAGTCCAATCGGAGCCTCATCGGCCTCATAGTTGACTGACCAGCCATGTTCATATTCTTTGGAGGTGAGTTCTTCTAAAATCGAGTTGTCTTTGCTCATGGGCTGAGTTATTTAGACTAATTACATTTTGACTGCAAAGGTACAACATATAATTGCAATAATATGTTCGCGGCCATTCGAAATTATCTATGGGAGATGTCAAAAACCGGCAAAAAAAGTCCCTCAAACGCGCGGGCGTCAAATCCTGGCCCCGGAAAATGCGAAATCCGGCCTGGGCCGGAATCCGGGGGCAAATGCAGGGACTTCGACCGAAATCGTTTATTTGTTTTTAATCCAAATAGCGTTATTTCTCTTTGTCAAAAAACTGGATCGGCCTGTTGATGCTTTCCTCCAAGACGATCAGGGTCTCGGTCCGGTCGATTCCATCCACTTTTTGGATCTTGTCGAGCACCAGTCGGAGGTGGTTGGTGTCCCGGCAGATGATTTTTGCAAAAATGGAATAGTTGCCGGTGGTATAGTAGGCACTGACCACTTCGGCGATTTCCTTCAGTTTTTCGATCACCGTGTCATACAGGGAGCTTTTTTCCAGGTAAATCCCAAGGAAAGCCGAGATGTCGTACCCCAGTTTGGAAAAGTCGATGTTCAGGGTTGCGCTTTTGACGATCCCCATATCCTCCAGCTTCTTCATCCTCACGTGGACAGTCCCCGAGGACACAAACACCTTCTTGGCAATTTCGGTGTAAGGGGTTTTCGCGTCTTCGTTTAGCAAAGAGATAATTTTGAGGTCTATGTTGTCGATATCTAAAATTTTGTCCATTTTCCTACAGAGGATTTAGATGATTGTTAATGAAGGATGCGGTAAATTAGAGATTGTTCAAAATATTGCAAAATTTTTTTTTCAATTTGTAATTAATGACAAAATCCACTTACTTTGGGCGTATCAATCAATGGCAATCGAAAATTTGGTTTTGAATCGAATGGATAACAGATAAATCTGACATCAGACAAAAAACCAAACGATTGGCAGTCAGTGCGAAAACTTTTAATCTCTAAAGTTATATTTGGGTTTATATTCTGAAAAGGGTCTTGCCGGTGGCAAGACTTTTTTGTTTTCGGGCAAAATTTTTAAAATACAATAAATTGCATTTCAAATTTTCAAAAGTGTATTTTTTCTCATACTTTTGGAATTATGCAAAAGATGACCCTTTCCCGAAGATTTTTTTTGTTGGCCTTTTTGGGACTTGTTCTCACACTTCCCCTCGAATACGGAGACGCTGTTGCCCAGCAAAACCCGGATGTGGCCGAAATCGGCCTTTCGACGGTGCAGTTTCACAGATTGAGCCTTCACAAGCTTCTGGCATCTGCCGATTCCGACGACTTTACCGCTGCCGAGGAGCTGGAGCTTTCGCCCTTGACGACCATGGAAGAAAACATCGCCCGGAACCTGAATTCCCGTTGGGCTTGGCCGGAATACACCCTTGAAATGATCGACAGCTACTCCCCATTTCTGTTTCGGACCAAAAAGAGCCGGGATTTGGATGAGGTGAAGATTCTGTTGGATGTGAACTCCAAGGGCAGGCTGATCGGGTTTGAAATAGTGGGAAAGGTGGACAAGGGACTGAAGGAGCGGCTGGATCACATGATCAGAAAGCTGCCTGACTGCAAGCCTGTACCCGGATACGCCAGTTACAGTCCGGAAAAGTTCGAATTGACAATCAGAAAATGACAAGGCCGGTGAATCCGGTCTTTTTTTTTAAGCGGTGGGACAGGCATAGGCGGGCTTTCTTATTTTTAACCGACCAACCCTACTGTCCCATGAGAAAAACCACCCTTTTGACGGCGGCTTGTCTTGCCTCCGGCATCGCCGCCGCCCAGGTTCGGCCATTTGAAGCCGGGAAGCTTTTTCCGGAGAAAGACGAAAAATCAAAATTTTATACTGTTTCGGGAGAAAGGCACGGCCCTTCTTTTTTCAAAAAGTTTCAGTTTCCGGAGGTGGAATACGCTCCGGGCGAGAAGCTCGCCTTTGACAAATACCATACCGTGGACGTGATGTACCATTGGTATGAAACCTGGGCAAAGCAATATCCTGATATCGTGGATATCTATGTGGTCGGGCATTCTTTCGAAGGCCGACCGATCTATCAGATGACGCTGACCAACAAGAAGACCGGAAAAGACACCGACAAGCCCGCCGCGTATTTTGAGGGTGGGAGGCATTCCGGCGAAATCACCTCCAGCGAATCCATCCTTTGGCTGACCAGGCATCTGCTCGAAAACTACGGCAAAGACGCCGAGATCACCGCGCTGGTCGACACCAAGACGATCTACCTCCGTCCCCAAAACAATCCCGACGGATCGAATATGTATCTCTACACGGAGCAGAGAAACCGGAGTACCGTCAGACCCTATGACAACGACCGGGACGGGCTGCTCGACGAGGATCCCGAGGAAGACCTGGACGGGGATGGTGTGATCTATCAATTGAGGAAAAAGGCCCTCACTGATGAGGAAAAGGAAAAAGCCAACTTCATCATCGACCCCAGAGATCCCAAAGGACGCCTGATGAAGCGGACTTTTCCCGGCAAGGGAGAATACCTGATGTATTCCGAAGGCATTGACAACGACGGCGACGGATCCTACAACGAGGACGGCATCGGCGGATTGGACCTGCACCGAAACTACCCCGAAAACTGGAGACCAAACTCCGGCGGAGACCTGACCGGACGTGGATATACCCAAGGCGGGGCAGGGGAGTACCCGCTCAGCGAACTGGAAACCCGCACCACCGCACTCTGGATGCTGAGTCATCCGAACATTTCGGTAGTCAATTCCATGGACACCAGGGTGCCGATGCACCTGCGACCTCCATCCACTTCCAAATCGGAAGACCGGATGTACCCCGAGGATTTGGCGATTTACAAGGAAATGGACCAGCTCGGGCTTTCTTTCACAGCTTACCCTTGGGCTGGGGATGTGTATGAGACCTATGCCACCCGCTACAAGGTCAACTCCATGACCGGAGACCCGCTAAAGCCGGAGCCGCTTTTTGGCCACGGGCCCGATTTCGGCTATTTCTATTACGGCAGCATCTGGTATGGCGATGAGCTTTGGAACAACGGGGCGATGAAGGACTACGACGGAGACGGCATCTATGACGAGTATGACGGGCTGATGTGGGATGATGAGGCCAATGGCAGCAAAGGCTTCAAGCCCTGGACCCCCATGACACATCCACAGCTCGGGGAAGTGGAAATCGGCGGTTTTCACCCGAAATTCTTTGGTCAAAACGGCCCCCCTTGGCAGTTGGAGGATTGGGCCAAAAAGCAGGCACTGTTTAACCTGGCGATGGCCAAAAAGCTTCCCCAATTGACCATTTCCGACTTGAAAGTCAGCAAGCTGTCCGAAGGGGAATTTGAAATCACCCTCGAATGGAGCAATACCGGACAATTGCCGGTTGCCCTGGAGCAGGCCAAGCTGGTGAAAATCGTGCAGGAAGACCGCGTGTCGCTGGACTTTGACAAGGAGCTGACCAAAGGCTACGAAGACGCCAAAGTGAAGATCACTTCTCCGGCCTTGTATGACAAAACCATCTACTCTGGCTACACGGGAGTGGGAGAGAGGAAGGCTGCGACTTTTCGGGTAAGGGTGGATGGCGGTGATCCTGTCCTAGGAAAAATCAGGCTTTCCTCCACCCGTGGAGGCTATTTCGAAAGAGAATTTACCCTAAACCAATAATTGATTGCCATGAACAGGAAGTGCAACATTTGGCTGGGTTTGGTGTTCGTTTTTACGGCGCAGTTGGTTTTTGCGCAGCAGAAAAGATCCCTGACCCATGCCGACTACGACGGATGGGAGAGCCTTTCTTCCGAAAAAATCACCAAAAACGGGCAGTTTGTCGGCTATCAGATCAGTCCCCAGGAGGGCGATTCGCGCCTGGAGATTTTTCCCTATTCCAGGCCGGCCAACAAAACCACCATCCCGCGTGGGATGGGTTTTTCCTTTTCGGCCGACGATGCGTTTGCAGTGGGAAAAATCGCCCCGCAGAAGGATTCCGTTCGGGTTTTGAAGCTGAAAAAGAAAAAGGACGACGACTTGCCAAAGGACAGCTTGTTCATTCTCCAGCTTTTCTCCGGCAAGGTCGAAAAACTGGCCAGGGTCAAGTCTTTTGCCCTTCCTTCGGAGAAAGGAAGCTGGGTCGCCGTCCATTTCGAGAAGGGAATTCCCGAAAAAGCGGATCCCGCGGACTCGACCAAAACTGATTCGACAAAAACGGCAGTAAAGCCAAAAAAGACTGACGGAACCAAGCTGCTGGTTCGGTCTCTTGACGGAGCGAAATCCTGGGAATTTGAGCGGGTAAAATCCTATGGTTTTGCACAAAACGGGGATTTCCTGCATTATACCTTGGCTGAGGAAGATACCTTGGACAATGCGGCGGTTTACCTGCTGGATCTGGGCACGGGCGAGAGCAAATTGGTGCACGAAAAGATGACAACCTATTCCGGTCTGGCTTTTTCCCCGCAGTCCAAGTACCTGGGTTTTGTCGCAACGGATGATTCACTGAAACACAAAAAACCGGAACATACGCTCTATCTGTATCAAATTTCCCAAGGCTCCATTGCCCAGGAAATAGGCAAAGAGACATCCGGGATGCTCCCAAACGGCAGGATCAGCCAGGACCGAAATCCCAGATTTTCCGAGGACGAGAGCCGGATGTTTTTTGGGGTGGCGGAAGCCTATGTGGACTTTGTCTATGAAAATGACACCACCATCCTGGACGAGGAGCGGGTGAGTCTGGACATCTGGGGCTGGCAGGACGCCGAGATTCAGCCGATGCAGCTCAAGAACAGGTCACAGGATGAAAAGCGAAATTATCTGGCTGTGCTGGAGACTGGTTCCGGAAAAGTGATTCAGCTTGCGAGACCTGAGTTGGAGAATATTTCCCTGGAAAATAAGATCACCAAAGAAGTGGCTTTGGCTTGGACGGATGATCCCTACCGTCGAGCATATAGCTGGGATATTCAGATTGGCAGGGATGTCTATTGGATGGATCTGAAAACAGGCAAGGCAACTTTGATCGAAAAAAACGCTCCCGGAAGTCCGAGGCTCTCGCCAGAGGCCAACTATGCCTATTGGTATGATAGCCGGGACAGTTCCTGGGTGGCCTTTGATCTGGAAAAAAGCCAAAAGATCCATCTGACAAAGGAGCTGCCGGTTCCCTTTTACGAAGAGTTGCACGACTCGCCTTCGTTGCCGGGGAGTTATGGTTCCGAAGGCTGGCTGGCCAAGGATGCCGCCATCCTGATCAACGACCGCTATGACATTTGGAAGATCGACCCGAAAAATCCCGCTGCGGCGGTCAACCTGACCCTGGGCGAGGGAAGAAAAGGCAAGATCACTTTCCGAAGGGAAAGGCTGAAATCCGATGAAGTTTCCATTGATGTGGAAGAGCCCCTGATCCTCTCGGCTTTCAACGAAACGACCAAAGACAATGGGTATTTCTCAGGAAGCTATGACGGCAAGACATCACCCCGATCGCTTCTGATGACCGGAAACAGGTATTATGGCTTGACCAAAGCCAAGGAAGCCCCGCAGGCTTTGGTGAGAAGAAGTACCTATCGGGAAAATCCCGATTTGTACCTCATGGATTTGGGCTTCAAGTCCCTGACGAAAGCTTCCAACCTCAATCCCCAACAGGCAGGGATCAAATGGGGAAATGTCGAGCTGGTTTCCTACCTGGCAAATGACGGTACACCGCTTCAGGGCTTGCTTTTCAAACCGGAAGGCTTTGATCCTGCTAAGAGCTATCCCATGATGGTGTATTTCTACGAGCGAAACAGCGACACCTTCCACAGCTACCGTCCTCCCGCACCGAGTCGATCCACGATCAATATCCCCTATTTCGTAAGCAATGACTACCTGGTGTTTGTGCCGGATATCAAGTATGAGTTGGGATTGCCGGGGCCGAGTGCCTACGACTGCATCCTGCCGGGTGTGCAGGCCGTGATCGCCAAAGGCGGTGTCGATACCGAAAATATGGCCATCCAAGGCCAAAGCTGGGGAGGCTACCAGGTGGCGTACCTGATCACCCAGACCAACATGTTCAAAGCTGCCGGGGCTGGTGCGCCTGTGGTCAATATGACCTCGGCTTACGGAGGAATCCGCTGGGGGACGGGCATGAGCCGCATGTTCCAGTACGAGCAAACCCAGTCGAGAATCGGAGGGACACTTTGGGAGAAGCCGATGTACTATCTGGAAAATTCCCCACTCTTTATGATGGATCGGGTACAGACTCCGGTGCTCATCATGCACAACGACGCCGATGGGGCGGTGCCTTGGTATCAGGGCATCGAGATGTTTATGGCGCTCAAGCGGCTAAACAAACCCGCCTGGCTCCTGCAGTACAACGGGGAGGACCACAACTTGACCCAGCGGAAAAACTCCAAAGATCTTTCGGTTCGTTTGAGCCAGTTCTTTGACCATTATCTGAAAGGTGCTCCCGCGCCGCTCTGGATGACGGAAGGTCTCCCTGCCGTGGAAAAAGGCAAAACGCTCAAATATGAATTGGGCAACTGAAAAGAAAAAGCCCCGGATTCGGAAAATTCGGGGCTTTTTCTTTTCAATCTA
>CAZGYC010000002.1:0-126355 GCA_964530015.1 uncultured Limnohabitans sp. | reverse complement strand
AAATCTAAAATCTAAAATCTAAAATCTAAAATCTAAAATCTAAAATCTAAAATCTAAAATCTTTTTTTCTAAACCGCCACCGCAGCCTTGATATGGGGGTGGGGATCATAGCCGATGAGTTCGAAGTCCCCGTATTTGAACCCGAAGATATCCTTCACTTCCGGGTTGATCTTCATGGTCGGCAAGGATCTCAACTCTCTGCTGAGCTGCAATTCTGCCTGCTCCAGGTGATTGGAATACAGGTGTGCGTCCCCAAATGTGTGTACAAATTCCCCTGGCTCCAAGTCGCAAACCTGCGCAATCATCATCGTGAAAAGTGCATAGGAAGCGATATTAAAAGGAACTCCCAAAAATACATCCGCGCTTCTTTGGTAGAGTTGGCAGGACAGCTTGCCATCCGCGACATAAAACTGAAACATCGTGTGGCAAGGGGGCAAGGCCATTTGGTCCACGTCGGCGACGTTCCAGGCACTTACCAGGTGTCTTCGGCTGTCGGGCTTGGTCTTGATCTGGTGGATCAGGTTTTTGATCTGGTCGATCTCCCCGCCTTTTCCGTCCGGCCAATGTCTCCACTGATAGCCATAGACCGGTCCCAGATCGCCGTTTTCATCCGCCCATTCGTCCCAGATGGATACGCCGTTTTCCTTCAGCCAGGAGATGTTGCTTTCCCCCCTGAGAAACCACAGCAGCTCGACGATGATGGAGCGGAGGTGCAGTTTTTTGGTCGTGACCACCGGGAAGCCCTCGGCGAGATCAAACCTCATTTGATGTCCGAAAATGCTGGTCGTTCCGGTGCCGGTCCGGTCGGTTTTCTTTACTCCTTCATGGAGAATTCTTCTCATCAGGTCGTGATACTGCTGCATGGGCTTGGGGAAAATTCCAGGCTGGCAAGTTAAGCCATTGCTTTAAAATTTGGCAAGAAAAAAATCATGTTGTTAGGGAGACCGCTTCTTCCAAAAAGCCAATTTCCTACTATGCAGCTTCTCCAGAAGCAGCATTTCTGGAGGGGTGGTGAATGGTCCAGCTTCCGGAGAAGCAGGACAGCGGAAGAAATTCATGCCCTTCGGTTTTCAGCCCAGAAACAGGCTGGGGAAACCGGGGGATTATTGCAGGCCCTCCCAGGAAAAGGTCGCCGAAACAGGATAGTGATCCGAGTAGTCCACTTCGCGATGGGTGTTGAAATGGACCGGCTGAAGAGAAGGGTCGGCGAAAATATGGTCGATCCTCAGGAAGAAAAGAACCCGGTTGTAGGTGAATTCAAAGCCTCTTCCTGCTTTTTCAAAGGCGTTGTCCAACTTTTCGCCCAGCTTGAAATAGACGTAGGAATAGGGCACCTCATTCAGGTCGCCCATCAGAATCACCGGGTGGGGACTGTGGCTGAGATGCTCATAGAGGATCGACAGTTGCTGCGCGCGGGCGAGACTTCCGCGGTGCAGTTTGCCCAAAGTCTGTCTGTACACCTGCTTGGCCCGGTCGTAGTCGTTGAGCGACCCGGTCTCGATGGCCATGGATTCCAGGTGGGCGTTGTAAATCCTGAGCGTATCGCCGCCGACTTGGATATCCGCGAAAATCGCCCCATTGGTCACCTGATTGTCGAAAACAACGCCGTCGTTGACAATCGGGTATCGGGAAAAGATCGCCATCCCCTGCGATCTTTTCTGCGGATTGCCATCCACCACGTGATAGACATGCTCGTATTCCCCCTCCTTGCCCAGCAGTTTGATGGCATTGCGGGTCGAGGAAGTATAGTCCTGGTAAAATTCCTGAAAGACCTTGATGTCTGCCGGGTGCTCGGCCAGCCAGGTGAACACATTTGGATCGAGGGCGCCCGACTTTTCCTGGCGGTAAAAAAAACTGTGGGTGTTGTAGGTCAAAACCCTCAAGCCTTCGGCCCCTTCGTTTCGGGGGTGGATTTGGAATGTGATCAGGATAAACTTGTAGCCGATGAGCAATGCCGCCAGGGGAAAAAAAGCGAGCCTCCTCCATGCCAGTGCCAACATGGCAAAAAGAAAACCGTTGACGATAAGGATGGCAGGGATAAAAAAGGGCAACAGCCCCGCAAAGCGGAATATTTCCGGTGAGACAAAAACACTGGAATAGAGTATCAGCGATACCAAAAATACCGGTACTGTGATGAATTTCATTTAGGCTGGGTGGAGAGCAAAAGAAACGAACCCAAAGTCAAAAGTGGTGATTTTCGCGTCAATTTTATCATAGTTCAGTTCCTTTTGGACAAATCATTCATACTGCGGGACCAAGCCCGGGGTTTCGAAAGCCGGGCGGAAAACCCGGCCAAATGTGGCAATGAATTTTGGCCTGCCGCTTGGAATCACGTGATTTAGTTTAATTTTACGTAATTACCCAATAAATTAATCATCTATCCCACATGAAAAAAAATTCAAATGTTTGGTTGGCGGCCTTTGCGGTGGCTTCTTTTTTGGCATGCCAGCCCAAAGCGACAGAGACCACAACGGAAGCGACTACGGAAGAATCTGCCGATGCCGAAGCAACCGAAAGCGAACAGCGGCCGAGTCCATTGGTCATCAAAGAGGGACAGGTGGCCGGGAAAACGGTCAAAGTCCACTACGGCTCCCCGTCCGTGAAGGGAAGGGTCCTTTGGGGGGACTTGGTTCCCTACAACGTAGTCTGGAGAACCGGCGCAAACGAGGCAACCTATATTGATATTCCCCAGGACATCAGGGTCGAAGGAAAAACCCTCGCCGCCGGAAAGTACTCGCTTTTTACCATACCCAAGGAAACCGGTCCCTGGACGGTGATCTTCAATTCAGACTGGAACCTTGAGCACGGGCATTTTCAATACGATGACAAAAAAGACGTGCTGAGAGTAGAAGCCACGCCTGTGTGGGAGGAACGCTCCACCGAGCGACTCAGCATTGAAGTCGAATCTCCCGGATTGGTGATCCGTTGGGACAAATTGAAGTTGCCCGTCGCCATACAATAGTCCGGAGCACCGAGCGATCTCTGGCCTGAGGTCCGGGATTTTTTTGTTTTTGACCGAGGACTTGCAGCGCGGAGATGGTTGGCGTGGCCGACCCACGCGAAATGCCAGTTCACAAAACGACCGATTTCAATGAAGTACTTCTCATTCTTTCTGGTTTTGGGCATTGCCGTTGCTTTGGCGGTATTGGTTTCGATACCGCTTGGCCAGATTCCGCCGATCGCGCCCCTGTTGGATCCGAATCACGGATTTTGGCAGAATACCCTCAGTGAAGACCAACTCGCCTCCGGGGAGATCGACCTCGAAAATCTCACCGCTCCCGTGGAAGTGGTCTATGACCAGAATCTGATCCCACACATTTTTGCCGAAAACGAAGCGGATCTCTACCGGGCGCAGGGCTATGTGACAGCCCAGCACCGGCTTTGGCAGATGGAGTTTCAGACGATGGCCGCGGCGGGACGCGTCTCCGAAATCGTAGGGCCGATAGCCGTCGACCTGGATCGGATGACACGGAGAAAGGGCTTGGCCTACGGTGCCGAGCTGGGACTGAAATACCTGCAGGAAAACGATCCGGAAACCCTCGCGCTTGTGGAAGCATACGCCGACGGTGTCAACCAATACATCGCCCAGTTGGACAATTCGAGACTGCCGGTGGAGTACAAGATCCTGAATTATAGACCAGAAGCCTGGTCGGCCTTCAAGTCCCTGTTGCTTCTGAAGTACATGTCGGATATGCTGGTCGGGGACAGGGATTTGGAATTTTCGAACCTCAGAAAAATCCTTGGCGAGGCAAAACTGAACCGGCTTTTTCCCGAGCATCCTTCAGAAGGCGACCCGGTGATCGAAGCGGAGCGGGTTTGGGACTTTGCACCTTTGCCGGTGACGAAACCGGACGCTGTTCACTATCCCGATGATGCCATTACCCTTGACCCGCTCCCCCAGCCCGAAGAAGGGACCGGGTCAAACAACTGGGCGGTGTCCGCGAAGAAGACCAAAAACGGAAACCCCATCCTGGCCAATGATCCCCACTTGAGTCTGAACTTGCCCTCGCTTTGGTATGCGATGCAGCTGAGTACCCCTTCCCATACCGTGAAAGGCGCCACGCTTCCCGGAGCGTTGGGTGTTATATCAGGATTCAACAATGATATCGCCTGGGGCGTAACCAATGCTACTAGAGATACGAGAGATTGGTACAAAATAACCTTCCAGGATGCTGGCCGTAAGGCATACAAATACGGCACTGAATGGAAGCTATCCAAATTCCGAATAGAGGAAATCAAGGTAAAGGGACAGGAAGCGTTTATCGACACGGTGGTGTACACGCACTATGGGCCGGTGGTGTATGACCGGACCTTCAAGGGCGAGCGCCAGGACGTGAATTTTGCATTGAAGTGGACCGTCCACACGGGGTCAAATGAGCAAAAGACCTTTTTGCTGATGAACAAGGCGAGAAATCACGACGATTACAACCGCGCTTTGGACCATTATGCAGCCCCCGCCCAAAACTTCGTGTTCGCATCCAAAAACGGCGATATCGCAATGAGGGTTCAGGGGAAATTCCCTTTGAAATGGCCCGGTCAGGGGAAGTTTCTGATGGATGGAGCCGATCCAGGGATGGAATGGCAGGGCTATATTCCCAATGCCCAAAATGCAAGTACCCTGAATCCTGAGCGAGGGTTCGTTTCCTCGGCAAACCAGCACCCGGCCGGCGCGGCTTATCCCTACTATGTGTTTGACAACAGCTACGAACACTACCGAAACAGACGGCTAAACGGCAAACTGAGGGAAATGGTGCAGATCACGGTGGAGGACATGATGGCACTCCAATTTGATGACTACAATTTGCAGGCAGCCGAGGCCTTGCCGCTGCTGATCCGGTTGTTGGGGACATACAAGGCCGACTCGCCCGAGGCGGAAAAATACCTGCGGGAGCTCAGATCCTGGGATTTTTTTGCGGATCCCAACCAAAAGGGACAAACGCTGTATTCCATTTGGTCCTCGGAAACCTTTGAAAGTATCTGGAGGGAACTGACGGAAAGCCCAGTGCCGGTGGTTCGTCCGTCCAGTTATCAGACTGTTGAATTGTTGGCCAAATCCGCCAATGACGCGCTGTTTGACGTGAAATCCCAAGACGGAATCCAGACGGCCGAGTACCATGTCCGGGCTGGGTTTGATTCGCTGCTGGTGGAGATGGGCAGATGGGAAACGGAAGAAGGGGACTATTCCTGGGCCAATTATAAAAAGACCACGATCCAGCACTTGGTTCCGACCTTCAAGTCTTTCTCCGTGGAAAATGTGTACACCGGCGGAGGATCGGGGATTTTGAATGCCACGGGCAGCCGGCATGGGGCAAGCTGGAGAATGGTGGTGGAGCTTGGGCCGCAGGTTCGGGCCTTTGGGATTTACCCCGGTGGGCAATCCGGAAATCCGGGCAGCAGATTTTATGGGAATTTCATTCCCGTTTGGGCCAAAGGGGAATACCTGGATTTTGGGTTGAGATCCAAAGCGGATTCGGAGAACGTACTTTTCAAGACCACTTTAAAATAAACTGCACATGAGATTCATCTTTCTGACTATTCTTACGGCCATTCTGGTGGTATTTCTGAACGCAGCGGCTCCTTTTTGGATGGTGATGATCGGGATTGCTGTTCTTGCCGCCTTGATTTTTCCCAATGGCATCGGAGGGTTTATGGGGGGAGGCTTGGGCATGGGCCTGACCTGGCTGGGGCAATGCATTTATCTGGGAATCACCACAGGCAGCCCACTGCCCGACAGGATGGGGGATCTGATGGGCCTGGGTTCTGGCATGACCTTGATTGCACTGACTGCGGCGACGGGTTTCTTGCTCGGCGGATTCAGTGGCTGGACGGGGGTTTTGTTCCGGAATATGCTCCGAAAAACCCCCGGAAATGTGTACAGGGGATAAATCGGTGATTCTTTGGGTGATCCTTTCAGGGTGCGCTCTTTTTTTGCCAAAAAAGCGTTTTTATTTTTTCAGTTAACCATAATGAGTACCTTTGTTACTCATTAATTGCAGGGACTTTTTATGCTGGAATCACTAATCACATCAAAGACCCGATTGCGGCTTTTGATAAAATTTTTTGTCAATGCGCAAAACCACAGTCACTTGAGAGGACTTGCGGACGAGTTTGGCGAATCCACCAACGCGATTCGAAAGGAGCTGAACAATCTCACCCATGCGGGGATTCTGGTCAAGCATTCGGACAAAAACAAAATCGAATACCAAGCCAATGTCCGTCATCCGTTTTATACGAATATCCGGGATATTATCCGAAAATATCTCGGGCTGGACATGCTTTTGGAGCAAATATTGGAAAGAATGGGCGAGGTGGAGCAGGTAGTTTTGATCGGGGACATCGCCAGAGGTAGCGATACGGGGACGATTGACGTACTGGTTACCGGAGACAGTCTCAACGAGGATTATTTCCATCACCTCACCAAGCGATTGGAACAATTAATCGACCGAAAAGTGATCTTTAACCTGGCATCCGGGCGTTTTTCTTCCGGTGGGTTGATCCTTTTTGACCGGCAGGCCGGGATTTAGTTTTTTTTGGCGCGAAATCCGCCAAGACATGCTAGGCACAGTTTGTGACTGAAAGGGCGAAGCTGTACCAAAAAGCGGGTTTTTTCGGCAAAAGGTGCAACTTTGGGCGGCAATAAATGGACATCAATCATTTTGGAACAGAAGCATTGAAAAACTCTTACTTTCGTTTAGTCAGGACAGGATTGCTGTCTGTTGTTTTCTTTTTCGTTTTGGGGTCACTTTGGTCCCAAAGCCTGGGCGACCTGAAGTCACTCAAAGTGGACAATCTCTCCGATGCCCAAATCGAGCAATTGATCAAGAGGGCTGAATCCAGTGGTTTGACTTCCTCTCAATTGGAAGCAATGGCCCGGGAGCAGGGGCTTTCTCCCATGGAAGCCAACAAACTGAGAATGCGGATCATGGGCCTCCAACAGACGGTCAGTTCCAGTACGGTGGGGAAAGGCGGAAATGAATTCAGGGAATTGGGCCAAAACACTTCGGACTATTTGTTTGACTCCATCCGGAAGGCAGACCCTTACTACGATTTGACCCCGTACCAAAAGAAGATCTTTGGCTACAAGCTTTTTCACAACAGAAATCTGGATTTCACCCCAAGCCTGAATCTTCCGACACCCCAAGGCTATGTGATCGGCGGCGGCGACCAGCTTCTTGTCGATGTATATGGTGCTTCCCAGCAGTCCTTTGACGTGACGGTTTCTTCCGAAGGCAGGATTTTGATCCCCAACGTTGGGCCTGTTCAGGTGGGCGGGGCGACGATCGAGGCAGCATCCGCGCGGCTGAAGACTTCCCTTGGCAGGATTTATTCGGGACTTTTGGGTTCAAATCCAAGTACCTTCCTCCAGGTCAGATTGGGCAATATCCGCTCGATCAAAGTCTCCATGGTGGGGGAACTGTCCAAGCCGGGCACCTATACGCTGCCTTCTTTTGCCTCGGTTTTCAACGGGCTGTTTGCAGCCGGTGGGCCAAACGAAAACGGGACTTTCAGAAACATCCAGGTCTATCGGGACAGCCGCTTGGTGACGACGGTGGATATCTACGAGTTTTTGTCCAAAGGGGATTCCCGTGCCAATATTACCCTGCAGGACAACGATGTGGTCATCGTGCCGCCGGTGCAGGCGCGGGTGGAAATTGTCGGGCCAGTCCGGAGGGAAGGTTTCTTTGAGGTCAAACCTGAGGAGACGCTTTCTGACTTGTACATCTATACCGGAGGGTTCACCAGCGAAGCATACAAAGACCGGTTGACGGTAAGGCGTATTGAAAACAATGAGCGGAGAGTCATGGATGTGGCCCAGCCTGATTTCAAAAACTTCAATCCAAAAGACGGGGATGAAATCCTGATCGGCGAGGCCCTGGACCGGTTTGTCAACCGGGTGCAGATTTCCGGTGCGGTGCAGAGACCCGGGGAATATGCGCTCGAAAACGGGGTTTCCGTGAAAGGACTGGTCGAGAAGGCCCAGGGACTGAAGCCGGAGGCCTTTGTCAATCGGGCCACACTATACCGGACGAGCGACGATCTGACTTTGGCAGCCACCACCTTGGATTTGAAAGGAATCCTGGACGGGTCAGTCACCGATGTGCTGTTGAAAAACGAGGATCTCCTGTTTATCCCCAGCAGGTATGATATCCAGGAGGAGACCTATGTGAAGATTTCCGGTGAGGTCAATTCCCCCGGTACCTATCCTTTTGCCACGGCCATGACGGTCGGAGACCTGATTTTGCAGTGCGGCGGACTCCTGCAGTCCGCATCCAACTCTTACATCGAGATTGCCAGGAGAGTCAGGGATGCGAGTTCGGGAAAGCTTGCCGAATTGATCACGATTTCCATTGACCCTGAATTGCAACTCTCAGAGGAAGAGAGAAGCCAGCCCCTGATGCCCTTTGACCATGTGTTTATCCGAAAAAGCCCAGGCTACGAGCGCGAACTTTTGGTGAGTGTCCAGGGCGAAGTCAACTACCCGGGCGAATTTGCCATCGCCTCGGCGAATGAGCGAATCTCCGACGTGGTCAAGCGAGCGGGGGGGCTGAACCAATTTGCCTATCCGAAAGGAGCCAGTCTGGTAAGAAGGACCGTTTACTACAAGGAACTAACCCCCGAGCAGATCAAGGAAAAGACGATGCGGGACATCCGGGAAAAAGTGGATCCCGAAAAGAAAGACCGCATCAATCAGGCCGAACTGGTTCTTTTTGAGAGACTGGACGGGAAAATCTCTGAGATCGAGGAGCAAAAACTGATTGAGGAGCAAAGAAAAATCCTGCAGGGGTTTGACGAGACCAAGGATTTAGACTCTCTTTCCAAAGACACGCTGTTTAACGATGTGCGGTTTAAGCAGCAGGACATCATTGGAATCAATCTGGAAGAAATCCTCCGGCACCCCGGAACCGGCGAGGATCTGATCCTGCAGGAAGGGGATGTTTTGAGGATTCCCAAGGAACTCCAGACCATCCGGATGGTCGGAGAGGTGCTGCTTCCCACCACGGCCCGTTTTGTAGAAAATTCGAATTTCAGAAGATACATTTCCAAGGCGGGTGGGTTTACGGAAGAAGCCAGAAAGAGCAAATCCTATGTCATCTATGCCAATGGGGATGCCAGAAGAACCCACTCCTTTCTTGGACTGAAACTTTATCCCAAACTGGAGCCGGGGGCCGAAATCGTAGTGCCGAAGAAACCCAAGAGAAACAACATGAGTGCTGCAGCCTGGATTGGAATGGCTTCCAGTTTAGCCACAGTGGCTATTTTGGTGCAAACTCTGGCAAATAACAGTAAATAGTAGTCAATTTATTTTAGTTTAAAATTATGAAAATCGCCGTAGTTGGTACTGGATATGTTGGTCTGGTGTCAGGAGCATGTTTTGCCGACGTGGGAATCGAGGTGACCTGCGTGGATATCGACCAGAAAAAAATCGAAAACCTCAAAAACGGCATCATGCCGATCTACGAACCGGGATTGGAAGAGATCGTCACCAGAAACCACAAAAGTGGCAGGCTGCATTTCAGTACGGATTTGGGGGAGGCCATCCAAGGCGCTGAGGTTGCCTTTATAGCGGTAGGCACTCCTCCCGGCGAAGATGGATCGGCGGATCTGAAATATGTATTGGCAGTGGCCGACGAGATCGGTCGCAAAATGACCGACTACATCGTGGTGGCAACCAAAAGTACGGTGCCGGTAACTACCGGTGAAAAAGTACGTGCGGCAATCAAGGAAGCGCTGGACAAAAGGGGGGCAGAGCTGCCCTTTGCAGTGGCGTCTAATCCGGAATTCCTCAAAGAAGGGGCAGCGGTAGAAGATTTTTTGAAGCCGGATAGAATCGTGATCGGCGTGGATGATGCCCGTGCCGAGCAGATCATGCAGCGGCTGTACAAACCCTTCCAGTTGAGCGGGGATCGGATTATCTACATGGATATCCCTTCGGCCGAGATGACCAAGTACGCCGCCAATGCGATGCTGGCAACGAAGATTTCCTTTATGAATGATATCGCCAACCTGTGTGAGCGGGTGGGAGCGGATGCCAACATGGTGAGAAAGGGAATCGGTTCGGATCCGAGGATTGGCAACAAATTCATCTATCCGGGTGTGGGGTATGGAGGTTCCTGTTTTCCGAAAGATGTGAAGGCGATCATCAAGACGGCCAAGCAATACGGATACGATCTTCGTGTACTCCAGGCCGTGGAAGATGTGAACGATGACCAGAAGCATGTGCTTGCCAATAAGGTGAAAGCGCATTTTGGAGAGGACTTGAGCGGGATGACTTTTGCCATGTGGGGCTTGAGCTTCAAGCCCAACACCGACGATATGCGCGAGGCTCCTGCCTCGGTCATCATCGATGAACTCAGAGCTGCTGGAGCCCAAGTAAAAGCCTATGACCCGGTCGCCATGAAGGAAGCCGAGGCCCACTATATCTTCGACAAGGTGACGTATTGCAGGGATGCCTACGACGCACTGGTGGATGCGGATGCCTTGCTCCTGGTGACTGAGTGGTCAGAATTCCGAATCCCGAGCTGGGAAGTGGTTGGCAAGCTGCTGAACAACAAGGTGGTGTTTGACGGTAGGAATATTTATGACAGGAAATATCTGGAAGGGATGGGTTTTGAGGTTTATGGGATAGGAAGTAAATAAATGGTTTTTGCCCTTGGGCATTATCATTCAGGGGCATTATTGTGTTTTGTTTACAATAATTTTTTATGTGTATCCGTATGAATGCAAGTAGCCAAAGAATGACAGGTAGTGACATTAGGTTGCAGGGGTATTCAAAAGCGGTGTTATTTGGTTAAAAATAGCCAAAACCATGAATATCATTGACCTTATCAATTATTTTCCTGATGAGGAAAGCTGCGAAGTTTACCTGAAAGAGCATCGTGAAAAAGCCGGGATCCGCTGTAAAAGTTGTGGGGACATCACCCAGACATTACTGGTTTAGCGGAGCCAAATTTTTCGAATACAGCGTATGCAGACGCAGGAGTTCTCTCAAAGCGGTACAGTGATGGAGAAAGGCAAGCTTTCCCTGCACACCTGGTTCTTGGGGTTTATGCGGATGTCAGCGACCATGAAAGACTTTTTCTGTCTGGAATTCCAGCGCCAACTGGGTCTGCGCAGGTATGAGACAGCATTTAGGATGATGCATAAAATCAGGGTGTACATGGGTAAAAGAGATGCGCTGTACACCCTGAAGGACATGCTGGAGTTTGATGAGGGGTATGTAGGGATTGCGACTCCTTAAATACGGCTACCCCGTTTTCGTTTTCTTGTTTGATGAGGGGTATGTAGGGATTGCGACCCCGGAGCGTGTGAAAGGACACCTGAAAAGGGGCAAGGGGAGCCAAAGGAAAGCTGAAGTGGGTGTTTCAGCCGAATCCATTCCTTTGGAGGACTTGGAGACTGGCAAGACAAGCAGGTTCTGTGGTTACTTTAAAATGGAAGTTTTGGGCAAAGTAGACGGTGAGCATGTCAAACAGTCCATCAAAAAGAACGCTGACGGGGATATTGTCTTATTCACCGACAGTAACACGGCATACTCACAACTTGAAGATATTGTGGACACCCATTTCACGGTTGTTTCCGGAAAGGATTCCACCAACGACACGTTCAGATGGGTGCATAAGGCAATCAGTAACCTGAAGCGGAAACTTCTTGGAATAAACTACATGATCACCTACAAATATCTCCAGAATTACCTCAATGAATTTGTCTACAAGCTTAATCGGAGATATTTTGGGGATAGATTGTTTGACCGGTTGATTATTGTGGCAATTCACCCATACGTGCAATAGTGCGGATACACATAATTTTAGATGTGTTTTTAATGATAAAGTCTTTCTGGGAAAAAATTGCCACTTCAATGCTATTGAGATTCCCAAAGGGGGGTAGGATAGGAAATGATTTTCATTCAGGCAAGTCTGCATGATTTTATCTAAATATTATAACTATGAAAGCTTGAAAATCCCTTGTGATAATACTTATATCATTAAGGATGTGACCATAGGAGATAATGTTTGGCTGGGAAATAACATCATTGTTTTAGGGGGTGTCACAATCAGAGAAGGTGCTATAATTCAAGCAGGAGCTGTGTTAGTTAGTGATATTCCGGCAAAGCTTTTTAAAGTCCGTAACAAAGAGCACTACTATAAACTGAAAAGTGAAGGAAGGCTTCATTGATTCTTTTGCAGAAGCAGGCCGTTTATGTTTAAAAAGCTCTTTAGTCACATAATAATTTATGGTTTTGCTCCTCAAATACCCAAAGTGGCTCAATTTTTTATTTTGCCCGTCATAACCAAGGATTTAACAGAGACTGATTTTGGGGTGGCAGGAATTCTTACGGCTTATACGAGTAGTATTGCGGTATTGGCATTTCTGGGGCTTCGGGTAGTCTTAGTCAATACTTTTTTTAAATCACCAAATCATTATAAGTGGGCTTGGAGGCAAATTTACGGATTTGCAACCTTGTGGAATTTTGTTTATGCCTTGCTTTTGGGCTTATTGATTTATTGGATTGTACCTGAGGAGGCTTATGAAAATAGGTGGTTGATCACCTTAATGAATGTTGCCCCCTTGGTCATATTCGGGCCTGTTGGAATAATAGGAGCCACCTATTTTCAGCTTAAGCAAAAGCCATTACAAATAGGATTAAGAACTGCTGTTTTTGGGATCTTAACAGTCCTCTTGAACCTTTACTTTATTTCATATCTGAAATTGGGCTATATGGGCTGGTTTTGGTCAAGTTTAATAGCAACGGTACTTTCTAATGCATCCTATTATTATCCAATCAATTTTGAATTTGGTTTAAAGCCTATTCTCAACTTCAAGTGGAGGCTCATTAAGCAGTCGCTAAAAGTGAGTTTACCCACAGTTCCTCATTACTATTCTGGTTATTTACTGAACTCCTCGGATAAGATGGTAATGGATGTATTAGAAGTAAGCGTTGATAAAATTGGGAAGTATAATGCTGCCTATACCGTTGGAAATATCTTTCAGCAATTGGGGATGGCCGCAGGTTATGCTGTGGGCCCTATGATGATGCAGAAATTCAAAGAAGGAAAGGATATAGTAGCTAGAAATTTAATATTTGGATTACAATTTGCCTTTTTTGTTTTGACATTTTTGATGAGCATTTGGCTGAAGGAGCTTTTTTCATTCTTATTAAGAAGTCCAGGCTTAGCTCAAATGTATTCCTTAGGAATTATTATTGTAATGGGGTATAATTATCGTCCAATGTACATGGGGTCTACCAGTAAATTGTTTTTTGTTGAAAAGACCAATATCGTGTGGAAAGTTACTTTTGTGGCCGGGCTTATTAATGTGATCCTTAATTCAATATTTATTCCGATTTATGGATTTGAAGTAGCTGCATACACTACTTTTATTTCATTATTGTTTATGGGATATATTGGTTTTTTTATTCCTTCAATAAAGGAAGTTAACGGCACTGATTACCATCCTTTTAAATGGTTACTATTAACTTGTGGATTAACCATTGGAGCTCATTTTATCGTTGATTTCCCAGTGCAGATAAAATTTGCAATAACTATCTTTGTAATTGTAGTTTCGATGCTTTCTGGCCTCCTTTTCAAGAAAAGGTTTCAATCGTGAAATTCAGAGAAAGGCAAGAGATATTAGAATTCCTTAATGGATTTGAGGCCGAACACCAAACTGAAGATTGGGTTTTTGAAAAAGTTAAAATTTGGCCAATACTTAAAACGACTTTATTTTTAAGAATAGTACAGGGAGTTAAAGCCAATCATAAAGTAAAGCAGCTAGGATCATTTAATTTTCTAAAACGTACTCTAAAACAGTTAATATTAAGCTTCAGGTTAAAAAAAGTAAAGCTGGATCCAGTGGATTACTTGTTTTTTAGTGGTTTTAACTTTAGAGAATGTTTCAAGGGTGAATCATTCAATAAATTTTATGATCCAATAGGCGATAAATTAGACAAGGAATCTAAGCAATTTATTTTTTTGGAATATGGTGGGGATATTCAACAAAAGACGTATAAAGGCAGAGGGATGAATACTCAATTGATCCACAGCTATTTTGAAAGTAAAATCAAATTAGGGGAGATTGACTATTTCAAGTGGGACGGAGTAGATGAGTTCATTACTTTTTTTGAAAGTAAGTTACCAATCCCAAGGTTTTCAGTGCGGACGGAAATCAAGGATACATTAGAAAAGGTTTTCATTTGGAAGGCTAGTTTTGATTGGGTTTTGGATCAAACAAAACCTCGTAAGATATTCCTGTTGTCTTATTACAATATACCCTGTTTTGGGTTTTTGATCGCAGCAAGAGGTAGAGGGATTGAATGCATAGATATACAACATGGAACTCAAGGAGGTCTACACCCTGCATATTCTGGATTTAAAGAAGATTACTCCATCCTTCCTTCTTTATTCTGGTTGTGGGATCAAAATACAGAGACTCAATTAAAAGAGAATCTGAATTACTCTAGTTTTAAGACCAAAGTGGGAGGCAATCCTTGGCATTATTTTCTAAACAATATGAGTATTGAGTTGAGGCAAAGTAAGCCTACCATCTTATATACCCTACAGCCTTTGTTCCCAATCTTGGATGATTATGTTATTGAGTGCATTCTTAGAACAAAGGATGACTTTGCATGGATGATTCGACTGCATCCCAGAATTGATGATGAGTCAAAATTCCAACTTTTAGAAAAACTTAAGTCTTTAGAAATTTTCAATAAGGAGTTATGGGATTTGGCAAATGAAATGCCATTACCTCTTTTATTAAAAGAAGTGGACCTTCATATATCCAAATTTTCAGGTTGTGTTTCGGAAGCTGCCGACTTAGGAACTTTCAGTATTATCCTTGAGGAAATTGGGGAAACATCTTACAAGCATCTCATAGAATCGGAAAAAGCAATAGGAGGAATCAGTTTTAATTCAGATAAATTATTATCTGCAATTAATACAAACCTCGGAAAGAAGAAAACAATAGACTTTGTTGACTTAGAGTTGGTGATAGATCAAATATGTTGATTTTTTGTAATTCAAGTAACTATAAGGGATGGTTGTAATTATAGGGCAGGTGGTCATGCATCAGGGGTCTTTGATGAACTGGTTCGTTTAAATCCTGAACAATCTGAAAATGGCTTTTATTGCTATGATGAAGACTATTCCAAATTGAGGTTTAAGCAAAATATTGGAATTTTTCATACTACAGAAGAATTGAAAAGGAAAGTCCCTGGTTCTTTTAGTTTTTGTTTGGGAGTAGGAAATCCTCTAATCTCGAAAGAAAGTCACCTGTTTTCTAGAACAGATGGGAGGAGTTTACATGCCAATTGGATCAAAAAATGCTGTAATTACTGAGTTTGGTTTTAGTGATTTTGATGCTATGATTCAGCCTTTTATTGATCCGGTTGTAAGAATTGGTTTGGGATCATTAATTAATGTAGGAGCCGGTCTTGGAGAATTTGTCGAAATCGGCCCTGGTGCAATGATTTTAGGAAGTGCCAAAGTCGGTGATTTTGCTCAAACCGGTGCCAGTGCTGTAGTCCTTCCGGGTGTTAGAGTTGGTGAGAATTGCGAGATTGAGACAGATTCTGTTGTGACTCGAAATATTGAAGGTGAGGCGACGGCATATGGAGTACCTTGTAAACTGAAAGTAGATTAGTTTCCAATAACCCACGGTGAAATTTATAAGAAGATGAGTTTAATGGTTTCTGTGATTATTCCTACGCATAGGGACTGGAAAACGTTAAATGAATGTTTGAAACAATTGAATAATCAAACGTTTTCAAGCAGTTTATTTGAAATCGTAGTAGTAAATAATGACCCTTCGGACAGCATTCCAGAATGTGTTGAAATTTCTCAAAATACGAGAGTGATACCTGAAAGTAGGCCAGGATCTTATGCTGCTAGAAACAAAGGAATGAATGAATCGAATGCTGAGCTAATAGCATTTACAGATTCTGATTGCTTACCAGCTTTAGACTGGCTTGAAAAGGGCGTTGAACTTTTAGCTTCGGGTTTTGATATGGTAGGCGGAAAAATGGAATTGTTCAAGCCACAAGATGGTGGTGATTTAGCTTTTATCTACGAAAAGAAGTTTGGTTTTAACCAAAAGAGAAATGTGGAAGAAAAAGGGCAAAGTATTACAGCCAATTTTTTTTGTACAAGAAAGGTAATAGAAAAAATTGGACCATTTCCAGAAGGGTTAATGTCTGGGGGCGACTTTGAATGGACAAAAAAGGCAACCAATTCTGGATTTAAAATGGCATATGGTGAAGGTGTTTTAGTCAAACATCCCACGAGGAAAAATATTGGTGAATTAGTGAAAAAGAAGAAGCGAACGATAGGAGGGATGTATTCAAGATTTTATCGAGACTATTCAGTAAAACGAAAGATTACGTTTGCAATCCGATTTGTGCGTCCTCACGTATCCATATTTGCCTATAATGACTTGAGTTGGACGGAGAAAACAAAACTATTTTTCGCAACTTGGTATGTGGAATGTATAGGTATGAAAGAGATGTTACTTTTGGATTTTAAAAAGAAATCTGCGGAGAGGTCCTGATAGTTGGGTCCCTTAAGCGCTAATGGAAATTTGACTAATAGAGTTTGTAATTAAACTTTAGTTTGATTAAATGAAAAAACATATAGAAAAGATATTGATCACCGATGATTTCACTTTGGTAAATCTAGTAAGACTAGGTAAAGCCAAATTAAGAATTCTGGTGGGAACGATACTTGTTTTTATCCTATTCGGGTTTATTTATTACAGCACCACACCGGAATCTTATTCTTCGCAATCGGTTTTACTTGTAGAGTCTCAAACTTCAAATGCTGTGGGTGGATTAGGTTCTTTGGCGCAAGTTGCTGGATTTTCCATGGCAGGTTCTGGAAGGGCAGTAGGAACACTAGACCCAGCCCTTTACCCTATGATCGTTCAAAGCAAACCGTTTTTGGAAGATTTGATGAACTCAAAAATCAAATCTGAGCTCTATACGGATTCCGTTTCATTGTTTAAATACATGGTTGAAACTACACCGGAAAATAAAGTTGCCAAGTTTCTGAAAAGCCCACTGTCAGTTTTTAAGGGTATGGTAGCGGTTGACGATAATGAAAGAGAAAATTTAAAAGAACAAGCTAGAACTAAATATGAGCCTTTAGAAATTTATGCTATTAACCAGATAGGAGGAAGAATTACAGCTAACTCAGAAGGCAGTTTATTGTATTTGATCACGATGATGCCAGAACCTGATTTAGCATTTCAATTTTCAAAAATGGTAAAAAGCCTGTTGGTGGAATATGCTACCAGATACCTTCAGGAAAAACAAAAAAGTCATGTGGATTATTTGGAAGTCCAATATGAGAAAAGTGAAGTAGGCTTTAGAGATGCACAGAATGCATTGACGACTTTTAAAGAGCGAAATCAAGGTTTGTTTCTTGAGAGTATGAAAGCCAGAGAGCAAAACCTAAATGCTGAATATAATTTGAAGTTTGAGCTATATAGTACTATTGCAAAAGAACTTGAGACTTCAAAAATTGAGCTTAATAACCAAAAGCCAATTTTTTCTGAGATTGAACCAGCATTTATCCCGAATAGCCCAAATGCTCCGAATCTGAAGTTAACAATAGCCTTTTGTATAGCACTAGGATTTGTATTTGGTGTAATCTTCATATTCTTGGACTATATCAGATTCTATTTAAAACTGCAACAAGAATTACTAGATTAAATTGATGATTTCTGTAATTGTCCCTTTTTTTAACAATGCAGATTTTTTGCATGAAACACTGAGTTCTGTTTCTCAGCAAACAATTGAGAATTGGGAGTGTGTTTTGGTTGATGATGGTTCCACTGACAATTCCTTGGATATTGTTAAAACATTTACATCTAAAGATTCAAGGTTTAAATGCTATTCTAGACCGAGTAAGCTTCCGAAAGGAGCAAATACTTGCAGGAATTTTGCAGTAGAGAAATGCAATGGTACCCACCTTCTTTTTTTGGATGCAGATGATATACTCTCTACTCATTGTTTGGAAGTAAGGGAAAGTAAAATAGGCAATCAAGACTTGATGGTGTTTTCAACAGCTCATTTTACAGAAAACACACAAGAAGGAATTCCATTTTTTCCTAATCTGAATAGATATTTTTCTCGTATAGTCTATCGAAATATGTTCTTGGATTATGTTATTCCTTGGCATAGTAGCAGTGGATTATGGTCCAAAAGTTTTTATGAGAAGTTAGGTGGTTTTGATCCTGAGTTGTTGAGGTTTCAGGATGTAGAATTGCATGCAAGAGCATTGGGTCATCCTGATTTGAGATTCAAACTAGATTTTACACATGGCTACACTTCCTATTACCGAAAGTCAGCTTTTCATACTGAAGTAAGTCTGGACAAAAGAAGGTTTATCCTGGATCAGGGATTTCTCTTCGCGGATAAACTAAAAGAACAACTACAACCCCATGACTTTGCTAAGTCAGAGGGGCTTTTTATTTACCTGCTTTTTCGTTTTGAAGAGGTAGTTAATTTGGATGATATATCGAAAGTGAAAGATTTCTTTGCTCATTCTGACCGAAAGAAGTACCCTGATCTGAAAGGGGATTTGGGCATACTAGTTAATCTGTATGAAAAAGTGCTCACCAAGCCAAGCCGGTTTAGGAAGTATCTGAGTTATATTATTTACAGGAAGTTTAGGTTTACACTAGTTCGAAAACTCGTCAGTTGAAAGCTTATTATCAAAATATCGAATTTTTGGATCTGATTTCTCTGCCTTTCTACTTTGTGTTACTCTATCTGCTGTTGACTGCTTTTGCTAAAAGAATACTGCTCGAAGACGGGAGATTTATCAATCTCTATTTTCTTGCCTTGCTGCTATTTTATTTGGCTATTGGTTTACTTGATTTTGCAGTCAGATTGATCCCATACTTTCCTGATACCAATTTGTTTACGAGGATTTTGGAGACTGGAGTTACCCCTTCCAACCAGTCCATTGGAGTTAAGATCGGCTACAAGCTTTTGGCGATTCCGGTTTATTGGCTGTCACTGAAGTCAATCTTTAATTATTTTCTATTCAATGTGTTTTTCTTCCAACTGGGCATAGTCCTTTTGGCTGGAGCATTCAATAGAACCTATACTATCAAGGATCTATGGGTTCAGAGATTTTACCTGATTCTTTCAATTTTCCTGCCTTCAGTGATTGTGTATTCTTTTACTCCCTTGCGCGAAAGTTACTTTGTGTTAGCATTAGGCTTGTTTTTCTATGGACTTACAGGGAAGTACAAAATCAATACTTTTTTGCTTCTCGGGGTGGTATTGGCAGGTATTCTTAGAATACAGCTCTTACTTTACTTTTTCATTATCTATGGACTACAGTTTTTGAGCCAGATAAATATTAGTCGTAAGGTTATCGTTAGCTTAGTTATTTTATTCCTTCCCTTTTTTTTTATCGGACTCAATTTCTTATCAACAAGTATCCTGAAAATATCCATTTCGCCAGAGAGCCTCACGCTCTTCAGAAATGTGCAACGTATGAATTATTTTGAATCTGGGGTGACGTACCCAGAAGTTGCCTGGAACAATTGGCTAGACGTTTTTCTAGATTTCCCGGGTTTATTCTTTCAGTTTTTGCTCGCACCTTTCCCTGTGATTATCTTTATTCCTTTTTGGACCAAGTTGGCTTATTTTGCAGATGGTCTCTACTTATTGACTATTCTGTTTCTCAGCAGTTTACTTATCAAGCATATCAAAGGCAACGGATTATGGATATTGTACATCGTGATCTATGTTGCAATGTCTTCTTTCTTTGAGTTTCACTTACTTGGCGCAGTGCGACACAGATTACCCGCCACCTTATTGATATTGGGACTTACAGCCAAGGGTCTCGCTTATTATTTGCCTCGCTATCGATGGATTTTCAAGTACTGATTTCAACAATGAATGAAGATCCAACTGCGTTCAGAAACTTGAATGTCCCTGCTTTGGTGATTTCTCAAAATGATTCCAATCATCAAGAAATTAGTGGGAATTTCACTTTTCTCTCTTTTAATGAGGGAGGACTTTCTAAAAGTCGAAATCGGGCTATAGAACACGCAATTGCTGAAATAGCTTTGATCGCTGATGATGATGTGGTTTTTTGCGAAGATTTTAGAAAGAAAATCAAAGCCGGATTTGATCAGTTTCCAGATGCTGATATCCTTACATTCAAGATCTTAACTCCTTCAGGTGAGTCTTATAAGAACTATTCATCACAGGCTTTCAAACATTCTCGCAGTAGCATTTACAAAGTCTCTTCCGTAGAGATAGTAGTGAGACCAAAACGCATAAGAGAAGCAGGGTTGAAATTTGACGAACGTTTCGGATTGGGGGCTACCTATCCGAGTGGCGAAGAAATGATTTTCCTAAATGACGCCCTTAATAAGGGACTAAACATATATTACATTCCTGAATTCATCATTTGTCATCCAGTCGAAAGTTCAGGGAAAATTTTGGATGATTTTTTTTTTCGTAGTAAAGGAGCTTTGATTCGAAGATTGTATGGAGTTTCCATACATTTGGGGCTTGGCTTTGCGTTTTTAGCGAAGCAGTTATTGAAACCTCACAAGTCTATTTCATTGTTTAGTTCTATTAAAGAAAGTATTAAAGGCTTCAATTCTATCACCAGATTTTAATGCTAGTATCTATTATTACTCCTGTCCATAATGCTTATTCCCACATTGAGGAAACAATTCAGTCGGTGTTGCAGCAGACCTTTACAGATTGGGAATTAATTCTCATTGACGATTATTCCACAGACAAGGGAATTCATATTCTTAACAAGTATAAGGAGCTTGACTCGAGAATTCATCTCTATGAAAATCAAGACAATCTGGGTGCCGCACTAAGCAGAAATAAGGGAATCGAAGTAGCAAAAGGTCGTTTCATCGCTTTTTTGGATAGTGATGATCTATGGGAACCCAACAAACTTGAGATTCAAGTGAATTTTATGTTGGAGAATAACTATTCTTTCACGTTTACTGGTTATCATAAATTCAGAGATGAGGGTATTGTAGGCGAACATACTGTCCCGGCAAAAGTGAGTCATGAGGAACTTCTGAAAACTTGTTCTATAGGCTGCCTCACTGCTATGTATGACACTGATCAATTAGGTAAGGTATATATGCCTATAATTTCAAGACGACAGGATTTTGCGCTTTGGCTTAGAATACTAAAGGAAATTCCATATGCCTATGGTATTAATCAGCCTTTGGCAAAATATAGGTTGCGGGGAGATTCTATCTCTGGAAATAAATTCCGCGCAGCCAAATATCAGTGGAGAGTTTATAGGGAATTTGAACATCTGGGATTATTTGAAACCTGTTATTATTTCTCGCATTACGCCTTTTTCGGAGTATTAAAAACCTACCTACACAAAGGGAAAAAGTAGTTTTGTCGACAATTCATATTTCAGTAATCATTCCGGTATTCAAAGACTGGGATCGTCTGATTCTTTGTCTTGATGCATTGAATGAACAGAAAAATGCGGAGTCAAATTTCGAGGTGATCGTAGTGAATAACGACCCCTCAGATTCCTCTAGACCTTCTCAGGATTTTTCCTTCCCCATCAAATTTTTGAATGAACATACTCCTGGCTCTTACGCTGCTAGAAACAAGGGACTATCAGAAGCGATAGGGAGCGCCTTGCTATTTACCGACTCAGATTGTATTCCGACTCCAGATTGGATTTTCCAAGCCATGAAATCTTTGGAAAATCAGGAGCGAGATTTGTTTGCTGGTTCTATCGAGCTCTTTTCACCAGTAGAAAATAGATATGTGAGATTTGAAAATGCCTTTGCTTTTCCAAACGCTACCTATGTGTCTGCGAATAACTTCGGAGTAACAGCCAATCTTTTAGTCAAAAAGAAAGTGTTTGATCAAATTGGTGAGTTCGATGCAGGTTTATTTACAGGAGGAGATTTTGAATTTTGCAATCGGGCTGCAAAAGCTGGATTCAAAATTGAATACAATCCTAGAATGATCGTGAAACATCCTGCCAGAACCAGCTGGGATGAACTTCAAGTAAAAGCAATTCGCTTTGGAGGTCGATTACCTAAAGAAGGAAGTAGTTTTATCGCGGTTTTGAAGCTGTTGGGCAAATTCAGAATCCAATTGAAAGACATAAAAGAAATCCAACAAGTGCAGGGAATTCGTTTATCTGATAAAGCTGACTTCTTTCTTATCAAACAGCAGCTGAGATGGGTAGAAGCCATGGAATCGCTCCGGGTTTTTATGGGCAAAAAGCCAGGTAGAAAGTAAAATATGCGAGATAGAGTAGAGGACGTGAAATAGTCGGGGATGCTGTGGTCTAGAAATATGCTTTTAACACTTCTGTCTCTGATAGCTCATTCTGGCATGAGTCAAATTTTGAATGCGGATTCTCCAGTTTCAGAAGAGTTTTTGAGACGAAGTCAATTACTTGGTGGGGACCGGGTCAATTTAATTCCCTTGTTTTTAGTGACAATGCTCAGGGTTTTCCTCATTTGAGCCTAGCTGCAAGAACCCCCTTAGGACTGTTATAGGGGATTTTGAGGGTCAGATTATTATGGGGCGATTGGAAAATAGTGGGATTGCTCCAAGCCAAATCGAAAGTCAAAACGAATCACATTTCAGAAAGTTTGATGGGGATTGGCGGTACCTGAGTGGGGTTACTTTTTGCTTATAAACCTTCCTTTATCTCTCATTTATTTCTTGGTTTCAACCGAACTTTTCAGCAATATAATAGGTGCCGAGAAAAGACTTTTGAGGGTTACTTTCCGATTTTTCAAGTCTTTCAGGAAAAACCTTTTTTGAGAATGAAAACTCTGTGAGTTACGACAGCAACGGGCAAGACCAGCAAGTGACAGTCTCTTTTGGCTATTTAGTGCCAAAGGCACAATTTAAAGTGTATGGGGAATTTGGAAGAAGAGACCACGCTGACGATTGCAGGGACTTTCTCCTGAGTCCAGAGCATGCCAGAGTCTATTTACTTGGCTTCCAAAAACTCCTTGCCTTGCCAAAGAACGGGGAGTTTATTCAGGTTAGAGGTGAAGTGACCCATCAACAGGAATCTGTAAACCGCTATATAGGATATCTGGGATTAGGCAGCAATCAAACGTGGCATGCGCATGGATTGGCTCGTGGTTTTGTGAATTACGGCCGGGCCTTAGGTGTGGGGGCTGACGTAGGCTCAAACGTCCAAACGCTCGGAATAGCCCGAGTTTCTGGTTTGAACAAGCGCGGTGTCCAGCTCGAACGCCTCTCCAATCACCAGGACTTTTTCTACAGGGCATTCGGCCAGGATCCCGAAAAAAATCCCTGGATTGATTTTAGCTTGGGATTACGTTGGGACCAGCGATGGGACCGATTGATCTTTGGTGGAAAGGCACAGTTTATCCAAGCCCGCAGCTATCAATGGCAATCCAAGCCCAATTCCAGCTCCGATTTCCCTGACGGTAAAAATTACTTCTCTTTCCAGAGCAGGTCAACCTAATTTGCTTTTTTAACAACTAATTACAAGGTTTACGTGGGTCGTCCCGCTGTCCCACATCTTAGTCTGCGAGTATTTTTTTTCATTAATTGTAAACAAAACTCTCTACGCCAATTAAATCGGCAACCATTAAAATAGATAAAATAATAAAATAGTTATAAATACATGAAGGGAATCGTATTAGCCGGTGGCTCTGGTACAAGGCTGTATCCGATCACCAAAGGAACCTCAAAGCAACTCCTATCGGTCTACGACAAGCCGATGGTGTATTATCCCGTGTCCGTGCTGATGCTGGCGGGGATCAGGGAGATCCTGATCATCTCCACTCCGGACGATTTGCCAAATTTCAGGAAACTGCTGGGAGACGGCAGTGAGCTGGGCTTGAGTTTCAGCTATGCAGAGCAGCCGAGTCCCGATGGGCTGGCCCAGGCATTCCTCATTGGGGAGGAGTTTATCGGCGGTGATTCCGTGTGTCTGGTGTTGGGCGACAATATCTTTTACGGTCATGGCTTCACGGGGCTCCTCAAGAAATCACTGAGACATGTAAAGGACGAAGGCAAGGCAACCATTTTCGGATACTACGTCAATGACCCTGAGCGCTATGGCGTAGCGGAGTTTGACCATGACGGGACGGTGATTTCCATCGAGGAAAAACCCGAAGCGCCCAAAAGCAACTATGCGGTGGTGGGCTTGTATTTCTACCCCAACTCGGTCGTCCAGGTAGCCAAGACAATCAAGCCGAGCCCAAGGGGGGAACTGGAGATCACCACCGTGAACCAAGTCTATCTTGAGTCCAAAGACTTGATGGTGGAGCTGCTGGGCAGGGGATATGCCTGGCTCGACACCGGAACCCACGAATCCATGCTGGAGGCCTCCAACTTTATCCATACCATCGAAAAAAGACAGGGATTGAAAGTGGCCTGTCTGGAAGAGATCGCCTTTGAATTGGGATACATTGACGGCGAACAGCTTCTCGCTTTGGCTGAGCCGCTGAAAAAGAACGAATATGGCCAATATTTGATCAAAAAAGTCGAGCAAAAAAGAAAGTGAAATCCCTCGACTTCGTGGCTGACTAGCCTAAACTTTTTGGAGACAGGAAGGATTTTTGCCGAAACATTCTTTTTCCTACCCAGTTGTCCCCCATCGTCTGCATTCTCCTGCTGCAATTTTTTTAGTCGCCCAAAAGAAGCCTTTTTTCCGAAGGCCGGGCTCTTGCGGATAGACAATCCTTCCACAATCCACTAAAAGTCCATTTTTTTTAAGCGCATTTCTGTTACTTTTGCCACTTGATAAAGTGAGCAAATAAAGTACTCGTTTTTGCCCGGTCTGGCGGGATTCTTATCGGTCTGATAGTGAGTTGGATAGGGTCAAAAATCGGGTTTTCGGCTTTTGGCCGCGATTTTTCTTAGCTCTAATCCCAGGAAGGAAGCTAAGTCATTGCTGTGACCGAAAGGGCGAAGCTTTACAGGTTTTATTCATTTTGACATTTGTATTTAAGATTTAGTCATGTTGACTCCAGTTCACGATATCAAGATTGCAATCATCGGGCTCGGCTATGTCGGACTTCCCCTGGCGGTGGAGTTTGCCAGAAAATTTCCGGTCGTCGGTTTTGATATCGACCAAAAACGGATTGCAGACCTGCGTGCGGGCATAGACCATACCTTGGAGGTAGCCGACGAGCTGCTCCGGTCCGTGGTCACGGTCAATCCGCCAAAAAACGGGGAGAGCGGGCTTTTTCCGTCTTTTGACTCAGAGTCGCTTTCGGATTGCCAGGTTTATATTGTCACCGTTCCTACCCCTACCGACAGACACAACCGTCCGGTATTGACTCCGATGCTAAAGGCCTCCGAAAACATCGGGAAGTACCTCAAAAAGGGCGATGTGGTGATCTATGAATCGACCGTTTACCCGGGAGTGACGGAGGATGAATGCGTGCCGGTACTCGAAAAAGTCTCGGGCTTGAAGTTTAACGCGGACTTCTTTGCTGGATATTCCCCTGAGCGGATCAATCCGGGGGACAAGGAGCACACTGTCTCCAAGATCCTGAAAGTGACCTCCGGAAGCACTCCCGAGGCAGCGGAGTATGTGGATCAGCTTTATCGGCAGGTGATCACCGCAGGCACTCACAAGGCCTCCTCGATCAAGGTGGCGGAGGCGGCCAAAGTGATCGAAAATTCCCAGCGTGACATCAACATCGCGTTTGTCAACGAGCTGTCGAAGATCTTCAACCTGCTCGGGATCGATACCCACGAGGTGCTGGAGGCCGCCGGGACCAAGTGGAACTTCCTCAAGTTTAAGCCCGGTTTGGTCGGGGGACATTGTATTGGGGTAGATCCTTTTTATCTTGCCCAAAAAGCCCAGGAAGTCGGCTACCATCCCGAGATCATCCTCGCAGGCCGCAGGCTGAACGACAGCATGGGCAAATACGTGGCCACCGAAGTGATCAAGCTGATGATGCGGAAAGACCTGAAAGTGATCGATTCCAAGGTTTTGATCCTCGGCTTTACCTTCAAGGAGGATTGCCCTGATGTGAGAAACACCCGTGTGATTGACATTTACAATGAATTGAAGTCATTCGACATGGAAGTGGATGTCTATGATCCCTGGGCCAATCCGGAGGAAGTGAGGCATGAATATGGGATTGACATCATTTCCGGAGAAAATGCGCCATCACTCGCCGGCTATTCGGCGATCATTTTGGCAGTGGCACACAGGGAATTTAATGCGCTTTCGGTTCAAAAATCCGCCAGCCAAGTAGTCTACGATGTCAAGGGGGCATTACCGAAAAGTCTTGTGGATTCCAGGTTATAAACCTCTTTGGCCAAAGTTGAAATAAAAAATTATAATTCTCATTTATTCTTATTTTTGATTTTCCGATTTCGTCCTACGTATCACCAGATATTTAATTGTTAATGAAAAAAGTTTTACGAATCCTACTTACTCTTGGAGTGACTTCTTTGGTTTTTTTCTCGTGTGTGTCAAACAAAAAGCTGGTATATATGCAGGAAATCGAAGAGTCAACCGGCCCCCTAGTTGAATCCAGTGTCAAATATCCCTATCGGAGTGAAGATTATTTGCTTCAGATCAATGATATTCTGGAAGTAACCATAAAAACAACCAACCCTGAGATCAACCTTGTTTTTTCTGCAGTAACCAGCGAGCAAGGCAACGCCGGGCAAATGTCTGGAGGGCAGAGTGCAGGGGATGTGTTTTTTATGAATGGTTATACTCTGGATGAAAAAGGGGAAATCGAAATTCCGTTGATCGGTAAATTGAGACTGGTAGGACTGAGCACCGAGCAGGCGAAATTACTGGTCGAACAGGAAGTGAGAAAGTATGTCAACAAAGACGAATACTTTGTCAGAGTGAGGCTGGGTGGTATTAGGTACAGTGCTTTGGGAGAATTTAACCAATCCGGAAAATTCACCATTCTCCAGAATAGAGTCACCATTTTTGAAGCGATTGCATTTGCCGGTGATTTGAACAAGGTCGCCAAAAGAGATCAAGTATTGCTTATCAGACAGTATCCCGATGGTTCCCAAATCCATAAAATCAACCTATTGGACAGAAGCCTGCTCAACTCTGAATTTTATTGGCTCAAACCAAATGATTTGATTTACGCTGAGCCTATGCGGGTAAGGGCGATTGGTGCTGGCAGTACTTTAGTCGAAACACTCACATTGCTCACGACCTCTGTCACCGCCATCGCGTTGATTCTAACCCTAGTAAATAACAACTAATTCATTTAGCATGAATTTCGACCAAGAGGAAAAGGAGTTTTTGACCGGTGACGACAGCTCATTTGATATCAAATCCATTATCCCCAAGATTATTAGAATTTGGCCTTTTATTCTTGGCTCCGCTATTCTTTTCCTCTTGGGTTCCTATGTTCTGACCAGGATGACAGTCCCGGAATTCAAGGTGTCAGGCTTGTTTTTTATCAAGGATTCCGGCCAGGGTTTCTCCTTGTTTGAAGCTCCTACGATCCAGGGTACCGCCAGGACGGGGTTGGTCAATGAGGTGACAATTCTTAAATCCCGCCCCATTGCGGAAGCCACCCTGTCACAGTTGAACTTTACTGTGGAATATTACTCCAAGGGTACATTTATCAACACTGAATTGTATCAGAATGCACCCGTTTTGGTTGAAGTGAATTGGAAAGAGCCCCAGGTGTTGCAAGGGCTGATCACTGTCAGATGGACAGGAGAGGATAAATTTTCGATGGCATTTGAAGATGAAACATATAGTAAATATCTGCCAGACGGAACCAAAACCAAGCTTGAGATCATCCCAAAGCCGGAAGAATTTTCTTTTGGTGAGTGGATAGTAAACAACAATTTCAACATTAAAGTAACCAAAACGAGCCCCGAAGCAGGGGGGGAGGTTTGGATTAAGCTGCGAGATCTGAGTTCATTGGTAGGTGAATATGCCAATAAACTGACCGTGGAGACCATTCAGAAAGACGGTTCGATCCTTGAGCTTGGTTTGAAAACTCCAAGTGTCAGAAAGGGGGAGGATTACATCAACAAACTGATGGAAACCTACTTGGCTTTGGAGCTTGAAGAAAAAAATGAAATTGCAGCCAATACAGTAAGATTTATTGACAGCCAGGTTGCTGGGGTTTCCGATAGCTTGAGGCAATTCGAAAACCAACTCCAAACCTTCAGATCCTCCAACAAAATATACAACTTGGACGCAGAGAGTTCCTCTGTATTTAGCCAATTGACTGATCTTGAATCGCAATTGAGACAGGAGGAGTTTAAGAGACGTTATTACAAAAGTCTGGGAGACTACCTGGTTCGTGAGCAATATAGTGACTTGGTAGTACCCTCGGGGATAGGCATTGACGATCCTATTTTAAATTCCCTGATTTCCAATCTGATGGATTTGCAGGTGGAAAAATCAAGGCAGTTGGCCACCTTGACCGAACAGGCTCCCCAGGTTCAAGGAACCAATAGCAAAATCAGGGACTTGAATAGGTCCCTTCAGGAAATATTGAAAAATGTGGATAGCAATTCTGCCCTGTTGATTCAGGATTTGCAAAAGCGAATCACCGAAATCGAAGGCTCTTTCAGGGATTTGCCCGAAACCGAGCAGAATTTGATCAGAATCCAGCGACAATTTGCGCTCAACGAAAACATCTACAACTACCTGATGGAAAAAAGGGCCGAAGCGGCCATCACCAAGGCTTCCAATACCGCAGAGAATAAGATCATTGAACCTGCGGAAGGGGGATATCTGGTAAGCCCGATTCCATTTAGGAATTATACCCTTGGCTTTTTCTTGGGAATATTTGTCCCGATTTTGTTGGTGTTTGCCAGGGAACTGACAAGAACCAAAGTCGAGGACGTGTCTTATTTGGAGCGAAAACTAAAGATACCACTACTTTCTACCATTCTGTACAACAAAAAGAAAAGCAACTTGGTGGTGCTGGAGCAGGGGAAATCCGGAATTGCCGAAGGTTTTCGATCGCTCCGAGCCAATATTAGGTTTATCAATTCAAATGACAAACAGCTCACGGTGATGGTGACCTCCACTATTTCAGGTGAGGGAAAGACTTTTTGTGCCATGAATCTTGCGTCGGTTTATTCCCTGACCGGAAAACGGACCATCTTGGTAGGTTGTGATATGAGAAAGCCAAGGATTTTCCAGGATTTTGGTATCACCAACGAAAAAGGTCTCTCAACCTATCTTAGCGGACAGATTTCCGATTGGAGGTCGGCTGTCAACGGGACAGCCTACGAGAATCTCGATGTGCTTCTCTCGGGACCCATTCCGCCCAATCCCGCAGAACTTCTGTTTACCAAACAGTTTGAATCCATGATCATAGATATGAAAAAGGAATACGATGTGGTCATTTTGGATACTCCGCCGGTGGGATTGGTCAGCGAGACCCTTGACCTTTTGGCTTACGTGGACCTTACACTTTTTGTTTTCAGACAAAATTACTCACAAAGAAATTTTGTCGATGCCTTGAATGGCCTTAAGTCCAACAAGGGCCTGAAGAACCTCTATGCAGTGTTCAATGGCGTGGATGGCAGCAAAGTTGCCTATGGGTATGGATACACCTACGGATATGGCTACGGTTATTATGATGATGATAAAATAAAAAAGGGGAGGTCTTTTTTTAAAACTAGAGCTTGATGGGAATCGAAAAGATTACAAAGGACTTTTTGGAAAGTCAGACTTTTGAGAATAGAAGAAAATTAATCTCCACAATCAACTATTGGAGATCAATAGGTAAAGGTGGAGATTTGAATTATTTGGCAAAACTTTACAAGACGGACAAATGGGGACTTCACTTTTATACCCAACACTACAGAACGCATTTTCAGGCGCTAAGGAAAAAAGGGATAAACCTGCTGGAAATCGGGGTAGGGGGATATGAGAGCCCGTATGAGGGAGCGGGATCCCTTAGAATGTGGAAAAGATATTTTAGTCGAGGGAGAATTTTCGCCATCGATATTTTTGACAAAAGCAAACTGCAGGAAAGCCGGATCAAAATATTTCAAGGAAGCCAGATAGATTTGCCTTTTTTGGATCAGGTAGTCGGTCAAATCGGAGACCTAGACATCATCATCGATGACGGCAGCCACCAAAATGAGCATGTATTGACCACTTTCAAGCACCTTTTTCCAAAATTGAAAATGGGGGGAATTTATGTTGTGGAAGATTGCCAAACTTCCTATTGGCCGAAATACAAAGGGGATAGCCATAATTTAAATAATCCCGAAACCATAATGGGCTTTTTCAAGTCATTGGCGGATGGACTGAACCACAAAGAATACATGTTGGAATCCTATCATCCGACCTATTTTGACCTCCATATTACCTCGATTCACTTTTATCACAACCTGATATTTGTCTATAAAGGAGAGAATTCGGAAAGATCAAATATCCTGAATTGACCATGCTTAGCTCTTTATTGACTGTATGAAAGAAGGTTATGTTTTGCTACTAAGCGGGACTATTGTTCCTTATTATAAGGAGTCAAAAGTGGGGAGAATAGATCCGATCAAAAGAGAGGAAGATTACTTCCAGGCAATAAAATTCTATTTATCCAAAGGTTTTCGGGTGGTTTTTGTAGAAAATTCGGATACCCGCTCGCCAAAAATCCTTGCTCTTCAATCCACGTATCCCGAGCTCGAATACCTCAGCTTTTTGACAAAAAAGAGCCATTTGGGCAAATCCCAAGGCGAAGTGGAAATAATGAAATATGCCCTTGAAAATTCCGGATTTTTGAAGTCAGTCGATTATTTGGTAAAAATCACCGGGAGGTATATTATTAAAAACATGGAGGAACTGATGGATGGAACCGGAGGTTTCAAGGCCCAGGTTTACATCAATCCCACCAGGAATTTGAGATGGGCAGACTCCAGGCTGATGATGATGACGAAGGACTATTTTTTGTCCTATTTTATCCCTGCGGTAGATCGATATCTGGATGAAATGAAAGGTGTCTATATGGAAAATACCTTTATGAAAAGCCTGTTTGTGTATTTGCTGGACGGGGGAGAGCTGACCCTTTGGCCTGTCTATCCATCCTATGAAGGCATAGATGGAACACATAATGAACGGGTTGCCTTCAGTGCCTTCAAATCATGGAAATACAATCTGTATTATAAATTCAAAAAATTTGCTTTCAAGCATCGGGCTTGATCAATAGATGAAATTCCTCAATCAGTTTATAGATAAATATTTCAGGCATTTTGGGTTTTTTTATGGATTCATTGGGCCTAGGTTGTTCATCATTGTTCTATTATCTCTTTTTGTAGGGTTATTGGACGGTTTTGGGCTGGCTCTTTTTATTCCGCTTTTCGAAATTGCCGCCGAAGGCCAGGATTTTCAATCCTCCCAGTCGATGGGAGAGCTTGAGTTTTTACTTGATTTCATCCAGGGTTTGGGCTTTTCACTGACCATCACCAACGTCTTGGTGTTTTTGGTTTTTCTGTTTTTTGTCAAATCAGTGTTCCGCTTCATTGATGGTTATTATAAAGTCAAACTCCAAAATGAATTTGTGAAGGGAATACGATACAAAATGGTGGACGGATTGAGCGAGCTGGACTACAGGCAATTCCTCAACATGGATTCCGGCCGGATTCAAAACACCCTTTCTGCCGAAGCGGTCAAACTCACCTATGGTTTTCTTGCGTATTTCAACAGTCTCCAGCATGCGATTTTGCTTCTGGTATACATCGGACTGGCATTTTTGTCCAATTATCAGTTTGCCGTTTTGGTTTCGATAGGAGGGTATCTCTCCAATTTTCTGTTTCGATATTTGTTTAAAAACACCGAAAAAGCATCCATCGGACTTTCCAATCTTGGCAACTCATTTCAGTCGTATCTGATTCAGGCGGTCCATAATTTCAAATACCTCAAGGCCACCAATTACTTCAACGACTACAAATCGAAGCTCAAAAACGTAATTGACCAGATCGAAAGCAACCAACGGAGAATAGGGATCTACGGCTCGATCATGAACAGTGCCCGTGAACCCATCATCCTTTCGGTTGTGGCCTTGATTATCGTCATTCAGGTTCAATTTTTGGGCGGCAGTCTGGCATCAATCGTCCTTAGCTTGGTTTTTTTGTACCGGGCATTGAACTACATCGTGACACTGCAGGGAAGTTGGCAGGGGTTTGTCTCCAACATTGGAGGGGTCATTGCTTCAGTCAACCTGATCGAAGAATTCTCCAAAAACAGGGAAGTGATCAAGCATTCGGACCAGTATCTTGAGATCGGTCCATTGGCCCTGGATCAGGTCTCCTTTGTTTATCCCAATGGCTTTCATGTTTTGAAAGAGGTGGTGTTTGAAATCGAACCACTGAAAACCTACGCATTGGTTGGTGAAAGTGGTTCAGGGAAGACCACGTTGGTCAATCTACTGATTGGCTTGATGAGTCCTACCAGCGGGCGAGTTTTAGTCAATGGAATAGACCGCATCCAATTGGATTTGAATAAATACCGAAAACGCTTTGGATACATCACCCAGGAGCCGGTGATTTTCAATGATAATATTTATAATAACGTGACGCTTTGGGCACCCCAGACCCAGGAAAATCTGGAACGTTTCCAAAATGCGGTTCAATTGGCCAACATTGCGGAATTCATGGATTCCCTGCCCGACAGGGAAAACACCAAACTTGGAGACAATGGGTTGCTCGTAAGCGGAGGACAAAAACAAAGGATCTCCATCGCCAGGGAATTGTTCAAAGATGTGGATGTTTTGATTTTTGACGAGGCAACTTCTGCCCTGGATTCTGAAACCGAACGCCTCATCCAGGACAATATTGACATGTTGATGGGTAAATTTACCATGGTGATCATTGCCCACCGCCTCAGCACCATCCGCAAATGCGACGTAATTTCGCTGATGGAAAAGGGTAGAATTGTCCAATCTGGCTCCTTCGAAAAATTGGTTTCCCATAATTCCCAGTTTAAAAGAATGGTAGAACTACAGGAGTTTTAATTGTCTCGTTTGGTCAGAGTATTGATTTCCAACACTGGCTTGCCCAGCAAAAAAATAGGAAGCTGGACCAATCGGATCAGCATGCTTTTAAAAAGCCATCCGGGGCTTTTTGACTTCGTTTTTTCACCTACCGATTCTCCTGGTGACCGATTTGTTTTTTGCAAAAAGGTCAAATCAAAGCCTAGGTTTTTGCTGAAATTCCTGGGGAAATCCTCAGCCCAAACTACTGCGGGAGAATATTTCAAAGCACTCGATCGCCTCTGTCGATCGCATCAATCCATACACTTGGTTGTCTTGGATGATCTGGCCCTGTTGGAGGCCATGGCTCATTGGAAATATCAGCATGGGCCAAGCAAAACTCGCTTGGATTTTTCCTACCATGGGCATTCCTTTTTCTTGCCTGACACTTGGGGACAACAGGTAGACCGTGTTTTTTTTCTTACAGAATCCGGGTATTTGGATACCTTGGCCCGCAATGACGTCTTTGCTCCTGTTTGCAAGATTGTAGGGAATGGTACCGACAGCCGTGTTTTTTTTCCGCTTTCTTCGGATCAAAAAAGCAGGAGAAAGGCGGAATTGGGATTCCGGGAAGGTGAAAAAATCCTGCTTTGGGTATCCAATCCGAGACCCAAAAAAGGCCTTAAGCTCTTTATGGAACTGGGAAAAAAACTGCTGGACAGGCATTCCAATCTTAGGGTCTTGATTATCGGCAACGCACCGGACCTGCAACTGCCGGACGATCGGTGGAAGGCAATCGGGAAGGTTCCCAATTCCGAATTGCCAAATTACCTGCAGGCTGGTGATTTTTACTGCTTTACCTCGCTTTGGAAAGAAGGCTTTGGGCTGACCATGATTGAGGCTGCCAAATGTGGAAATCAGGTGATTGCCTCGAAAAATGGCGGTATCCCCGAAGTTCTTTCAGGATTGCCGGGCAGCCATCTGGTTCCCTTGCCCAATGTAATCGAATCATGGGAAACGGCTTTCGAAAGTGCTTGGGACCAAAATGAAGCGTTTTGCCCTGATCCAACTTTTCTGCGATCATTCCACAGTATCCAGGCTTGGGAAGCCAGGTACCTGGAGGCTGTCACTTCTTGAATTATGTGCGGGATTGCGGGAGTAATTAAACTGGCAGGAAGTGTAGGGGAGGCAGATTTGGCAAGACTTCAAAAGGCGCTTCTTGCCCAAGCTCATCGAGGACCTGATGCCAGGTCTTCTTGGAGCGACCACTTGGTCGCATTTGGACACAACCGCCTCTCCATCATTGATCTATCCACCGCCGCAAATCAGCCTTTTCACAGGAAGGATTTGAGGCTCTCCATCGTGTTCAACGGGGAAATTTACAACTATCAATCCCTAAAAAAGCTTTTGGAACACAAAGGCTATACTTTCCAAACTACTTCGGATACGGAAGTTTTACTGGTGGCTTATCGGGAGTTCGGGAAGGAATTGACCAAGCATTTGGTTGGAATGTTTGCTTTTGTCATCTATGACGAAGCTAGTGAAGAGGTTTTTGCAGCGAGAGACCGCTTTGGTGAAAAGCCCTTCTATTTCATCCAAACGGAAGATGCATTTTATTTTGCCTCCGAGTTGAATGCACTTCGGCAGCTTTTCCCTGGTCCATTGACACTTAATCAGGAGGCTGTGGTGGATTTGTTGGAGAATATGTACATCAATCTCCATCATACGATCTACAATGAAATTCAAGTTTTCCAGCCAGCCAATCAATTGTTGGTCAGGAATGGGAATTTGGAATGGATGAAGTATTACGATTTTCAAAAAAAGACAGACCGCAAGCCTGGATTTGAGGCTCTCAGATCTCAAGTCAGGGAAGAGCTTTTTGAAATTGTAGAAAAGGAACTCCACGCAGACGTACCGGTGGCTACTTTTCTGTCATCGGGTATTGATTCCTCGTTGATCACGGCCATTTCAAAAGAAATCAAGCCGGATATTCTGGCCATAACGATGTCCACAGGGGAGAAGGTCACCGATGAAGCGAGGGATGCCTCTCGATTTGCCAAAAAACTGGCAATCAGACAAGAGGTGATCACGGCCAACCCAGGATCTTTGGAAGTCCTTTCCCAGCTATTGAAGCACATGCAGCCGCTTGCGGATGCTTCGCTGATTCCTACCCATTTGGTTACCAAATCCGTAGCCTCCCATACCAAAGTCATGCTTTCGGGAGATGCTGGAGATGAGGTTTTTGGATCATACAACAAGCCAAATCTTTTCAAAAAATTCGGACAAAATCCAATTCCGTTTGGTAAGTGGATTTTGGACGGATTTTCCCTGTTTCCGCCGCGTTTCAGCGAAAAATACCTGAGTGACAAAAACAGATTTAAGCTAGCTGGTTGGAATGGCTATTATTTTAAGAATAACCTAACAGGTACTTTCTCAAGAGTATTTAGAGATTCATCGCCTTTGGAGCAGGTGAGAAAGGTCTCAATCCAGCTTCTCCCGGAATATTCTGAGAATCCCGAAAAACTTTCCTTTGGGGTGGATGCATTGACTAGGTTGCCTGGAGATTTTTTGCTCAAAGTGGACTCCGCTGCCATGTACAGTTCACTGGAAGTCCGAGCACCATTTTTGGATCATAAATTGGTGGATTTGGCTTTCTCGGCTGATATGGATTCCTTGTCCCCTAATGGAATAGACAAAGAGATCACGAGGTCGCTGTATAAAGAATTTGCCGGAAAAGAACACCAAGGCTCCAAAAAGGGTTTTTCGATTCCTTATTTGAACTATCTGACAGGCTCTTGGGGACTTATCCTCGAGCAATACCTGCTGGAGGGGCTATCCGAAGAACACTTCAGATTTAACAAATCCGGGATATTGGAGCTTTTGAAAGAATTCCGAAAGGTGCCGGGACAGCGCTTGGCAAGGATCCTATTTTCGATCCTTGTTCTCGAAATCTGGCTCCGGGTATTTCATCTTAAGAGGGAAGTTGATTTCCAACTTATCTGACATAAATAATTCATGAGGATTTGTTTTTTGATTCCTGATGGAGTGGGTATCAGGAATTATTTGTATTCTGAAGTCATTCCAATTCTGGTCCGTCAAGGACATAAAATCATTCTCTGGCATAGCCTCGATAAAGAGTTGATCGAAATTACCGAAAGACGGCTTGGACTAAATTTTGAGAAGTATCCATTTGTACATAAATCTGACAGTATCGGGGCTCAGTTGTTTCGTGAATCCGCTCGATTTGGCCGAATCAGGCTCAATGCCAAAAACCAGGGGAATCCAACAATCCTCACCAATTGGTCGGGAGCTGCCACTTCCAAGAAAGGAAAATTCCTTAATCTTGGGGCTCAGACCTTAGGGAATTTTCTGAGTTCCTATTCTTCTGTAGCCACGATAGAGGCTCTTGGGTATAAGCTGCTTAAGGACACCAGAGAATTCAAAGAAGCGAAGACTTTCCTATCCAGAATCAAACCTGACGTGTTGTTTTGTACCCATCAGCGCGTATATTCTGTTACCACAGCGATTGAGGCAGCTAAAGCCATAGGTATTCCTACCTCCACGGCTATTTTTTCATGGGACAACCTTCCTAAGGGACGGCTGCCATTCCGGGTCAATCAGTACCTTGTTTGGAGCGAATACATGAAGTCTGAACTTCAGACGTATTACCCTGAGATTCCATCCTCACAAATAGTAATCTCCGGTTCTCCACAGTTTGACTTCTATTTTCAAAAAGGAATCATATTAAGCCGGGAGGAATTTGCAGCAAAATACCAGCTGGACTTGACTCGGGAATGGGTTTGTTTCTCCGGCTGTGATACCATCACTTCCCCTCATGATCCCAAATACCTGAGAGATGTGGCCCAGGCCTTAGGTGATCAGAATGACATTCAGTTGATTTTCAGACCTGTTCCTGTCGAAAGTGTCGGCAGATTTTCCAAAGTTCTCAGTGAATTTCCTGAAATCAAGCTTTTGGAGCCACTTTGGGTCACAGGAAGCCATTGGGGTAACTATTTTCCCTTAATGGAAGATATTCAACTTTTGGTGAATTTGGCTTTCCACTGTAAAGTGGTAATCAACATGGGTTCCACGATGGCCTTGGATTTTTCTACCTTCGGCAATGTGGGCCTCTACCTACGATATGATCATCAGGATCAGGATTCAGAATGGAGTGTCAAGACAATTTTTGAATTTCAGCATTTTCGATCTATGGGAAATTGGAAAGCTGTTGGATATATCGATAGTGCCCCCCAAATCTTAACTCAAGTTAGAAGGGCAATGGAAAATCCCGACTCCGTTGCTCCAGACCGGAAACTTTGGTTTTCTAAGATTGTGGAGCCTGACCAAGACCTCTCATCTGCACAAAGAGTGGCAGAGGCATTGCTTTCACTTTCTCAAAGAACAAATTAAGAAATGCATATTTGTTACCTGACCAATGAATACCCTAAACCGGGGCACTCTCATGGAGGAATCGGAAGTTTTTTGAAAGTAATTTGTCCTGCCCTGGCCAAGGCAGGGCATCGAGTTACCGTAATCAACGGAACCTACTCTGATAGAGAAGAGGTAGTAAGGGATGGGGTGCGGATTATTTATACCCCGTTTTCTACCCGAAAAGGTTTGGCATGGTATCATAATTACAGTGCTGTAGATCGGGAAATAGAGCATATCCATCAGGAGTCACCGATCGACGTGGTGGAAGGTTCTGAACTTAGTTTTGCCTTTATTTCCAAAAGACCCGACATCGCCTATGTCATTCGGCTGCATGGAGGGCACCATTTTTTCGCAGAAGGGGAACGTCGGCCCGTCAACCTTTGGAAAGGATATCAGGAAAAGCGTTCTTTTAAGAAAGCAGATGGATTTATCGGCGTATCGAACTATGTGGTGACACATACTGCTAAATTACTCCCCCTCAATTCAAAGCCTGTTGAAGTGATTATGTATCCGATCAATCTGGAGGCCTTTGTTGGAGCTGATTTTTCGGTAATTGAGGCTTTTCGGCTTGTTTTTGCCGGAACAATCATTGAAAAAAAGGGAATTCGCCAACTTTGTCAGGCTATGGAGGAGGTTGTTGTCAAATTTCCTCAAGCCAGACTGCATGCCTATGGGAGAGACTGGAAAGATGCTGCAGGAGGATCCTATTTGGAGAAATTAAAAGCCCAGATCCCTGCCAGTCTCCAATCCCATATAATTTTTCATGGTTCGGTAGAGCAGAAAGACCTTTCCGCAATCTATGCCAAAGCCCATTGTTGTATTTTTCCTTCCCATATTGAAACGCTCGGCTTGGTAGCTCCTGAAGCTATGGCGATGAACAGGGCAGTAATTTACACCACCGTAGGGCCAGGTCCCGAGGTGATAGAACATGGGGTTTCGGGATGGCTTTGCAATCCTCACGATCCCAAGGATATCGCTGCCAAAATCATCGAGGTTTTTTCCAACAGAGAAGAAATGGAAAAAAGAGCTGAAGCAGGCCGGCAAAATGTTAATGAAAAGTTTAACATCACTAACATCCTAAATCAAAATCTGGAGTTTTACAGAAAAATCAAAAACCTGATATCTGCGAGATGAGATTTTTGATTGTTTCTCATGTAGTTCATAAGCAGGTTGGAAATCAGTTTTTTGCCTATGGACCTTATGTGAGAGAGATGAACCTATGGCTAAAGTATGTGGAGGAGGTAGTTGTTTTGGCTCCTAAGGTCACTGATCTTCCTCCTGATCCGATTGATTTGGCTTATATCCACCCTCAAATGAAGGTGATCGAAGTTCCTGAATTTGATACCCTGTCCTTTGGTTCCAGATTGCGGCTTTTGGTTCAAGTTCCTTTGATTTTAAGCAGGACTTTTGTTCATATGGCCCAGGCAGACCATATTCACCTTCGCTGCCCTGGAAACATGGGCTTGATCGGATGTTTCGTTCAGATTTTTTTTCCAAAAAAGAAAAAGTCTGCGAAGTATGCAGGTAATTGGGATCCCAATAGTCCCCAGCCCCTGACTTACCGGTGGCAACGGTCGATCTTGGCCAATGAATTTTGGACCCGAAATATGAAAGTGCTGGTCTATGGAAATTGGAGCAAAAAACATAAAAACCTCCTCAATTTTTTCACGGCCTCATATACCGAGTCTGAAAAAGTCGACGTCGCAGTACGTTCGCTGAATATCCCTCTCCAGCTAATCTACGTCGGGAGCCTTCACCCAGGTAAAAACCCACTGATCAGCTGTCAGGCCTTAAAAATAATTCTGAAGAATGGTGCAAAAGCCCAATTGCATCTTTATGGAGAGGGGGAGGAGCGGGGCAAATTGGAAGAATTTATCCGGGACAACCGACTGGAACAGCACATTTTCTTACATGGCAACGTCAATGCACAACAATTGAAAACTGCTTATACCCAAAGCCACTTTTTGCTTTTTGCCTCTGAGACTGAAGGTTGGCCAAAAGCTGTGGCAGAGGCAATGTTTTGGGGGTGTCTACCATTGACAACCCGTGTTTCCTGTGTCCCTCAGATGATCGGTGAGGGAAGGCGGGGAGATTTGGTAGCAAAGAACCCAAATGATTTGGCAGAGAGAGTATTGTATTATTTGGAAAATCCCGAAGAACACCAACGCAAAGCAGACCTCGCTATGCAATGGTCCAGGGACTATACTCTGGAAAAGTTTGAATCGGAAGTACAAAAAATCCTGATAAATTGAGAAAACAGGTTTTTTTCCAAATGGTCGACACTTTGTCCATGGGTGGCACAGAGCGGATGAGTGTCAACATGGCCGCGGTGATGGAAGAAAAGGGCTGGGAAAGTCACCTGATTATTTCACGTGGAGGCGGAGGTTTGGAATCCCATATTCCAAAAGGAGTACAAGTCCATCAATTAAATAAGAAAGCGTTTTACGATGTATTCGCATTCTTGAGATTGGCCAAATTGATTATTGCCCATAAACCAACCATCTTTCATGCACATAGCACGTCTATTTATTGGGCCGTGGCGATTAAGGTGTTTTTAGGACGGTTTTTATTGGTGTGGCACGATCACTTTGGTCTGAGTGACCAACTGGATCAATTCCCAAGAAAAGAGATGGTCCTGCTTTCCAAATGGATAGACAAAATTGTTGTAGTCAATTCCAAATTGGAAAAATATTGGAAAGATATTTTTCCATACCGGTCTTCTGATATTCGATATATCGGTAATTTTCCTTGGCTGCAACTTTTTCCGGATAAAAAATTTAGTCAGTTTACGTTTTTGAATCTGGCAAATTTTAGACCACAAAAGGATCAAATCACTTTAGTCCGTGCTGTAAAAATACTTGCCGGCAAGGGAATGGATTTCAAACTGATTATGGTCGGAGTACATGTGGACGAGGCCTGGGTCAATCGAATTGCGGAGGAAATAAAGAGCAACCAGTTGGAGCAGTGGGTTGAAATCCAGGGACCTAGCGGCCAGGTAGAGCAACTTTTAGCCAAATCCCACGTGGGAATCTTGAGTTCGGTGTCTGAAGGCTTGCCTGTTGCATTATTGGAATATGGCTTGGCAGAGCTTCCGGTTGTATGTACTGATGTAGGAGATTGTGCAAAGGTGATTGCTAGTCCTGAACTGGGAATATTGGTCCCCAAATCCTCTCCTGAATCTTTGGCAAATGCGATGGAGATAATCCTGAAAGAATATCAGTCTTCACTTCAGATGGGAAAAAACTTGAAAGACAAAGTGGAGGCAAGCTTCGGAAAAGATAAATTTTTGTCTGAGTATTGGGAAATTTTTAGAGGTAACACAACGGACGCATCGGGTGATTAAATATATTCTGGGGTATAGGACCACTTTTTTTTGGATTTCATTTCATGCCCTTCTAGGGATAGCTTCCTTATTGAGCCCAATTCCAGTCATTGCTTGGTTTTACCTTTCTTTATTTTCTTCCCTTTGGGTCACTTTGAAATCAAATGTCCCTCTAGGTGTTTATATAGCTATGGTGGCCTATCATGTGTCATTTGAGTTGTTGGCAAGGATGAGTGGTACCTCCCCTTTTATCCCTTATGAGATGGGTAAGTACTTGTTTTTTTTCCTGACTGTAATTGGAATTGCAAAATATAAGATCAAAAAAATGTCCGCCGTATGGATGGTATTTTGCCTTATACCTGGATTGCTTATTGATAAGTCTGGTATGGTCAATCGTCAGGATCTCATTTTTAATTTTATGGGACCCCTGAATGTGGCTTTGGCAGTTATGCTTTTTTCGTCAAAATCAATGTCCAAAACCCTATTTAAGAAAATAATTGGGATTTTAATTCTTCCTTTAATTGCTGTCTTGTGTCATTCCTTTTTCAAAGCGCCGGATTTGAGTGATGTAGAGTTCGGATTGGGAGCCAATATTGCAACCAGTGGTGGATTTGGTTCAAATCAGGTATCTACTGGATTGGGACTTGCTTCCTTCTTGCTTTATATTTTTTGGATCAATCGCTGGAAATTTTCCGGATCAAGAATAGTCGATACCCTGATGCTTGTAATTTTTATACTCCAAGGACTCCTTACATTTTCCAGAGGAGGCATGGTTACGGGATTTGTAGGGATCATAATTTTGACAATTTTATTGAAAAAAGTCTCCGAATACCAAATTAGGAGATTTCAACTTCCTCGTATTGGAAATTACCTTTTGCCTGCTATCAGTTTGGTAGCAGGTGTTTTTTTTCTGGTTAATTCCCTTACGGGCGGGATGCTTTTCTTAAGGTACCAAGGGGAAACTACCGGTACTATGGCGGGGAATAAACAGAAAGATCTCAATGTCATCACTTCGGGCAGGTTGGATATTTTGATGGGTGACATGGATTTATGGCTGGAAAATCCACTTGTAGGTGTCGGAGTTGGAGCATCCAAATATTTGAGAGAAAAGATGGGTGGTGTAGTTGCCCACATTGAGTTTAGCAGATTATTGGCAGACCAAGGAATTTTGGGCTTAACCTATTTCGGTATTTTGATTTATTTGGGGTTTAAACTGCCCAGATCCAATCCCGACCCATCTGTAGTTGCAATTGTTTGTGCTTTGTTTGCAATTGGGGTTTTTACAAGCTTTCATGCTGCCATGCGAACATTTGTGTCTCCGCTTACCATCGGCTTGAGTATGGTTCTTGTTCGAGTATCTGCTGTTAATAAGAAGTCCTTGAAAAAAGCCGAAATCAACCAAACCCTGATCAAGCTTTAAGGAGATTGGGGAGCTTCTCTGGAATGAACATCCTAATCTTTTATCAATATTTTGGCACACCCAAAGGAGGCTGGAGTACCCGGTATTACGAGTTTACCCGGCGATGGGTCAAGGTTGGCCACCGGGTGACTGTCGTGACTTCACCCTATTACAAATCAGATATCCGTGGGGAAGGATTCATCTCCAGAAGCCAAATAGAAGGAGTGAATCTCATCATCATTAATTCTCCGGATTCCAATAAGGATTCTTTTCTCAAAAGGGCCTGGAATGCCTTCCGCTTCAGTGTGGTCTCTGTTTATTTTGCTTTGACCGAACCGCATGATCTGGTGCTTTCGAGCTCTGGACCAATCACAACGGCCATTCCGGGTCTGATCTCGAAATGGTTCAGAAGGAAAAAACTGGTTTTTGAGGTCAGGGATCTTTGGCCAAAAGGCGGTATTGAACTTGGGAAATTAAACCACCAACTCGCCCAAAAGATAGCCCTGGGCTTTGAAAAGTTAATATACCGAAACTCCGACCTTATAGTAGCATGTTCCTCAGGTATGGCTTCAGGAGTGTTGGATGTCCATCCGGAGGCTCCCGCTTTGGTAATTCCCAACTCCTCGGATGTAGATCTTTTTGGTGTTGACACAACCTTGCCAGTCTTTCCAGATGGGTTTGACCCTGCACTTCCCTTGTTTATTTATGCAGGATCTTTGGGATTGATGGATGACTGTAGCCAGATTATCGAAGGTGCAAAGCGCGTCAAAAACCTTGAATTCAATCTGGTTTTTATAGGAGATGGGGCTGAGCGGGCCCATTTGGAAAAACTTCGGGAAGAAAACAGCTTGGAACAAAAAGTTTGGTTTCTCGGTCTGATACCAAAAACAGAGGTGGTTAAATGGTTTGTTCTGGCCCGTGCAAGTTTTGTAACCTTTCAGGATCTGCCGGTTCTTCATACCAATTCTCCCAATAAAATGTTTGATTCGTTTGCCGCTGGAGTCCCCATCATCCAATCTACCCGGGGATGGATAGCCCAATTGGTAATCAAATCCCAGTGTGGCATCAACGTGGATCCTACCCAACCGGCTGATTTTTCGGAAGCCATCCGCCTGTTGGCTGAGAATCCTGATTTGGCCAGAGAAATGGGGGGGAATGCCAGAAAACTTGCCGAAACAGAATTCAACCGAACCCTGCTGTCAAATACCTACCTGCAGGCCTTAACTGCCCTGAAAGCTTGAGAATTCTGCTGACTGGCGCCAACGGTTTCTTAGGAACATATCTCAAAAAGGCCCTTCCCGGGGAGGTAATTACTTTGGGCAGGAGCAAGGCCAACAAAATCTCCTGTGCAATAGAAATTGCTATTCCTACGCTGCCCAGAGTGGACATGGTAATTCATAATGCTGGATTGGCCCATAGAGTTCCGAAATCTCCGGAAGAAGAAAGGGAGTTTTACCTGGTAAACCTTTTTGGAACCCAAAACCTGCTCAAAGCCCTGGATTCGGGAATTGAGTTGCCGAAAGCCTTCATTTATATCAGTACGGTGGCTATCTATGGATTGGAAAAAGGCGAATTGATTGATGAAAATGTCGAACCCATTCCTCAAACTCCCTATGCCAAAAGTAAATACGAGGCCGAAATGCTTTTACAGGCCTGGGCAAAACAAAAGCAGGTCAATCTGACTATCCTACGCTTGCCCTTGGTGGCTGGAGCAAATGGTACCCCAGGAAATCTCGGCGCAATGATCAGAGGCATTCAAAGAGGATATTACCGGAGAATAGGAAAGGCTGAGGCCAGAAAATCCATGGTTCTGGCTGAAGATGTAGCTACTTTGCTTCCTACTCTTTTGGACAAGTCCGGAGTATATAATCTTACCGATGGGCATCATCCCAAAATCGGAGAATTGGAAGATTACCTTGCAGACTTTTTTGGCAAAAAAATCAAAACCATCCCTTTCTGGATTTTGAAATTGGCCACTTTTCTGGGGGATCGGATTCCCGGCTTCCCAATTAACAGCTACCGAATTTCCAAACTTGGAGAATCGCTCACTTTCGACGATGCAAAAGCCAGAACCGAAATCTCTTGGAATCCCCGGCCAGTCATCGGCAAACTGGATTTGGACATCCTTAAGAAATGAGAAAACCCCAATCCATACTTTTTCTTGGGGAAACATACCGGGCAGATGCACAGACCTGGATCAAAGGAATAGAGCGTGAATCTGGCCTAAAAATCCAAACAATGGAGGTGAAATCAACCTCCACTCGCCTAGGAAGAATCTTTAATTTCATGAGATTTGGCCTTAATATCCTCATGACTAATTTTTTTAAATCTTACGATTTGGTTTTGGCTGAGAGAGCCACCAGCTATGGTTTTTTTTCCCTTTTTGTCAAAGCAAAAAAACGGATTATCGCACAGCAGGGAATTACAGATGCCTGGCCCGAATCGGGCTTTTCTGGGAGCTACAAGCGGTTTCTTCAAAAACTGGTCTACCAAAAAGCGGACTTGATTCATGCCTGGGGAGAGGTAATGGTTCCAGCTATGCTTTCCTCCAACGCAGACCCTGCTAAAATCATGATCCTGCCAAAGGGAATCGACCTGGAATCCTACCAAAGATGGATTTCCAAAACTCCATCTCAGGCGATAGTCACCCGCAGCTTGACGGAAGTCTATCATCATGCCGATATTTTGGATACACTGGCGTTACTCCGAAAGGATCAGGTTTACCTGAAATTGGTAGTGGTAGGGGATGGGGCATTAAAAGACGCTTTGGTATCTAAAACCAAGGCCTTGGGGATTGCTGACCAAGTCAGATTTACCGGTAAGATCTCCAACCTTGAATTGCCCGAGTATCTGAAATTGGCCGCAATTTATATTTCCGTTCCAGAAACTGAAGGTGTTTCAGCCTCGCTTTTTGAAGCCATGGCGAGCGGATGTTTTCCGATAGTTACCGACTTGCCCGGAACCAGGGCTTTTATCCGAAATGGAGAAAATGGCTTATTGGTGGAAGTAAATGCTCCAAAGCAACTTGCAGATGCGATCAGAAATTTTCTTGAAAACCAGGAAACTTTTCAAAATGCCATCCTCGAAAATCGGAAATTCATCGAAGATCAGGTTGATTTGAAAAAAAACATGGCCAAGATTTGGTCCAAATACCTGGAAATTTTTCAAAATTGATCCGGACTCCTTAATGACTTCTTTTCATCGCTGGCTGTTTTTCAGAGGAGCTAAAAGGCGAAATCCTTCCATCTTCGGGCATTTCACTGACCTGAAAGCTACAGAAGAACTTCCTTTGGCCAAGCTGAAGGAGCTGAATCAGGAAAGGCTAAGGGCGATTTGCAAGTTTGCCTTTCTTCATAGCCCTTTTTATCGGCAGAAGTTTCAAGAGGAAGGCTTTGATCCCATCAAGTCTTGGTCTCTGGAAGCATTTCAATCTCTGGCCCCGGTCCAAAAGCGGGATTTAATTCAATCCAATACGGAAATACATACCCCTGCCTACCTATTTCAAAAGCGGTTTTTTGTAGAGACATCCGGCACTTCCGGAGAGATTCTGACTTTTCATCGCGATGAATCCTGGGACTCCTTCAACAGAGCGTCCATCTGGAGAGGATATAGCTGGTTCGGAGCCAATCCTTGGGACCGGAAACTGTATTTCTGGGGCTATAATACCGCACCGATTAAGCGCCTCAAACTTCATTTGATGGATTTTATGGTCAATCGGTTCCGGCTTTTTGACTATGATCCCGAAAAACTACGGAAACTGCTCCCAAAGCTTCAAAAGGTCAAAATCATCGAAGGATACAGCTCCATGATATATGAGTTGGCCAACTTGATAGCTGAAAAAAAGCCAAGGTTTGATACCCTCAAATTGGTTAAAGGAACCTCAGAGAAAGTTTTTCCACACTACCAGGACATTGCACGCCAAGTTTATGGAATGTCCATTGCCAACGAATACGGTTCCACCGAATCGGGCATTATTGCCTTTGAATGTCCCCACGGAAGCATGCATATCAACATGGAGGGGGTCTATGTAGAGCAAGATCCCGAAGACGGTGGGATTCTGGTCACTAACCTCCAGAGTTTTTCCTTTCCTTCTATCCGATACAAACTCGGTGACCAGATCGAATTGGCACCGGATTCTTTTCGGTGCAGCTGTGGCATGGAAGCCCCGGTAATCAGGGAGGTGACCGGAAGGATTGGTAAGAAAATCTTCGGGGAAAGCTTTATCTATCCAAGTCTCACCCTGTACTACATTTTCAAAAACATCTACTTTAACGAAAACAGGACGGTAGATTTTCAGGCACACCAATATGCCAAAGGCAAACTTGAGATATGGGTCAAGGAACCTGTGACTGAGCCTCTTAAATCTCTGGTGCTGACCGAAGCCGGGAAATATTTCTCGGATATCGAAATAGAGTTGGTCGAAAACCACGATTTCCGCCAGCAGGCGGGGAAATTAAGGGATTTTGTTTCCCACCTGGATTAAACTACCTACTAAAGAAATTCACGGAACATGTGCGGAATAGCCGGAATTGTATATAAAAACGCCCAATTGGCAACAGATCAGGTGCTGGACAGGATTGGGGATAGCATCTTGCACCGGGGTCCCGATGCATCGGGTAAGTTTTTGGACCAAAATGTTGGTTTTATCCATCGCAGGTTGTCGATTTTGGACTTGACCGAGGCGGGTAATCAGCCTTACCTGTCCTCTGATGGCAGATTTGTGCTGGTTTTCAACGGAGAAATATTCAATTTTCAGGAATTCACGGCGGAGCTTAGCTCCAAAGGATATCACTTCCGCTCGCATTCCGATACGGAAGTGTTGCTCTATTTGCTCATCGAATATGGCATAGGAGTTCTTACCCGGCTGAATGGGTTCTTTGCTTTTTCTTTTTGGGATCGATCGACAGGCGAGCTTATTTTAGCCCGTGACAGATTTGGTGTCAAACCCCTGTTTTATGCTCAGGATTCCGGGAAATTCACTTTTGGGTCTGAACTCAAAGCCCTATTTGCAAGTGGCTTTGATAAGCGGATAAACGAGGATGTACTCAATGAACTCTTGTTTTACCGCTATGTTTCCGGCGAAAACACGGTTTTCCACGGGGTGAAGCGACTGCTTCCAGGCCATTGGATGAGGCTCTCCCGATCAGGAGAAATTCTGGAAACCCAGCGTTGGTTCTCTTTGAAAGACGCAGCACTTTCACATTCCAACATCACCAATCCCTTGCAGTGGTTTGAGGAAACATTTCACCAATCCATCCGCTACAGGATGATTTCGGATGTGCCGGTCGGTACGTTGTTGAGCGGAGGTTTGGATTCGAGTTCAGTACTTTTCAGTCAGGCATCGCAGGGATTTGGCGGGCTTAGTTCCTGGAATATCTCGTTTTCAAACTATCAGCATGATGAGTCTGCTGTGGCTCGCAAATTTTCGGAAAGTTTGGGTGTGGACTTTTATACACATGAGTTTAGGGGCGAAGAGTTGATGGGACTGGTCCAGGAAGCCATATACAATCACGATGAACCCCTGATGCATTTGCAGGACGGCCATATCCTGGGGATTTCAAGAAAAGCAAAGGAAAAAGTAAGTGTCCTACTCAGTGGGGAAGGTGCAGACGAGGTGTTGGGTGGCTATGTCCGTTACAAAGTCCACGACAAGGCATGGAGATATCAACTCCTCCAGGGATTGAAATATGTGCCAGAGCGATATCTCAAGCAGGATCGGATGAAAAAAATGAAGCGCTACCTGGCTGAAGGAGGGGAGGAGTTTCAGATGATGTCCAATAGCAACGAGAATTTTCTTCATGACCTGAATCGGTTTGGTGGAATAAATGGTGAGTTGGAAATCCCTTTCAGAAGACAAGTATTGGAAGAAGCCAAGTCGCTCTATCCCGGCAACCGACTCCGACAGCTCCTCTACCTCGAGCAACATACACATCTCTACACCCTCAATGACCGAAACGACCGAACTACTATGGGTGCTTCGATCGAATGCAGAGACCCATTTTTGGATCCAAATCTCGTGGTAGGAGTGGCAAGTCTTTCAGATTCTTGGTTTAGTACCGATGGCAAAGGGAAAAGACTGCTGTTTGACTCAATCGGTAGGCATTTGCCGGATTACATTACCAAGCACCCAAAAATCGGACTGTCTGTACCCTGGAATGACTATTTTCTCAAGCAGCCTGAGTTTAAAAGCCACTTTGAGCAAATGCACCTGAGCCCCTTATTTCAGTTTGAGACATTTGAAAAGCTCCGGATTTCTCAGATTATCCATGATTTCAGAAAGGACGGAATTACCAACTACGGCATGGTAAGGCAGCTGTTTTTTCTTTCACTTTGGTACAAGGCTACTTTTGAGTCGAGATGAGTCAAAAAGTTAAAGTGTTTTTCCCGGCTTTTCCCCCGGGCAACCGCCTTCTCATTGAGTTGGCTGTATGGGGAGAAAGTGGAAACCTTCTACTTTCATCGCAAGCAGAGCCAAATTTCGTTCAAGTCTCGGATCCGAATGAGGCGGAATGGGTACTCATCCCCATTTTTATAACCGGACTTTCAAATGCCGTTGGAGTGGATTATCTCAAGTCCTGCGGTCAATTAGCACAGCGCTTGAAAAAGCCCCTTGGTTTGTTTTCCAATTCTGATTTGCTCCTTGATCCCCCAGTCGAAAGGTATTATTTGTTTACTCCGGGAAGCTACAGATCTAAAAAGTACCAAATCGAATTGCCTGCTGTATTACCCTTTGATCCCATAATCCACTATTTTCAAGGAGAAATCGACCCGATTTCCAATCAGGGGAAGGCTAGTGTAGGATTCTGTGGTCAGGCTACCGGAAATATATTGAAGACAATCAAGGATTTTTTGCTTATTCAACAGCTTCGGCACCAAAGGGCGAAAAGGAAAATCCCTTACCAGCGAATTCCTTTATTCCTTCCTGCATACGAAAGATCGAGACTTCTCACCAGGTTGGAAAAATCGGAATTGATCACCACAGATTTTATTTTAAGGTCCAAATATCGGGGAGGGGCTCAGTCAGAGGGAGAAAAGAAGACTGTAGAAAGGGAGTTTTATAAAAATATCCGAGCCAATCTATTTACCGTTTGCCTTCGTGGTATGGGTAACTACTCTGTCCGCTTTTATCAAACCTTGGCCATGGGGAGAATCCCCGTCCTAATCGATACAGATTCCTCAGTGCCTTTTGTGGACCACATGGATTTTAGGGACTTTTATATCAAAGTGCCCTATTCTTCCAGATTTCAATTGGATAGGATACTGAAGGATTTTGTGGAGGGTAAAACCACCCAAGAACTAATTTTGCTTCAAAGATCCTGTCGCCGGGTATGGCTTGACCATTATCAGTCCCAAGGCATGATTATGAATCTCGCCCTGGAGATGCAGAAGCTTATTGAGGAAAATTAATCCGATAACCAGACCCCCTGATTCAAATGCTCCAAGTCAATATTCTAAACGTTCCTAATTACTATAGTTCGTATTTCTTGCTGGGATTCCATCGAGTTGCGAAGCTTCGCTATACTCCTCAAAAGGAGTTTTCTCATCTGAACAACAAGCCTTTTCTGGTTTTGGAAGTGATGGGGAAAGTTCTGGTCATCGAAAACGACGATCCGATAGGAGTGGATAAAAAATCGTATGAGCTATGTGACCTATACTTTGCTACAAACAAACTAAAATCTCATGAGGAGTATAATTGGCTGAAAGTCAGATCGATTTTCCCGCATTATTCAATAGACTTTGCTTGGAATTATTTCATGCTTTTCAAATCTGCAGCCGGAGATATCGGTATCAAAGAGCTTTTTAGGCAGTGGTACATTTTGTACCGAAGACCGGGTTTCGTCAATTATCCCAGAAAGAGTCTGGAAGGCAACTATGTTTTTTTTGCAGGGAGTATTTGGAAAAAAGAGCCTTGGGCCAATCAGGTAAGAGCAGCTTTTATTCAGGCTTGTCAGGCAAATCCCAATATTCAGTTTGAAGGAGGAATGAATCCGAGGAATGACGGAGATCTGTGTGGTCTCCCTCCATCTGTGATGGACAAGAGATATACTCCAGAAGAATTTGCGCAGAAATCCGCAAAGTCGGTCATTGGCTTCAGTAATCCGGCAGTACTGGATGCCGTCAGTTGGAGGCTGGCCGAGTATTGGAATTATGGATGTTTTGTTATCGGATTTCCCTTTAAAATTGATCTCCCTATCTCTCCAGAGCATGGCAACCACATGCACTACATTCAAGACGTTGCTGAATTTTCCGAGGTGATCACCTTTGCTATGAAAAACCCTGAATACCGAAAAAAGGTCTCTCAGGGCGGTAAGAATTACTTTGAAACCTATTGTCTGCCAGAAAAACAAGCAGAATTGATCCTAAACTCCCTCTGACATGGATAAGTTGATCTCCATCCTTATTCTCATTAGACCCAAGCATTGGGCAAAAAACGTTTTCGTTTTTTTTCCGGTACTCTTTTCAGGCGCCATTGGCAACTATTTTTCGTTTGACATCATCCTTGTTTTTTTAGGGTATTGTGTTGCAGCTTCCGCCATTTATGTGATCAATGATTGGGTGGATGTAGAAAAAGACCGACTTCACCCGGAGAAAAAAAACAGGCCGATAGCATCTGGCAAAATCTCTAAATCTGCAGCTTTGATTCTATTTTTCTTGCTGTGTTCTGCTCTGATTGGGATAGGCTTTTTGATCGAATTCAAAGCTTTCATTTATGTGTTGTTGTACTTTGTCCTTAATTTAGCCTACTCTTTTTATCTGAAAAATTTTTCTATTCTTGATGTCAGTTGTATTAGTTTGGGATTTGTTTTCCGGGTATTGGCAGGCGGTGCACAAGCCGACTTGGCCGTGACCAACTGGATGGTCATCCTGGTTTTTCTTCTTACGATTTCTTTGGCATTTGCCAAACGAAGAGATGATTTTGAGGTAGGAATAGATCATACTCTGCTTCGTAAATCCAATCTTGGGTATTCTTTGGCATTTCTGGATATCGCCAAATCCATTTCGTTTTCTATCACTTTGGTGGCCTATATCTTGTATTCTATTGATCCGGTTACTACAAAAAAGATAGGCTCTGAAAACCTCTATCTAACATCTTTTTTCGTTTTTCTGGGTGTCATGCGTTACATTCAGATATCGGTAGTTGACAAAAATGCAGGCTCGCCTGTAAAGGTCCTATATAAGGATAAGTTTATCCAGCTCACGCTAATTGGTTGGGCGTTGTTACTCGGTTATTTGCTTTATGGTTAAAGTTTCAAGTTGGGGAAATTATCCTGTCATCGAAGGTGAAGAGTATTTCACAAGGGATTATGGCCACATTCAAAACTATCTGAGAACCAAAGATTCCCTCATTCCCAGGGGAAATGGAAGGTCTTACGGTGACAGCGCACTCCAACCTAAGATGCTTTCTTTATTGGGTTTAAACCGGATTTTGGATTTTGACCCAGCATCTGGACTACTCAAGGCCGAGGCGGGAGTGCTTTTCAGCGAAATTCTGGAGGTGATGGTTCCCCGTGGCTACTTTTTGCCAGTGACACCTGGCACCAAATTCATCACTATTGGTGGTGCTATAGCCTCTAATGTCCATGGCAAAAATCACCACAAAGAAGGGGCTATTTCTAATTTTATAGGAGAAATAGGTCTGATGTTAGAGCAAGGCAACGTAATCACATGCTCTCCATCCTCGAATTCAGAGTTGTACCGGCAAACAATAGGAGGAATGGGACTTACTGGTGTAATGCTTTGGGCTGAAATCAGGCTCAGAAAAATCGAAACTTCCTATATTCATCAGATAAACCATAAAGCCAAGGATCTGAATGAATTACTGAGTCTGTTTGACTCCAGTCAGGCAAGTACCTATTCTGTGGCATGGATTGACTGCCAACGATCCGGCAAAGGACTTGGGAGATCTATCCTAATGCTTGGTGAGCATGCCCGATTTAACGCCATCCAAAGCACAAAAGAAGAAAAAAATCCTTTGCTGGTACACTCCAATAAGCATCTCTCTGTGCCATTTCCCCTTCCCAGTGGTGTACTTAACAGATGGACCGTTTCTGCTTTTAACCAATTGTATTATCATAAAGAGTTAAAGAAAACACGGGAGTTTATTACTCATTACGACCCTTTTTTTTACCCATTGGATAAAATTTTACATTGGAACAGGATTTATGGAAGGCAGGGGTTTCTCCAGTATCAATTTGTCATTCCCTACAAAAACGGAGAAATCGGATTGGAGAAAATTCTGAAGAAAATTGCAGCATCTGGATTTGCGTCGTTCTTGGCTGTTCTAAAAACATTCGGTAAATCAACAAGTGCAGAATCAGACCTTTCTTTCCCACAGGAGGGATATACTTTGGCTTTGGATTTTCCTCTCAGTTCCGGCATTTTTAAACTACTCGAAGAGTTGGATCGCCTTGTATTGGATTTTGGCGGGAGAGTCTACCTGACCAAGGATGCACGCATGAGTCCGGATACCTTTTCTAAAATGTATCCTGTTCATTTTTCTACCTCCTCCAAATTTAGCTCGCTTCAGTCCCTACGCCTCAAAATCAACCTATGAAAGTCAAGTTGTATCTATTGAGTGCCTGTTTGGTCCTGGCAGGAACTGGGCTGGGTTATTTTATGTATGGCCCATCGTTGATAGGGATAGATGATGCCAATATCTACATGGTATATATGCGCAATTTTGCCAATAGTCATGGATTTGTTTACAATCAGGGTGGGGAACGCGTTGAAGGGTTCACTTCTTTGCTTTGGACACTTTTGGGTTCATTGTATTATCTGATTGCCGATCCTATTGGTCCATTACTCATAATTACCAATATCCTGGCGATAAGCTATACGATCTACCGGTTCCTAAATTACATTGCTAAATCCAGCGATTTTGAGTCCAAATGGCCAAGTATTTTACTTTTTTCGGGATTGATTATCGTAATTCCGGGATATTTTTCTTGGACAATCCTGGCTTTGCTAGAGACTGGAATCTGGGCTTCAGTGTTGTCTCTATCATTACTTTTTTTACTGGAGGAAAAGGAAAAAACAACTACAGGTCAAGAGGTGTATTTCTTGGTGCTGATGATCTTGTTGATTCTCATTCGACCCGAATCCCTCCTCTGGGGGTTGTTTTTTGTCGGAATGAGAGGTCTGAGGAGGTTTTGGGAATCAGGTGATGTCAAGACTTCAATAAAGGCAATGCTGCCTGGCCTTTTGGTCTATTTGGTGTGTTTGGCCTCTTTGGTAAGCTGGAGACTTTCGTATTTCGGTTTTCCATTACCCAATACCTTCTATGCCAAAGTATCCGGAGACAAAATACATAACCTGCTTTATGGAGGATTTTATTTGTACAAAAATTTCCTTCATAACCCGTTGCTTCTACTCACCTTGCTATTGGGTGTTTTTTGTTTTAAGAGAATCAGAAAAGACTTCCATTTGATCATACTGGCCTTGTTTTTTGCCCTTACGCTATTTATCCCACTTTATACAGGTGGAGATCATTTTGGAATGGGGAGGTTTATCCAGCCCTCGATGCTAGGGATATATTTGCTTCTGACCATTACGTTAGTGCAGATTCGCAAGCCAAAACTTACTGAGATTCTTGGTGTTTTGGTTTTTTTTAGTTTTTGCTCTCAGCATACATGGTATGAGTCTATATTGTTTAGGTCAGATCCGATTTCCCATGAGTTTTCACTTTCAAAGAGTGGGAGGGATAAGGCTAATGTGCTGAATGATTTTTTTCTTAGAGAGGATGATGGCTATCCCGAAGTCGGAGTTCTGACAGCGGGAGGGACGGCATACGCCTATAAAGGAGAAACCAACGATCTTTTGGGCTTAAATAATGTGGAAATGGCTCACTTCAAAAGTGATCCTAAATTAAATACTGGCCCCAAAAATCACAGTGGATTTAAACCAGAAGTTTTTTTTGAACAGGAACCGGATATCTTCTTTTTGGCATTAGAAATCCTGGACAACGACGATCCGAAACTCACGGACTCTCTAAAAATTGGGGAATTTTCCAGAGAAGTATTTAAGTTTATTGATATTCATCCGGATTTTGAGAAAGAATTTGAGGCAGTAGTTATCTCCAGTTTCCACCATGATTTTTCGATTAGGACTTTTGCCTCCAAGGATTTCTTGAAAACCTTGGATCCCGAAGATTATACTTACCAATTAATCCCCTTTAAATGAAAACAGTACTCATCCTGGGATCCAATTCGGATGTTGGAATTGCCGCGGCTTATAAGTTTGCCAAAGAGGGTTTCAACCTACTATTAGCCACAAGAACTATTGACCAGTCCCAACAAAATATGGCTTTGGATTTGGCTTTCCGCCATAAAATTACCTGCCATACCCTGAGATTCGATGCCAATCAAACTGATTTGCACCAGGAGTTTATTGATACCTTACCCTTGCAGCCTGATGTTGTACTCAGCGTATTTGCGGTATTGGGCGATCAGATCGCTGCTGCCGAAAATTATCAACTGGCAGCTGAAATAGTGCAAACAAATTTCCTTGGTAATGTGTCAATTTTAGGGCGCCTTGGGATGGTGTTCAAACAAAAAAAATCAGGCACTATAATCTGCCTCTCTTCTGTGGCAGGAGAAAGAGGGCGCAAGAGCAACTATATTTACGGGAGCTCGAAGGCTGCCCTGACGACATACCTTAGCGGATTGAGGGCGGATTTAGCCAGTTCCGGAGTTCATGTTATTACAGTGATTCCGGGATTTATCAGGACCAAGATGATCGGTGATCTCAAAACTCCAGGTTCCCTGACAGCTTCTGCTAAGCAAGTGGCAGATGCGGTTTTTAAGGCAAATGCTAATCAAAGTAATGTAGTATATGTCAAGGGCATTTGGTATTACATTATGGCGATCATCAGGGCCATTCCCGAGCCTATTTTTAAGAAATTAAGTTTTTGATTTGCTCTCAACAAAAGAATCTTTAGGAAAAGGGATCTTCATACTAACAGCTCTCCTCTACGGGGCTGTTAGAACCCTACGGCTTCCCAATGATTGGAGTGAGGCTCATTGGCTGATTTCTTATGATTTGGGTTTAATCAAGCGGGCACTTGTTGGGTCTATTCTAATACCCTTTGTCTCTGGCTTGGAGCCTGATATGGTGGAGCTTTTGATCCAGGTTTTTTCTTTCCTACTTGTACTGGGATTTGTAGTATTCCTACTAAAGGTGTGTTGGAACATCCAGTCCGCTTTCGCAGTCATCTTGATCCTTTCCCCTGCGGTGGTTATGATGTTTCATCTTACCGGGTATTTCGACTACATCCTAGTATTGTTGGGAGGACTTACCATATACTTTTTAAAGAGGGGATCGTATTCGTTGGTATCTGTCCTACTCTCATTGACCTTGCTTATCCATGAGAGTGGGGTGTTTATTGTATTCCCCGCAGTTTTTTATGGCTTGTTTTGCCAATTTAGCTGGTCAAAGCAGTTGGTGATTTTCGGTTTGAGGGTGTTCCTTTTGCCCGTCTTGGTATTTGGCGGAATTTTGGTTTTTACCGATAAGTTCTCAGAAAACGACCAGATCCAAAGCGCAATTTTGAATCGACTTGGGCAATTTCCCTTTGTCGAATCAAATGTTGAATATGTGGCATATTCATTTACACATTCGTTTGTTTCTTATTTCAAGTTACGAAAGAGCTTCCTTAATCCGGTATTTATTCCTGTCGTTCTGAATATTCTGGGAATGTTTTTGATCCTTGGAAACGGTAAGACCTCCGAAAATCGGCTGATACTTGGCCTTCTAATGGCTTTTCCATTGCTTTTGCACCTTATCGCTGTAGACACGGGGAGGATTTGGATTTATCCGCTGCTGGTCGGAATACTAATGCTGTATTTCAATGGAAAATCACCTAAACTTGATGGTAAATATTTGGAGCTTTCGGTTGGTCTGATGATTTTCCTCAACGTCTACTATTCCATTCCTTTGATGGATGGACTCTCGGACCGGATTTCATGGTGGATCAGACTCGGAATCGCGATAGTAGCTTGCACTAGTTATTACTTATGGAACTCAAGGAGAGTTTTTCAAAATTGAAAGATCAACTGACTCTGGCTGTATTTGACGTGGACGGAACACTTACTCATAAGGACACATTTCTTGAGTTTTTGAAATCCTGTAGAGGTCGCTGGTTTTATTATTTCTGTTTTCTTGCAAATTCGCCATTTCTGTTTCTTTATTTTTTGAAACTCTTTCCCAACTATCGTCTGAAGGAAAAATTCTTTGGTTTTTATTTCAAGGGAAAAAAGCAGGAGGATGTTTTACAATTGGGGAGGCAATTCGCAATGAACAGGCTTCCGGAGTTATTTTATCAAAGTGGTAAAGCCGTCCTGGATTGGCACCTTGATCAGGGACATAAGGTGATATTTCTGACTGCCAGTTCGTCTATTTGGTTAAAACCTTGGACTGAACAACTGGGAATATTGCTTGTAGGCACCGAATTTGAAACGCAAAACTCAGTTTTTACAGGGCGAATAGCCGGTGAAAATTGTTTTGGTATGGAAAAAGTCCATCGGCTCCAGGTTCAAATGAAAGAACTTGGAATATCACATATCGCCTATGCCTATGGAGATAGCAAATCGGATCTGTTTTATCTGGAACTGGCTAACCAATCATTTTGCTTCCCCCTCACGGAAAAAAAAGTTAAAGAAAATCTTCAATATGTCAAATCCACTTGATTCTACATCCTTAAATCCTTCCTTCTCTATTTCCGGCCGGATGGTCGGATATGATTTCCCCCCATTGGTCATTGCCGAAATCGGAATAAACCACGAAGGCTCCCTGGCTGTCGCCAAGGAAATGGTCGATGCTGCCCATCGGGCCGGTGCAGAAGTAGTCAAACACCAGACGCACATCGTCGAAGATGAGATGTCAGGCTCAGCCAAAAAAACAATTCCAGGAAACGCCAAAGTCAGCATTTACGAGATAATGGAACGCTGTGCCCTCAATGAAATCGAGGAGCTGGAGCTTAAAAACTATGTGGAAAGCAAGGGAATGATCTTCATCAGTACTCCTTTTTCCAGGGCTGCTGCTGACCGCTTAATCCAATGGGACGTCCCGGCTTTCAAAATCGGGTCGGGAGAATGCAACAATTACCCCCTGCTAGAGCATATCGCAGCCTTTGGCAAACCTGTTATCATGAGCACCGGTATGAATACCATAGAAAGTATTCGAAAAGCTGTCGCAATTCTTGAAAAGCATGGAGTTTCCTATGCATTGCTGCATACCACCAATCTATACCCTACACCCAATCACCTGGTAAGGCTGGGTGCTATGGTGGAGGTACAGGACAATTTCCCTCGTGCAGTAGTCGGATTGAGTGATCATACGCTGAGCAATCATGCCTGCTTTGGTGCCGTAGCCTTGGGAGCTTCAATCTTGGAAAGGCACTTTACTGATCATATGGATCGTCCTGGGCCTGATGTCATTTGCTCCATGGATGAGCAGGCATGCCGGGAACTGATCGAAGGGGCCGCTATTATTCAGCAGCAGCGCGGTGGTAAGAAAGGTCCGGCAGAGGAGGAAAAAGTAACCATTGATTTCGCATTTGCTACGATTTGCACGATCAAACCTGTAAAAGCCGGTGAGGAATTTAACAAGGAAAATATCTGGGTAAAGAGGCCGGGAAAAGGCGGAATTTTAGCCGAACATTACGATAAGGTATTAGGTAAAAGGGCCTTACATGACCTTGACACTGACGTTCAAGTAATTTGGAATGATATTGAAAAATAAGAAAATAGTATTCCTGACCGGCACAAGGGCGGATTTTGGTAAACTGAAATCCCTCATTGAAATTACACGGATTCAACCGGGGTTTGAGGTTCATATTTTCGTGACAGGCATGCATTTGCTCGAACAATACGGATACACCTTGCTGGAGGTGAAGAAATGTGGCTATGAAAACATCCATTCCTTTAGCAATCACACCGACGAAAAAACCATGGACCTTAGCCTGGCTAAGACCATTGAAGGATTTTCCGCCTTTGTCAGGCAGCTTAATCCGGATTTGATCGTAGTCCATGGGGACCGGATTGAAGCGATGGCAGGTGCCATAGTAGGATCACTAAACAACGTCAGGGTAGCGCATATTGAAGGGGGAGAGGTTTCTGGGACCATCGATGAATTGATCCGCCATTCCGTTTCCAAAATGAGTCACATCCATTTTGTGTCCAACCAAAAAGCCAAAGATAGGCTGATTCAAATGGGTGAATTGCCTGATTCAATTTTCGTAATCGGATCTCCGGATGTCGATTTGATGCTTTCTGATAAGCTGCCCACCATTGCACAGGTAAAGGACTATTACCAAATTGACTTTGATACCTATGGCATAGCTATGTTTCATCCGGTGACTACCGAATTTGAAAACATGGAATCTTATGCAAAAAACTTTGTGGATGCCCTGGTTGAAAGTGGTGAAAAATATGCAGTTATTTTTCCGAACAACGATTTGGGTTCCACCTATATCCTACAGGAATTCAAGAGACTGGAAAGCAATGGTGATTTCAGGATTTTCCCTTCCATTCGCTTTGAATATTTTCTCACCTTACTCAAATATGCCCGCTTTATGGTAGGAAACTCCAGCGCGGGAATCAGAGAAGCGCCTTATTATGGAATTCCCGTGGTGAATATCGGAACCCGTCAACTAAATCGGGCGCTTCATCGGGATATCATCAACTGTGGCTATGGGAAATCAGAAATCTTGGAGGCTATCCAAGTGGCGGCTGTTTCCTTTTTTGAAAAAGAAGATCTATTCGGAAAAGGATGTAGCAACCAGCTGTTTTTGGAAGCAATTCAAAGCCCTGATTTTTGGATAATAGACCAGCAAAAACAATTCATTGATATTTTGCCGGCATCAGCAGGAAAAGTGTGATCCTATCTTGGAAATGAAAAGAAAATTTGAAACCCACCAAACTTCTTTTGCCTTTTTTGCGGGTGTTTCCGCTTTTAAGGTAAATTAGGTACGATATATGATGATTTAATCTGGTTTCGATGTATGGTCTCGAATAGACCATCCAAAGTCACCGATTGATTGCATGCTGAAAACATCTACCCGAGCAATTTTATGTAAATTTTCGCTGACCCAGCTTTTAATCTGGGCGGTGATTTTTTTGGGGTCACAGTTTTTTGCAATCGCCCAGGTAAGAATCCCCAGAGCGGGATTCCCCTATTGCCAGCCTTTTACAGGCATAACTAGCAATCCAAACTCTCTCCCATTTACGATTGCAAAAGGAAACACTGTCTTGGGATACAATCCTTTAATACTTTCTGGTACTAGGGATCTCACACTTACCGGAAATGCACTCGAATTAACTCCTGATAGCCAGGACGAACGAGGGTATGTATTGATTGATTTACCCTTTTCTTCTGAGTACGGTATCAAAGCATCATTCGAGTATTTTATATATAAAGAATCAATTGGTTATTACGGTGATGGGCTCAGTTTCTTTTTGATTGACGGTGATATCACTTCTTCTACTTTTCAGATTGGAGGAGTGGGGGGAGGCTTAGGGTATGCTCCCCATGGAGTGAATAGTGGTAATTATACCACTGGGGGAGTAACAGGAGGGTATATGGGCATCGGATTTGACGTTCTTGGAAATTTTGGAAATTATCAGGAGAAGAAATATGGGGGGTTCCATAACCCAAACCAGTTTAATTATTCCACTCCAACCGGTATTACAAATCCACAAAATGAAGTTAGGTTTTACCCAGATGCTATCAGTATAAGAGGACCACTTCAGGCGGGGGATATAATTCGTAGGAATGGTTCTCCGCCGACAAATACAACTACCCCACCGTTCAATAGCTATCAATTTAAAGGGGGAAAGATAGTTTATTTCGATCCTACCTATGCAGCTTACCCTGCGAGTTTTCTTGCCAGATATCAACTGGGTTCCGGAGATTTGTATCCAAATCCGACCCTCTTTTTGGGAGCTTCTGAGCAGTTTAAAATTGCATCGGGTTTGAAACCAGAGGATGTGAATTGTGGTGTGGCTCTTCCTTCTGGTTACAGGAAAGTATTTATCGATATGAAGCCCACAGGTATTCCGGCCGAACCATATGATGTGACAGTTGAAATGTTGGTAGGAAATGATCCTACCCCAGTCAAAGTCCTGAATAATGTTCGATTCCAAGGAGTAGCTCCCACGACTTTAAAAGTTGGTTTCGCAGCCTCCACTGGTGGAAGTTATTATAGTAAACACCAAATCCGAAATGTCGCAGTTCAGGTGTCCAGCATCGAGGATCAGGCCAAACCGGTTCCTCCTTCACTTTTTAGAGAAATATGCGTGGAAGATGACCAAGAGGTAGAGCTGCCCTTTTGTGTAGAATTGCCATCTTCCTCCAATGCATTTATCCAGTGTATCCAGCTATATCAAGATGATCCGGGTGCTGGGGACAATGATTTCGCAACCGACACGTACGAATGTGGGCTTTCAGGTTATTGTACACAAAGATGTAACGAGACATTTAAACGGCTCGATGCCCTCGACGCCTTTGGCAATAAAGTAGGGGAGTTTATCGCAGAACTGGATGATGAAGTAGAAGTCGGGAAATTTAACCAGGCAGAAATCCGCTATGTCAGAACCGACATGGCCTTCTTCGGGACTGTTACGGCGTGGTACAAAATCGTGGATAATTTCGGTTTGGAATCTGATGGAACTCCGATTTCAATTACTATCAATCCACTTCCTAAAATCCAGAGTAAGGGTGCTCCATTTGATGTCACTTGTGATGGTCAGGGAGATGGAGCAATTGAGGGTATTGTCATTTCGGATTTGGCAGAGCCGGGCAAGTATTTGGTGGAATTTTTTGATGATGCCAATAATCCTGTCCCTTTCACCCTGGTTTCAGAAACCCAACAATCCAATGGATTTTGGACTGCGACTTTTGATCTGACCGGATTAAACTTGGGCGTATACAGAGTAAGGGCTACTAATCCCAGCGCATCTGATCTTGGAAATAAATGCTCGGGAAATTTTGACGATGTCACAGCGGACCCATGCGTGGACGAATTTATCCTGCACACCCTGGCCCAGCAAATAGGTACACCAGTTGAACTTCAGCCATATAAGGACGAAATCTGTGAAGGGGAGATTTTTGAAGTGACTCCTGAATTAGACCCGAGGTATAATCCCAACAATCTCCCCGTTCCTTTCCAATGGTATGCGGATCAAGATGGAAACATACCCCTGAATAATGGTGCAGCCACCATTGGTGGGAATCCAGTTACCATAGCCGTTGCTTCAAATGGGGAGCTTAGTGTTACAGGTCTAAGGGCAAACGGCTCGTCACCAAGAACATACACATTTTATGTGGAAACTCTTTTCAAGGATAATGGACCATCCGGGGCTGGGAATTTTTGTCCATTTCTTGGAGATGTTACCACTGAAGCAACTGTAACGGTCTTTCCCGAACTTCAAACAAGTTTCGACGTAACCCCTGACCATTGTCGTGCTGCTGCAGGGGCAATCTTGGTAAATGCACAGGGAGGGGCCGGAAGCAAGACATTCAACCTATTCCTGGTAGGGAACGCTAACCCCTTAGCGACCCAAGTCACCAATGCCAATTCCCATACTTTTACCAACTTATTCCCCGGAGAGTATGAGGTAGAGGTTTTTACCGAAAACCCAACTTGTACCAAGCTAATTGGACCTATTACTGTCGAAGGACCTGCCGCTCCGCTCACCCTGACTGCTGGCCCAACAACGAACGCATATTGCAATATCCCTAACGGGACATTGGAGTTTTCTCTTTCGGGTGGAAATGCCAATTACAACATCACGGTCGGAGGACAGAATATCAACAGCTTGACTTTTACCCAAAATGGAGACAACTACCTGGTTTCAGAGCTAAGCAGTGCTACCTATGTAGTCGAAGTCCGTGACGCAGAAGACTGTTCGATTAGTGTTTCTATGGATGTAGGCCTTGAAGCACCTTCGGAATTTGATGCGAGCGACGATGAGGTATGTGAAGGACAGGAAGCAACAGTCAGCCCAATTGTCATTAACCAGTCTTCATCCACACCTAGTTTTGCATGGTTCGCCTCTGATGGTTCCGGCGGCTATTTACCGATATCCAACGGAGCTTCAATTGCCGGAGCCACCTTCGCTATCAATCCCTCTAATTTTGAATTGACTGTCTCAGGATTAGCTGCGTCTGCTACTCCCTATACTTACTATTTATTGGTTTCTGGCCCCAAAGTTTGTGACCAAGGGTATCTTCCAGCGGAAATTCTTGTAAACTTTGGGCCTGAAATGGATCCTCCGGTTTTGTCTCCGGTGAATTGCTTCGGCGCAGCAGACGGCACGATCCAGGCCGTTATCCCGAGCGGTAATCTGGCCGATTTCCAATTCAGCCTCAATGGTGACAACGGATTTTCAGCTCCTTTCACAGCCAACAATGGCCTTTTTGAAAATTTGGCTCCTGGAACCTACACTTTGGGAATCCAAAATGCCGATGGTTGCACGTCCACTTTGGACAATTTGGTAATCACCGAACCTACGGCATTGCTTGCAACGGAAGTATCCAAGGTGGATGCTACCTGTGAGGAAGAAAATGGAGAACTCCGATTTACCGTATCCGGAGGCACTCCAAACGCCTCTGGAGGATATACAGTAAAAATCAACGGAGCAGATTTGGCAAGTTTCGGTGCAGACTTGGTCACCAATGCTCCCAATGACTTTACAGTTACTAATCTTGCTCCCGATGACTACCTCATCGAGGTCACGGATCAGAACACTTGCCCGGTAGCCATTACTGTGACAATTGCAGATACTCCGGTACCTGAATTCGATGTGGATGATGTTACCGTTTGTGAAGGAAATCCTGCGGTTTTGACCCCCATTGTCCTTAGCAATACGATAGGTGCTCTTCCGGTTTATGCCTGGTATTTCGAAGATCCTGCCAATGCAGGTCAATACGTCGAAATAAAAAATGGAGACAACATAGGTGGGGTGACTTACCAGGTTTCCAACGGTGTTTTGACAATAACTGGCCTGACTTTCGATCCGGATGCATTTACCTATTTCATGGGAGTGTCGGGTGACAAAGTTTGTCCGGATGATTTGATTCCAGTCGAGGTTAGAATCCTGAAAATCCCTGAGGCGGTATTTGAAGAGGTTCCTGTTTCCTGTTTTGGCGGGACTGACGGACAAATCAAACTTGTGTCGGTGGATCCTGCCGGGCCTAGTACATTTACCCTGATCGAAACAGGGGCCTCTAATGCTACCGGCAATTTTACTGGCCTAGATGCAGGTGCCTATACCGTAAAAGTTCAGGAAAATGGCTCTCCTTGCTTCGAAGAATTTCAAGTAACTGTCACTGAGCCACTTGCCCTTCAATTAATTAACCCCGAAAAGACAGACCCTACTTGCGGGGAGATTAATGGTTCCGTGAAATTCGAAATAGCCGGTGGAGTCGAAGCCTATACCGTCTTGCTGAATAATAAACCATTGACGGATTACACCGCCAGCTCTACCAATGGAGTGTATGAAATCAAAAACCTGCCCCCTGGGGCCTATAGCATTAATGTCACCGACGCAAATAATTGTATTCTGAATCTTCCAAACCAATTCACTTTGACCAATGACGATGGATTTGTAGTCGATTTGAATCCAATGGAAAATCAGGTCTGTTTGGGCCAAAATGTCCAATTGACGCCTGCTTTTGCGGTAGCAGTTCCGGTTACACCGGTTTTGAAATGGTACAAAGACGCGGATTTGACTTTGCCGATCAACTCAAACCCAAGCCCTGATCCGGATGGAGTGATTTATCAAATCAATCCTGCCAATGGAAATTTGACCATTCAAAATCTCCCAGTCGGCAGCTACAACTATTATCTGGAGGTATCTGGACCGGGAATTTGTACCATGGTCGAAACTGCGGACGCTGAGATCTTTGCACCAATCTCAGCAGAAATCGTTGTGGAAAATATTACCTGCTTTGGAGATTCCGACGGTTCAATTGCGATAACCCCAGCTGGAGGCGGTAGTGCTGCCTATGAGGTGAGCATTAATGGTGGACCATTTGGTTCGAATCTGAATTTTACTGACCTCCCTGCAGGGGATTACAAAATTGATATCCGAAATAGTATCGGCTGTTCATTCTCTGAAACGGTCACGATTGAAGGACCAACAGCTTCTATTGCAATCAACAGTCCAACCATTGAAAGATCCTCCTGTGACCTGGACAATGGAAGTATAAAAGACTTGGTGATTACAGGTGGTTGGGGTACCTATACCGTCGAATGGAGAAAAGGAAGTACCACTGGACCGATCGTACCCGGCGATGCTACAAAAGCAGAAAACTTGGCTCCTGACACCTATTTCTTGATTGTCAACGATTTGGAAGGGTGTTCTGAGGTATTTGAATTCGAAATCGAGGAATCTTCTGATCCGGTTTATGCTGTGGTACCTCCGATTAATTCCTGCACTGGCAATCCGGTTTCAATCAGACCAATCCATATTGCCCCCAATCCATCCTTGCCACCTGCAGCTGCTACCGAAGTGGAATGGTACACTGGACCGGGCCGGGCAGGTTTAATTCAAAATGGACCAGATCCATCAAACCCTGCAATCAGTTATACCATTGATAACTCGGATTGGCTCAACCCTGAATTGGTAATCAATGGCCTGCCTGCCGGTTCGTCTGATTATTACTTCTATGTCGTGTGTACTGGCCAGGAAATCAAAATTGATGTCACGGCATATGATACTCCAAATGTCGCATTGGATACCCAGCCAATTACTTGTTTTGGGGATACCAACGGAAAAATTATACTCACCTCTGGAACTCTTCCAGCCTACACTTATAGCCTCAATGGCGGAGCTCCAGTCAACCAGGCTGGACTTGAAGCAATGAATTTGGCTGCTGGCACTTACTATCTGGAAGTGGCCACGCCATCCGGATGTGCTCAGCAAACTGTTTTCACCATCGCTGGTCCTTCCGGTCCATTGGCAAGTACGCCGCTTACCAAAATTGACCCAGGCTGCGGGGCTCCAAACGGGAAATTGGAATTGACTGTGACTGGCGGCTGGTTGCCTTACACTTTGGATGTGATCAAAGATGGCGTAAGCTTGGGTACCCAGATAGTGAATGAATCTGATCTTGTCCTCAATGGTTACAGACCGGGAGTATATCAGATAGAAATTACCGACAAGGAAGGATGTACCGTTACCACCAATTCAGTTACCTTGGTGGACGGCCCTACCCAGGTCTTGGTTGATGAAGATGCTATTTGTGTGGGAGATTTGGCAACCTTGATCCCTGAACTCGACCCTCCTGCTCCGGGAGCCACCTTCCAGTGGTTTTTTGACGCAGCCAAAACACAGCCGATTACAAGCAGCCCATCACCTGCTGCAGATGGACGTATTTACCAAATCAATTCAGCCACCGGTGAACTGTCCATTGGAAATCTGCCTGCCACGCCATCTTCATTCAATTATTATGTGACGGCTTCTGGTGCTGGCGTCTGTTCCGGATTTACAGGCACTGGCAAAGTGACGGTTTATTCCAATCCTGCTGCCACGGCCACAGTCACGGAAGAGGTCTGCTTTGGTGACGGGGGCACGATCACCATCAATGCAACAGGAGGATCAGGAACCTATTCCTACAGTTTGAATGGTGCCCCTTTTGTAAATTCAAATGTGTTTCAGGTCCCTACCGGCACCTATCAGGTAGAGGTAAGCACTCCAGAAGGATGCGGGGTTTTGGTTTCGGACATTTTGGTCACGGGTCCTGCTTCAGCACTTGTTTCTGACAATATCCAACAAAACAACCCTTCCTGTGGATTGACTAACGGGGAGGTTCGATTCCAGCTCAGTGGCGGTTATGAACCTTACACGGTGTCCTATTCAAAAAATGGAGTGAATGCCGGTTCCATTGCAGTTCCGGTTGCTGGACAGGTGATCATTCCAAATTTGGGAGAAGGAACCTACGCTGTCCAGGTCACAGATACCAAAGGTTGTATAATCTCGCTCCCTAATTCACTTTCCTTGGAGGAAGTGCCAACTGTAATTTCTGCTCAGGATGAAGTGATTTGTGAAGGGGAAACAGCGGTTCTGCTTCCATCTGTACCTACAAACATCCCAAATCCTGTATTTACTTGGTATTTCGATGCCCAGGCAACTTCTGCAGTACCTGCCAACGGCACGCTCAATGGAGTGACTTATGCCACGGCACCAACCGGAGTATTGTCCATATCCGGCCTCAATGCGGCAAATAGTACCTATACGTACTATGTTTCTGCAAGTGGTACAGGCATCTGTGGGGTAGTTCCCAAACCGGTCAAGGTAACTGTTTATGGTATCCCGAACCTCAAAGTTTCAAACCCTTCCGTGGTTTGTGACCCAAATGGCACCGTTGATTTGACGAATTATATTGAAGGATTTAATCCTTCAGTCTACGATTACAATGTCCAAAGTCCAAGCGGAAACTTCATGCAGCTCGACGAACTTGATGATGTTTCTGTTACAGGAGATTATAGAGTGAGTAGTTCGGCTAAAGGCTCCAATTGTTGGAATAACCCACAAAGAATCAGAGTTCTGATTGCTGAGGTGGAGTTGATTGCCGACTTCCAGTTTGAAGTGGACCTTGGAGGTGGAAATATCATCACCAACGGTGACATTCAAATCCAGGAGGATGTGGTCTTTGAGGACCTTTCTCAGGGAAATGTCCTCATTTGGCAATGGGATTTTGGAGATGGAAATACTTCTGGGGAGCAAAACCCAGTCCACCAGTTCCAAAATAAAGGATCATATACGGTAGTTTTGACTACTATTGATGACATAGGATGCGTTTCGACTTTTGAGATGGTCGTCCAGGTTTTTGACGACTACAATGTGATGATCCCTAACGCATTTACTCCTGACGGTACAAAAAATCAGCGGTTTAAACCTCACTTCAGGGGAATTGCAAGTATGGAATTTTATATCTTCAATACTTGGGGAGAATTGATTTATAAAGCAAGTTCCCTGGAAGACCAGGGATGGGATGGTACACTCAACAATACCCCGGCACCTAATGGTAACTATGTGTACAAAGGGAAATTTGTCAGTAGATCAGGCGAATCCTTTGAAAAATCAGGTGTCTTTGTCCTGATACGATAGGCCCATCTGCCTATTTTTTTTCCTTCACATTTGAATTTGAAATGAAAATACTAGGAATAATCCCTGCAAGGGGAGGTTCAAAGGGAGTACCGGGCAAAAATATCAGGTCGCTTTCGGGCAAACCCCTTTTGGGTTATACAGCTCAGGCGGCCTTGGAATCCGGATTGCTGACCAAAGTGATGCTAACCACCGATGATCCTGCTATCGCTGACATAGGGAGCTCCCTTGGACTTGAAGTTCCCTTTTTGAGACCCTCCGAATTAGCATTGGATTCTAGTCCAACACTTCCGGTGATCCGGCATGCTCTGGATTTTTATAGGAAATTGGGTGAAGAATTTGATGCAATGTGTCTTCTGGAGGTTACCAGCCCTTTTAGGAAGAAGGGATTGATCGATGAGGCAATTTCCCGATTTATAGAATCAGCTGCGGATGCACTCGTAACAGTATTGCCGATACCGGCTACCTACAATCCGCATTGGGCCTTTGAGGCGAATTCTTCCGGGTTTTTGAAAATTGCTACGGGAGAGGAGAAAATTATACCCCGTAGACAGGAACTTCCTACAGCCTATCACCGGGATGGTAGTATTTACCTGACTAAATCAGAAATTGTCCGACAGGGATCACTCTATGGTGATAAATTGGCTTACCTCGAAAATGATCCTGAGTATTATGTCAATATTGATACATTGGAGGATTGGCAATTGGCAGAATCTTGGATCAAGAACCATCCATTTGAATATTTGCCTTAAACTTTGGGTATTCAAACCAATTTAATGACCTTTTCACGCCACATAACAGGCCATATAAATCGCGTTCTGCTATCTAATTTATAATGATCCTTAGTTATACAATAGTTTTTCTCTCGCTTTTGCTAGCTGGCCTGGTTTATTACCGACTAGCTAAAAATTTTAGCATTGTGGACAAACCAAATCATCGGTCTTCCCATACTGAAGTCACAGTGAGAGGAGGGGGGATTTTGTTTCCCCTAGCCGTATTTTTTTGGTGGATGACTCACGATTTTCTCAATACTTGGATGGTGCTGGGAATTCTTTGGATTTCTGCGGTGAGTTTGTTGGATGACATGTATACTCTTTCCAGAAAACTTAGATTCGGTATCCAGTTTTTAGCCCTTTCAATGGCTTTCTACGATTTGGGAGTTTTTGAACAGGAATCCTGGTGGATTTTGCCTTTCCTATACTTTGTAGCTTTGGGTATCATCAATGCCATCAATTTCATGGACGGAATCAATGGGATCACCGGCCTGTATGGTTTGGTGTTTTTTGGTTCCATTCTCGCTGTCAATGAATACATGCCGCTTTTCTCCGAAAGCCTCATCCGGTATGTGATTTTGGCCATTTTGGTCTTTTTGATTTTCAACTTCAGAAAAAAAGCCAAGATGTTTGCTGGAGATATTGGAAGTATTTCCCTCGCGTATTTGATGATATACTTTTTGTTCCAATGGTACCTTGCTTCACAAAATTGGACCATCATCCTTTTTCTGATGATCTTTGGTGTGGACAGTTTTATCACCCTGGCTCAAAGACTCTTTAGGGGAGAAAATGTCTCTTTGCCGCACCGGACACACCTCTATCAGATCTTTGCCAACCAATTGAACCAAGACCATGTTATAATTGCCCTGGTTTACGGATTTCTGCAGTTTTTGGTAAATTTCATCCTCTTTATTTATCCGCGTTCAGAGCCTGGAAACCTGCTGGGAATAGTAGTTTTGCTCCTTACTATGGCAATTTATTTTGCTATAAAAACACCCCTCATTAAAAAGTACAAAGTCTATTGAGAACTCGGATTCCGATGGATTAAGGATTTGCTCCTTTCCAATTTTTCATTAGATACCCAACGATTTCAATTTGATGTAATCCTTTTTCCTCCTGATATAGAGGATATACTTGATCTAGGTGCCGCATCTGCGGCACTTTTTGTCTTCTGGCTGTTTAAGTTAAAAGATACTTAATTGAAATTGCCCGAACTTGGGCGCTTCTTATCTCCGAAAATCCGGGGAAGGAATTCCGAGCTTGGGTATAGCCGTTTTAGGGAAAATTTGAATATAACGGCTGTCAGTAGAAATGAATCTGCTTCGATTGAGCTTACTCCATCCCGAAAAATCTCCCCTTGGGATTTCTGGGTAATGCATTCCCAGATTAACGACTTTTTACCCAATGAAACAATGCGGGAAAGGTTAGGCCCTTCATTTGGGTAGATCAAGAGCCCACCAACCATTGTTCATTGGTTGGACAAAAAAAAGCCCCCGGAAACCGAGGGCCATTTATTTGAATTAAAACTTAACACTTCCCAAAGATGGAGTAAAAAAAGTGGCCAAAAAATACCCTAAATAGGGTATTTTTTGGATTTTTTACTACCTTAGTTGTATTTTTTTAACCATTTTATGGAGAGTTTCTTAGGTAAATACAAACTCCCGGAATATTAATCAATAGGGACAAACCGAACCCTCCCAAAAGCTTTTCATCTCGTCCTCAAACCAGAAAAACGCCGATTCCTGCACTCTTGCTGAGCCCAGTCGAAGCATCCGTCTTCCGTCTCCCGTCTTCCGTCTTCTGTCTTCCGTCCTCTCTCTATTTCAGTGTTTTTCCAAATTTTTTTACACCAAATTCACTTTCCTGCCAGCGCAATTAAGGAATATTAACCTTTGGAAAAAATAACGGCACCGTTTAGGAATAAGGTTTGTCTTAAAGTGGATAGTTTTTATTTACTTTGCTCGCAAATTAATCGCCCCTTTATCAGGCAATCAGTAGTTACATTCTAAAAAACCTAATTTATCAAAAAGATGAAACAATCCCTGTTCGCTTTTTCTGTCAGAAAAACCCTCTTCCTGGCACTGTTTGCCATGTTGGCAATGGGTGCTTGTAAAAGCAAGAAGAAAGCAGCCCAGCCTGCCCCGGCTCCGGCTCCCCAAGAAGTGGTAGTGCCTCAGGCTCCTCCACAGGCTCCGGCCAGATCAGCCGAAGAAGTGGCCGCCGAAAAGCTTGAAAATTACTTCAACGCAGTAGCCGCCGCCGGAACCGTAAACTCGGCAAACCAGTCCATCCAGGAAGCCCTTGCGATGTTTTCCAACCAGGAAACTCCCGTATTGATCGTGATCCACGAGGAAAACGGCATCAAAGACTACGATGAGCCGACCACCATCAAGAAATACCTGGAATACCTGAAGGACACCAAGAAAAACCTAAACTACATCTCCGATATCAGAATGGATGCCAACGGCAAAGTGTCTGAACTGGAGCTGAGAAGAAAATAAAAATCACCTAGAAAATCTGAATTCACATGAAAAATAAATTGATTCTATTCCTCGGTCTGTTCCTTTCTGCCTCTGTGGCGGTGATGGCCCAGGACACCGTCAGCCCCGCAAGAAAGCAGGCGATCGATTCCCTGGCTTTGGAAAAAGTGAAGGACCTCTCCAAATACATCTCCATCATCGGCAGCAAGGAGACACAATTCTCCGAAGCCAACCGCGTGATGGACAGAGCCGAAGAGCTTTTCGCTCCGGGTGCCGAGATGGGCGTCTCTTCCATCAACACGCAGGAAATCGCCTACTACAAAGTAAGAAGATACTTCGAGCGTCTGATGGCCCTCAACTACGACCGGGTAAACATCACCTGGTACGACATCCAGTACATCTCCGATCTGGAGAGACAGCCCGATGGCCGTTATGTGGGTGTGATCACGATCTATCAGAGATTCGAAGGCACTTCGATCGAGACAGGCATGAACTACAAAGACACCACCAAAAAAGACATCACCATCTACGTGGAGAAAAAGCAGACTCAAATTGCCGGCCGTACCATCGAATTTTGGGACGTCATGCTCGGTGACGTGAGAGTGACTGAAACCTCAGCATGAGAAAAACCTTTCTGATCATTGCGTTTGTTGCCGCAATCATCTCCAATGTTCCGGGGCAAGGCTTAGGCAGCCCCGGAACTATCAAGGATGACGGCAGATTTACCGCTTCGACGAAGCAACTCAACCAATTTTTTAGAAGATTCAACGGGGAAGAGTCTGTGGACGGGACAGTCCGGTTCTACCCGGGCGACTCGCTTTACAGAAACACCCCCTTGAGAAAGGGCTTTTTGAACATTCTTTTCGACAACCAGACCTCGACAGTCTCTCCCGACCTGAAAAACCAGTTTATCCAGACGGTCTTGTCCGAAGTGTACCCCCATTACCTGAATTTCCACAGGGAAGGATGGTATGCGGAGGTCGAAGCCGATTTTTTTTTCAAGGGGAAGAGGGAAAAAGTAACCTTGATCATGAAAATCCAGGCCGAAGGATTGGGCTACGAGTGGGTGATTGACAAGGTCGTCTTCGAACCCTTCAAAACGCTGTTTAACAAACCTGTCGGAGACCAAAAGGATTTTATCCATCCCCTCAGTCACGAATTGGGATTCATGAATCTCCGACGCGCATTTCAAGACTCCAATTTGCCCGAATCTTATACGGCCAATTCCTACAAGCCGGATTATCTGGCAATCTTCTTGTATGAGATGAAGCAAAACAACCTTCGATTTGAAACCATCACGGGACTGAAGTTTCATTTCTTCCAGATCCAGGGCTGGTACTTCGAGGTCAATCAGTTCAACCGCCCCGGCTTCAATACAGGATGGCTGGTTTCCAATCTGGTCAGACTGGGCCCGGGCGACAAAGAGACCATTCTCAAGTACATCTATGATCAGGAGTAGCTATTTTCTGTTTTCAGGCATCATTTTTCTCCTTCACCTCTCGCTCAGTGCCCAGACCATCAAGGGCTACACCAAAGAGCAGGTTCAGGAGTTTTCCGCAAAAGTGGAAGACCAGGTGAGGTTTTTGGAATACCTCCTCAACACGGTGGGCAGCTCGGAGACTTCTGCCAGGGACAAAGACATCATCATTCGCGAAAGCTACCTGAAGATCTTCCGGGACGCAAAGGTTCAGGTCGAGGATGACTTGCTGCTCGACCGCAAGGTGGTGACCAACAAGGACGTCACGGCCTACATGAAAGACATTGAGTTTTTCTACAAAAACGTGGAATTCAAATTCAAGATCCGGGAAGTAAAACCTTCCCAAAAAGAAAACGGCGAAATCTATTTCCTGGCTTCGCTGGACCGTACCCTCACGGCTACGGCCCTTTCCGGTGAGAAAATCACCAACACCAGACCCCGGTTTGTGGAGGTGAATCTTCAGGACAAGTCACAGGACCTGAAGATCGTCAGCGTCTACACCACCAAGGTCAGCCGAGACGAAGAGCTGGCAGCCTGGTGGGGAGGGCTCGATACCCCGTGGCAGGCTTATTTCAAGGAGCGATTTGATCTGGCTTCGGAGGATTCTGTGACCTTGGACTGGTTATATCGCTTTGTCAGTGTGGATTCCCTGAATATTTCAGGCCGCAGGGAAATCTTCGGCCTGCAGGCCCTCTCCGAACTGCGCGACCTCAAGGTGATGGACATTTCCAATACGGCAATCGCCGATCTGGGACCGATCTCCAATGTCACGTTCCTCGAAAGCCTCAACCTGGCAAATACCCCCACCTCGGACATCCAGTTCATCAAGTATTCTGACCGGCTGAAGCACCTCGACATTTCCAGCACGGCAATCGAGGACATCTCCCAACTGCTCAATCTGAAAAGCCTGGTTTCCCTGAGGGCCGAGCGTACCCCCATCATGGGGTTTGCCGTTCTCAACGAATTCAAAAACCTGGTCCAGCTCGACCTCGGCAGTTCGGGGTTCAATAACCTGGAAAACATCAAAGACCTCGACAAGCTGGAAAACCTCAATCTCAGCGGCAACTACATGATCAATTTCTCGGCACTTTCGGAACTGGCTTCCCTGAAAAGCCTGGATCTTTCCAGGTCAAACCTCCAGGATGTGGCCCCTCTGAAAGACTTGGCACATCTGGAGTTGCTGGATATTTCGGGAAGCCCCGTGGCGGACATCTCGCCTTTGGAATCTCTCCCAAATCTGAAGAAAATTTCGGCAGACGAAACCAAGCTGACCCCGGAAGCCGCCGACAATTTTGTCCGCAGCAGGCCCAGCATCCTCCTGATACACCATGTCAAAGACTTGGAAAGCTGGTGGGCAGGACTCACTCCCGAGTGGAAGGCTGCGCTGAAAAAGAACAACCCGAAAATCACCAACGATTCCCCCGGCGTGGAGACGCTCACGCAGGCGGTGACGGCGACCGAACTGACCTTGGATGGGGACAACATAGACAATCTCGTCCCCATTACCAGATTTGTAAACCTTGCCAGTCTCGACTTTTCGAACAACTCCGTTTCGGACCTGCTTCCCCTGAGTGAGGTCAAGACCCTGGTCAGACTGGTCGGGAAAAACACCCAGGTTGCCGATCTCTCAGTGCTCGGCCAAAACAGGCTTTTGGAATACATCGATCTGGAAAACAGCCCCGTAGGGAGCATCCTCGATGTCACGGACTTGCCAAAATTGGCCTACCTCAATGTGAATGGGGCGGAGATACCCCGGGAGGAGGTCCCGGAAGTGCTGCTCCAAAGACCGGAAATCAATGTGGTGTACCGAACCGAAGCACTCAATTCCTGGTGGGAGCAACTGGATCCGCTCTGGAGGGATCTTTTCAGGGACAAGTTTTCTCTGGGCGAAAACCCGGACACCAGACAACTCCACCGGTTGGCGAGCCTCCCCGAACTGAAGTTGGAGCGGGTCGGTATCCCCGATTTGAAGGCACTGACGATCTTCGACAACCTGAGAAACCTGGAGGTGTTTGATGCGCCGATTTCCTCGGTTGCCCCGCTCAGCGGGTTGAATCTGCTGACCAAGCTCAAGCTTTCCCAGGTGCCTGTGACAGACTTTCTCCCCATTTCGGGCCTCTCTCTGCTCCAGGAGCTTGACCTTTCCAATACCGGGATCGAAAATTTGGCCCCCGTCGCCAACCTGCGCCAGTTGAAAAAACTGAACATCTCCGGTACAAACCTCAAGACGCTCAAAGGCCTGGAAAGCCTCGCTGTCCTGGAGGAATTGGACGTGGCAAGTACCAATCTCCGGTCACTGAAGCCACTGGACGGCATCACCACGCTGAGAAAACTGTCCTGCTTCAATACCAATCTGAATTCCAGGGCCGTGCAGTCCTTCAAGTCTTCACACCCCGACTGCGAGGTGAGATTCTACTGAGATCCGCCCAGAGCGTCTTGGCTTTCGCTGCGAGGGATGGGATATCCCTTCGAAAGGGCAAAAAAAAGTGTTATCCGACAGGGGATAACACTTCTCAAACTAACCGGGAGCTGCCCGATACAGAAACGCCAGCTTTCCAAAAATGCCAGGACACCTCCTGACGAGCCTCAAAAAATCCCTCCGCAAACTGCGGAAAAAAGGGGGTAAAAAGTGCTGAAAAAAATCCCTTTGACAAATCTGTAAAAAGTGATGAGAAAAGTTGCTTAATCACCCGGATTAAAATTACAAACTCGGTCTTTCTTAAAAATACCCTGTACTGGGTATTTTTTTGTTTTTGATCACTGAAGTTTTCCACATTTTGGTACTTTTCTTGGATTGATTTTTATTTATCGAATAGTTTCCGGCTGGTTTCTTTTCCAGTTAGCGGGGGACGGGAACGCCAAAATCCTTCCTGCGTGCGGGATCCGCCGGGGACATTCCCGGTATCCGGAATCCTCCCAATTTTTGTTTGCCGGATGGCCTTGGCAGGCCAAAATCTCCTTATTTTCGGGAATGGCTAGACTCCCGGCAGGCGCTTCTGTGGTATGCATCGCGATGGTCCTCGCAGGCGCAAACCGTGGATTTGACATCTCGGACGAAGGATTGTATGTCCTGCTGACCGACCCGCTGCAGGAGAATGTGGCGGGGATATTTAACTACGACCTCTTTTTCAAGCTGGTCTTCAGGCTTGCAGGCTACACGTTTTCCCTGGTTGAGCTCCGTATCCTGCGATTGCTTTTGTATCTGGCCGGAGCTTGGGCCTTGGCTGGTTTTTGGAAGAATATTTCCGGCGAGCCCAAAATCCGGGCAGAGTTGTTTTGGGTGTCCTCCCTGGGGCTTTTCGCAGGCTATGCCTTTTTGCCTCCCACGCTTTCCTACAATTCGTTGACCGTTGTTTTGATCTGCTTTTGGCTTCGGTCTGTTTCGCATCAGGGGATGGCTTTTCGCAGGTTCTTTTTTGTCGGAGTGCTGCTGGGCCTTTTGGTATATGTCAAGGTCTCCCTTGCACTGCTTTTTGTCCCCCTGACTTTTTTGCTGCTGTGGCAGAAAATTACCCCCTTCCATGCGCTCGCTTTGCTGCTGCCTTTGGTTCTGGTTGAGCTGGTTTTTCTGGGATTCCTGGGCGAAAACGCATTCACGCGCCTTGCAGCGGGAATTCCCCTGACCAGCCAGAGACCCGGTTACCAGATCGGCCTGATGTTCAAAAGCATCGCCGTGGGCGGATTTTGGGTCGTTCTTACGGGAGTGCTTTTTTTTGCCGTTGGCGGTTTTCAAAAAACCAAAAGTTCCTATTATTCATGCACTGTCGGTTTTTGATTGTCTGGATCCTCTTTTTCCTCATCTTCAACCAATTCTAAAAATGACTCAAATGTATGTAACGCCTACGGCAAAAATTGTAGGTAGATTTTCCTCAGAAACTTTTTCATATCTCAAATCAGGAAAAAATATAGGCATGGCACCCGAGGCCTTTCCCGCTTACTATGCCTACAACCGCAGACTCATTCCCACCTACACGGCCTCCAAACCTTGGATCGCGCATTTTGCCTTTCGGAGGTTCGAAACCTTGATTCGGCCGGACATGACCGTCTTGGAATTTGGTTCAGGTGGAATTATGCTCTTTTTTTCCGAAAAAGTAGTTTCTATTTACAGCATTGAGCATGATCAAGTTTGGTATCGGAAAATTCACCAGGCATTGCAAAAGTGTCCTTCTGTCCAGCATGTATTGGTGGAGCCTGAAAGGACGGAAGGTCCAGAGTCTTGCAAGAGTGTCCATGGTCTTTTTCCGAAGGACTGAATTTTGAAAAATATGCCCCTGCTGCCGATACTTTGCCTGATCAAAGTTTTGATTTGCTGCCAATCGACGATAGGGTGCGGTCTCAATGCCTGAATCAAGCCAAGTCAAAACTTAAACCTGGAGGGGGCTTGATTTTTGATAATGGAGATAGGGAATCCAACCAGGCAACTTTGATCTCTCAACTGGAAGGCTGGAAAATGGAGGAATACAGTGGTGTTACGGTTTGTGATGCATTTTTCAATGTTACCCGTATTTATTTTGAACCCTAGCAATCGGCAGGGGTTTGACCCTGGGTTGACCTTACTTGTTGAAGAAGTTGGATTCCCACGATCACCTCAGATAAAAAAAACCGTAATTTCACGGATTTTTAACAAATTGGATTCTATTGCAACTGTTACAATCATAACACCAACCCTTACCACTTTGATTTTGTCGGTTTTTTGGCCCAAGTGCCTTCAAACCGACAGGTTTATTTCTTCCATCTTACTGGATATAAATGGCTAAAAAAAATGCAGCGGGAAACTTAGTCTCAATTCTGATTCCCAATTTCAATAAAGAAGAATTCCTTCCTGCTACGCTTAGCAGCATTTTGGCGCAGGAATATGGAAACTGGGAGTGCATCCTCGTGGATGATGGCAGCTCCGATTCTTCCGTCAAGATCCTGAATGAATATGCTGGCCTGGATCGGCGATTCAAAGTTTTCATTAGGCCCAACGATATTCCAAAAGGTGCCAATTATTGCAGAAATTATGCTTTTGGCCAGGCCAAGGGCGATTACATTCAGTGGTTTGACAGCGATGATATCATGTTTCCCTGGTTTTTGAAGATGAAAGTGGATTATCTTGAAAGCCAGCCCACTGTTCCCTTTGTGGTCTCAAAAGGCGAACTGATTTTTGATGAAGGGTTTGAGGGAAACCGGAAGTTTGCACAAAATTTCCAGTCAGAAAATCCGATAGAAGATTACCTCAACTTCCGCATCCTGTTTTTTACCGGAGGCCCGCTTTTTCGAAAAGAAGTATTCCACGAAGTGGGGCTTTTTAACGGGAAGCTAAAAAGGCATCAAGAGTGGGAGTTGTTTCTAAGAGTGGTGTTAAGGTTTCAAAAATGGGGAAAAATAGGACGGGCCGGATTTTCTTATGTGGTCAATAGCAACTCCATTACATCGGGTTTTAAATCCAAAAACGCGGTGGTGGAGAGCGAACTGGCCGTTTTTAAGGTGGTTTTGGGAAGAAAGACCAACCGATTTAAGGCAGTAATTCCAAAAAAAATCAGACTTAGCCTTGCTTTTAAGTATTTTTTGGTTGCTTCCTATCACCGTAAACCAATTCATTCTTTTTGGTATTTTCGAACCCTGGTTCAGGACTTGATTCTGACTTAAGGGATCGGTTGTCCTATAGCAATATGGTTTTTGACAAAAATTTTGAAGTAAATGGTTGATTACGTTTTATTTAATTCTTGGGTTGGAAAGTCGATTGATCAAACCCGAAATTTATTCCAAATGCTTAGGGGATACCCCTTTTTGCACCAATCATTTTTTGTCCAAAATAAATATCCGCTCGATTTTCGCCGGCCAAAAACCCACAATGAGAAAATTAACCATAAGAAATTTTTCGACAGAAACCCTCTGATTCCCATTACCTCCGACAAAGTTCGGGTGAGGGATTTTGTGAAAGAAAGGCTGGGAGAAGAGGAAGCGAATAAGATCCTCATTCCGGTATATCGTATAAGCAAAACCGGGGTCGACATTCCTCATCAAAACTGGGACTTTGAGTTTTTTATGAAGGCCAACCATTCCTCGGGAGGAAATATGCTGGTCACACCTGGCACCGACCGGGAATTGATCAGGAAAACCTGCAAAAATTGGCTGGAATCCAGCTACGGACAGGCCCTGCATGAGTGGGCCTACCGTGATATTCCCAGAAGAATCGTCTGTGAAAAGGTCATCCGAACCCAATCAGGGGAAATTCCTGCCGATATCAAGTACTATTGTTTTCACGGAAGACCCAAAATGGTCATGATACTTATCGACCGGTTTGGAAATCAAAAAAGGGTCTTCACCGACGAAAACCTCAATGTCCTCCAGGGGGGACAGATGAACGGCAAGGAACTTTTGTATCCCTTGCCCGAATTGCCCACGCACCGGCGGATGCTGGAGCTGGCCGCAAAGCTTTCCCGGGATTTTGCCTATTGCAGGGTGGATTTTTATACCGTGGGAGACAAAGTCTATTTTGGGGAAATCACCCACTACACCGGTTCTGGTCTCGAAAAATTTGACGATTACGACCTGGATCTGGCCATCGGTAACCTTTGGTTGCCTGAAAATAAAGAAGTGTCAATCCTGGAAATGCTCGAAAAGGTGAAATCAGGCCTTGTCACCAGCCAGCAGTAAACAGGGGAGTAGAATTTGACAACGCGATAACAAAGACAACCCTACCCGCCTCTCCATCTCAAAACTAAAATGCTCGCTTCCCATTCCATTGGACTGAATTCCCCAAATCCAACCCATCACAAAATAATCCAGCCCAGCTCCGGCTGGAAGATGGTGGACTTCAACGAACTCTGGAGATACAAGGACCTCCTGTATTTCCTCACCCTGCGGGGGATCAAGGCCCGCTATGCGCAGTCGGTGTTGGGAGTCGCCTGGGCCATTATCCAGCCGCTTTTCACCACCTTGGTGTTTACCATCGTATTCGGAAATCTCGCCAAAGTGGACTCAGACGGCATTCCCTACACCCTGTTTTCCTATCTGGCGCTCTGGCCGTGGAACTATTTCTCCGGAACGCTCACCGAGTCGGCCAATTCCCTCATCCAGAATGCCAACATGATCACTAAGGTGTATTTTCCCAGGATGGTGCTGCCGCTTTCCTCCATCCTGTCCAAGCTCCTGGACTTTCTGATCGCATTTGTGGTCGTAGTGGGAATGATGGTTTATTACCGGCTTACTCCCGGCTGGGGGCTGTTGGTTTTGCCTATGTTGATCGTGCAGCTCCTGATGTGCAGCCTGGGCGTGGGGATGGTGCTCTCTGCCATGGCCGTGAGGTACCGGGACGTCAAGCATGCCCTGACCTTCGTGGTGCAGCTTCTGCTCTATGCCGCTCCGGTGGTGTACAGCACGACCGCTGTGCCGGAGCAGTACCAGAAGTTTTATATTCTCAATCCGATGGTGGGCGTGATCGAAGGCTTCCGTGCTGCCTTCCTCAACCGACCCATGCCTTGGGAATGGATCTGGCCGGGAACCCTTGTGGCGCTTTTCCTCTTCGTTTTCGGCATGATGTATTTTCGTAGGACGGAACGGATCTTTGCGGATGTTGCCTAGGCCGATTGTTGTTGGTTGAAGCGGTTGTCATTGTTCTCGGCTAAAGCGTTGTCATAGTTGTAGGCTAACGCCGCTATCTTGTTCCTCCCGACTTTGTTCGCAACTTATCTGTCAGACGGGGCTCTGTAACAACGACAACCATGACAACGCGGACGGCCGACCAATCCCGCTGGTTGTTATCTTGCGATGTAGGGAGGAAAAATCGATTTGATTGCCGAAAATCCGCTTACCGATCAGTTCAAAGAAAAGGTGCTCCAGGCCCGAAGACTTTTGTATGCAGCTTGACCGTAAAAAACTCCTGTTGGATGTCCTGACAGCAATTGGTGCCATCGAGGAGTATCTCGGGGAGAAAAGAGGCTTTCGAAAATTTCAGAAGAACAAAATGCTTCAGAGGGCGATAGAGCGGGAGCTGGAAATAATTCGAGAAGCCACGAACAGACTGCTGAAATTGGATCCGGAAATGCCGATATACGAGGCCAGGAGAATTTTGAGCCTCAAAAATGGGGTGATACATGCCCATGATTCCGTTGACTGTGTGATTCTATGGGGGATTTTGGACAAAGACATCCCCTTGCTGAAAATCCGGGTATCGGCCCTTTTGGGAGTGGAGTCCAATCCGTAGCAAAAGCCAAGAACCAAGAAGCAAGAGCCAAGAAATCTGAAATCCCACTTCTTCCGTCTCTTAAAGTCCGAGAATCAGTATCAAGTATCAAGTAGCAAGACGCAAGAACCAAGAGCCAAGAAGCAAGCCCATCCGAGAGCCAGGAGTGACATTACGTTTAACCCGGATGGATTTTTGAAGCGGCTTTCTTCCAGACTCTTCTATCGTACCCTCGCCAGGCTCAACGGTTCCCATCAGGATGAGGCCCTCGCCAACTTTGGGGCCTGCAGCCGTCCCGAGGTCCATTTTGCCCCGCAATTCATCCGGCAAATCCCGGATACTCCAGGGCAGGAACTGGGCTCCCACACCTTTGCCCACTACTATACCCTGATGCGGGGACAAAGCCCCGAGCAGTTTCGGCAGGATCTAAAAGCCACCCAAAGGATCGCACGTGAAAAGTTTGGCGTGTCCCTGGAGTCCCTCGTTTTCCCCAGAAACCACATCAACGAGCTGTATCACGGGATTTGTCTGGAGGAGGGATACCGTTACGTCCGGGGAAATCCCAAAAACTGGTATTGGCAGGAAACCCAGCATGAAAACCTCGCAAAGAAGCTGTTCCGGTCCGCAGATTGCTTTTTCGGCTTGGGGGACCGGACTTCCTATCCGGAAAATGAAATCCAGGCTTATCCCGGCGAGCCCTTGGTCATTCCCGCCTCGCGGATCCTGAGGCCGCTCAACAAGGATACCCGCCTGCTGAATTCCCTGAGATTGGACAGGATCAAAGGGGAAATGGCCCTGGCGGCAAGCCTGGGTGAGATCTACCACCTCTGGTGGCATCCCCACAACTTCGGCAATGACCCCAAGCAGTCGCTCCTCGAACTGGATGCCGTGATCGGCCATTTCCTGAGGCTCAGGGAAAAATACGGAATGGACTCCCTGCACATGCGGGGATTGGGAGAGAAAGCCAAAGCCAGGCAGTTGGTCGGGTAGTCAAAAAGAAACGGGGGCAAGCGGTGCCTGCCCCCGTGTCGAACCCTCTTGGCCGAAAGGCCGGATCTTACCGTCTTTCCAGGACTCCCGGCTGGGCGCTGTCCGCACCGATCAGGCTTTCCAGTCTGAGCTTCAGGCTTTGGGCCTCTTCCTGATAGCCCCTTTCTTCCAGGAGCGGGATAAAATACTTTACCATCTCGATCGAAATCATCATTTCGCGGTCATATCCGCGGTTTTCCCGGGTATAGAAATCGATCATGTCGAGCGATTTCCGGGAGATCTTGTCGATGATGTCCAGGGCTTTTTCATCTTCGCCTACCTCGAAGAAAAGAGGGACTGACTGGCCACTGCTCAGGTCGTAGGGGATCGCTTCATTGGGCATGGTTTTCAGGCCATAGTTCAGCAGCGTAGCCGCCTGCTCCATCTTGTTTTCGTCCAAAAGAGCCATCACGATGGTATTGAGCGAGCTTCTGTGGTTGGAGGCAAACCTTCGGTATTCCTCATCGAGGTAGGCGTCCGGATTGTCCATGCCGCGGAAGGCGAATTTCTCAAGATAGTTGTGATAGGCGAGGTCGGTGTTGACCAGCTCATCCCGGACAAAGTCCGGCTTGCGGACCGGCAGCAGCCGATAGGTCATCCCCTCCATGACCACGTGGTCTGCCACGTTGATCCCGATGGTGGACAGGGAGGTGTTGTTGAAATAGATCGGCCTTTCCCAGTTGTTGCTCACGATCAGGTCAATGAGCATCAGGGTGCCTTTGGTGACATACTGGCCTTTGACTTGCAGGTTCATCTGCTGGGAAAAGAGGTCTTTGAATTGGGGTGGGACGATTTCATCGTTGGCCGCAAAGCTGCTGTCCACCTCCATGATCAGGTTGCGGGAAGGCACCATGTTCACGACGCTTCTCCCGCCGGTCTTCATCTTCAGGAGATCCGAGCCGGCATTGAGCAGCTTCAGGTATTCCCGGGCGGAGACGGCATTCAGGTTTTCCTGCTCCATCACGTAGAGCACGTCATTGGTCCCTTTTTGGTAGCGTTCGGGAGTCAGCGAAAACGGAAGTGCCTCCGACTCGTTGACAGGCCGGGTCATCTGCCGGACATACCAGTCTGTGTCAAAGTAGCTCAACACGATCACCCGGACGTCGGTCCGGAAGTTTTCCACCTCCTGCACGTACCAGAGCGGGAAGGTGTCGTTGTCCCCTCCGGTGAAAAGAATGGCGTTGGGTGCGCAGGATGCCAGGAAGTTTCTCGCCGAATCGACGGAGAAAAAGCGTCCTTTTCGGTTGTGGTCGTCCCAGTTTTGGGAACCCATCAGTCCGGCTATCGGCAGGGTAAGCAAGGTGGCGATGATCGCCCCTGTGCCCAGGTTTTTGGTGGCCTTGCCCAATCCATGCGCGATGGCCAAGACACCCAGTCCGGCCCAGATGGCAAACGCATAGAAGCTGCCCACATAGATATAATCCCGTTCCCTTGGCTCCACGGGCGGGGAGTTGAGGTAGAGGACCAGCACCACGCCCATCATCAGGAAGAGCATGAGGTTGACGTAGAAATACTTGGGGTCTTTCTTGGCCTGAAAGAAAATCCCGACCAATCCGAGGATCAGGGGAAGCATCAGGTAGTTGTTGTGTCCCTTGTTTTCCTTGATGTAATCCGGGTATTTGTCGCTGAAAGCATCCGTCAGACCGATCCAGGGCGCATCGCTGAAGTCACTTTCCCTGCCCGAAAAATTCCACATGAAATAGCGCCAGTACATGTGCCCGAGCTGGTGGCTGAGCATGAAATAGACGTTGTCTCCAAAAGTCGGCTCCTGGCCTTCCCTTAGGCCCAGTTTGGAGCGGTAGATCCGTTTGTGGTTTTCCTGGGTGGAGTAGATCCTCGGCAGGAGGGTGGTTTTGCTGGGATCGTAGGTGTTTTTCAGCTCATAGTCCACGATTTCGTACTTGTCCTTGCCCTTCATGTACACCGGGGCGCCCTCTTCCTGAGCCACCAGTTGGGCGGTAAAGTACTGACCGTGAAGTAGCGGTCGATAGCCGTATTGCTCCCGCTTCAGATAGGACACATAGCTGATGATGTCTTTGGGGGCGTTTTCGTTGATGATCGGATCCTGGTTGGCCCGGATGATGATCAATGCATAGCTTCCGTAGCCTATCAGAATGAAAGTCAGGGAGAGCAGGATGGTATTGAGCAGTGCTTTCTCTTGTTTCAGGGAAAAGCGGATGCCGTAGACCAAGGCTCCCAAAAACAACACCAAAAAGACGACGATCCCGGATCCAAACGGCAAACCCATGCTGTTGACGAAGAAAATCTCCATCGAACCGGCCATGCTGGGAAGGCCCGGAATGATCAGGTTGTTGATGATGACCAAGGCCACACCGCCCAGAAACATGGCGTAAATGGCTCCTTTGAGGGATGGGTTTGGATACTTTTTGAAATAGTAAACCAGTGCCAAGGCAGGCAAGGTGACCAGGTTGAGCAAGTGCACCCCGATCGAAAGCCCGACCAGGTAGGCGATGAAGATCATCCAGCGGTTTTCTTCCCTGGGATCCTTGATCACTTCCCATTTCAAAAACGCCCAGATCACAATGGCGGTGAAGAAAGAAGACATGGCGTACACTTCTGCCTCCACCGCCGAAAACCAAAAGCTGTCGGAGAAGGCGTAAATCAGCGAACCCACGATCCCCGAACCCATCAGGGCAATCGTCTGGCCTTTGGTCTCCTGGCCTTCCGTGACGGCGAAGATTCTCCTGCCAAACAGCGTGATCGACCAAAACAGGAAGAGGATAGTGAAACTTGCAAACAGCGCGCTGCCTACGTTCATCCAATAGGCGACCTGCAATCCATCGCCCAATGCCAAAAAGCCAAACATCTTGTAAACCAGCAGCATAAAAGGCGCTCCCGGCGGATGGGGCACCTGAAGCTTGTAGGATACGGCGATGAACTCTCCGGGATCCCAAAAACTGGCGGTTTGTTCGACGGTCAGGATGTACACCAGTGTGGCGACAGCAAAAATGACCCAGCCGGTGAGGTTGTTGATCTGCTTATAATTGAGCATTAAAACGGTAAATTAGTCGGGGCGAAAATATAAAATTTTACTCCAAGTCCGGGTTTTTTGACACTTTTTAAAACCCCTGCCCCCGAGCCGGGCAAAATCCCCTGTGACAAAAATCACAGGAATATCGCCCAATCCGGGCTACTTTTGTTCCGTTATACCAATTTGAAGGGCCATGGGTACACAGCCAAAATCATTTCAGGAACTGATAGACGGGGAAACTCCGGTGTTGGTGGACTTCTTTGCCACCTGGTGCGGCCCCTGCAAGACGATGCAGCCCATCCTGGAGGACGCCTCCAGCCAGATGGGAGGCAAGGTGAGGATCGTGAAGGTGGACGTGGACAAAAATCCCCTTGCCGCGGGCAGGTTTCAGGTGAGGGGAGTGCCGACCCTGATCCTTTTCCAAAAGGGAAAGATACGCTGGAGGCAGTCCGGTGTGGTTCCCGCACATCAACTGGTCCAAATTCTCAGGTCGCATATTCCGGCAAATACCTGAACTTTGGCGCGACAAAAGTCATTTAGACGATGTCGCCCCGACGATAATTTTGGCTTTGAATCGAAGAAACAAAAACACCATACCATGAAAATCGAACAAATCTATACCGGATGTCTGGCGCAGGGAGCCTACTATCTGGAGTCCGACGGAGAGGCCGCGGTAATCGACCCGCTCCGGGAAGTGCAGCCTTACATAGAAAAAGCCGAGCGGAGAAACGCAAAGATCAAGTATGTCTTTGAGACGCACTTCCATGCCGATTTTGTGTCGGGCCACAAGGATTTGGCAGCCAAGACAGGCGCGAAGATTGTCTATGGGCCTACGGACATGAAAATGGGCTTTGATGCGATCGTGGCTGAGGACCACCAGGTTTTTGAACTTGGCAAAGCCAAAATCAAGGTAATTCACACCCCCGGCCATACGATGGAGTCTGTCTGCTACCTCCTGGTCAACGAGGAAGGCAAGGAAGAGGCCATCTTCACGGGGGACACGCTCTTTATCGGCGACGTGGGCCGTCCCGATCTGGCCCAGAAAGTGAGCAAAGAACTGACCCAGGAAAAACTTGCAGGTCATCTCTATGATTCATTGAGAAACAAAATCATGCCTTTGCCGGATGACTTGATCGTCTATCCTGCCCACGGAGCGGGCTCTGCCTGCGGCAAAAACATGAGCAAGGAGACTTCCGATACCTTGGGAAACCAAAAGAAAACCAACTACGCGCTTCAGCCGATGACCAAGGAAGCCTTCATCAAAGAAGTGCTGACAGGCCTGACCCCTCCTCCGGCTTACTTTCCCCAAAATGTGATGATGAACATCCAGGGCTACGACAGCATCGATGCCGTGCTGGAGCGGGGGGTGCGGCCTTTGACTCCCGGGGAATTTGAGGCGGCAGCCAACGAAACCGGCGCGCTGATCCTCGATACACGCGCCCCACAGGTTTTTGCAAAGGGATTTGTTCCCAATTCGGTCAACATCGGCATCGACGGCAGTTTTGCGGTGTGGGTAGGGGCGATGGTCCCAGACCTCAAGCAGGAGATACTGGTCGTGGCGGACGAAGGAAGGGAAGAGGAAGTGATCACCCGCTTGGCGCGGGTTGGCTACGACTACGCGATCGGCTACCTTCAGGGAGGGTTCAAATCCTGGCTGGCAAGCGGGAGGGAAGTCGATGCCATTTCCTCCATTTCTGCCGACGAACTGGCAAGCATCCAGGAAGCCAATCCCGACATAGAACTTCTTGACGTGCGAAAAAAATCGGAATACCTGTCCGAGCATGTCGAAGGCGCCGAAAACACACCCCTGGACTACATCAACGAAAGCATGCTCCATCTGGACAAGGACAAAACCTACTATGTCCACTGCGCCGGAGGCTATCGGTCCATGGTGTTCAACTCCATCCTGCGGGCTAGGGGATACCACAAGCTGATCGATGTCAACGGGGGATTCAAAGACCTCAAGGAATCGGGCAAGTTTAAGGTGACGGACTATGTTTGCCCTACCACCTTGCTTTGAAGAGCCAAGAAGCTAGGTCCAAGAAGCAAGAGCCAAGAAACAAGAGCCAAGAAGCAAGTAGCTAGTATCCAGTATCAAGAAGAGGGTGGGTGATGGGCCGTGTCCAGTGCCAGTCTCCGGTTTTTCCCTGTCCGCCGTGGCGGGGGATCCGGCCACCCAAGATTGTCGACCATTAATTTGACCAATCCATGAATTCATTTCTGCAATGGCTCTCCCAGCCTTGGCCCTGGTATGTGGCCGGACCGATGATCGGACTTACCGTCCCGGCCCTCCTGATCCTCGGCAACAAAACCTTCGGGATTTCTTCCTCGCTCCGGCACATCTGCGCGGCATGTGTGCCGGCAGGGATTCCCTTTTTCTCCTACAACTGGAGGAAGGAGACCTGGAACCTGCTCTTTGTCTTGGGAGTGGGGATCGGGGGATTTGTCGCGGCCAATTTTTTGGCAAATCCGGACGCGATCGTCATCTCGGAAGCGACCCAGGCCGACTTGGCCGCATTGGGAGTGACCGACTTCAGGGCGCTGATGCCTTCGGACATCTTCACCTGGGACAATCTTTGGAGTGGCAAAGGCCTTCTCTTTTTTGTCGTGGGGGGATTTATGGTGGGATTTGGTACCCGATACGCAGGAGGGTGTACCTCTGGGCACTCGATCATGGGGCTGAGCAACCTGCAGTGGCCTTCTTTGGCGGCGACGGTGTGCTTTATGCTCGGGGGCTTTCTGATGACCCAGGTCCTGATGGAGCCTTTGATGAAGTGGGTAGGATTCTGAAAATGACCGAACGGATGAAACTAACTGAAAATAGAGCGCAGGAGGAGTTTTTGGTGGACGAGAACTGCGAAGCCCCAAACCTGCAGGCCAAAGAAGAAAAAGGTGCCGCTCTCTTGAAATACCTGATCCTGGGGATACTCTTTGGGATTGTATTCGTCAAAGCGGAGATTGTTTCCTGGTTTCGGATTCAGGAGATGTTCCGCCTCCAGTCCTTTCACATGTACGGGGTGATCGGCTCGGCGGTCGTCACAGGCATCATCTCGGTTTGGCTGATCAAAAAGACAAAGGCCAAAACCCTCTCCGGCGAGCCCATTGTCATCCACGACAAAGTCTTCAAAAAAGGCCAGGTGATCGGAGGGTTCATCTTTGGACTGGGCTGGGCAATCACGGGTGCCTGTCCGGGCCCGCTTTTCGCGCAGATCGGCGCGGGCTATTCCGTGGTGCTGGTGACGCTGATCTCGGCACTGGCCGGGACCTGGGTCTATGGCAGGTTTGCGGACAAGCTGCCGAATTGACTGTAATGAAAAGAGCCGTCTCCAGCCAAGGAATGGTTTCTTTTAGGTCTTTCCACATTCGAAAATATCTGATTTTCAGCGGACAGCAATACCGCCTTCCTTGTCAAGGTTTTGCCGGAATGCAAATCCCCCGACAAGATCCTTTCCCAATAGTATTCATTGAATGGTAAATGTGTGGATGTGAAACTCATTTTCCTTTGCATTGGGGTTTTCGGGATGATTTGCAAAGAGGTTTAGTCCATTCTCATCGACAAAGAATATGTGGGGCAGGTAGGTGTTTTTTGGGGTGGTAAAGTCTCCGATCAACTCAAAATCCGCATTATAGACATTGATCACAAAGTAAGGCAGGTATCGGGCGATATTGGTAACGGGCTGATTGGGCGGTAGTTCATCTCCCGGCCAACCAAATTCATAGAAAACCTTTTGAAACTCGTCATAGACGAAAGCAATTGATTTTGAGGAGCTATAGTATTTCCGTTGAAACGTCCCAATATCCATGGTGGAGGAGCCGATCAGATGATCGTTCGTATAGTTGTTTAGAAGTCGATTGTCCAATAAAATTTCCCTGGATGAGTAGTCTTCCAAGTTAAATTCATAAAGAACCCGGCTGTCATAGTGCTTGGCATAAAGCAAATGCTCCTTGATCCAAAATGAGGACCCAAATTGGACAGGTTTGCTGGATATGATAGATTTGGTGAATTGAAAGGGGAGGATTTTGGACTTTCCAGTTGGAATGTCGATTTCAAAAAAAGGGTAGTACTCCCTGATTTTTTTTCGTCAATTGTTGAGATATCAGGTCTAAAATTCTGATTTAAACCAATAATTTTGTTTCCGGACTTTTTGAAATTTACCCCAAAAGTCGAAAAGGATATAGCAGGCGATATATCTACTGAATCAGTATAATAATCGAAAACAGAAAGGACTTTGCCGGATCGGTTTGTGAGGTACACAAAGTGGTTTCCCTGTTTTGGAAATAGGACGGAATCTTCGTCAATAAGGTAGAAACCCATTGGATTGCCTATTCCATTCGGCCCCTCATAGTCATATTTCAGGAAGTGGTTCGAGGTTTTGCTGGCAAGATCAAATTTGGTTATTGTTTCTTTGTTTTGATTCCACCAATACAGGTTTCCGTTGGCGAATTGCATCGAATGAGTCAATGGTTCAACTTCAGGGCCAATTTGAAAAAACGTCTCATTTGATAGATTTAGCGTGATGGGATCTTTTTGCTTGATTCCGTTGCAGGAAAAAATGATAAGCAGGCAAAGAAATTCTCTCTTAACAATGTTCATTGTACGCAAATACCAGGATGACAGGCGGGTTTAATGCTGGTTGATAAATGTTGTGGCGAGAAAATATTCGGCGGAAAACTTATTTGAAATTTCTCAAAAACTACGTTTATCACATTGTTGTTTTGGGATGAAAATGTTTGGACGGCAGTTTTTTTTTTAAGTCTGATGGTTTCCTGTTTGGATGGTTTCACTACTTGAATACCTTCTTCACAATAAACCGGATCAAAAGGACGATACTGGCCAAGATGGCTCCGACGATGACAAATTCCATTGCGCTGGTTTTTTACAAAGCTAGGACAATGCGCCGTTAGTTTCGCCGATTTTGGATTCCTTCCCGAAATCCCGCCCAATTTGGCTATCTTCGTGCGCCTGTTAAACCCGTATTTTACACCATGAATTATCTTTCCAAACGCCGTGTGGCCGTAGGAGCGATGTTTTTTTTCGTCGGTCTTTGTTTCTCCACCTGGGCTTCCCGCATCCCGGATATCCAGGCAAAATTCAGCCTTTCGGAAGGGCAACTGGGGACGCTGCTGCTTTTTTTGCCCATCGGGTCGCTGGTCGGGCTTCCCCTCGCAGGCTGGGCTGTCCATCGGTTTGGCAGCAGAATAGTCATTCTGAGCGGAGGGCTCACCTATGCTTTGACGCTGCCCTTGATTGGGCTCAGCCCTTCGACTTGGACGTTGCTTCCGGTTTTGGTGGCATTTGGGATGCTGGGCAATGTGATGAACATCTCCCTCAACACCCAGGGACTCAATCTGGAAGACCAGATGGGCAAAAGCATCCTGGCGTCGTTTCATGGACTTTGGAGTCTTGCGGGATTTTCCGGTGCGGGATTGGGCGCAGCCTTGATTTTGCTGGGCCTGACTCCGGCACAGCATTTTGGAGTGGTCTCCGTTATTTCCATTGCGATTATCTTATTTTCCAAAGGGCTGATTGTCAAGGAAGAAAAGACTTCGGAAGGCGGGGGATTGGTGCTGAAGAAGCCAGATGCCTTGCTCCTCCGTGTCAGCATGATTGCCTTTCTGGGCATGATGAGCGAAGGCTGTATGTTTGACTGGAGTGGCGTGTATTTCAAAAAGGTGGTCTTGGCCGATCCGGAGCTGGTGGCCTTGGGCTACGTGGCCTTTATGGGCGCGATGGCCTCCGGACGGTTTTTTACGGATAAATTGGCGGCCCGGTACACCAAAGTCGCGGTGATTCAGCTAAGTGGGTTTCTGATTTTCACAGGTTTGTTGCTGTCGGTTTTTCTGCCTGTGGTCTGGGCAGCTACTTTGGGTTTTCTCTTGGTGGGGTTGGGAGTGGCATCGATCATTCCGCTTTCCTACGGCATAGCAGGCCGCAGCAAATTGTACACCCCAAGCGTAGCTTTGGCCTTGGTTTCCACGATTTCCTTTTTTGGATTTTTGCTTGGTCCACCATTGATTGGGTTTGTGGCGGAGCTGTTTGATTTGAAGGTTTCCTTTGCATTGGTGGCATTGTGCGGCATGGGGATTTTGTTGCTGTCGAGTTTTGGGAAAAAGGTGTTTTTGATCCCGCCCAAGTTTCCCAAGAAAGCTGCCGTATGAGTTTGCCGGAGGATTTTCAATTTACCCAAAAGTACGAGGTAGGGTCCTTTCAGGTCAGTCCTGACGGCAGGATCAGACTGGCCTCCTTGGCGGATTTGTTTCAGGAGATAGCCTGGAGACATGCGGATTCGGCGGACTTTGGGCGAAATTTGCTGCAATCCAGACTGATGTGGGCACTTTCCCGGATGGAGATCCAGGTCGCCAAATTCCCGAAATGGGGAGAGCCCATCCAGCTTTTTACGGGAGGGAGGGGAGCGGACAAGCTTTTTGCGTTTCGGGAATTCATGGTCTGGGACCAGCAGGGGCGCGTCTTGGTGCGGGCGATGTCTTCCTGGCTATTGCTCAATCTGGACACCAAGCGGATCCAAAGGCCCCAGCAAGTCTTGCAACCGGGGATTTTTGACCCAAACCTGAAACCTGCATGGCAGCCCGGACGCTTGGCTGTGCGGGGGGAGCTGATTGCGGCCGAAGCGGTCAGGGTCCGCCATGCCGACCTCGATCTTTACAACCATGTGAACAACGCCAGCTATATCCGCTGGGTGGAAAACACCCTCGCCGACCTGGGAGTCTTCCCTGGCGGGATTTCGATCAACTATCTGGCGGAATGCCTCGCCGGAGAAGTCGTGCAGTTGTCGGTTTTCAGGGAAAATGGGCGGTATTTTGTCGAGGGAAAAGTGGGCGACAAGCAGGTGTTTGTGGCAACGGCTTAGTTTTTTTCTGAAAGACTGTCGATTTCGGTTCCGATTGCTATCGGAATGCGATTTCGGACGTGGGGCTACCATTCAGATTTGGGATTTCACCCATCCGACATCCGGGCATCTGACATCAGTCTTCTGTCTCTTGGCTCTTGTCTCTTGTTTCTTGTGTCTTGGATCTTACGTCTGTGACTCGTCCGTCCCAAATCCCCTCCCGAAACAAGTCCGGGACAGGCTTGCCTCCTTTTTCCAAGATGCTTTTCCAAGTCCGTGATCGAGGCCAAAGGGGGAGTCGGCCACAGACATCTTGATCCTCCATGTGGGATTTCCGTCCCGCCATCGGGATCGGACGTGGGCTACCATTCTGATTTCAGACTTCTGATTTCAGACTTCTTCTGACTTCCATCACCTGTGCTGAGCTTGTCGAAGCATCGGTCTTCCGTCATCCAACATCGGGTTTTTTTGACGCGGTATTTCAGAGCCAAATCCCCCAGGGAAATCGCTTTTAACTTTCTTTAATTGAAACAGAATAATCGCAGGGTCGAAATGTGCGGCTCTTCCCGTTTTTTGGATTTAACCATTCAGTCCAATAAGAGAATTAAGAACCAAGAGGTGGGCTGTAAAGGCAACAATCGTATGGGCCGGACTGGAGCGAAGCCCTTCATTTCCTGAATCCCCTTGATGTTTTAAGGTTTTGCAAAAGTATTTTCACGTTTGTTCAATAGAAAGGCCGTGATTTCTTAAAGGCGATTTCCCTGCCAAATCCCCTGAAAACTTAGGAGGTTTGCCGCATTCGGGTAAGTTGCCGTTCCGCAACCGGCGATATCCGATTGCCATGCCTGTCCAAAGGGGGCGGATTTTCCAAAGAATTAGGAAAAGCGAATCCCTTTCCCCACCTTTGTCCAGTCGAAGAGATGTTTTCGATACTTGACATCAAGTTTGCATCGGTGAATCACCTGCTTAAGTAGCAAATCAAGAGTTCTCCATAGTATAGGGTTTTAATTCTTCTTCTTCTACTGTTTCGATTCCATAAACAACCCCGGTTGTTTGGATATCGGGATCTGCAGCTTTACAATCCTAAACGAGAACCCAAGATTTAATTCTTACTTAAAACAACTGCTTATCAAGACCATCCGTTTTGCGGAATCAGATTTGTCTGATTTCTCGCTCACCCTAAAAAGTAGGGTCAATTCCTACTTCAAATCCACCCGACAATCCAAGTTTGCCAACCGAGAGATGATCATCAAGACTGTTGTCATGATGACCGTTTATTTCACGCCTGTGCTGCTGGTGATTACCGGAGTGGTTGATCAGACCTGGCAACTGTTTGCCTGCTTCATCCTCAGCGGATTTGGCATGGCAGGCATCGGCATGGGTGTGATGCACGACGCCATCCATGGCACGTACTCCAAAAGACCCCTCATCAACAAGCTTCTGGGCTATACCCTGAACATGGTGGGGGCCAATGCGACCGTTTGGAGGATCCAGCACAATGTACTGCACCATTCCTACACCAACATTTCGGAAGGGGATGATGACATCAACGCACCGTTCTTCCTGAGATTTTCGCCCAATGCGGAAAGAAACGTCCTGCATCCCTACCAGCACTGGTACACCTGGTTTTTCTACGGACTGTCCACGATCTCCTGGATTACCACCAAGGATTTCATCCGGTTTAACCGCTACTACGGCATGGGCTTGGTGAAGGGGAAAAACATCTACCGAAACACCGTGATCAAGATCCTGGCTTGGAAAATCGTGTACTACATATTCACGCTGGGACTGCCGATCGCATTTTCGCCCTTTGGAGTGGGAGAGATCCTGCTTGCCTTCTTTGTGCTGCATTTTATCACGGGATTGAGCATTTCCCTCGTTTTCCAGACGGCCCATATCATGCCGGATGTGGATTTTCCCCAGGCGGATGAGCACGGGACGGTCGAAGGCGAGCGCATGCTCCACCAACTGGCCACCACCTGCAACTACTCCGAGCAAAGCCGGGTGTTCTCCTGGATGATCGGGGGGCTGAACTACCAAGTGGAGCACCACCTGTTTCCCGATATCTGCCATGTGCACTATCGGAAAATAGCACCGATTGTAAAGGCCACAGCGGCTGAATACAATATACCCTATCATTCAAAAAAGACATTTTTTAATGCTTTGCAGTCCCATTTCAGGATGCTTTACCTCTTGGGTAACACCGAAATGGCCCCTGTAAAGGCCTGAACAACTACCCATGAATCAATCGAGAAAAAACACCAAGCCATCCCACCCAACCCGCAGCGGGAACGTGGACAGAAGGCAAGTGCAAAAGAAAAAGGAATCCACCCTGGATCCGCGGCTGTTTGTGAAAAAAGCCAAACCAAGCGGGCAGGCCGGATTCCGTACCGAAAAATCCTTCCAAGACCTCGGCCTGAATGAACGCCTGCTGGCCAACATCCTGGCCAAAGGCTACGAAACGCTCACGACGATCCAGGACCAGTCCATCCTGCCCCTCCTCGAAGGAAGGGACATGATGGCGATTTCAAAGACCGGATCCGGCAAAACCGCCGCGTTTTTGATCCCGATCATCGAGCACGCACTGAAGGATCCCAGAAACTACACCGCGCTGGTGGTGACCCCCACCCGTGAACTGGCGCTTCAGATCGAGGAGGAGTTCAAAAGCCTCGCCGCTGGACTGCACCTCTATTCGGCCACCTTCATCGGCGGGACCAACATCAATTCGGATTACCGGCAACTGGAGCGCAAGCTTCAGGTCGTGGTCGGGACGCCGGGCAGACTGCTGGATCTCTCCGACAGAAAGCTGCTCAAACTGAATCAGGTCAACACCCTGGTGCTCGACGAGTTTGACCGGATGCTGGACATGGGCTTTGTCAACGACGTGAAAAAGCTCGTGAACCTGATCGGCAGGCGCGACCAGACGCTGTTGTTTTCTGCCACACTGGAGCCTGCCCAGAAGCAGTTGATTTCCACGCTTCTCCACAACCCCATCGAGGTGATCGTGGAAAATGCCGGGGGAACCAACGAAAACATCGAGCAGCAGACCATCAAAGTGCCCGAAGGGGCCGACAAGTTTGACGTGCTGGCGGGACTGGTGAAAAGCCCCGAAATGGAGAAGGTCATCCTCTTTACCGAAACCAAACGACTGGCCGACAGGCTGGCAAAGAAGCTGAATCAGGCCGGTATCACAGCCGGGCAGATTCACGGAGACAAATCCCAGAATTTTCGCAACAAGATGATCGAAGATTTCAAAAAAGGGAATATACGGGTGCTGGTAGCCACCGATGTGGCGGCCAGAGGAATCGACGTAGCTGATGTATCCCATGTGATCAACTATCAGCTACCGATGACCATGGATGCCTACATCCATCGTATCGGCAGGACTGGACGGGCCGGCAAAGTCGGCCACGCCATCACTTTTGTAAATTAAATCCTGACTAATGTCAAAAAATCAAAACACGTTTATCAAAAAACAAAAGGCAGAACTGAAGAAGCGGAAGCAGAAAGAGAAACTCGAGAAAAAACTGGAGCGCAAAGCCCAGCCCAAAGACGGAAGCCTCGACAGCATGATCGCTTACATCGACGAGTTTGGAAACATTTCCGACACTCCTCCACCGCCTCCCGTTGACAAAAAGACAAATTCAAATCAATCCAATCAAAACAGAGTAAAAACAAATCAAAATTTCAGAAATCATGAATGAAGGAACAGTAAAATTCTTTAACACTACCAAAGGCTTTGGATTCATCACCCCAGCAGACAACAGCGAGGACGTATTCGTACACCACAGCGGTCTGGTTCACGAAATCCGTGAAAACGACAAGGTGAAGTATGACCTGGTACAAGGCAAAAAAGGCATCAATGCCGTAAACGTGAAAGTGGTCCGTTAATCGGAAACTTCTTGCCAAAACAAATCCCCGCAGGCTCACCGGCGGGGATTTTTTTTTGAAAGTTTCTTAATAGTTCCCGCAGATTTCCGCAGAAAAGGACACGGATTTCCGCGGATTTTGCATCTCTGCCTCACGTCTTGTCAAACACCCGACATCGGTCATCCGGTATCGAACCCCCTAAGGTTAAGGGGTTGACGGGATTTCTGATTTCAGCCTTCTGACTTCATATTTCTGATTTCAGCCTTCTGACTTCTTCACCTAAACACCCAGCATCGGACATCCGGCATCCGACCAGACTGCTTAAGAAGCCTTGACTTCGTTGACCAGGGGCTCTCCTTTTTCAAAAGCCGAGATATTGGCCAAGGTGGTCTTTGAGATTTGTTCCAAAGCCTCTTTGGTCAGAAATGCCTGGTGCCCTGTCACCAGTACGTTGGGGAAGGTCATCAGCCGTGCAATCTGCTCGTCCTGCATGATTTCTTCGGAGAGGTTTTTGAAGAAGATATGCTCCTCCTGCTCATACACGTCAATCCCCAAATAGCCGATTTTCTCCTTTTTCAAGGCCTGGATCACTGCTTTGGTATCGATCAACGCTCCGCGGCTGGTGTTGATCAGCGCTACGCCCTTTTGCATCTTGGGAATTGTCTCAGCATTGATCATGTGGCGGGTTTCTGGAGTCAGGGGGCAATGAAGCGAAATGATGTGACTCTGGGACAAAACTTCGTTCAAAGGCAAATATTTCACTCCCATTTGTTTCATCTCCTCATTTTCGGAAATATCATAGGCCAAGACAGTGCAGCCAAATCCTTTGGCTATCCTGCAAAACGCCCGTCCGATGGCACCTGTCCCGATGATCCCGACGGTCTTTCCGTGGATGTTTACACCCGTCAGGCCTTCTATCGAAAAGTTGTTGTCCCGGACACGGTTGTAGGCTTTGTGGGTTTTTCTTGCCAGCGTCAGGATCAGGGCAAAGGCATGCTCGGCCACTGCTTCGGGGCTGTAGGCGGGAACCCTCACGATCTGGATCCCGTGTTCGGCTGCGGCATCCAAGTCGATCTGGTTGTATCCCGCGCATCTGAGCGCGATCAGCCTGATGCCCATGCGCTCCAGTTTTTTCATGATGGAAGCGTCGATGTGGTCGTTGACAAACGAGCAGATCGCCTGATAGCCCTCGGCGAGGGAAACGGTATGGATGTCCAGTTTGGCTTCGAAGTAGCTGAAGCTGTGGCCTGAGTCGGGGAGTATCCGGTCAAAACTTGTCCGGTCGTAGGATTTGGTGCTAAAGCAGGCGATTTTCATGTTGGTGTTTCCTTGGATGATTGTCTAAATTGGGAACCAATGATCAAAATTTGGGAAATTAAAGCCGAATTCTTTTTAGTTTCAGGAAAAATTAAACCTATGAAAAAACTGATCTATCTCATTCCCATTGTGCTTGTCTGGGCTTGCGGCGAATCCAAGCCCATAGAAGCAGCCTCTGAATCCCCAACCGAAACCCCATCTACCATCAAAGCAGCCATGCCAGATTCAGTTCTCCGTCACGTAGTTCTCTTCGGGTTTAAAGAAACCACCTCCCCGGAAGACGTCCAAAAGGTCATCGATGCCTTCAAAGCCCTGCCATCCCAAATCTCGGAGATCAAGGGGTTTGAATGGGGCACCAACTCCAGCCCGGAAGGCCTAAACCAGGGTTTGACCCATGCATTTACGCTGACCTTCCATTCTGACGCCGATCGCGACGCCTACCTTCCCCATCCGGCACACAAGGCGTTTGGCGATGTCATCGGCTCCAGCCTGGACAAGGTGACGGTGGTGGACTACTGGACCAAGCCCTGATCAGCGATCTACGGGAAGTGTCCCGCCGTCTGTTTTCGCGGATTCATTGACGTTGATCACCTCGGTGACTACAAATTCGCTGGTTCCCCTCCAGGGCAACATGCCGTTAAACTCCTGGTAGCGCAGTTCGAGGTGTTTGCCCGAATTGCGCTCCAATACGGCAGCCACTTCGGGATCCGTCACACTAAACCGGAACTCATTGCTCTGCAATGCCCCGGAGGTGGGGCTTTGGAAGCCTTCCTGGACCATCCGTCCTTCCCAGGTCTTGAAGACTACCCCTTTTTTCACAAAATAGTTGAGACTGCCGGCTTTGACGCCCTCTCCGAACACAAAATAGAACTTCCACCAAAAAAAGACTCCCAGAACCAAAACAAGAATGAGGCTGGCGAATAGAATGAATTTTTTCATAGGTCTAGAAAATGATTGAATAAATATACTCAGTGAAGCGGTTAAATTAATCGGGGAGAAAAAAATGATCCGATCAGTCGAAGCAATTCCAGTTTCGGTGTTCGCTTCCCGATCCGGTATTCCGGGCAGATTCTGGGTTTTGGACTAAACAAATGGACGTATTCAGACTGGGGAATCGCTTTTGACTTCCTTCGGTTGCGATAGCTAGTTCAACCCCTTTCAGGAGTTGCCGTTTTCCCCGTTTCATTTCCTGGTCCCCAGCCCCGAGCTATCGGGGTCACCGGGGGTTATTGAAAAGTCCGCTCCTTTCGGGATCGCATGGCCTTGCCAAACCCGGTTTCCAAAATCATGACTGGGAATAGCCCACCAGGCAGCGCGAACCTCCCAAGAGCCTGGCTGCGTTGATTTGTTTTTGAAAGTGGTTTCCCTGCGCCGTCAGACGCTTGCTTTCAGGTATCAAAAATTCTTTCGAAGGGGCTAATGAGAACGGAAATGTCCGGCGGTCAATCCACCAACCAAAGGTAGTCTCCGTATCCTGCGGCTTTCATTTCTGCTTTTGGGATGAATTTCATCGCGGCGGAGTTCATGCAGTACCTCAGGCGGGTTGGTTCCGGCCCGTCGTAGAAGGAATGCCCCACGTGGCTTTTGCCATATTTGCTTCTGATCTCCACCCGGAGCATTCCCTCGGATTTGTCAACGGGCTTTTCCAGTGCCCGCGCGTCGATCGGCTTGGTGAAACTCGGCCACCCGGAGCCCGATTCATACTTGTCTTTGGAGCTGAAAAGCGGCGCGCCGGACACGATGCAGACATAGATTCCGGATTCAGGATTGCCGTTGTATTCATTCTGGAAGGCAAATTCCGTCGCGTTTTCCATAGTCACCTGATATTGAAGGGGCGTCAGGGATTTTTTCAGGTCCGCTTTGGAAGGTGCCGGATAGACTCCCTCGCTGATCACCGGCCAGTTGGTCAGGATGCATTCCTGGCGTCCGCTGCCGATCTTGTAGGCACTGTATTCCTTCGGGTTCTTCTGCGAATAGTCCTGGTGGTAGTTTTCTGCCGGATAGAAGTTGGAGTATTTGATCACCGGGGTGGCAATGGGCTTTTTGAACTTGCCGGACTTGTCCAGAAGGGACTTGCTCTCTTCGGCTACCTTTCGCTGGCTATCGTTGTGGTAGAAGATCGCCGACTCGTACTGCGTCCCCCGGTCAAAGAATGAACCCCCCACGTCGGTAGGGTCAAAGGTCTGCCAAAAGATATCGACCAATTCGGAATAGGAGACCACTTCGGGGTCAAACGTGATCTGGACAGCTTCCCGATGGGAGGTCTTGCCGGAGGAGACTTCGGCGTAGGTGGGATTTTTTTCTTTGCCTCCCGAATAGCCGGAAACCACCGAAATCACCCCGTCAACGTCTTCAAAGGGGGCTTCCACACACCAAAAACAGCCCCCGGCAAAGGTCGCCAGTTGTGTTTTGGAGGAAAACACGTCCTTTTTTTCCGCTTCCTGTCCAGGATCGGAAGTCCCGCCGTTTTCGGACGGATTGCTCCCGCAAGCCAGCAGGAGGCTCAAAGCCAAACTTATCATAGGTGCGTGGATTTTTTTGGGGATTTGCATCGGGTTTGCTTTATACTGGTTGGGCGTACTTTTTTGGTCGGCTTTTTGCCGTTGACAAAATAGCCAAATTTTCCGCAGTCGGCTGGGATTTGGGCTTTTCCCTATCCAAGCTACTCCGAATAAAGTACGGAACAAGCGGGAATTTGGATGGCCGGCCACTTGTGTTTTGGACGATTGGCTGTCGAGGGATTCAATTTAGTGTCAGAAATCATGGGAAATCCGGGTAGAATAGTTCTTTTGACCTGCTTTTTGCTGGTGTCGGCAGGTGTCGTGCAGGCACAGCAAGGTTCCGGATTTGGGCTGAAAGGCGGCCTAAACTACAATACCAGCGGGAAATACTTCAAGGAAGCCGGGCAGATTTTCACCGAACCGGGAGAAAATATGGGCTATCACCTCGGGATATTTTTCCAACTGACCAGCTATGACATTTCGTTTCGCCCCGAAATGGTTTACTCCAAGAGCAAGTTTGAGACCAGTCTCGGATCGGTGGATTACCAAAAGGTCGATCTTCCGATTTTGGTGAAATTGAGGTTTTTCAAAGTGGTTGGCTTTACCGCAGGCCCTTCTTTGCACTACACGTTTCAGGAAAAGTATTCCAACCCGGAAAACTTCGAAAAAGCAGACCCTTTCGGCCTGGGATTTCAGCTCGGACTCGGGGTCAATCTCGGGCCCGTAGGGCTGGATCTGAGGTTTGAGCGGGAACTGGACGAACGGAAGTACAGCCTTGACAATGTCTTGGGCAAAAACGACTACAAAAACCAGCAGTTGATCTTGGGCATTTCCTTCCTGATTCCCGGGAAAAAATAGGTGCTGCTGCGGTTGTTGCCTGATTTATTCGGTAAGTTTTGAGAAAAAGGCCTTCAGTCTTTTCGCTTCGGCATCGTCCACTTTTTTGTCTTCCAGGACCTCATGGATCACTTCAAACATCTCGGCAAACGGGGCCTGTGATTTGAGATGTTCGTTTTTTTCGAGCCATTGGTTGAGTTTGTACATCTCGTAGGTATTGATGTCGCCACTGGCCAGAATCCCTTTGAATATCCCGTCCAAAAAATACAGATTGGGCCGGTCCTCGTTCTTGGCGCCGAGCTCCTCCAGGAAACCGTTGAGGATCAGCTTGATTTCCGCAATCTCCTCGGAATTGACCTTTCCGTCGTCGATGATCGGCTTGATCGCATCGTGGAGCTTTTGAAAGGCTTCGATTTCACAAAGGGGCTCAAATCTCGCGCACCAGTCTTTGAGTGCCTGGTATTCGTTTCGGTCGACTATCCCATCCAGGGATACTCCATAAATCAGTCCGGAAAGCTGAAATGCCGCATTTTTGATCTCGGTCGTATTTGGGGTTTTCATCTGTTTATAATTGTTTTTCAATGGCCATAACCTGTCCCGTGACGAAGGAAACGGGATAGCCTGTCTCGCATCGCTGACAGTCATTCCAGTGCGTGACGCCTTCGTCATGCCCGATTTTACGGAATTGTTTTTTCAATAATTTACAACCATTCTGAACATTCAGACTGATCTATGGGGGGATTTTTTTGGCAGAAATCAATTTTGGAGAGGATAAGTTACCTGAAATTCAGCGTGAAAACCGTCCGTTCGTTGGGGATGGAGCTCACCTGGAGGCTTCCGCGGTGGAGGTTCATGATTTGCCTCGAAATCGCCAAACCGATGCCCGACCCCGTCTTTTTGGTGGTGTAGAACGGCACAAAGATCCGCTCCAGCGCTTCCGGGATGATCCCCGCGCCATGGTCTTCCACCTGGATGCCCGTGCCCAGGTCGCCCTGGCCCAGCGCTCGGAGAACAATGGTCCGATCGGCTTGGTTTTGGACGGATTCGGCGGCATTTTTGACCAGGTTGATCAGGATCATGGTGATTTGGTCGGGGTCACAAAGCACCTCCAGCTCGATCGGGATGATCTCTGTCTGGATGTCGATCTGGTTGGATTTCAGCTCTTCTTTCATCAAACCGATCACGTTTTCAAAGAGGATTTTGACCGGGACGAGTTCCTTTTTCGGCTCGGGGATGTTGGTGTAGTCCCGATAGGCATTCACAAAGGCAACCAGGCCTTTGCTTCTGTTGGCGATGGTGTCCAATCCTTCCTGGATATCCTGAAAACCGTCTTTTTTGATCAGCATGCCTTCTTGCTGCACATAGCTGTCCTCGTCCAATATCGTCCGGAGTGACTCCACCAAACTCGAAATCGGCGTGATAGAGTTCATGATTTCATGGCGGAGGACTTTGGTGAGGTTTTGCCAGGCCTCCAGCTCGTTGGATTGGAGTTCCGCGTTGATGTTTTGGAGGGAAAGCAGGGTCCAGCTCTGTCCTCCCATCTTGAGGTAGGCAGACTGGATGATCAGATGCAGGCTGCTGTTCACCCGGAAGGAGATCCGCTGTCCCGGTTTGAGATCGGCCACTTCTTTCAGGAGTTTGGGCGAGAGTTTGCCGAGATCGGTGATATCCCTAAACTGGGGGATCCGCAGCAGGTGTTTGGCCGCATTGTTGACCACACCGATCTTCCCTTCGGCATTGAAGGAAATGATGCCGGTATTGATGTGCTGGATGATGACCTGCAGGAAGAGCATCTGCTCTTCCTTTTCGGCACGGGTCTGCTTGAAGACCTCCATCACCTCGTTGAAGGCTTTGTTCACCTCGCGGAAGGAGCCTCCCATCTTGCTGTCCGAGGTGAAGGAAGAGGAGAAGTCGGTGAACCGGATCGAATCCAGAAAACGCGCCAGCTTGTGGTTGATCGAGTTGACATAGTAGATCATCTCGCCAGTTAGGGAGGCGACAACCAAAGCCAAAATCGCAGGGGCAAGCCACAACTCCTGGACGTAATAGAGCCAAATCCCCAAAAACAAACAGGCCGTGATCAGGATGATCCGGATGGTGATTCCGACCGAAAACCTCCTATAAACCATATTTTTCGAGTCTTCGGTACAGCGAGGAGCGGGTCAGACCCAGCTCGTCTGCCGCTTTGGTGATGTGGCCGTTGTGCTTTTGGAGGGCTTTGCGGATCAGGATCCGCTCCACGTCTTCGATGTTCAGGTGTTCCAGGCTCACCGATTCGTCTTTTTGGTCCGGTTGGGCCATTTTCTGCAGGAAAAGATCTTCCGGCTGCAGCACGTTGTGGTTGCTCATGATGACCGCGCGCTCGATGCTGTGCTGGAGTTCGCGGATGTTTCCCGGCCAGTGGTATTTCACCATTCGTTTGATCAGGGGTTCAGAGGCTTTGCGGATGTCTTTGTTGTATTTTTTGGAATAAAAAGAGATGAAATGATCCGCCAAAAGCGGAATGTCGTCGATGCGCTCCCGGAGTGGGGGGAGCTGGATTTCGATGGTATTGATCCGGTACAGCAAATCCTGCCGAAAGGTGTTTTCATACACCATGTTGTGGACGGGCAGGTTGGTGGCCGAGATCAGGCGGATATTGACATCCACGGGGCGGTTGGCACCGACACGGGTGACCTGCCTGTTTTGGAGGACAGCCAGGAGCTTTGCCTGCAGGGGCAGGGGCAGGTTGCCGATTTCGTCCAGAAAGAGGGTTCCCTTGTGTGCCTGTTCGAAGCGGCCGGCACGGTCTTCTTTGGCATCGGTGAACGAGCCCTTTTTGTGGCCAAAGAGCTCCGATTCGAAGAGCGTGGAGGTGATCGAGCCCAAGTCCACCCCCACAAAAGCCTCCCGGCTTCTTCGCGAGTGCCGGTGGATGGCCCGGGCAACGAGCTCTTTTCCGGTGCCGTTTTCTCCCAAGATGAGCACGTTGGCGTCCGTAGCGGCCACGCGTTCGATCGTCTCAAACACCTTTTGCATGGTGGCACTTTGGCCGATGATGTCCTTGAATTTGTTGTCGATGTCCTGCTGCAGGGTTTCCTTTTGGTCTTTGAGCAGGCTGACTTCGAGTTTCTTCTGGCGGAGTTTCAGTGCGGAATTGAGGGTGGCCAGCAGGCGTTCGTTTTCCCATGGCTTCAGCACAAAATCCGTCGCACCTTCCTTGATCGCCTTTACCGCGAGATTTACGTCTCCATAGGCGGTGATCAGCACGACGACGGTAGAAGGATCCAGTTCCAAAATCCGGTCCAGCCAATAAAACCCTTCCTGCCCGGAACTGACGTCTTTGGTGAAATTCATGTCCAGCAGGATCACATCGTACTGCTCGTTGTGGGTGAGGATCGGCAGGAGATCCGGGTTGGTCTCGGTATCTACCTGTGCAAAATGCCGCTTGAGAAAGATCTTTGCGGCCTTCAGGAGGTCTTCGTTGTCATCTACGATGAGGATTTTGCCGAATTTTTGGTCATTCATGGATTGAGAATGTTTTTTTGAGGTCTGTTGAGTGGCTGAAAGATTGGAGGCGGAGGACCGTTGGCGGTACGCAGTCGCAGTGTCCGGAAATCCGCTGTGAATAGTTGGTTGGATTTCAAAAACAACATGGATTGATGCACTGGATTTTGGAACGCTTCTCCCGTGTCCGGTCTTCCGTCTTCTGTCTCCATCTATTCCAAAAGTCTGCCGATTTTTCGGGATTTTTGAAATAGGCTGAAAAGTGCCATTTTCGGACGATCTGGGCTGATTTTGACTTTGGCTTTCTCTTGAAGAAGGTAAGGAGAAAAAGCCGTCTTTGATTCACTTTTGTTCGCTGGCGGACGAAATTGTTCGAGACTTGAAAATCGGATTTTCCACAAATCCTGATTTGGAGTGCCCAGGGGCATTTTTTTTCATGGCACAACCTTTGGCATAAAGAGGACTGCCACGTAGGGCATTTTCACACAATGGACAGAAAAATAGAAAAGAAAACCTGGACTCTCCGAAGGATCGCTGCCATAGGCGGCGGAGCCATTTTGTTGGGGGGGATTATTTACCAAATCGGATTTGCAGACCACCGGTCCACCATGAACGTGGACAGGGACCGGCTCAGCATCGCCACCGTTTCCAAAGGGGAGTTTACGGATTACATCTTGGTGTCGGGCCAGATCGAGCCCGCCAAGACGGTATATCTCGACGCGATCGAAGGGGGAATGGTCGATCAGGTGGTGCGGGAGTCGGGGGCATTGCTGAGGAAAGGCGACACCATCCTGATCCTGAGCAACTCCAATCTCCAACTGGACGTGATGCAGCGGGAGACCATGCTCTATGAGCAGATCAACAACCTGCGCCAGACCCGGCTGCTGCTCGACCAAAACGACCTGAGCCAACAGGGCCAACTGGCCGAGATCGACTACCAGATCAGCCTGTTGAAGCCCCAGTACGAAAGATTCAAAGAGCTTCACGGGAAAAAGCTGGTGTCCGACCGCGAATTTGAGGAAGTCAAAGAGCAATACGAGTACAATGTGAAGCGCAAAAAACTCACCTATACTTCCTATCGCAATGACTCCATCGCCCGGTCCATCCAACTGACCCAGTTGAAACTCTCCGAAAGCCGGATGAACGCCTCGCTGAACGGTGTGGGCAATATTCTTGACAACCTGGTCATCACCGCCCCGATAGCCGGCCAGTTGGCCACTCCGGAGCAGCTCGAAATCGGCCAGGCCATCAATCCCGGCCAACGCTACGGACAGATAGACATCCTGGACGAGTTTAAAGTGCGGGTGCCGATCGATGAGCTGTACAATCCCCGGATCAGCCTGGGACTGCGGGGCAAGTTCACCCTCAGCGGGAAGGACTACGAACTCGAAATCATCAAAAGCTACCCGACGATTGTAAACAGCCGATTTGAAGTGGACATGGCCTTCACGGGCGACATACCCGAGGGAATCCGACGGGGCCAAAGTGTCAGAATCCGTCTCGAGTTGGGCCAAAGCGAGCAGAGCCTGTTGCTTCCGACCGGAGGATTCTTCAAGGACACCGGAGGCAACTGGGTGTTTGTGCTCAATCCGACGACCGGCGTGGCCGAAAAACGAAACATCCGACTGGGCAGAAAAAACCCCGAGTACTACGAAGTGCTCGAAGGCCTGGTCGAAGGCGAGAAAGTCATCGTCAGCGGCTATGAGAATTTTGGGAACAACGAGGTGCTGCAGTTGAAATAGGGGGGAGTGGGAGAGCAGGTGGTGCAGCCGGATTTTCTCCCTCTCCCCCTTAGAACCTGTAATTCCGAAGGCCGAGCGATGGTTGGTGAGCCTGGTCACTGAGCTTGTCGAAGTGTGTCGAACCAAGTCGAGGCCATATTGTCGATACGTGCATCTATGCGAATGCACATATTGAAAAATTATATAAAGAGGCATTCCGCTTAATGAACATGATTCAGTCCTTCAAATCAAAAATAATCTGGGTGCCATACAACCTGCCTGGTGACATCTGCATCTAAAATCTTGAACATAAAACAGCATTCAACAATAAATAAATCTTAAAAAGATGGATACCACTGAGAAATTCTCACCGGACATCCAACACCCATCATCAAACATCTAACAACTTATGCAAAACGTAATCAAAACAGTAAACCTTCGCAAGCTCTATGCTACCGAAGAAGTGGAAACCACCGCGCTGGATGGGATTCAGATTGAAATCAAAAAAGGCGAATTTGTCGCCATCATGGGGCCTTCCGGCTGCGGCAAATCCACCTTGCTGAATATCATCGGTCTCCTGGACAATCCCGATGGCGGTGAATATTTTTTCCTCGACAAGGAAGTGGCCAAGTTTTCCGAGCGGCAGCGCTCTTCTTTGAGAAAGGGAAACATCGGATTTGTGTTCCAGTCTTTTAACCTGATCGATGAATTGACCGTGTTCGAAAACGTGGAGTTGCCCCTGCTTTATCTGAAAATCCCTTCCGAGGAGCGGAAGAAAAAAGTGGAGGAAGTCCTGACCCGCATGAACATCATGCACAGAAGAAACCACTTTCCCCAGCAGTTGTCAGGCGGTCAGCAGCAGCGTGTGGCGATTGCCCGGGCCATCGTGGCCAAGCCCGCCGTGATCCTCGCCGATGAACCTACCGGTAACCTGGATTCGACCAATGGCGAGGAAGTGATGAGACTTCTCGAAGAACTCAACAACGAGGGCACCACCATCGTGATGGTGACCCACTCCCCACACGACGCCAACTATGCCCACCGGATCATCAACCTGTTTGATGGCAAAGTGGTGACTGAGAATATTCGCGAGCAGTTTCACGTTTAATGCGGGATGCAGGATGACCGATGTTGGATGATTGGAAATGATCATGCAGCGTCGGTCATTTGTTGTTTTTCCCCACTTCCCACTGCCGCCGCTCACTGAATACTGCAAAGCCTACTGAAAAGAAACTGACCGCCAGCGACCAAAAAGTCCCCTGGCGGACAAAACGAAAATCCCCAAAAAGGCCTGGAATCGACTCCCAGGCCTTTTTTTACGGACTGGCACCTTCTATGCAACCTTTTGCAATCAACAGGCATCTCTCTTTTGAAAACTAGACCAACTTCCTTTTCAAACCGATTGTCATCCTCCTTACCATGCTGAAAAACCACCTTCTCATCGCCATTCGGAATCTCAAAAAGCACCGATTTTACTCCCTGATCAACATCCTCGGCCTGTCGGTCGGTGTGGCGGTCTGCATGGTCATTTCGCTTTTTGTGGTCAATGAGATCTCCTACGACCGCCATTTCACCCATGCCGATCGAATCTATCGGATCCACAGTGACATTGTATTTGGAGGCAACCACTGGGATATGGTTCTGGCTCCGGCACCGATGGCAGAGGTGCTGCCCCAAGAGTTCCCGGAAGTCGAGGCCGCCGTGCACTTTCGAAGCAGGGGATCCTATCTTGTGAAAAGGTCAAATGAAAACGAAAACATCAAGGAGGATGGCGTCATCTGGGCGGGAAAGGATTTTTTTGAGGTCTTTGACCTTCCGGTCGTGCAGGGAATCGCCGAAGGAGCCCTGTCAGAGCCCCATACCATGGCGATCAGCCAAAAGGCTGCGGACAAGTATTTTCCGGGCCAGGAGGCCGTGGGGAAATCCCTGATCCTGGATCACGACCAGGAGTTTCGCATCACGGCGGTTTATGAAGACCTTCCGGTCAACACCCACTTCCATTTTGACTTTTTGCTGGCGGCCGCAGGCTTGGATGAAGCCAAGCGGATCGTTTGGCTGAGCAACAATTTCCAGACCTACCTGCTGCTCCGGGAGGGTGCAAATGCAGCCGATTTGGAAGCCAAATTTGATCATCTCATCCAAAAGCACATCGAACCGGAGATCGCCCAACTGTTTGGGGAAGGGGCTGGCGTAAAGGACTTGGTCAACTCCGGCGGAAAGCTTGAGTTTAGTCTGCAGCCGCTGCTGGATATCCACCTGAAAAGCGACCTGCTCGGGGAGTTTGAGCCCAATTTCAACATCACCTATGTCTATCTCTTTGTCGCCATTGCCCTGTTTATCCTAGTCATCGCCTGCATCAACTTCATGAACCTGTCCACGGCACGTTCTGCCAACCGGGCCAAGGAAGTGGGGATCCGCAAGGTAATGGGCTCCTTCAAAATCCATCTGATCCGCCAGTTTCTGCTGGAGTCTTTGGTGATCAGCATCATCGCTTTTGTATTGGCCATTCCTGCGGCCGCTTTGGCCGTTCCGGTATTCAATGACCTGGCGGGCAGAAGCTTGGGTATTCCGTTTTCGGACTTGACTTTTTATGCAGTCTTACTGTTGGGTGCCGGGGGCACGGGCTTGTTGGCAGGGGTGTATCCGGCATTTTACCTGTCTGGATTCAAGCCCATTGAGATCCTGAAGGGAAAAGTGTCCCTCGGAATGCGAAGTGGCATGATCCGGAGCTCACTGGTGGTGTTTCAGTTTTCCATTTCCATCATCCTGATCATTGCCACGATGGTGGTATTCAAGCAGTTGGACTATATCCAAAACAAAAAGATCGGATTCGACAAAGAACAGATCATCACCGTGGATGACATCTATGCGCTGCAGGACAACAGGCAGGCTTTCAAGGAAGAAGTGCTGAAAAACAGCATGATGGAAAGCGGAACCCTGACTGGCTTTCTGCCCGTTTCCGGCACTTGGAGGAGTGATTCGCCCTGGTGGGCAGAGGGCAAAGATCCCAAGCAAACCGAAAACATGGTCAGCATGCAAAACTGGTCGGTGGACTACGACTACATCAAAACCCTCGGGATGAACATCATCGAGGGCAGGGATTTTTCGATGGATTTCCCGTCGGACTCCAATGCCGTGATCCTCAACGAAACTGCCCTCCGCAACCTCAATTTTGAGGGTGATCCCATTGGCCAAAAGATCTACACCCTGGAAGACGGGGAAGCGCTGAACCTGGAATCCACCACTTCGCGGACGGTGGTGGGGGTCGTGGAGAACTTTCATTTTGAGTCGCTGAAAGAAAACATCGGGGCGGTCATGATTTTTTTGGGCAAAAGGCCAACAGGGATCGCTTCCTTCCGCTTTCAATCCCAGAATACCGACGCGGTGATCGCCCATCTGGAACAAACCTGGAACCGCTTTGCGCCGGATCAGCCCTTTACCTATTCCTTTTTGGATGACCGCTTTGGAAATATGTATGCCTCCGAGGTCAGACTGGGAAAAGTTTTCGGGATATTTGCGGGCTTTGCCATTTTGATTGCCTGTTTGGGCCTGTTTGCGCTGGCGGCATTTACGGCAGAGCAGCGAACCAAGGAAATTGGCATTCGGAAAGTGCTGGGCTCCAGCGTCGGAAACATCCTGATCCTCCTCTCCAAAGAATTCACCAAACTGGTGCTGATTTCCTTTGTGATCGCCACTCCGCTGGCCTGGTGGGCAGTCGATGGCTGGCTGCGGGAGTATGAGTTCCGAACTGAGATCGGCTGGGCGGTATTTGCCGCTGCCGGGCTTTTCGCCTTGGTGATTGCGCTGGCGACCATCAGTTTCCAATCCCTCAAAGCCGCGACCTCCAATCCGGTCAATTCTCTCAAAAGCGAGTAGGGAAGCATCGAGTACTAAGTATCAAGAGTCAAGTACCATGTACCATGTACAAAGTACCAAGTAGCTGGAATCAAGAGGCAAGAATCAAGACACAAGAAATGAGAAACAAGAAACAAGAGAGTGGGAATCACAAATAGGAATCATTTATGAAATACGATTTACGAAATACGCGGCCTTGGTAGAGGAAACGGACTTTCCAACTCTTGTACTGAGCTCGGTCACTGAGCCGGTCGAAGTGTGTCGAAGCATACCACCTTACAACCTCGCAACTTTCCACCACCTAATTTTCCAATCTTTCAATTTTAAAATTTTCCAATCAGAAAAGTCATGCTGAAAAACTATCTGAAAATCGCGCTAAGAGGCTTCGCCAAGCATAAACTCACCTTTTTCATCAATCTCTTTGGCCTGAGTTTGGGCTTGTGGGCGGCGATCCTGATCGGGCTTTGGGTGGAGTCAGAGCTGGGGATGAACCGGGAGATTGCGGATTTGGATCGGATCTATCGAGTGATGGAGCATCAGAGTTACGGTGCGGATGTCTTCACGACGAGCTCCACTCCGGGAGTCTTGGCAGAGAGCATGAAGGAGACGCTGTCGGAGGTGGAATATGCCTCGACCTATACCTGGAACCAGACCCAGCTTTTTATCCAAGAGGACAAAAGAATCCGCTTGGAGGGCATCTATGCCATGCCGGATCTGCTGAAAATCTACCAGTACCAGGCCATTCAGGGAGATCCAGACCGGATGCTGACCGAAAACAACCACGTCGTACTGACCGAGAAGGGCGCCATTTCCCTCTTTGGCCGGACGGATGTGGTTGGGGAAGATGTGGAAATCCGTCAGGGCACAGACTCCAAAAACTTCATTGTTCAGGGGGTTTTGAAGGATTTGCCTGCCAGCACCTCCCTGCGGTTTGACTACATCTTGCCTTATGCACTTTTCTTTGCGGAAAATGACTGGCTGAGCGACTGGGGCAACAACGGTCCCAGCACCATCCTGAAGCTCAGGGAAGGGACAGACGGGGTGGCGTTTTCCGAAAGCATCACGGGCTACATCGCCGAACGAAATGAAGAATCCAATGTGAAATTGTTTGCCTATCCTCTGGGAGATCTTTACCTGTATGGACAGTGGAAGGACGGCAAACTGGTGGAAGGGAGGATCAAGAATGTGAAGCTGTTTGCCATGATCGGAATCTTTGTTTTGATCATCGCCTGCATCAACTTCATGAATCTCAGTACGGCCAAATCCCAGAAGCGGGCCAAGGAAGTCGGTGTGAGAAAGGTGGCCGGTGCCGACAGGCAATCCCTGGTATTTCAGTTTCTGAGCGAATCGATCCTGATCAGCCTGTTTGCCGCTTTTCTCGCGGTGATCCTGGTGGCGCTCACCTTGCCGATCTTCAACAGCCTCACGGGCAAGGAGATGAGTGTGCCGTTTTTGTCATGGATGTTCTGGCTTCAGCTCCTGCTGATTGTCGGGATTACCGGACTGGTCGCTGGGAGCTATCCGGCGTTTTATCTGTCTGCCACCAAGGTGGTGTCGGTGTTTCGGTCCTTTACCAAGGCCGGCAAAGGCGTGGTGATTGCAAGGAAGACGCTGGTGCTTTTCCAGTTTATCCTGGCCACTATCCTGATCGTCTCTACGCTGGTGGTGTATCAGCAGATCAACTTTGCGATGAATCAAGATCTCGGCTATTCCAAGGACCAACTGATACAGGTGACTTTGGAAGGAGAGCTTTTGGACCGTTTTGATATCTTCAAGGCGGAGCTGGAGAAAAACGAAAACATCGTGGCAGTGAGCCGCTCTTCCTTTGGGTTTTTGGGAAGAAACTCCAACACCGGAGGAGTGTCCTGGGAGGGAAAGGCCCCGGACAATTCTGCACTTTTTGAGATTATCCGGGTGGACTATGATTTTCTGGAAGCTTCCGGATTGCAGTTGGTCAAAGGCCGGGGATTTGACCGGGCCAATGGGGCAGACTCGATTTCCGGGGCGATTCTGAATGAAACGGCCTATCGCCTGATGGAGCAGGACCACGAGGGAAGCGAGTTTTTCCGGCTTTGGGATACCGAACGGGCCATCACCGGCATCGTCAAGGATTTTCATTTTGAGAGTTTTCGTCAAAATGTCGCACCGGCGATCCTGCTGCTGGATCCGGCCAATACCTGGCAGGGATATGTGAAGGTGACCACGGGTAAAATCCGCGAAACGGTGGCATTCCTGGAATCCACCGCCCAAAGACTGAACCCGGAATTCCCGTTTGATTACAGTTTTATGGATGAAAACTATGCCCGCCTTTACCGGGAGGACGTGCGCTTGAGGGATTTGGCGCAGTATTTCAGCATCTTGACCATCCTGATTTCCTGTCTGGGGCTGCTGGGCTTGTCGGCCCATATCGCCGAGCAAAAGACCAAGGAGATCGGAATCCGCAAAGTGTTGGGCGCATCTACACTATCCATCCTTCAGGTGATCAACCGGGAGTTTATCCTGATCGTCATCCTGTCGATTGCGATTGGGTCAGGGATTGCGTTTTGGCTGATGCAGGACTGGCTTGAAGGATATCAATATAAGATCAGTTTTGAATGGTGGTTTATCCCGCTTGCGGCTGTTGCCATTTTGGGGATTGCCCTGCTGACGGTCTGCCTTCAGTCGCTCAAAGCCGCCCAGTCGAATCCCGTCGAGGCCATCAAGTCGGAGTGATTTGTGTGTTGGATGTCCGGTGTCGGGAGTCAGATGGCCGATGTTTTCGACAAGCTCAGCACGGGAGACGGAAGAAGTCTGAAATAAGAAGTCAGAAATCTGAATTGTAGGCCACGTCCGATCCCGATAGCGGAACGGAAATTTCACGTTGAGGACGAAGATGTCTGTGGCCGACTCCCCCTTCGGCCTCTGATCACGGACTTGAAAAAGCATCTTGAAAAAGGGGGCAGGCCTGTCCCGGACTTGTTTCGGGAGGGGATTTTGACGGAAAATGCAGCATGTCCGATGCTGGATGGCAGACCGAAGAAGTCAGAAATATGAAATGATGTCCGGTGTTGGATGACCGATGCTTCGACACACTTCGACTGGGTCAGTGACCGAGCTCAGCACAGGTGTTGGAAGACGGAAGTCCGGAGACCGAAGTCGGTTTGATTTCTGATTTCACTCTTGTTTCTTGACTCTTGGTTCTTTGATCTTGATACTTACATCTTGCTACTTACCTTTTGGCTCTCGCTTCTTGATACTTACATCTAGCTACTTGATACTTAGCTCTTGTTTCGTTACAAAATCTGGATCCAAGTAGTAGGGTCCTGCATACGGAGACTGCATACTGAAGACTGTTTTCGTCCGCCTGCGGTCAAAATTGGCTTTGCTCGGACAATTGCGATGGAAAAAAACCGCTCAGGGGAAAGGAAAAAGGTCATTTCACCTTGGCACAATCTCTGGCACTTAAAATAAATCGAAAACCCATTACACTTCAATTCCCATGAACACATCCAAAATTATCGCCTTGGTTTTTGCAATGTTTCTGAACGTTTCAGCCGCAATGGCGCAAAAGTCGGAAACCCGCACACCGGGCTCTTTTACCAAGATCGAAACCAGCGGAAGCTGGGACGTGGAGATCACCAAAGGCTCCAAGGACGAAGTCAGGCTGGAGACCAACAGCTTTGACCTGAGCAAGGTGATCACCGAATTGGATGGTGAGAAACTCAAGATCAAGCTGGAAAAAGGAAACTACAAGAATGTTGACCTGAAGGTTTACATCACTGTAAGAGAACTCGAATCTGTCGGCAACGGAGGCTCGGGCGATATGCGGCTCAACTCTGATTTTGGGGCAAATTCCTTTAATATCGGACTTTCCGGTTCGGGCAGCATCACAGCAAAAAACATCAACGCAGGCAAGATCAACATCGGCATGAGCGGTTCGGGAAAGGTCCTCATCGAAGGAGGGCAGGCTGAGGATGCCAACATCGGCCAATCCGGATCCGGAGATCTGGAAGCGATTAATTTCACCGCCGATGCCGTGAAGGTCGGGAAATCTGGCTCTGGAAATACTTCCATCGGAGTCAACGAATCATTCACCGTCGGATCTTCCGGTTCGGGAAACATCTATTATCGGGGAAATCCCGAGAAGCGAAGCATCGGCATCTCCGGTTCGTCCCGGGTAATCAAGCAGTAGGTTCTGGTATCAAGTACAAAGTATCAAGTATCTAGAATCAAGAGACAGACATTAAGTATCAAGATACAAGTAGCAAGAGACTGGAAGGATTTAGGATTTACGAAATACGCCCCGATGGCTATCGGGTACGAGGCTTTAAGTAGTGTTTTGGCCCTCGACTCTCGGAAACCTTGCAACTTATCCAGCCCTTAATCTTTCAATTTTTCAATCTTCCAATCCAAGAACCATGTTCAAAAACTACCTGAAAATCGCCTACCGCAACCTGGTCAAGAACAAGATCTACACAGGGATCAATGTTTTTGGATTGACGCTTGGATTTGTCTGCTGTATTCTGATCCTGCTCTTTGTCAAGGATGAATTGTCCTTTGATAAGTTTGTCCCAAACAAGGAAAATATCTACCGTGTTGCCCTGGAACGCATTTATCCAGACCATGTGAGTTTCTACGCGATCATTCCGGATAGCTATTCGGAGGTTTTCGCAGAGGAGATCAAAGGCGTGGAGGAATCTACCCGTCTGTTTGGATTGGGCGATGCGAATGTGCTGGAAGTTGGAGATCAGAAGTTTGAGGAGCGCTATATCGCAGCTGCCGACTCGAATTTCTTCCGTGTTTTTGATTTTGAAATTCTCCAAGGAGGCACCCCACAGGAGGCTTTGTCCAAACCCAATATGGTCGTACTGGCGGAGAAAGCGGCACAGCGACTTTTCAAAACCGAAAACCCAATTGGAAAGTCTTTGAAAATGTTCGGGATCGAATTTGAAGTAGCTTCTGTGATGGCTGATTTGCCCGAAAATTCCCACATGCAGCTTGAATTCCTCTTTTCATCCTTGTCATTTCCCGGACTTGGACGGGAAAATTTCACCGGGTTTTCGGCTTACACTTATCTGAGACTGAGTCCGGATATTGACCCGCTTCAGGTGGAAAGTCAGATCCCAGCCCTGGTAGATAAATACGCCTCTGGGCAAATCGAGCGGAATCTGGGTGTTTCCTTTGCCGACTACACTGCTGCCGGAAACGGGTATCGGTACTTTCTGCAGCCGATTACTTCCATTCACCTGCACTCTAATCTTGAGCAGGAAATGAGGGTCAACGGAAATGCACTCTACGTTTACATCTTTATATCGATTGCGATTTTCATCCTGGTTTTGGCCTGCATCAATTTCATCAACTTAGCCACGGCCCGCTCGGCTGATCGTGCCAGAGAGGTCGGAGTGAGAAAAGCCATGGGCTCGGATCGAAGTCAGATCATCCTCCAATTTTTGCTGGAAGCACTTTTCTTGACATTTATTTCCCTTGCCCTGGCGATTGTGCTGGTGAATGTCGTTTTGCCGTTTTTCAATAATCTGGCAGAAAAATCCCTCGTAATTGACCTGGAGGCTATCCTTCTCGCTTTGCCTGTTCTATTGGGTTTTGGAGTGGTGGTTGGCGTATTGGCGGGGTATTATCCGGCATTTCATATCTCCAAACTGAATACGGTCAGTATCCTGAAAGGAAAGCTGGAGGTGACAGGCGGAGGTAATTGGCTGAGAAATGGTCTGGTGGTTTTCCAGTTTGGAATTGCCATAATGCTGATTGCCGGAACCTTGATCATCAATCGGCAGATCAACTTCATTCAATCCACCTCTTTGGGTTTTCAAAAAGAAAACGTCCTGGTGCTGGAGCGCTATGGCAATCAGGAGAAGCGGGATGTGATAAAGGATGAGATGGAAAAGATTCCCGGCGTTATTTCCGTAGGCGTATCCAGTAGCTTGCCCGGCAAGGGGACAAATGGTATCCAGTTTACCAAACCAGGCGGGGGAGATGTTCTCACGACCAAAAGTTTTGCAGGAGATGATCATTTTTTCCAAACCATGGCGATTTCATCGGTGGAGGGAAGAGTGTTTGATGAAAATTTCAACGATTCGCTTTCGCTGATTCTCAACAAAGAAGCGGTAAAAGTATTCTTTGGAACTCAAAACCCTCTCGGACAGAAGCTCGTCACGCAAGCTAATATCGATGGTGGGCAGCGGGATTTGGAGCTTACGGTCATTGGCGTAGTGGATAACTTCAATTTTGAGTCGCTGCATACCCAGGTGACTCCGTTGGCTATCTTTCACGTCAACAGCCACTTGGGATTCGTGAATTTTCTCACAATAAGATATGAATCGGGCCAACAGGCGGCTCTTGTCAGGGAAGCAGAGTCCACTTGGAGCCAACTTTCGGATGGCAGTCCTTTGGCTTATTTCTTTTTGGACAATGACCTGGCACAACTTTATCGAAGTGAACAGGTTTCCGGTCAGATTGTAGGAGTATTTTCTATCCTGGCGATCCTGATTGCCTGTATCGGGTTGTTTGGTTTGGCTGCTTACACGGCGTTTTTGAGAACCAAAGAAATCGGAGTCAGAAAGGTGCTCGGCGCTTCCGTCGGAAGCATCGTCTTTCTCCTCACCCTGGATTTCGCAAAATTGGTCGGAATAGCCTTTCTCTTTGCCGCGCCGCTGGCTTGGTTTGCGATGGATTCCTGGCTGGAGTCATTTGCGTTCAGGACGCGTCTGGATCCAAGTGTCTTTCTTCTGGCTGGAGGGATCACCCTGTTTATAGCGATCGTGACAGTCAGCTACCAAGCCGTCAGTGCGGCTATTGTCAATCCCGTCAAAAGTCTAAAATCTGAGTGAGGATTATAGCGGATAGACCATGGCCCATAGACAAGAGCCCTTAGTAGTGATCCATTTATGATGGTTTTTATAAAAAGAAATTTTAAGAAGGAAAAAGAAATTTACCATGTTTAAGAACTACTTCAAGATCGTCTTTCGCAATGCCAAAAAGCATCCGATGTATGTGCTGATCAATCTGATCGGCTTGGCCATCGGGATGGCGGTGAGCATTGTGATTCTGCTGTATGTCCAGTTTGAGCTGAGCTACGACCGATACCACCCCGATGCGGATCGGATCTTTCGCGTGTCACGGGCCTGGTTTAACCAAGACGGGGAGGAGAGCCTTCATCTGGGCCATTTGGCCCCTCCCTTTGGGCCGCTGATGCAGTCCGATTTTCCCGAGGAAGTGGAGGTGTCTGCACGCCTTTTTAACGTGGATGCCCTGATCAAAAACGGGGGAAACGCCATGGTCGAGGAGCGGTTTTTCTTTGCGGATGCCGAGGCTTTTGAGCTTTTCTCCTGGAAGATCTTGGAAGGCGAAGCCCAAAAGGCACTGGCGGAGGCAGACGGAATCATCCTGACCGAAAGCACGGCGAAACGCTATTTTGGGAATGAATCGGCGGTTGGCAAGGAATTGCGGGCCGAGCTTGCCGGACAGGAATTTGTCTTTCAGGTGCGGGGAGTCATGGAAGACATGCCCGAAAACTCCCATTTCCATGTGGACTTTTTGGGCTCGATGATTCCGGTGGTTCAGTTTTACGGAGGACAGGAGGCCTTCATGGGCAACTTTGGATCGAATAATTTCTCCACTTTCATCAAGCTGGCCAAAGGAGTGGATGGCAAGGCTTTTGAAGCCAAATTGCCAAGCATGATCGATCGCCACATGGGGGAAAATCAGGCTGGAATTCCTGTTTCCAAGGGAACAGGACTCACGCTCTGGCCGATTTCTGATGTTCACTTGTATTCCAACCTGGCCTCGGAGATCGAACCAAACGGCAACATCGACTACGTCTTTGTCTATCTGGCCGTAGCCCTGTTTATCCTGCTGATTGCCTGCATCAACTTTATGAACCTGTCCACGGCCAGATCTTCGCTCAGATCTATGGAAGTGGGGCTTCGCAAGGTGATGGGAGCCGACAAGATGATTTTGATCCGCCAGTTTATGGGGGAATCCTTCGTGATGACTTTTTTCGCCATGATCCTCGCACTGGTCTCCGTTTACCTGTTTTTGCCGGTGTTTTCCGATTTCACGGACAAGCCTCTCAGCCTGAATTTCTTCACCCATCCCGAATACCTGCTGGCAATCGTGGGTCTGGTGGTTTTCGTAGGCTTGATTTCGGGAAGTTATCCGGCTTTGTTCCTGTCCGGATTTATGCCTGCGAAAGTTTTGAAGGGCGCATTCAAGGCAGGAAAGGGCCATGAAAGCTTCCGCTCGCTGCTGGTGGTGGGACAGTTTGCGATTTCGGTGATGCTGATCGTGGCGGTGCTGGTGGTGGTCCGGCAGTTGGATTTTATGCAAAACAAAGACCTGGGCTTCCAAAAGGAGGATATTGTCGTCCTGCCCAACAGCGGCCGGATCAATGAGGCCTATCTGATCATCAAAGACCGGCTGGAAAACCACCCCGGAATCAAGGAAGTCAGCATGTCGAGCCGGGTTCCTTCCGGTAGATTGCTGGATTCCCAGGGCTCCACAGCGGAGGTCAACGGGGAGATGACCCAATTGAATGTGCGCATTGCGGATATCCATGTGGCGCACAATTTCCTCCATACCTATGGGATTCCCCTGAAGGCGGGTCGGGATTTCGATTTTCGGCGTGCCAGTGATTCTACGGAAGCTTTTATCCTCAACGAAGCCGCTATCCGGGCGGTGGGATGGGCAAATCCGGAGGAAGCCATAGGAAAGCAGTTTCTGTATGGCGGTAGGCGCGGTTTCGTGACCGGAGTGATGAACGACTTCCACTTCGAAAGCCTCCATCAGCCCATCGTTCCGATTGTGTTTATGATTTCCCAGGACAGAAACAATCAGGTAAGTATCCGGATCGATGCGGCCCAGCGCGAGGAAGTCTTGGCCTATCTACAGGGGGAATGGGCGCAATTGCGGCCCGGATATCCCTTTGAGCCGAACTTTGTGGATGAGGGATTCAACCGGCAATACGAAGCCGAAGCGCGGGTGAAAACGATATTCACCTTTTTCTCCGCATTGGCCATCATGATTTCCATCTTGGGATTGTTGGGCTTGGTGACTTTTGCCACCGAGCAGCGCACTAGGGAAATTGGGATCAGAAAGGTGATGGGCGCGGAGACCGGGAATATTTTGGTCCTGCTGGGCAAGGACTTTCTCAAGCTCGTCGCGGTCGGATTCCTGATCGCCATCCCGATCTCCTGGTTTGGGATGAACAGTTGGCTGGAGGACTTTGCCTACAAAACCGGGATTACGTGGACGGTTTTTGGATGGGCAGGTTTGATTGCCGGGGTCATCGCGGCGGCAACAGTGACTTCCCAGACGCTCCGGGCTGCCTGGGCCAATCCGGTGAAAAGCATTAAGAATGAGTGATTGGGCAATATCAAGTGTTAAGTATCAAGACGTTAGTATCAAGAAGGAAGAAGCAAGAGACGAGAGACAAGAAACAAGAGGAATGTACTATGTACAAAAGCAGCGCGTCCGACAAACCCTTCGACTTCGTTACCAATGGCGGACACGTCCTTGCGAGGCTTTTTTTCCAAGGGTTAAATTGATTTGGGAGTTTCATGCCCCGAAGCAATCTGATCATTGGAAATAGGTTTTTGGTTGGGAGACTGCTTTCCCAAAATAACCGGATATCAATGACGTAAATCTAGATAAAGTACAAGTAGTGTGTCAGTCCGAGCGGAGTCGAGGACCCTTCGACTTCGCTTCGACCTAGCTCAGCGCAAGCGCTCAGGGTGAGACCTCCCAACTTCCTTCCTACCGGACAGGCAGGCGCTCAGGATGACACTTTCCAAGTATATATCAATGATAACCAAGACAACAATTACAAACCTTACCACTTTACCAGGTTCAATCTTCCAAACCAATTTTCAAATTTTAAAATTTTGCAATCTTTCAATTATCGATCATGAAAATCTATTCCAAAATCGCAGCATTTGCCCTTACAGCCTTGGTCTTGGCATCGGGCGTGCAAGCCCAACAGACAGAAACCAGAACGCCGGGATCGTTTACCAAAGTCCATTCCGGAGGAAGCTGGGAAATAATCCTGGAAGAAGGGGCTACCGAAGAAATCAAAATCGAAGCCCGAGGGATCAAGCTCAGCAAGGTGAAAACCGAAATCGAGGACGGTGTATTGAAACTCGGACTGGTCAATGGGAACTACAACAACGTCAGGCTGAAGTTTTATGTCACCTACCGAAAGCTGGAAGGGATCAAGTCCTCCGGATCCGGCAGGATGACCGTGAATTCCGACGTGGTTGCGGATGACTTCTACATCGGGCTTTCGGGCTCCGGCGGTATTGTCATGCAAAGCCTCAAAGCCGATGAGCTGGAGGCCTCGATCTCGGGCTCTGCCAAAATCTCCATCAAATCCGGCACAGTGCGGGAGGCAGAAATCAGCCAGTCGGGGTCGGGGAGCTTTGCGGCGGAGAACTTGGCAATTGAAGAACTGGAGGTGTCCAAATCCGGATCGGGCAATACCTATGTCGGTGAGTTGGGGATGGTCTCGGTTCGGTCTTCCGGTTCCGGTGACCTGGTGTACTCCGGTTCCCCGCGAATGGGAGAAATCAAGATTTCAGGATCCAGCAGTATCCGGAAGAGGTAATTAGTAGGAGCTTGAAATCGGCACTTTGTGGACGGATTCCTGTCGATGAGGTGCCATTTTTTTTGAACTGATTTACGATCTACGAAGTACGCCCCGAAAGCTTTCGGGGTACGAGGGCATTGTCAGTTTTGGGGCTTTGGACACAGGGAAACCTTGCCACTTTCCAACCTTACCACTTTTCAACAATAAAGAACACCGAATGTTGAATTTCGAATGACGAAGTGTACGGTGATGTCAATCTTCCAATCCCCTCACATCAAAAACCCGTTTTCCACCGGATAAGGGAGGGGGATGTCTTGTTCCTCCAGCATTTCCAAAAGGTCAATCTCGATGACGCGTGAAATCGAGGAAATCGGCACATCATTGTAGGCGGCCTCAAAGGGGTTTTCGGAATAGTCTCCGATCCGGTCCACCAAAAAGAAGATCCAGATGATGATCGTGGAGAAAGGAACGGTAAGCCAATAGTGGAGGATGTCGGACTGGGAGAAGATGTCCAGCAAACCAAATGGAATCAGCGCGCAAAAGATATAGTTGATGAACAGGCCCGTGGAGGCGTATTGGCGGGGAAAGGGGAAGTTTTTGATCCGCTCCGAGGCTCCTTGGCTGTCGATCAGCCGCGCGATCAGTTGCTGCAGCCAGACGTGCTTGTATTCGGTGATTCCCCCGCTTTCTTCGAGGGTTTTCAGTTCCAGACTCTGGGTTTTCAGGATTTGGATGGGAATGTTATGGAAAGATGTCAGCTTTTTGATCTCCTCCGAATGGAGGTATTTTTTCATTTCCGCATCCATCCCCTTTAGTCCTTCTTCCCTGAAATAAGGCGTGAAAACCAGGTTTTCGATTTTGGAGTCGTGTTCCCAGGATTTTCTTTTCCGCATGGTATGCTTCAGGGCCATCACCCAGGCGACGTGCCGGAAAACAAACTCCTTTTTCCACTCAAAAGGAACCTGGGCGGAGGGCAGGCTGAGGATTCCGACCGTCAGGGACCGGCTGTCGTTGACGATGGCTCCCCAGATCTTCCGTGCTTCCCAGGCACGGTCGTAGGAGCTGTTGTTTTTGAAGCCCAGATAGAAAGCGACCGCGATACCGATCACCGAGATGGGCTGCCAGGGAAGCGAAAAAGGGATGCCGGTGAGCTCATAGAGCACGATGATCGCCGCCGAATACAGCAATGCATTTAGAAGGTGTTTTCTGGACCAGCGGACGGTACTCCAGATATGATAGTGCCTGTTGACGTACATACTTTGTTGATTTATGTCAAGCTAAAAAAAGGAAAGGAAAAATTCAGTATTTGGGTAGGGGAGATTTTGATTTTCCGGTCATCGGTGATGGTGGCAGCCCATCGGGAGAAGCAAGAAGCAAGATTCAAGATTCAAGACGCAAGATTCAAGACGCAAGAAGCAAGAAGCAAGACACAAGATTCAAGACAGAAGAAGAACGTGCTTCCGTTGGGTAAGACCGGGAAATTTAGGGTATTCGGGCAGTGGATTTTTCGAAAAATATACCTTGCCGGGGAACCAAGGCGCCCGTTATCGTGTCAGACAAATAGGAAGTTTTTTGACTCAGACTATTTTATCCGAAAATTGATGGAGGATCTACTCGCTGCCCGGTGGCAGATGGCGATATCGCTGGGCTTTCATATCATTTTTGCGTGCATCGGGATGGTGATGCCGTTTTTCATGGCCACGTCCCACTACAAATACCTCAAGACCAAAGAGCCGATCTACAAAGACCTGACCAAAGCCTGGAGCAAGGGCGTGGCGATCTTCTTTGTCACGGGAGCCGTCTCTGGGACGGTTCTTTCCTTCGAACTCGGCCTGCTCTGGCCCAAATTCATGCTCCATGCCGGGCCGATCTTCGGAATGCCTTTTTCCCTGGAGGGTACGGCCTTTTTCATCGAGGCAATCGCCTTGGGGTTCTTCCTGTATGGCTGGGGCAAATTCAATCCCTGGTTCCATTGGTTTACCGGAGTGGTGGTGGGGATCAGCGGGCTTGCCTCCGGGATCCTGGTGGTTGCCGCCAATGCCTGGATGAACAGTCCCGCAGGCTTTGACTACGTGGACGGGCAGTATCTCAACATCGATCCCATCGCGGCGATGTTCAACGATGCCTGGTTTTCCCAGGCGCTGCACATGACCTTGGCTGCTTTTGTCGCCACCGGGTTTGCGGTTGCGGGAATTCATGCCTACCTGCTGCTCAAGGGCAAAAATGCAGTCTTTCACCGCAAGGCATTCCTAATCGCCTTGGTGTACGGAGGTGTGGCGGCACTCCTGCAGCCAATCTCAGGTGACATTTCCGCCAAGGACATCGCCGTGAGGCAGCCTGCGAAACTTGCGGCCATGGAAGCCCATTTCGAAACAGGGAAGTCTGCTCCGCTGATCATCGGGGGAATCCCGGATGTGGATAGGAAAAAAGTGGACTATGCGATCGAGATCCCGGGAGCCTTGAGCTTCTTGGCACACGGGGACTTTGGGGCGGAGGTGATCGGGCTGGACCAGTTTCCCGAGGAGGACCACCCGCCCGTGCTGGTGACCCACATTGCCTTTCAGATCATGGTGGGCTTGGGAATGGTGCTGGTGGCCTTGAGTCTGCTGTTTTTCTTTTCCAATTGGAAAAAGAAAGCATGGCTTGACGCGCCCTGGTTTCTCAAGCTCTTTGTGCTGGGCACGCCGCTGGGATTCATTGCGCTGGAGGCAGGCTGGACCGTGACGGAGGTCGGCAGGCAGCCCTGGATCATCTATGGAATCCTCCGCACCAAGGATGCCGTGACGCCTATTCCCGGGATACAGTATTCCTTTTATCTGTTTACTGCCATCTACCTTTCCCTGGCAGTGGTGGTCACTTTTCTGCTCGTGAGGCAGATCACCAGGATTCCCGATTCGGTTGTGGACAATCCTGGTTTTACGGAAAGAAAAATTACGGATGCCTAACCTATAGATTCCATGCTCTACGTTGTCATTGTTTTTTTGGTCTTGGCGATCCTCATGTACATCCTGCTGGGCGGGGCTGATTTTGGGGCGGGAATCGTCGAGCTGGTGACTCCGGAACGGATGAAAAACAAGATCCGGGCGCGGACCTATGAGACCATCGGGCCAATCTGGGAGGCCAACCACATGTGGCTGATCATCACCATTGTGATCCTGTTTGTCGGATTTCCGGGAGTGTATTCCCTCTTGTCCATTCATCTGCACATTCCCTTGTTGCTGATGTTGTTTGGGATTATCGGTAGAGGAACGGCCTTTGTCTTCAGGCATTACGATGCGGTGGAGGATGAGATGCAGCAGGTTTACAACCTCATCTTCACCTATTCCAGTTTTGTGACGCCCTTTTTTCTGGGCTTGATATTCGGCGCTGCTGTAGGTGGAGGTATCGATCCTGAAGCACCCGATTTCCTGGGTGCCTACATTTGGCCTTGGCTGAATAGCTTTAGTGTAGCGGTAGGGCTTTTTACGGTGGCGATCTGCGGATTTCTGGCCGCTGTATTTTTGGTGGGTGAATCGGAAAATGAGCGGGAGCGGGTGTTTCTGGTCAGAAGATCCCGGATGTTCGTCCTGGCCACCGTCTTGGCTGGGGGGCTCGTCTTTGTGGCGGCGGAGTTTCAGGATGTTCCGCTGGTGGGTCTGCTGATCAACGAATGGATCACGCTGGGCATCCTGTTTTTGGCGACGGTGGCGATGGCGTTGCTTTGGGTTCAACTGCCGACGGCAACTAAGGCTTTTTCCCGTCTCTTGGCCGGGGCGGTAGTAACGGCGATTTTGTTGGCCTTTGGCTACCACTATTTTCCCGATATGGTGATCACGAGTTCCGGCCAAAACCTTTCCGTCTTCAACGCTGCCGCAGCGGGCAAACCCATCGAAACCCTGGCTTGGGCGCTCTTGATCGGGAGTGTCTTTATCCTGCCTTCCCTGGGGTATCTGCTGTATAGTTTTCAGAAGGACAAGGTGGGGCATTGATTTTTGGTGCCAAGTATCAAGTACAAAGTATCAAGTACCAGGGAAATCGCTTTTAACTTTCTTCAATTGAAATAGAATAGTCGCACGGTCGAAATGTGCGGTTCTTCTCATTTTTTAAATTAAACCATTAAGTCCAGTTAAGAGAATTAAGAACCAAGGCGTGGGCCGTAAAGGCAACAATCGTATGGGCCGGACTAGAGCAAAGCCCTTCATTTCCTTAATCCCCATCCTATTTTAAGGTTTTGCAAAAGCATTTTCACGTTTGTTCAATAGAACGGCCGTGATTTCTTAAAGGCGATTTCCCTGGGGATAGGAGGATGGAATTGCAAATATGCCCCAATACCCTACTGAACCTCAAAGCTTGAAAGTAATAGACGATGCTTGGGGAGATTTTTGTCCCGAAAAAGCGACTTGATTTTCACCGAAACGTGAATTCTCGGCTTTGTAGATGTGCTTGAAGGTGCAATTATTGGCCGAAAAACGATTTTGCATCAGAAATAAACTTGGGTATGGGCATGTTGCCGATTGCAGGCGATTTCCTGTCAAGGCACACAAAAGTTGAAGCGGGTTACCACCCTTGAATAACCTACTGAACTGGCAATTTTTTATACCGCGTTTTGTGGCGGTTTTTCTGTCGTCTATTCTCCTTGTCCAATTACATTAGATAAAATATGCTATAAATCATTCCCAAATTAAATGCTGAATGACAAATTATTGCCCCTAAAATTGAACCTGAATGTTTTTTCAAAGTGAAAAACAATATACTCACTAAAAACATGTTTAATACCCAAATTATAGTCGGAATGGTGAAAAATTCCCACTTATTATTGATAAACACCATGCCAAAATGTGAAATGTGAGTTATTGCAAACGCAGAACTGTCAACTATTAACGCTTTTTTCTCTCCAATTGATTTTGCAAAACTTGAATGAACGATTCCTCTGAAAAACAATTCTTCGCCGATTGGACTAAATGTCATTCCAGTAATTGCCATAATAACAAATAATATTTTTTTATCATTTTGGTCTATATTCGTCGGAATTTTATAAGACTTTCCAATATACTCGTACCAATTTTCATAAGAGTTCCCGTATATGGTTTGTCCTAAGAGATAAAGAAAAAGGCTCGCAACCAGTCCGCAAACAAAAGCAATTAAAAGCCAATTATATTTTTGGGGCTTTGTTATTCCTATTTGTTTTCGTCCATATTTACTCAAAAAAAAGAATGGTACAATTGCAGAAATAATCATTATCAGTCCAATAAAACCATAACTTCCAGAAGCATTTGCATTTAATACCAATATAAATCGAGGAATACAAACTATAATAATTAGAAAAAGTCCGAATTTCCAATTAAAACCAAAAACATTGTTCCAAAAAGGTCTAAGTTCGTTGTCCATATTATTAAATACTAATTGTCAGCCGTGCTTGGGTTTTCTAAACTTGCCACCAATCTCGTATGACTGATAATCATCCCAGTGTGTGTCGCCCGAGTCATGCTCGATTTCATCTGTTTATAATTGATTTTATGCTCATATGGAATCTCGCATGGCTGTTAATTACCCAGTGTGTGACGTTCTTCATCATGCTCGATTTCGTATTTGATCAAGGTGAAAATCAAAACCTTTAGCAAAGGCCTGTATGTTTCGTCAAATGGGCAATTGATGAAGACGGATTTTTTAAAAAGTGGACTTGTCTCCCCCATTGTTTATTGGGGAAGGGCTTTTTCTTCAAAGGAGATCCTTTTCTCAATTTTACCATCCTTAGCATGGATATACAGGTTGGTTTTCTCTGATTTGCTTAGCCCTTTCCCATAATGGATCGCTGCCGATTTATTGGAAAAAGCCTTGGAAGCCTTTGCTGCACCGGCTTTTCTAACAACCCAGCCGGAGGATTTTGTATGGATCACTTGGTTTGAAGGTTTCTTCATCGCTCATTTTTTGGGTTAAACGAATATAACCAAAAAAGGAGTTTCTGTAGCAGAATCCCAATCTAAGGGCTATAAATTATTGCCCTTTTTTAGACAGGCAATTTCGCTTTCCAAGGAAGTACAGAGGGATAAGTGCAAAGCAGCATGTACAAAGTATCGGGCATGGGAAGGCAAGTGGTGAGGGCGTGGATTTTGCCTCCAAAAAATCGCATCATTGACCGAAGGCGGACAAAACTGTCCGTGCTGGATGGTTGATATTTTCGAAAAGGCCACTAATGGCCCGATTAGCCTGTTTTTGGAATGGCACAATAGTGGAAATAGGAGTTCACCTGAACCGTCTAAACAATCCCCTAGCCATGACCCGCATCAAAACAGCCTTTACCTTCTTAGTTCTTGTGTTGCTTTCTCTGCCACTCTCGGTTTTCGCCGACGATTTCCGGGCAGACCCCTACCTCACCAAGCAGTTTACCCTCAGCGGTGCGGGCAATCTCAGGGTGGAAACATCCGGCTCCACAGTCTCCGTCGCCGGTACTGCCGGCAACCAAGCCGTCGTGGAGATGTATGTGAAGTTGGATGGAAAAGAAATCGAGCGGGAAGACCCACGGGTGGAAAAGGAACTGGAAAACTACACCCTCGACATCAGCCAGAGCGGAAACACCGTTTCCCTGATCGTCAAAAGAAAAACCAACACCAGCCGCAGCAAATTGAACCTTTCATTCAAGCTTCGGGTGCCCAGGGAAATGTCGGCCAAGTTCCAGTCCAGCGGTGGTTCCATTGCGATTGACGGACTGAACGGGAAGCAGGACGTAGCCTCCAGCGGAGGAAGTATCCAATTGATCAACAGCAGCGGACAGGTCAAGACGCAAAGCTCTGGCGGGTCTTTCCGGGTGGAAAACTTCGAAGGCAATGTGGATGTGAAAACCAGCGGCGGCTCGATCAAAGTCAACCAGCTCACCGGCGATCTGATGATAGGCTCCTCCGGGGGAAGTGTCAATCTGGAGGAGATCGCAGGCAGTATTGTGGTGAATTCCAGCGGGGGATCGGTGAAAGCCCAGCTCTCCAAATTGGAGAAAGAACTGACCCTGAAGTCCAGTGGCGGCAGTATCACGGCGGTGGTTCCAAAGGGATTGGGACTGAACCTGGACATCAGCGGCGGACGGGTAAACTCCCCGCTGTCCAATTTTGACGGAGAGATCAAGAAAGACAAGATCGTAGGCAAGGTCAACGGAGGAGGTATTCCCGTCACGATGCAGAGTTCGGGCGGGAGTATCAATTTGGAGTTTAATTGAAGTAGCAAGTACTAAAGTGGCCGTCATTGCGAGTCTTAAATATTTCGGAAACATACAAAAAGGAGATGACGGGGT
>CAZGYC010000001.1:0-158075 GCA_964530015.1 uncultured Limnohabitans sp. | reverse complement strand
TGAAACTCAATCTCAACCGCATGCCCCTGGAGTCGGTCGATTTGGGTTTCCTGGGTGATTTCCCCAATCTGGAAGAACTCCAGTTGAACTTCACCGGAGTTGCCGCAAGCCAGCTCTCGCACCTCGGGGGACTGAAAAACCTCAGAAACCTGGCACTTTCGGGGAACAATCTCGGCCCGGAGGCCGTCGCGGTCTTGGGCAAATTGCAGCAAGTCAAAAGGATTTTCCTGTGGAATTCTGGTCTGGAAGAAGCTGCTCAGCAGAGCCTAAGCAAAGCTCTCCCGTCCACCCACATCGATTTTGGATTTGATGGCAAGGGGGTCATCTATGCGCTCAATGCGCCAAAGATCGGGACAAAAAAAGAAATTTTCCGGGATTCGATGGAAGTGAAACTTTCTCATCCCATTCGTTCAGTGGAGATTAGATATACCTTAGATGGAACAGAGCCGGACAGTATTTCCGGTAAAACATATTCCCAAGCTATCTGGGTAAAAAATACAGCAGAGATCAGAGCGAAAGGTTTTGCCAAAGATTGGAAATCCAGCCCTTCTGTCTCCAGCCTGGTTTTTAAAAAAAGCGGTGATCCCAAAAGCTACAGTTTGCTCACTGAACCACATCCTAGCTACAAATCCAAAGGTGTCGCCACTATATTTGATGGTATAAAGGGCAAAGACAATCACAAATCTGGCGAATGGCTAGGCTACAGAGGGGAGGTCATGACTGTAGAGATAATAATGCAAGAAAATCAAAATCCGAAAGAAATTACTGTGAGTTTCCTCATAGCGGAAGCCTCCCAAATTTTCCCTCCTGATCTGGTTGAGATTTGGATTGGTTCCGATTCCAAATGGGAGAAAATTAGCACAGATAAGCCTATCCAGCCCACTACTCTCCAAGATGCTAGGTTTAGCCTGCTTAAATACCCTCTTCCGGAAAAAGAATTTAACAAGATCAAAATCAGCATGAGTCCTATTGCCAAACTTCCGAAATGGCATCAAGCAGCTGGCGGAAAAGGTTGGCTATTTGTAGATGAAATTTTATTGAACTGAAGATCGACCTGGTTTGACATGCTTAGACTCAGAAAAGTGTACAATGAAAAGAGCAACGGCTTCGATGAGTTTGTCGGCCATATCAACCTGAGCTCCAACCAGGCACTTCAGTCCAAGCACCTGCTGATGCCTTATCCGCTTCCTGAGATGCAAAACAATCCAAACCTCCAGCCCCAGAATCCGGGCTATTGATTGGATCGGCCTCCGGGCTGAATGAATTTCAAAAATACTTCCCGGTTGACCAGTTCAACCGGGATTTAAGCTTTGTAAGCAGTCACCCAAAATACCTTCGATTTGGAAAATAACCCTCACAGTAGTTCCAGGAGGAAGTTTCTGGCAACTACAGCAACCTTAATTGCTTCTCCTTTATTGCTGGATATCCCCGTCTTTGCGGGGAAACCGGATGAAAAACTGAGACACGTGTGTGTCGGTGTGGGAGGAATGGGCAGACACGATCTGCAGCGTTTTGTCGCGCATCCTGATGTCGAAATTGTGGCAATCTGCGATGTGGATGAAGAAAGGCTGCAAAAAGCAGCCGAATTGGTACCCAATGCCCGTCAGTACAAAGACTGGAGAAAACTGCTGAAAGAAGAGTCGAAAAACTTTGACTCGATCAACGTCAGTGTCCCCGACCACAACCATTTTGCCGTCGCTTTCACGGCGATCAAGATGGGCAAGCATGTCTATTGCCAAAAACCCATGTGCCATGACGTCTCCGAAATCAGGAAACTGACCGAAGCTGCCGTAAAGGCCAGGATTGTCAGCCAACTGGGAACCCAACATGCGTCCGGAAAAGGCGACCGCACCGCTGTGCAGTGGATCAAAGAAGGCCATATCGGAAAGATCAAGAAGGTGTATCTCTGCTCCAACAGACCGGGAGCGACCGAAGCCTACCGATTTCCTGGGCCCCGTCCCGTTGGCGGCGAAGATCCTCCTGTGACACTGGATTGGGACTTATGGACTGGCACCGCACCGCTTCGGCCTTACCAGCCGGCGATCTATCATCCCTCCAAATGGCGGGCTTGGCAGGACTTCGGTACCGGATGGTCAGGCGATATCGGATGTCACATATTTGACGCAGTCTGGAAAGGAATGGGACTGGACGCGCCGATTTCGGTGCAGGCGAGGGTGCAGGAATCCTGGCAAAATTCTCCCGAGAGACGGGCCGATACTTGGCCTCAAAGCAATCACATCACCTGGGTTTTTCCCGGAAATGAAATGACAGAGTCCAAAGAATTCACTGTGGAATGGTTCGACGGGGAATTCTACCCGCCGGAGGAAGTCCGGGCTTTGTACCCAAGGGAAGAATATCCTGCTGAGTCTGCCATGCTGGTCGGCACGGAGGGAGCCTTGCTGATTCCGCATACCCAAATGCCCGTGTTGCTGCCTGAGACCAAATTCCAAGAGGTAGAGTATCCTGAAATGGAAGAAAGAGATCACTACCATCATTTCGTGGATGCGTGCTTGGGCAAAGCAAAGACAGAAAGCCACTTTGCCCAGTCCGGTCCCATGACCGAGGCCATTATCCTGGGCACGGTGGCTATCAGAGAGCCCCAAAAAACACTGGAATGGAACGCTAAAAAAATGAAAATCACCAACCATCCGGAAGCAGAAAGATACTTGAGCAGAAAATACAGGAGTGGTTGGGAAGTTTAGCCGATTTGAGTTAGTCTGTTTCCAAATTTAGCGAGTATTCCTTTGGGATTCTTCCCAAGGGAATTAACAAAACCTTATAACCTTAAGCAACATGAGTTTTCAGATAAAACCAAGCAAGGACTCCTACGATGTGATCATCGTCGGTTCGGGGGCAGGAGGGGGGATGGCCACCAAGATCCTGGCGGAAGCCGGGCTTTCCGTGGCGGTAGTCGAAGCCGGCGGGGATTGGGATCCGGCCAAGGAAGAAGACCGGACCCAGTTGAGATTTCCCTGGGAATCTCCCCGTCGGGGTGCCAGTACGCGAATCAGGCCTTTTGGCGATTTTGACGCCGCCATCGGAGGCTGGGACATGGAGGGAGAGCCCTACACCCACAAGGATGGAACCAAGTTTGACTGGTTCCGCTCCAGAATGCTCGGTGGGCGTACCAACCACTGGGGCAGGATTTCGCTCCGCTTTGGTCCGGATGACTTCAAGAGAAAAAGCATCGATGGATTGGGTGACAATTGGCCGATCGGATACGATGACGTGAAGCCCTATTACGACAAAGTAGATAAGCTTATCGGGGTTTTTGGTTCCAAAGAAGGTATGAGAAATGAGCCGGATGGGCTTTTTCTTCCACCTCCCAAGCCGAGGCTTCATGAGATGTTTATGATGAAAGGAGGCAAAAAGCTCAACATTCCGGTCATCCCGGCCCGTTTGTCGATCCTCACCAAGCCCATCAACAAAGACCGTGGCGTCTGCTTCTTTTGCCGGCAGTGTAATCGGGGCTGTCAGGCCTATGCCGATTTCTCGTCAAGCACGGTGCTGGTGAAGCCTGCCATGAAATCAGGCCAGGTGGATTTGTTTACCCATTGCATGGTCAGAAAAGTGACTACTGACGCATCCGGTTTGGCTACGGGAGTTTCCTATGTAGACAAGCGGGATATGCAGGAGTACAAGCTGAAGGGCAGGATCGTAGTGCTGGGAGCTTCCGCCTGCGAATCTGCACGTATCATGTTCAACTCCAAGTCCACCATTCACCCCGATGGCATTGGCAATTCCAGCGGAACCCTCGGCCGATACCTTCATGATTCGACCGGAGCAGGCAGATCGGGAATCATTCCTGAAATGATGGATCGCAAGCGATACAACGAAGACGGGGTAGGCAGCAATCATATCTACTCACCTTGGTGGCTCGACAACAAAAAACTTGACTTTGCCCGTGGCTATCACATCGAGTATGGCGGGGGATTGGGCATGCCCTCCTATGGTTTTGGATCCAATATGGATGTGATCAGAAAACATGTGGAAGACGAGTTTGGCAAACCCAGTCCCAACGGGGGCTATGGAGAAGGATTGAAAAAGGACATCCGGACGCTGTACGGAAGTACCGTGAGCATGTCCGGCAGGGGGGAAAGCGTTCCCCAGTACGACAACTACTGTGAAATCGATCCCACGACTGTGGACAAATTCGGTATTCCTGTTCTCAGATTTCACTACAAGTGGACAGACAACGAAATCAAACAAGCGAAGCACATGCAGGATACCTTCGAGGAATTGCTGCTGAGCTCAGGGGCAAAATTGCTCGGAACCAAACCGGGGCCTGAAACCCAATACGGTCTCCTCGCCCCGGGCAGGATCATCCACGAAGTGGGCACGACCCGGATGGGAGATAACAAGTCAACTTCGGTTGTGAATTCAAACTGCCAGACACATGACTGCAAAAACCTCTTTGTGGTCGATGCAGGCCCGTTTGTCTCCCAGGCTGACAAAAATCCGACCTGGACGATCCTGGCGCTTGCCTGGAGGACCTCGGATTTTATCATCAATGAAATGAAAAGCAAAAACCTCTAAGCATAGGAATCATGAACAGAAGAGAAAATCTAAAGCTTTTATTCGCGGGTTCCTTGGGCACAGGCTTGATTTTGACGGCTTGCAGTCCGGAGGAAAAGCTCGCGGACCTTTCCCCCAAGATCGCCGGCACCCCGGGAGGAAGAGTCCCCGAGGAGATCGAGCGGGACAATGCGCTGCTTTCCGACCGGTTTTTCAGCAAAGAGGAACTGGCTTTGGTTACGGTCTTGGTGGACATTGTCATTCCCAAGGATTCGGTTTCAGGCAGTGCTTCGGAGGCCAAAGTGCCCGACTACATCGAGTTTATGATGAAAGACCAGCCGGGCAACCAGACCGCTTTTAAAGGCGGGCTGATGTGGATCAACCTCCAGGCCTACGAGCGTTTTTCCAAGCCTTTTGCGGAGATCTCCGAAAGCCAGCGTATGGAGATCATCGAGGACATCGCCTGGCCGGACAACCCCGCCAAAGGGATGGAGTCAGGGGTCAGGTTTTTCAACCTGCTGAGAAACATGACCGTTTCGGGCTTTTATACCACGGAGATCGGCTTCAAGGACATTGGCTATGTAGGAAATACACCAAACGTTTGGGATGGTGTGCCTCAGGACGTCATGGATCAGTATGGACTCGCTTTGGACGAAAAATACGTAAGCGTCTACCTGACGCCTGAGGGAAGAGGGAGCATCGCGACCTGGGATGACCAGGGAAACCTGATTTCCTGATCCCCGGTTTTGCCGAAGTCAGATCTCCGGCAAGCAACTCCGGCACAAGCGCACGGTTGTTCCCATGCACAAAGGCCCTATTGGCATCCATGCCGATAGGGCCTCTTTTTCTGAACGTCTCTGAAGGATTCCCGCAGATTTCCGCAGAAAAGGACGCGGATTTCCGCGGATTTTTATATCGGCTTCGTCACTTTCCCGGCTGCGAGGTATGATCGCACAAGCTTGATATATCGGACATCCTATGGAGTATCCGGTACCAAGAACTGGATTCGTTCAGCGATTTTAACGCTTGACGTCTTAACATTTAACGTCTTCAACGCCCAGCTCCAATTTTTCAATCTTTCGATCCGCCACGGTGGACAAGTCCTTCCAATACCGTTCATCCGTATCGCCTTTTTTATGTCAAAGCGAAAACAGGAAAAACAGCAAGGCCACAGTCTGGACCAGGATGATCATTTTGGCTTTCTCTTTGAATTCCTGGGAGATTTTTCTTTTTCTCAAAACCAAGATCGCAGTGCCCAATGCGGCCAGTTGCAGGAGGAAACTGACTCCATTCAGCGGGCCCATCGGGGCGTTGACGAGGTGCCAGGTGCCATTCGCCAGGGAAAGCGTGCCCAGGACAATCCCCGTGATTCCAAACAGGAAGGATCGCTGCAGGAGCACGGGTTCGGGTAGTTCAGACCATTTCATTTTTTGGGGAGTATCGAGTATCAAGAAGTTAGTATCAAGTATCGAGAATCAAGAATCAAGATTCGAGAGGCAAGATCCAAGAAGCAAGAGGCAAGAGACATTTTTAAATTCCAGACTTCTGCCAACTGAACACTGCTCACTGAATTTTAGCCTTCCGCTCCGCAAAGAAAGCAGCTATTTCTTCGCCGCTCAGCGCATTGAGGGTCATTTCTTTGGTCAGGCCTCCTTTTCTCCCCACGAGCACTCCGTACCTCATGTCTCCGTAGCCGTCCATCTCATGGGCATCGGGATTGATGGAGAGCTTTACACCTTGGTCCATTGCATAGCGAACCCAGCGCCAATCGAGATCCAATCTCCAAGGATTGGCGTTGATCTCGATCACCACGTTTCGGAGGGCGCAGGCGTCGATGATGGTTTTGTGGTCGATCGGGTAGCCTTCTCTTCTGAGCAGCAGCCTGCCGGTGGGATGCCCGAGGATCGTGGTGTATGGATTGGCGATGGCCCGGAGCAGTCTTTCCGTGGCACGTTGGATGTCCATGTTCAGGATGGAGTGCACCGACGCCACGACAAAGTCAAAGCTCGCCAAGACTTCATCCGGATAATCCAGGCTGCCGTCTCCCAGGATGTCGCTTTCGATGCCTTTGAAGATTTTGAAAGGAGCCAATTCCCGGTTGAGCTGATCGATCTCGGCCTGTTGCTTCACTATTTTTTCGATATCCAAGCCACCGGCATACACGGCTGTCTGGCTGTGGTCTGATATCCCGAGGTACCCGTAGCCCAGTGCCCGGCAGTGTTCTGCCATCTGCCGGAGGCTGTGCTTGCCGTCGCTGTAGGTGGAGTGGTTGTGGAGGATGCCTTTCAGGTCAGCATCCCGCAGCAGCTCAGGGATTTTGTTTTCACGGGCGAGCTCGACTTCCCCAAATCCTTCCCGCATCTCGGCGGGGATGTATTGCAGTTGGTTTTGGGCAAAAAAGGCCTCCTCAGACCCGTAATCCTTTTTGATCAGCTTTTCGGCTACTGTTTCGCTGTCGTCCACCAAACTCAACAAGTGGGATTTCGATGCGGTCAATGCCAGTTTTTTCCAGGGGAAATCCGCCGGGCTGCAAAAGTGGAGCGTGATGCTCAAGTCCAAGTCCCTCAATTTCCCTTTCCAGGTGTTTGGTCCGGATTCTTTCCAGTTCCACTCGGTGGATTCAATCAGTTTGAGTTGGGACTTTACCTGTGGCAAAGCTTCCGAACTGACCAGGAATTCGGCGGCAGAGATGATTTCCATCTTTCGGGCAAAGTCCCCCACCACCGCCAGCCGGGAATTTCCGACAAGGCTTTCGAGGGATTTTGCCAATTGTCCGATCACGTTTTCGATGTCGGCGAAGAGCCATTTTCCGGTATTGGAAGCTTTGAATTCCAGATTTTGGATGATGGTTTCCTGGGTCTTTTGTCCGAACCCCTTGATCTGGGCCACTTTTCCGGCTTGGCAGGCTTCCATCAGCTCATGGGTGGAGGTGATGCCCAATTCTTCCCAGAGGACTTTTACTTTTTTGGGGCCGAGGCCTTTGATCTGAAGGACTTCGAGGATTCCGCTTGGGGTTTTTTCGATCAGTTGGTCGAGCAGGGGAAAAGTCCCGGATGCCTTCAGGCTCTGCACCGCCTCGATGATGCTTTTCCCGACTCCGTTGATCTGGCTGAATTCGGCATCGCTGAGCTCCATAAGGTCCTGATCCACACGCTCCAGCGAAATGAGCGCGCTTTGGTAGGAGCGGATTTTGAATGGATTTTCGTCGTGGAGTTCCATCAACTGGATGCCCAGCTTTAGTTTTTTTAAAATCGTTTTATGATCCAAAACAGTCAGTTTTTCGTGTCAGTACTCAGACAAATGTCTTCAATTATTGTTTCAATTTAAAGTTTGAAGGGGTAACTTATGTTCGCGGCGGGCAGTTTGCAGTAACAGTGGTCAGTTTGCAGTAGGCAGGATTCAAAGCGAGAAAACCAAGCAGTGAATGATAGATGGTATGAAGTAGCCTTTACCCCAAAACTCCAATACAAGTAACCAAATAACACCCAATAACCAATAACACAAGCTATGAACTACTGGATGGTCAAGACGGAGCCCGGCTCCTATTCCTGGGAGGATTTTGAAAAAAAGGGAGCGGATGTCTGGGACGGAGTGAGAAACTATCAGGCGAGGAATTTTCTGAAGGAAATGCACGCCGGGGATCCCGTGCTCTTTTACCACAGCGGAAAAGACAAGGCCGTGGTGGGCTTGGCGGAGGTATCCGATGAGGCCTTTCCCGATCCCAAAGACGGAGCCTGGGTGGCAGTCAGCCTCAGGGTGAAGCAGCCGCTTGCCAATCCGGTGACCCTGGAGCGTATCAAATCCGAAGACCGGCTCTCCGGACTGCTGATGTTGCGGCAATCCCGGCTTTCCGTGAGCGCAGTGACCAAGGAAGAGTTTAGCCTGATTTTAGCGATGGGAAAATGAAAAGACTCCTGATCCTGTTGGTCCTTGTTTTTTTTGGTGCGCCACTCCTTGCCCAGGTGAAATTCATCTCCAGATTTGAGGTGCGTGGGGAGCCTTACGATCCTACGTTTGAGATGATGCGGATTCCCGATGGATTGGTCTCCTTCCGTACGTTTCAGGAGAGGGGATTTACCAGCAACAGGGCCTTCCAGTTTTTTGTCACTGACCTCGACCTCAAGACCAAGGGGCTGATAGAGCTGGGCATGAGACCCGGATACAATATGGTGGGGTATGACACCGACGGGAACAACCTGTATGTCCTGATGGCCAAGGGCGTTTCGGGCAGTGCCGAAAAATATATCCTGCACGTGGATCTGGATTCAAACCTGGGGTTTGAATTTCCGGCCGAAAACCTGCTGAGCATCGAGCTGGTGGAGTTTTTGGTCCAGGACAGGAATGCGGTTTTTATGGGAAATGCCGAGGGAAGGCCGGTGCTGCAGATTTTCGATCTCGACAGCAAGAGCATCCATACCGTCCAGAGCGTCTATGGCAACAACACCCAAGTCCTGCAGATCCGGAAAATGCCGGAGTTGGAAGCCCTAGAGGTCGTGATCAGCCGCCGTGGACAGTACAAAAACAAGGAGACTTCCATTCTCACGTTTGACATGTTTGGCAACCTGGTCCGGGAAGTAAAGGTGGACCAATTTGGGGCACCGGACCAGGAAATTCTGGAAGGACTGCTGCTTGCTGACCAAAACTACCAGCAAGTGATGATCGGATCCTATGGACTGAATGGCAGAAATGCCTACCAGGGGATGTACATCATGGAGATCAACGAGTTTGGGGAATACGAATTCAAGCTCTACACGCTGGAGGATTTCCCCAATTTTTTCAACTACCTGCCCGAAAAACAAAAAGCAAAACGGGATGCGGAAATACGGAAGGAGCTCGAAAAGTCAAAGATCCCCCTCATCCGGAAAACCTATTCCATCCGGGATGTGCGGGAGGAAAAAGACGCGTATTACGTCTACTTTGACCAGGTCAACATCGTGAGCAGTGGGGGAAGACGCCCAGGAGGCTGGTCCTCGACGAATTCCTACCGCTACGACAGAATCAACAGGATGGGCTATGCGCCGTACTACATGGATCCGTTTGTCAGCCCCAATATACCCGTGCAGTCCTTCACGGCCTCCAACGAATACCAATATGAATCGGCCCACTTCGTGAAGGTGTCCAAGGAAGGGCACGTGCTTTGGGACAATTCGGCGACTTATGGGGGTTTTACCACGACCTACCCCGAGCCCTTTGGGGAAATCGCCGTGGTGGGAGACGGGCTCTACCACCTCTATGCCGAAAACGACGTGATCAAGGCCAGCTTTTTCAAAAACGGGGAACGGGTATTCGAGCACATGACATTCGAACTGGAGCTGCCGGAGGAAAATGAACGGATAAGATCCACGGACTTTGAAACCCTGCGGCTGGTGCACTGGTACGACCGCTACTTTATCCTGACCGGCCAGCAGACCATCCGCTTTGTCAACTCCCGAAATCAGGCGGAGGATCGGTCAGTCTATTTTATGGGCAAAATTCTTGTGGACGGGGATTTGTACCAGCCTGACAAGGCCCAGGACTAGTTTTATTTTCTATATTTACGCCCAAATCCACCACATGCAAAAGCGGCTTGTACTCGATCAGCGGCAGATCGCCATCACTCTGAAGCGATTTTGCTACCAACTCATCGAAAATCACGACGATTTCGAAAACACCGTGATCCTTGGACTCCAGCCCCGCGGCACCATCCTTCTGGACAAGGTCGTCGCACTGCTGGAAGAGATCTCCGGGGTCAAAGTGCCCTCCGGCTATCTGGACGCGACCTTTCACCGGGATGATTTCCGCAGGAGGGATTTTCCGCTCAAGGCCAACGAGACCAAGATCGATTTTTTGGTTGAGGGAAAAAAAGTCATCCTGATCGACGACGTGCTCTACAAAGGCCGGTCGGTCAGGGCCGCGATGGATGCCATGATTGCTTTTGGCAGGCCCCAAAAGGTAGAACTGATGGTGTTGGTGGACCGCAGGCTGACCCGGGACTATCCGATCATGCCGGACTATTTTGGGATGAAGGTAAATACCCTGGACAGTCAATACGTGGTAGTGGAATGGGCCGATCAGGACCATGCCGAAGACGCAATTTGGATCACAGAGAAAGTTAAAAGCTAAACATGTCGCAACTCAGCACCAGACACCTGCTAGGAATCAAAGACATCACTGAGACAGATATCCGGCTGATTCTCGATACGGCGGCCAATTTCAAGGAAGTGATCAACCGGCCGATCAAGAAAGTCCCTTCCCTCCGCGACATCACCATTGCCAACATTTTCTTTGAAAACTCCACCCGGACCCGGCTTTCCTTTGAGCTGGCAGAGAAGCGGCTCAGTGCCGATGTAGTCAACTTTTCTTCCTCAAACAGCTCGGTGAAAAAGGGCGAGACACTGGTGGACACGGTCAACAATATCCTGGCCATGAAAGTGGACATGGTGGTCATGCGCCATGCCAGTCCCGGGGCACCGCATTTTCTGTCCAGAAATATTTCCGCAAACATCGTCAATGCCGGAGACGGCACCCACGAGCACCCGACCCAGGCCTTGCTGGATGCCTTCTCGATGGGTGAAAAACTCGGGGACCTGACCGGAAAGAAGATCGCCATCATCGGGGATATTCTCCACTCCAGAGTGGCACTGTCCAATATTTTCTGCCTCCAAAAGCTCGGTGCCGAAGTGATGGTGTGCGGCCCGATCACCCTCCTGCCCAAATACATCTCCAGCCTGGGGGTAAAAGTGGAGCTGGACGTGAGAAAAGCCCTGGAATGGTGCGATGTGGCAAACGTCCTGAGAATCCAACTGGAGCGGCAGCAGATCAAGTATTTTCCCAGCCTGAGAGAATATTCCCTCTACTACGGGATCAACAAGAAAATGCTCCAATCCCTGAACAAGGAGATCGTGGTGATGCACCCCGGACCGATCAACCGGGGCGTGGAACTGAGCTCGGATGCCGCCGATTCGGAGCATTCGATCATCCTCAATCAGGTGGAAAACGGAGTGGCAGTCCGGATGGCAGTGCTGTATCTTTTGGCAGGGATCAAGGGGTAATTTCTTTGTCAACAGTCCACAGATCCCCGTCGACAGGTGGGCACGATTGGAGTCTGGGACATCCCGGATTTACGATTTATGAAGTACGATTCACGATCGCACCTCCAACTTCTCACTTCTAATTTCTGACCTCTCACCTCTTACTTCTCACTTTTACTTCTCATTTCCTCCCATGCTCACAGTCACCAATCTGATCAAGAAGTACGGCAAACAAAATGCAGTGGATGATATCACTTTTCATCTCGACGGCGGAGAGGTAGTCGGCTTGCTTGGGCCAAATGGAGCCGGGAAAAGCACGACGATGAAGTGCATCGTGGGATTGCTCCGCAAAACTTCCGGGGAGATCACCATCGGTGGGCACGACCATCTGAGTGTGGAGGCCAAGCGGTTTTTCAGCTACATTCCGGAGACGCCCTATGTGTATGACTTGCTCACAGTCAAGGAGCACCTGCAGTTTATCGCACAGGCATACGGCGTGAAGGACTGGCAAGGCCGGGCCAAGGAGCTTTTGGAGCTTTTTGAGATGGACGACAAAGCAACCAAACTGGGAAGAGATCTGTCGAAAGGGATGCGTCAAAAGGTGTCCATTTGCTGTGCGCTCCTGCCAGATCCGCAGTTGTTGTTCTTTGACGAACCGATGATCGGGCTGGATCCGAAAGCGATCAAAAACACCAAAAAGATCTTCAAAAATCTGAAGGAATCCGGAAAGACGATCCTGGTGAGCACACACCTGATCGACAGCGTGGAGGCGATTGCTGACCGGATCATGATCCTGAAGGACGGCCGGATCATCGGCAACGACTCCATTGCCAATCTCAAGCAGCAAGCCGAGCAAAGCGAAGGGGCTACCCTGGAGGATTTGTTTTTAGAGATGACCAAAGATGTTTGAAATCAGTCTTTTGCTCAGAAAGGACCTCCGGATCCTGCTCAACAACCTCAAACTTATCCTCCGAAACCCGCTGAGACTGATCCCCTATGGGGTTCTGCTGGGGTATTTCGTTTTTGTCTATTCCCAACGATCCAAAGTCAGGGATACCGAAGGAATGGGCCAGTTGCAGGATCTGGGAGCGGAGAGCCTTCCCGAGCCCGATTTTGCGGTGCAGAATATTGTGGGAGCCATCACGGTCCTGGCTTTGGGCTTTTTGGTGTTTCAGCTCTATCGCGCCACCAAAAGCAACGTGAGCTTTTTCAAGATGGCCGATGTCAACCTCCTGTTTACCGCCCCGGTCAAGGCGGAAAACCTGCTGCTGTACTACATGGCCAGGTCCATCCTCCCTTCCCTGGGCGGAGCCACGCTTTTTGTGGTCTATGGAGGCAGCCAGATGGCCGGCCGCTTTGACCTGAATCCCGGGAATGCGGTGTTTCTGGTCTTGGGCTTTGCCCTGTTCTTTTTTATGGTCTTTCCCGTCCGGTTTTTGATCTATACGCTGCATACCAAATACGGTATCCTAGAGTACATCCGAGGCGGGGTAGTCGGCCTTGGGATAGGCCTGGCACTGATGGTTTTGGTTCCGGGATTTCTTGCCGAAAAGTTCTGGCAGGGGATGTTTGCCTGGGTCGCGTCGCCTTGGTTTGACCTTTTTCCACTGATTGGATGGAGCAGGGGGATTGTGGGCTATGCTTTTCATGGAAATCTCCTGTTGACAATCGCCTATATCGGCCTCTATGGCCTTGCCTACTACGCGGTGGTGAAGCTGGTCATCCAGTTTGCCGGCTATTACTACGAGGATGTGCTGGAAGCAACCAAAACGAATGAAGACAAGCTCGAAAAGGTTCGTGGGAAAAAGGAAATCGGAGAGGATACCTATAGCCTGAACGCAAAGAAACAACTGGCTTTGCCGGATTTCGGAGTCGGGGCAAAGGCCCTCTATTGGAGAAACTACGTCCACAGCAGCCGCCAGGATTTTCACCCGCTTTTCGGGATCTACACGATGGGAACGGCGGTGATCGGGATCGTGTTGGCCGGGCTTTCCAACTTTGACTGGTTTTCGCACAAAGTCCTCTATTTCTACCTGCTGTTTCTCCTCTTTTTCTACTTCATGGCCGGGATCGGTCGGGCAAATATCGGCGATCTGAAGAAGCCGTTTTTCATCCTCATTCCGGCAAGCTGGGCCTCCAAATTTTGGAATATGATCAAGCTGGACATTGTCCAGACTTTGCTCTGCGCGGCGGTTTTGATCGTGCCGTCGGTGTTTTTGGCGCAGGTGAGTTGGGGGCTGATTCCCCTGTTTTTGGTTGGGCTGGTCGTCTGCTACCTCATTGGCTTGGCGATCAACCTCATTCCCCAGGTGGGCTTGGACGAGGGCTGGGACCAAAAGCTGATCAAGCCCTTTATGATCGGGGGGATTTTCCTTTTTGGGATCATTCCCGTCATCATCCTGAGTGTGATCGCGTTTGTGATCACGAAGCAATTTGTCTGGACGCTGTTTATAGGCGTGTTGGGACTTTCGATGGTAGCGGCGATCTTGCTGCACGTGTCCTTGGATGTGCTGAGGCGGGTCGAGTTTAAGGAAATGTAGGCGGTGGTCAGTAATCAGTCCCCGTGAGCAGTGATAAGTAGCAGTATTTTATCTGTGAAGTTTTGAGACATCTGAGAGAAATCAAGAACCGCAGGGATAAGCCACAATCAAAGTGTTCATTTGAAAAGCAGACTTACTTTTAGAAGTGCCGGATAGTTGGACGTTTTTGTCCCAAGAAACCAAAACGTGAAATACAGTTCTCTTGGCATTGGCTTTTTTCGACAAAATGGCCTCGACTTCCCCGCTCCCAAAAACAAGATCCGGCCACCGAGCGATGGTTGGTGAGCCTGTCGAGTCGAGGTGCGGTTTAAATAGTTTTTTCCAGGCATCAGTACGGACAGTCATAAAGCCAAAATTGCGGAACCAAAACCCAGGCAATGCCACAAAATAATATTTGGTTTCGGCGAGGAGGATTCGCTGCTTGCCGGAAAATTCCCGTAATTTTGGTCAGTCCAACTTTGACCCGCCATGATCTACAATTCCATCATCGACACCATCGGCAATACCCCGATGATCCGCCTAAACAAGCTTGCCAAAGACATCAAAGGCGAGGTCTTGGTGAAGGTGGAATACTTTAATCCGGGCAATTCGATGAAAGACCGGATGGCGATCAAGATGGTGGAGGATGCCGAAAAATCCGGAATCCTGAAGCCTGGGGGGACGCTTATCGAAGGCACCAGCGGAAATACCGGGATGGGCTTGGCTCTGGCCGCTGTGGCCAAAGGCTACAAGTGCATCTTCACCATGGCTGACAAGCAGTCCAAGGAAAAGATCGACATCCTCCGGGCCGTGGGTGCGGAAGTGGTCGTCTGCCCGACCAATGTCACCCCGGATGACCCGAGATCCTACTATTCGGTTGCCCAAAAGCTCAACCGCGATATTCCCAATTCCTTTTACCCAAACCAATACGATAACCTGTCCAACTCCCTGGCCCACTACGAGACCACGGGCCCGGAAATCTGGAACGACACCGACGGAAAGATTACGCATTACGCAGCCGGAGTTGGGACCGGAGGATCGATGTGCGGCACGGCAAAATACCTCAAAGAGCAGAATCCAAAGGTGGTGACCGTCGGAATCGACACCTATGGTTCGGTTTTCAAGAAATACAAGGAAACCGGAATCTTTGACGAAAAGGAGATCTATCCCTACCTGACCGAAGGGATCGGCGAGGACATCCTGCCCAAGAATGTGGATTTCAGCCTGATTGACCACATCATCAAGGTGACGGACAAGGATGCCGCCGTGATGACCAGAAGATTGGCGCGCGAGGAAGGACTTTTTGTAGGCTGGTCCTGTGGATCAGCCGTACACGGAGCATTGGAATATGCCAGGGAAAATCTGAAAGAAGGAGACCAACTGGTCATCATCCTGCCCGACCACGGGACGAGGTATCTCGGCAAGGTTTACAACGACGAATGGATGAGAAACCACGGGTTTCTCGAAGACAAAACCTTCTCCACCGCCCGAGATATCATCGCGCTGCGAAGCGGAAACTATCATCTGCTTTCGGTAAAAAAAACCGATTCGGTCAAAGAAGCCATCGCCCTGATGAACGAACGGAGTATTTCCCAAATCCCCGTCTTGGAAGGGGAGGAGGTAGTCGGATGCCTGACCGACAACAAGCTTTTGTCCAAGATCATCGAAAATCCGGAACTGAAAGACGGAACTGTCGCTGAGGTGATGGAGAGCTCCATGCAGTTTGTGGCACTGGACTCCACGCTGGACGTGCTTTCCTCGATGGTCGAGAAGGAAAAAGCCGTGCTGGTCAGAGATAGCCTGGACAATATCCACATCATCACCAAGCACGACATCCTGGAGGCGTTTACGAAGTGAGTAGATTGAAAAATTGCCGCAAGCGGCGCGGTACGGTGTTCAGCACTGGCAGAAAGCCCGTAAATCGCAAATCAAAAATCTGAAATAGTAAGAGTAGCTCGCATAATGACCCAAGCACAGATTCAAAGGCTGTTTCAGCAATACCCCGAGTTCAGTATCCAGGAAAACCTCAAGAAAGGCTGGGAGATGTTCAAGGCCCAGCCCCTGAATTCCGTGGCCTTTGCGATGCTGATTTTCTCCATTCAGGGGATTTCGCCCCTGTATCTCAGAGATTTCAGCCTCTTGATCAGCATCGTCGTTTCCCCGTCGCTGACAGCCGGCTTTTTCTTGGTGGCCAACCGAATCAGCCGGGGAGTGGAGGTGCAGTTTTCCAATTATTTCGACGGGTTTTCCTATTGGGGGATTTTGATCGTCACCTCCTTGGTATCTGGTATTTTGACCTTTTTTGGACTATTGGCCCTGGTTCTTCCGGGAATCTATCTGGCGGTGGCCTTTACCTTTGCCATTCCTTTTGCCTTGTATTCGGGTACCGATTTCTGGACTTCCCTGGAGCTGAGCCGCAAGCTGATCACGATGAACTGGTGGAAGTTCTTTGGCTTTGTCCTGGTGCTGCTGGTTTTCAACATTGCCGGGCTGTTGTGCTTTTTTGTGGGGATTTTGGTGACTATTCCGGTGAGTTATTTCGCCATTTACGCTGTTTTTGAGGAATTGACCAGAGAGGCGCTGGCGGAGCCGGAGGCAATTTCTGAGATGGAATAGTAGCTTCGAGGCGGTTCTTAAGTTTCCGGAAAAAAACTTTTCCATCTTTCATTCCACTTAAAAACCAAAAGATCCGAGGGTTTTTTTTTAAGACTCTGAAGGCAGTTTAAAAATCAGTCCAAAATTCTGTTTCCCTGTGATTTTTAAGAATAAAACTAATATAACTCACAGATGATGGGAGCCGAACAAAATTATGTTTTGAAAAATGGTCTTAAAAAAGTCAAGCAATTGATTTTATGGGAATTGCTCAGGGTTTGTTTTTTGGATATTTCAATAACGGTGGATATTTTTCGTTTCATCTATAAATTTTTAAATCATGAAAAAACACTTGCTGCTTTTGGCATTTTTTATTGTCGGGCTGTCTATTGGAGTTGTTTTCGGACAAAACAGATTTTCGATTGGGATACAGGGAGGCGTTAGCAAGCTTTCCACTTTCTCGGGTTCGCTGGGCAATGACCTACCGGACTTTTCGCCTCGCAGCACGGTCAGCGGGGTGGGATTGATCTATGGAAGCTACAGCATGAACAGAAACTGGTTTGCCAGAGTGGGAGTAGGAGGGATGCACTTCGGTCTGACAACTATCATGGACGGATCCCAGGGGAATGTGCTATCACTAGGAGGCCAGACCCTCAACCCTCAGTTGACAGGAAGCTTTGGGAAGAATTTGCTCTTTGGGAAAAAAGGTTGGGGGAGCTATGTGGCTGTAGGAATTTCGATGACCAAGCTAGACTTGAACGAAGACAGGGTTTACTCTTTGGAAAGTGAAGATGGACTTCGGTTTCAAGGTGTGATTGTGTCAAACAACCAGGGCGATTTTGGAGAAGTTTTGGCGCATGACATGCGGGTGTACAATACTGGAAAAGATATCCTTTGGCATGTCAGACCTGAAGTGGGGATATTTAAGCAGTTCGGGAAGCATAAAGTCTCTTTGGCGTTTATCTACGGCTATAAGTTAAGGGAGGAATTGTACGTGGTGAGTTATAACTCGCTTTCATTATTTGAGGGAAATTATTCGGAAATGCATGGGACCTCCGGGTCCTTTGTTTCGCTTCAAATAGGCTATGAGTTCTCCTTTTAATTCAGAGGCTTCATCACTCATGCGCCAGAATCATAGCTTCCAGTCTGTTTCTGCATCTTTCTGCCAGTTCATTCACCGCAGTCTCTGAGGGAGTGGGAGGGGAAATCGCTTCGGAAAAGTAGATCCGGACTTTGCCCGGAGCAAGCAAAAGAGAACCCCGTGACATGATCTTGTCCGCGCCGATGACCGCCATGGGAAGGATGGGGATTTGGGTTTCGACAGCAAGTCGAAAAGCTCCTTTTTGAAAAGGGAGGAGCGTCTCTGCTGAATTGTTTCTGGTGCCTTCCGGTGCCACCACGATGGAAATGCCCTGATTAAGGAAACGGACAAGCTTCTCTACACTGATTCGCCTCGATTCTGCATCGCTGCGGTCTACCCACACGGCCAGCATGCCGACCACCGTGCCGAAAACCGGGATTTTGGAAAGTTCCTTCTTGCCGATGGAACGGACTTCCTGAGGGATCATCAGCGGAATCACGGGTGCGTCGACGAAGGACCGGTGATTGAAGATGTAGATGTAAGGCTTGCTCCGGTCGATATTCTCCAGACCATGCACTTCGTAGCGGACGCCGGAGAGGAAGGACCAAATTCCCGCCCAGAGACGGATGAAGAAGAACGAAACCCTGTCGCCCCGCTCGCTGATCAGCAATGGAATCAGGATCAGCAAGCTGAAGACCAGCATCAGTACGACAAACAGCAGCACGGAATAAATGGTGTAAATCCACTGGAAGAATTTGATCATCCGGAATATTCGTTATTTTTGGGTTCGTAATTAACCTTCAACTCTTTGTTTGCAGGCCCCGGAGCGATCCGGGGCTTATTTTTTTTGAAAGTCCCTGGTTAGTTCCCGCAGATTTCCACAGAAAAAGACGCAGACTTTCCGCTGATCTTGTTGTCCTGCTTCTCCAGAAGCCGGATAAGGCATCGACTTTCATTCCCGTTTGTGCCTGCCTTGCCGATAGGCAGGAAATCCAATTCAGGAATATTTTATTGAAAGGCTGGGTTGCGAATCAATTTTAGGCTTCTTCCTGAAGAAATCCAATTTTTCAAAACGCAAGGGCCTTTGTCGATCTTGAATTTTTCCACAAAGCATCCAGAAATAAAAGAAAATCGGTACTTTTGCAGTCCGTTCGGGTGAGCGGGGTGTTTTGGGGTAGCCGAGGCACTGATTTCCAACCACAAAACTTCAGTCGGATGACTCTAAGACTGAGGCTAATCAGAGTCAGATACTATGTCTGGTACAAAAGAATTTAACTGGGAAGCGTTCGACACCAAAGGTTTCGGCGAAGGCTACACCAAAGAGCAGAAAGCTCAGATGGAAGCCATGTATGCCGGCACTTTGAACGAAATCACCGAAAAAGAAGTGATCAAAGGTGTGGTAGTAGGAGTAAACGACAAGGATGTCATCATCAACATCGGATTCAAGTCTGACGGTCTTGTGCCGCTTTCCGAGTTCCGTGACGTAGCCGGCATCAAGCCAGGCGACGAGGTGGAGGTGTTCATCGAGGAGCAGGAAAATGCTTTGGGTCAGTTGATCCTTTCCCGCAAAAAAGCAAAAATCGTCCGTGCTTGGCAGGACATCGAGAGCGCTCTTGAGAATGACAGCGTGATCGAAGGTTTGGTGAAGAGAAGAACCAAAGGCGGTCTGATCGTGGATATCTACGGTGTAGAGGCCTTCTTGCCAGGTTCCCAGATCGACGTGAAGCCTATCAGGGATTTCGATATCTATGTAGGCAAAAAGATGGAAGTGAAAGTGGTGAAGATCAACCACGCCAACGATAACGTAGTAGTTTCCCACAAAGTCCTCATCGAGAAAGATCTCGAGAAGCAAAAAGCAGAGATCCTCAACAACCTGGAAAAAGGCCAGGTGTTGGAAGGTGTGATCAAGAACATGACCAACTTCGGTGTATTCATCGACTTGGGTGGTGTAGATGGTCTCCTTCACATCACGGATATCTCTTGGGGTCGTATCAACCATCCGGAAGAGGTATTGCAGCTTGACCAGAAGGTTCAGATCGTGGTGCTTGACTTCGATGACGACAAGAGAAGAATTTCTCTGGGTATGAAGCAGTTGACTGCCCATCCTTGGGATTCTCTGGCTTCCAGCCTTGAGATCGGCTCCAGAGTACAGGGCAAGATTGTAAACGTAGCTGACTACGGCGCGTTCCTTGAGCTGGCTCCCGGTGTAGAAGGGTTGATCCACGTCTCTGAAATGAGCTGGTCTCAGCACCTGAGAAACCCTGCTGACTTCGTGAAAGTAGGCGACGAAATCGAAGCGGTAGTCTTGACTTTGGACAAGGATGATCGTAAGATGTCTTTGGGTATCAAGCAGTTGACCGAAGATCCATGGACCAAGCAGGACATGGTGACCAAGTATGCGGTAGGTACCAAGCACAAAGGCGTGGTAAGAAACCTGACCAACTTCGGTCTCTTCCTTGAATTGGAAGAAGGTATCGACGGTTTGGTTCACGTATCTGACCTGTCTTGGACCAAGAAAATCAAGCATCCATCTGAGTTTGTAAAAGTGGGTGACGAGCTTGACGTCGCGGTTCTTGAGCTGGACGTGGACAACAGAAGACTGGCTTTGGGCCACAAGCAGTTGGAAGAAAACCCTTGGGATACGTTCGAAACCGTATTCCCGGTAGGGTCAGTACACAAGTGTACTGTCAACTCCAAGAATGACAAAGGCGCCGTTCTTGAGCTTCCTTACGGTCTGGAAGGTTTCGCGACCTCCAAAAACCTGGAAAAAGAAGACGGTTCTCAGGTAGAAGTTGGTGAATCTTTGGATTTCAAAGTATCTGAATTCTCCAAGGACGACAAGCGTATTGTACTTTCCCACACCGCTACCTTCAGAGAGGAAGCAAAATCTTCCAAGAAAGCTGCTCCTGCTGCCAGTGGCAAAAAGAAAGAGGATGCCGTAGAAATGCCTGCCCAAGCGGAGAAATCAACTTTGGGAGACATCGACGCCCTTGCCGAACTGAAAGAGAAGATGGAAGGCAAAAAATAAGACGCTAGATTCTAGACTTTAGAATCAAGACCCTTTACTCTGAATGATAGAAACGCCGGCTGCAGAGTCGGCGTTTTTTATGCCTTTTGTAGCAACCATGCCCCAGGGCACGTATTGGGAAAACTACTTCAACCAACAACCGGCGCAAATCCAAACCGTATGCGTATCACCTTATTTGCAGTTCTACTGCTTCTTGCTTTTTCATCCTGCGAAAATTTCGACGATCCGATTCCCGAGGGCTCCGTTTTGGAAAGCCCGGTGCTTTACACCAGGCTAGTAGGTTCGGACGGAGTGCAGCTTATCTGGTCTTCTGGTCAATTCTGTGCCGGTTTTTGTCCTTCGGTTGTGCCGGCCACGTATTACGAAATCTGGACAAACTCCCTGCACCATTCCGGCGACATCAAAGTGGCGGAAATCAGCGCAGAACAGAAGTCCTATACGGTCGAAAACCTGGAGCCGGGGATTCGGAGGGAATTTTTCATCATTGCGAAGCGGGCAGACGTCCGTAATCGGACGAACCGGGTGATGGTGGTGCCCAATGGTCTTCCAGCGGTGGAAACAGTTTTTCAAAATGAAGGGTTTGAGTACATTACCCATCCGCAGGTTTCTCCCGATGGAAAAAAAATCGCCTACACCGTCTCGAAAGCAGGCTCCACCGCAACCTCCCCAAAAGTATTGCTGTATGATCTCGGGCAGAAATCCCACAGTCTGGTCCAGGAAAACGGCATGCATCCTTCCTGGTCGGCAAGTGGGGATACCCTGGTTTTTGTAAGCCGTTCCGAAAACACCTCGACAATCAAGGGATATTCGATTGCCTCAGGCAAAACGAAGGAATATGTCAGCGACTCTTTTCAATGCTATTTTCCCGTTTACGGCGCAAAAGACGGGACTTTGGTTTATCTCTTGGATAGTTTGGACGAGGGTGAGCGGGGGATCATTGAGTTGGATTTGGCAAAAAACAAAAAGAAACCCCTACGGGAACCTGAATTCATCGAAAATGCGTCTGTTCCATTTTTGGGGATGGACTATTCCGGTGAAAAAAATACCGTAGCCTATAGCATGGCCTTTCCAAAGGAGACAGCCATTGGCTTTTCCTTTGATGTGGTTGGTTTTGGGCCGGGAAACCCTTCGGCTTTGAATAATTTGGTCGTCTCAGACTGGAACGACAGCAATCCGTCTTTTTCCGGGTCGGATCCAGACCTCTTGGCCTTTGTCTCGGACCGCTCCGGGTTGCCGCAAGTGTGGATCAAAAACGTCAGCACCCAGCAAATGATCCAGGTGACTGACTTTCAGGACAGTGAGTGGGTGAATGTCGGGATAGCGGGATTGAGCTGGAGTGCCGACCGGTTGTATGTCAATATCCTCGATGTAGGGGGGAATACCAAGCTTCTGAAAATTGATGTCTCAGGCTTGCTGGCAGATTAGTGCAATACCTCAGGGTGCTGCGCGAGGGACAAAATACCGGCTTTTTTTCTGATTTCCGACCCCTGTTCTATGTTGTCTTGATAGCGGTAGGGAAATCTCACTTTGAGGTCCGGGATACCGTCGGCCGACTTCCCCTTTGACCTCCAGTCCAAGTTTGGAAGATGAAAGAGATTTTTGATTTTCGGAATGCGGTTCAGGGAGTTTGCCATTTATTTGATGCCCGCAAAGTTATTTTGTAGCGTTCCCAAAGCTGCCTTCCGTCATACAGCTACACAAACAAACAATCATGAAAAAAAGCATTTTGCTTGCCTGCCTGCTGCTATGTGGGACATCCGTTTTTGCGCAAAATGGTCTGGAGGTAAAAGGATATTTTGGGCTTTCCGCCACTTTGGTTGGGCCCACAGCAGATTTGATCGGTGCAAGCTCGGTGGAGATGGATGGGTTTAGGGAATTTGGCGTGATGCTTTCCAAGGGGATTGGAGGAAAATTCCGGATCAATGGAGGCGTCGGTTATGCCTATAGCGCGGTTGATTTTAGTCCTAATGTCCCTCCCTGTGTAAATTGCCTTTATGCCTATGAACACAATCCGGATTTCCGGATGCTTTCCATCCCAGTATATGCGGAATATGGGCTGACTAATTTTCTTTTTGTTGCAGCCGGGCCGTTAGTCGATTTTCAGCTTTCCGAAGGCAACAATTTTGACGAACAAAGTGGCCTCGGCTTTTTGGTCGGCTTGGGAGGAAAAGTCCGCGCGGAGAAGTTTGCCTTTTCTGTTTTTCCCAATTATAAAAGGCATGCCGTCGTCCCTTTTGACAAACCAGAAGGGTATAAAGATATCCTGCAGGAGTTTGGGCTGCAGTTTGGCGTGGGCTACAGGTTTTGATTTTTTGGTGAAAAGCCAAAGGCAATACTATACGTTTCCCCAGTCTATTTTTTCGGCTTTGAGCGGCAGATCCCTGATTCTACTTCCCGTCGCATCAAAGATCGCGTTGGCAATTGCGGCGGACACCGGTCCCATCGTCGCCTCTCCGGCACCCATCGGCGGAGTGTTCGGACGGTCGATGAGATGGACTTCGATCTCCGGCACGTCACCCATCCGCAGGATCGGATAGGTAGCCCAGTCCACGCTGGTGATCCCATCCTGGTCATACTGCACTTCTTCCATCATCGTCCAACTGGCCGCCTGGATCAAGCCGCCCTCTGTTTGGTTTCTGAGCCCATCGGGATTGATGACCAGCCCGGAGTCGATCACGCCCGTGAGTTTTTTGAGTTTGTAATCTTTGGCTGCTGGGTCGATTTCCACCTCTGCCAATACGGCGAAATAGGAGGTGGAATTTTTGTAGCGGGAATAGGCAATGCCAAATCCATTGCTGGCAGTTTTTTGCCTTGATTTCCAGCCGGACTTTTCTGCCAGTTTCTCCAACACGGCCTTGGCTCTCGGATCTTCCAGGTTTTTTATTCTAAAATCAACCGGATCATTTCCAGATTGGTGGATCAGTTCATCCAAAAAGGACTCCATGGCAAACGTGTTTCCATAAGCTCCCAGCCCTCTCAGGGAAGAAACCCGAAGAGGTCCCGAATAGTTGTAAAGCCGCAACTGCTTGGCTGGAATGGCGTATTCGGGGATTCCGTTTCGGTAAGAACCGCCCGAGAAACCGCCTTTTCTGAACTCGAAGGGAGTTTCCAGATGCCGGGCGGAGACAAAGCTCCCGGCTCTGCCGTTGGGGCGGGTGCTGTGTGAATCCGACCAGACCGTGGTGTCCCAGGCGAGTATTTTTCCCCCGGAGTCCATCCCCGCCGAAAGCCGAAAAGCCATCGTCGTGCCGTAGGGTTCCCACTGGTGCTCGTCCTCACGCATCCATTGCAGCCGGATAGGCTTGCCCGGCAGCGCTTTGGCGATCAAGGCGGCTTCCCCGGAGGCATCATCGGCTCCGTTTTGCCCATAGCAGCCCGCACCGGGGACTCCGATGCAGCGGATTTTTTCCTCATCCAGGGAAAAAAGGTCGGCAAGGGTGGCACGTACCGGATACACTCCCTGCGTGGCGGTCCAGACGGTCAGGAGGTTTTGTTCCCACAGTGCAACCGCACAGGAAGGCCCCATGGAGGCGTGCATGTGATAGGGACGGAAATATTCTGCTTCATGATGGATGGGGGCCTTTGCGATCACCTCGGCAATTCCCGGGGAGGTTTGGACTTCCTCGGGTTTGCCGGAGCTGCTCTTGATCGAGTCCATGAGTTGGCTGGGAAGGATGTCAATCGGAGTTTTTTTCCAGGTTGCCATGGACTTCATCTTTTCCCAGGCTCTGATGGCTTGGTATTCCCGCTCGGCGACCACGGCGAGAAAGCTTCCGTCTTGGATCACTTTTACGAAGCCGGGCATGGATTCCACTTCCCGGAGATCAATCGAAACCAATCTGTCCTGGTATGAGGGAGGATGGAGCACTCTCGCATGGAGCATTCCCGGCATCCGCAGGTCATGGACGAAATGGGATTCCCCTTTCACCATCGTCCGAATGTCATCCCTGTTCAGGGACTGCCCGACGTATCGGTAGGATTTAGGGTCTTTTGGGACTGCTTCCCCGGTGACGGTGCCTTCGATGTATTTCCCCTCCAAAAGTTTCCAGTAGCTGATTTCATCGCCGGTTGGGGATTTGATGATGCCGTTGGCAACGGAAAGCGAGGCTGGATCGGTTTCCCACTTTTGCGCAGCGAGCTTCAGCAAATAAAGTCTTGCCTCGGCGGCGGCATTGCGGATGGCTTTCCCGCTTCCCTCGACGGAGTTGCTGCCTGCGGTGAATCCCTCGTTGGCTGTCTGTCCGGTGTCGGAGTTGATGATGCGGCAGCGGTCGGGAGGGATGTCCAGTTCCTCGGCGGCGATCTGGATGAGTGCGGTCTTTATTCCCTGCCCCAGTTCCTGCTTGCCGGAGAGTACGGTCAGGTATCCTTCCGCATCCAGCCTGATCCAGGAATCGATCAGCTTGTTGTCGATATGCGGGCGAAGGGGCGTGCCCGTGTAAGGGGGGATTTGATTTGGAGCTCCTTTGGTTTGGCAAAAAGCCAGCGGGAGCAGGTTGAACCCGATCATCAAATGCCCGGTAGTTTTCAGAAAAGACCGGCGGCCGGAATCGGGGAGTTGTGGGTCTTTCATGGTCGGGAGTTTGGCTTCTGGGAGGCCAGTTTCACGGCTTTGATAAAGCGGGAATGGGTGCCGCAGCGACAGATGACGGGGTCAAGGGCTTCGCGGATGTCCTTTTCTGTTGGCTTGGGATTGGTTTCCAATAGTGCGACCGCCGAGATGACCATGCCGTTCAGGCAATAGCCGCACTGTGCCGCCTGGGTATCGATGAAAGCCTGCTGCACGGGATGGAGTTTGCCGTTTTTTGCCAGCCCTTCCAGCGTGGTGATCTCGGTGCCTTCAAAACTCGCGCAGGGCCTGAGGCAGGTGGGTTCGGCTTTGGCGTCCGCAAGCACCCTACACGCACCACACTGATGCAGCCCGCAACCGTATTTTGCGCCATTGAGCGCAAACTCTTCCCTCAGGATATAGAGCAGGGGCTCTTCCGGATCTGCGGGGAAGGTTCGTCGTTCGCCATTTACGTGCAGCGTGATATCCTGGGGCATGACATTCAGTGGTTTGGAAATCAAACTAGGGAATGTCAGCCTGAAAAGCAATCGGGATTATACAAAGTATGGATCCGAAGTCGGGAGAGGGGGATCAAGTAGCAAGTATCAAGACACGAGATTCAAGATCCAAGAGGCAAGAAACAAGAGGCAAGAATCAAGATCCAAGAGGCAAGAATCAAGATGCAAGAATCAAGACAGGAGTATCAAGTAGCAAGACGCAAGAAGTAGGAATGGGAATCAAGGCAGGCAAAAAAAATCCCGCTATGGTGCTTCTCCAGAAGCGGCAACTGGAGGGCGGCTAAGAGCCCATCTTTTGGAGAAGCAGGACCACGGGGGCCCAATTTCCCCAGTGCCAACCTCCTCCGTGCCCTTTGTTTCTTTGTGGGGCCAAATCATGAATATAGAAGGCCTCGGCGGAACACCAATCCGAAGTTTTACCGATCAGCGTTTTTTTGGATTGGCCACAGATGCACGGAGATTCTGTGTTGGGGAGTCAGGGATCAGGCGGTTCTGGTGATTCAAATCAGGCCTGTCGTTTCAAAAACGAAAATCCCCTCGCTGTGGTAAAACCCCCTTGCGGTTAAAATAGAAAAAAGCACCCGCTTGGGCGGATGCTTTTAATAATGAGGTCGCGAGCGGATTCGAACCGCTGTACGAGGTTTTGCAGACCTCTGCCTAGCCACTCGGCCACGCGACCATCGGTTTTCGGAATGCAAATGTAGGATGAATCTTTTTCGGATCAAACAGTAAAATTCCAAAATAGTGAGTTCTGCTTTCCCGGATTCTGGCCAAAACAACAGAACCGGAAGCTTCATTTTAAGCAGAAATACTGATAATCAAGGGTGTACGTATTTGGATCAAAAATTCTTTTATTTATATCAGTTCTAAATAAAATCAGGATAAAAAAAAACAACACAAATAATTGAAAATCAATCAAATAAGATTTTGTTTTTTAGCATTTGGGCCATTCTGGACCAGTCTGGTTCATATTTGAAAAATTAACGTCGGGTAGTACCTTTGCAGGGGTTAAAGAGAACCTTAAAAAACTATTTAATTAGCTATAATATGTTATCCAAACGCTCGTTAGTAGGGATTCGATTGAGTTTCCAGACGCTGGCAGTGCTGCTTTTCATGCTGATCGGGGTTTCGGCTTACGCCGCGGATCCTGCAGTGGCTAGCAGTGAAGAAGCGATTGCAGCAGGTAAGACTGTCTTCAATGCCAATTGTAAGCAGTGCCATAAACTGGATCAAAAAAGTGTTGGCCCTGCATTGAGAGGTGTCACAGACAGACAGCCAGTTGACTGGACAAAAAGCTTCATCAAAAACTCCCAAGCGGTAATCGCATCCGGCGATTCTTATGCCGCCGCACTTTTCAAGGAGTTTAGCAATACCATGATGCCACAGCATGAGTTTCTCTCTGACGGTGACCTGGACAACCTCCTTTCCTACATCGAGCATGGTGACAAAGTGGATCCTGCGGCGGCCTTGGCCACAGCGGGTGGTGAAGGTGGAACCGCAGCGGGCGGAGGGATTCCAAGCGAATACCTGACGGTAATACTCGTTGTATTGGTGGTTGTGCTCCTGTTGATTTTGGCAGTATTGGGATTGATCATCTCTGTCTTGACCAAATACATCAACAAGCAGGATCTTCCCGAGGACGACAAAGAATTTGTTTCCCAGAAGACTGATTTTGCCAAGATATTCAAGAGCGACGCCTTTATTATAGTAGTGACCGCCTTGGTCATTGCATTGGTCGCCAAGACTGCGATTGACGGATTGTTTTCTGTGGGCGTTCAGCAGGGATATGCCCCCGCCCAGCCCATCGCTTTTTCCCATGCACTCCATGCCGGCCAAAATGAAATTGCCTGCCAGTATTGCCATACCGGTGTGGAGATCGGCAAATCTGCCAACATCCCATCTCCCAATATCTGTATGAACTGCCACACGCACATCCAGAATGTGGGCGGGAAAGAAGGGATCTCACCGGAGATTGCCAAGATCTACGCGGCTGTGGACAACAACCAGCCCATTGAGTGGGTGAGAGTGCACAACCTTCCCGACCTGGCTTATTTCAACCACTCGCAGCACGTAGCGGTAGGCGGTATCGAATGCCAGACCTGCCACGGCCCCATTCAGGAAATGGAAGTGGTGAGACAGCATAGTTCGCTGACGATGGGCTGGTGTATTGACTGCCACAGACAAACCGAAATTGCCACACAAGGCAACGCCTATTACGATAAGCTGGTCCAGCTTCACTCCGACTCCAAAGATGCCCTAAAAGTGAAGGACATCGGCGGCTTGGAGTGTGCGAAGTGCCACTATTAATTCCTTATCCTTTTAGCCAATTCATTCCTAGAAATAAAAATGAAGGAAAATAAAAAAACCTACTGGAAGGGGCTCGAGCAACTCAGCAACGATGCGGAGTTTGTGAAGCATGCCGACAGGGAGTTTGCGGAACTTCCGACTATGCTCAGCGAAGACGGCAGTGCCTCCCGAAGAGATTTTCTCAAAGTAATGGGTTTTAGCTTAGCCGCGGCTTCTTTGGCTGCTTGCGAAGCTCCGATTAGAAAGGCCATTCCTTATGTGAACAAGCCAGTGGACATCAACCCGTCCATTCCAAACTATTACGCTTCTACTTTTGCCTCCGGCGGGGACTATGCCTCCATCGTGGTGAAAACAAGAGAAGGGCGTCCGATCAAGATCGACGGCAACGAGCTTTCCCCTATTGGCAAAGGAGGCTCCAATGCCATCATGCAGGCGGCCGTTCTTTCGCTATACGATAAACAAAGACTGGCGGCCCCGATGGTAGGTGGCGCGAAGTCTGACTGGAAAACTGTCGATGAGCAGGTGAAATCCAAGCTCGCTTCCGCAGGATCCATCAAAATTGTAACCAATTCCCTTTTCTCCCCAACTACCGAGAAGGCAATCCGGGAATTGTCCGCCGCTTTTGGAGATGTGGAAGTGATCACTTACGATCCTCGATCCAACTACGGCATCGCCAAAGCCGCTGAGGCCACTTATGGTCAGGCGATGGTTCCGGATTATAGATTTGACAAGGCCAAGGTGATCGTTTCCTTTGGCGCTGACTTTTTGGGAACTTGGATTTCCCCAATTGAATACTCCGAAGGCTACACCTCCAACAGAAAGGTAACCAAGGAGAAGCCGGAAATGTCCCGTCATTACCAGTTTGAATCCAACCTTTCCCTTGCCGGTGCCAATGCCGACTACAGGACTCCAATCAAGGCTTCCCAAAGCGGGCTGGCTGTATTGGCGCTGTACAACGCGATCGCCAAAAAGGCCGGTGCTGCGACAATCCCCGGACCTGCGGTAGAAATCGCCCACTTGGAGCAGGCAGCCAATGACCTTTGGGCTGCGAAAGGACTTGGCTTGGTAATCTCCGGTTCCAACGATCCAAACGTCCAGATAGGAATCAATGCGATCAACGACCTTTTGGGAGCTAACGGCTCTACCGTAGATTTCTCCAACCCTGTCAACTACAGGAAAGGCGACGATGCGAAGATGGCCCAGTTTGTCGCTGATCTGGGTGCCGGACGTATAGGGGGAGTGATTTTCTACAACTGTAACCCGGTTTATGACCACCCGAAAGGTGCTGAGATTGCTGCTGGAATCGCCAAAGCCAAGGTTAGCATCGCGACTAACGGTACGTTGGACGAGACTGCATCACTGGTGCAGATCGTGGCTCCTGACCATCACTTCCTGGAGTCCTGGAATGATTACAACCCCAAGAAAGGCTTGTACTCTTTGGCCCAGCCTACCATTTCGCCTCTTTTTGACACCAGACAAGCTCAGGATTCGTTCCTGGCTTGGGCCGGAAATACAACGTCTTATTACGATTATCTTCAGGCCAACTGGACTCAGGCTTTCTTCCCCGCTTACGGCGCGGACGCAGCTTCCTTCCAGGAGTTTTGGGATGGCGTGCTTTATAATGGTGTCGTAGGCACGACTGCTGCCTCGGTTGCTGTTCCTGCTGTTGCGGACACCTCTGCTTCAGCAATTGCCGTAGCCAAAAGCTACAGCGCGGACAACGCAGGCAGCGAGCTGGTCATCTACACCAAAGTGGGAATGGGAGACGGTACTTTTGCCAATAACCCTTGGCTGCAGGAGATGTCCGACCCCATTACCAAGGCTACTTGGGACAACTACCTGACTGTTTCCCAGAAATGGGCTACGGATAATGGTGTAACCATGGTAGAAGAAAACACCAAAAAGGCCCAACTGACTGTCAACGGCAAATCATTGATCGTTCCGATCCTGATCCAGCCAGGCCAGGCTTACGGTACTTTTGGTTTGGCTATCGGTTACGGTAGAACCAAGGCAGGAAGAGCCGGAAATGGAGTAGGGGTAAATGCCTACGATTTGCTGGATGCCTCCCAAGGCTTTGTGAATTTTGACATTACATCCGGAGTAGAGGTGGCAGTCACAGGGGAATCTTATAAGATTGCCCGTACGCAGACCCACCAGACCTTCATGGGACGTGAAAACGTCATCCAGGAAACCACCCTTGGCGAATATCAGCAAGACGCTTCTGCCGGCAGATACAAACCGAAGATCTACAAAGACGGTGAATTTGTAAAACCATCCAAGATTTCCCTGTGGAGTGGCCACAAATACAGCCAGCACCACTGGGGCTTGGCTATTGACATGTCCTCTTGTACCGGATGCGGTGCCTGTACTGTTGCCTGCCAGGTAGAAAACAACGTGGCGGTAGTGGGCAAGCAGGAAGTGCTCAACAGAAGAGAGATGGCCTGGATCAGAATTGACCGCTACTACTCTTCCGACGCTCCTGCCGACGATCTATCAGGAATGGAAGTCGCCGCTGAGAATCCTGAAGTCACCTTCCAGCCGATGATGTGCCAGCAATGCAACAACGCCCCTTGCGAGACGGTATGTCCGGTTGCTGCGACCACACACTCTTCCGAAGGTCTCAACCAGATGACTTACAACAGATGTATCGGTACGAGGTATTGCGCCAACAACTGTCCGTATAAAGTACGTCGATTCAACTGGTTCAAATACCACGACAACAAAGACTTCGCTGTGGCCAATATGGCTCAGAACGATGATTTGGGCAAGATGGTACTCAACCCAGACGTGACGGTACGTGCAAGAGGGGTGATGGAAAAATGCTCCATGTGCGTGCAGCGTATCCAGGCTGGCAAATTGGAAGCCAAGCGCGAGAAGCGCAAGGTAAAAGACGGGGACATCAATGTGGCCTGTGCCGAAGCTTGTCCGGGCGGTGGATTGGTATTCGGAGACTTGAATGATCCGGAAAGCCGTGTCTCCAAGCTGTTGAAGATTGAAGAATCTGACGCAGCCCACAAAGAGGTGGGAGAAGAAAGAGCCTACCACGTATTGGAGGAGATCAACGTGAGTCCAAACGTCTGGTACTTTACCAAGATCAGAAATAAAGAGAAAAACGAAGCGTAATCATAATTTTATAAACTATGCAGGTTACTTCATCCGTACGTGAACCGTTAGTTACCGGAGGCAAGACCTACCATGACGTGACACATGATGTGTCACGCCAGGTAGAAGGGAAACCATCCAAGGCTTGGTTTCTAGCCTTCCTGACAGCGGTCGGTACTTTGGCTTTAGGCTTTATCGCCGTTGCGGCGACCGTTTGGGAAGGCATCGGAATGTGGGGGCTGAACAAAACAGTGGGCTGGGCTTGGGATATCACCAACTTCGTGTGGTGGGTGGGTATCGGTCACGCCGGTACGCTGATCTCGGCCGTGTTGCTTTTGTTCAGACAGAAATGGAGAACGTCGATCAACCGAGCAGCGGAAGCGATGACCATTTTCGCCGTAATCTGTGCGGCGATGTTTCCCGTACTTCACATGGGCCGGCCTTGGTTGGGTGCCTACTGGGCACTTCCCCTGCCAAACACCTTCGGTTCACTCTGGGTAAACTTCAACTCCCCGCTTCTTTGGGACGTTTTTGCGATCTCTACCTATTTCTCCGTTTCGCTGGTATTCTGGTACATCGGCTTGATCCCTGATTTTGCTACCATCCGTGACCGGGCAACAGGATTGAGAAAAACCATCTACGGAGCCCTTTCTTTTGGATGGGATGGAGCTGCCAAGACCTGGATGCGTTACGAGTCCGTTTCGTTGATCCTTGCAGGCTTGGCTACGCCATTGGTACTTTCGGTGCACACCATCGTATCCTTTGACTTCGCTACCTCGGTGATCCCGGGATGGCATACCACGATCTTCCCTCCATACTTTGTTGCCGGTGCGATTTTCTCCGGATTTGCAATGGTGTTGACGCTGATGATCATTACCAGAAAGGTGTACAAGCTGGAAGATTACATCACGATCGGCCACATCGAGTTGATGAACATTGTCATCATCATCACGGGATCCATCGTGGGCGTGGCCTACATTACTGAATTTTTCATCGCTTGGTATTCGGGTGTAGAGGCTGAATTTTACGCCTTCCTCAACAGGGCCACGGGGCCATACTGGTGGGCCTATTGGTCTATGATGACCTGTAATGTGATCTCTCCACAGCTTTTCTGGTTCAAGAAGATCAGAACCTCGATTGCGGCGACTTTCATTCTGTCACTGGTAGTGAACGTCGGGATGTGGTTTGAGCGATTTGTGATCATCGTGACCTCCCTTCACAGGGATTATCTGCCGTCTTCTTGGGCGATGTTTTACCCCACTTGGGCTGACGTGGGAGTTTACATGTTCACCTTTGGGCTGTTTTTCACGCTGTTCTTCTTGTTTGCCAAGTTCTTCCCGGTGATCAACATGGCTGAAGTGAAAGCCGTACTCAAGTCTTCATCCGAAAAAGTGCATAAATAATCATGGAAAAGGATACACATTTTATTCTGGGAGTTTACGACGATGAGGACGTATTGCTCCATGCAGTCGAGAAAGTAAGAGGTACCGGTGTGAAAATCCACGAAGTATATTCGCCCTACCCGGTTCACGGACTGGAGCATGTACTCGGATACAAGAGAAGCCGCCTTCCGATCGCAGCTTTCCTTTTTGGGATGCTGGGCACCACCCTTGCCTTGACCATGCAGTTTTATATGATGAAATTCGACTGGCCGATGATCATCGGGGGCAAAGACTACGCTGCGTTCCCTGATTTTATTCCGGTATCATTCGAATTGACGGTGCTTTTGGCATCCTTCGGTATGGTGAGTGTGTTTATGATCAGTTCCAATCTCAAGCCTTGGGCCCAGCCTAGAATCTTTGACCTGAGATCTACCGACGACAAGCACATCATGGCCATCGACATCGCCAACAACAGTGCCATCGAAGTACAGGAGATCAAGGAAATCCTGAGATCTTCCGGTGCAACTGAGGTAAACAACAAAAGTTTTGAATAGAAAATCCGGATATATGAAAATTGCAAAAGCATTGATTTTCGGAGGTTCTGCGCTGGCCATTTCCCTTTTGGCCGGATGTAAAGCCGATGGTGACAACCAGGGGCTTGAATATGCACCTCAGATGTATCACTCAGTGGCCTACGAGCCATTGACCCAGATCAAAGACGAATCCCAGGGTAGCTGGCTTTCTAACCGGGAAGACGGAAAGGGAGAGTTTTTCAACTCAAACGTGTACAACCCACACGGGATGAACATGCGGGAACCGGTTGCCAACACGGTTCCAAGAAACAAGCAAGGCTATCTGCCTTACCGACTCAAGGCCTTTGAGCTGGAGCAGGCCGCCCTGCTCAGAAATCCGGTGGAGTCTTCCCAAGAGGTACTGAAGCGAGGCGAGGTGCTGTATCTGCAATATTGCAACGCATGCCACGGCAAAACCGGGCAGGGCGACGGAAAAGCAGGTGAGATCATCGGCGGTGTCGCCAACCTGACGGGCGGTGCCTATGTCAACCTTCCGGAGGGCCACATCTTCCACGTCATCACCAAAGGAAAAGGCAGAATGGGAGCCCATGGTTCCCAGATTCCCGAGGAAAGCAGATGGAAAATTGTTCACTATGTCAAACAAGTTATCCAAGGTCAGGCTGCAGCCGCCGCTCCGGCACCGGCAGTAGATTCCTCCGAGGTAGCACAAGTAACCCCAGCTAACTAATCATGGCTCATCACGGCGAACAACACTATAATCTGGAGCAGCGGTTTGATTTTACGGCTGCGACCAAAAAGTCGATCCTGACCGTTTTGGTCATTGGTGCAATCCTCCTGGGCCTCGGGATCATCCTGGCAATGACGGGAGGCCACCACGGGGAAGCTGAGGAAGCAGGCGGACACGCCTTCCACTGGTATGAGCGGCTCTATGCCAATCTTTGGATCAACAACGTATTCTTCACGGGGATTGCCATCGTGGGAGTTTTCTTCTTTGCCATCCAGTTTGCCGCGCAGGCCGGTTGGTCCACCCCGCTGCTGCGGGTCATGCTGTCACTGGGCAGTTGGTTGCCGATTGCGGGTGTCTTGATGATTGTGACATTCTTCCTTGCCAATCACGACCTGTTCCACTGGACCCATGCCTATCTTTTTGACAAGAATGATCCCCAGTATGACAGCATCATCGACGGAAAAGGCGCATTCTTCTACTGGCCGATGGAAAAGGGGACTTTCCCGATCTTCTACATCGCCAGGATGGTTTTCTTCTTCGGATTTTGGGTCTTCTTCTTCAACAAATTCAAGCAGATCTCCGACCAGGAGGACCAATTGGGAGGTACATCCCATTGGTTTAAGATGAGAAGCTGGTCGGCCTATTTCCTGGTGTTCTTTGCGGTGTCCTCCTCGATCTCTGCGTGGGATTGGGTGATGTCGATTGACACGCACTGGTTCTCGACCTTGTTTGGATGGTATGTCTTTGCATCCTGGTTTGTTTCCGGTCTTTCTGCGATCACGCTTCTGACCATTTTCCTTAAAGGGAAAGGCTACTTGGAAATGGTGAACCAAAACCATATCCATGACTTGGGCAAATTTGTATTTGGATTCTCGATCTTCTGGACTTACCTGTGGTTCTCCCAGTTCTTGTTGATCTACTATGCCAACATTCCCGAAGAGACTGTTTACTTCGTGGAGCGACTGACCAGTGACATCTACGGGCCTTTCCTTTTCGTGAACCTTGGCTTGAACTTCTTCCTTCCTTTTCTGGTGCTGATGACCAGGGATGCGAAGCGGCACGGTATTTTCCTCAAATTGGTTTGTAGCATCTTGCTGGTGGGACATTGGATTGATTTCTTCCTGATGGTTCAGCCGGGTACTCTGGGACACAACGGAGGCATCGGATTTATGGAAGTCGGAATGTTCTTGGTTTACGGAGCCTCAGTGGCGTTCGTGGTGCTGGGAGGTCTGGCCAAGAAAAACCTGATTGCGAAAAATCACCCAATGCTTGAAGAAAGCTATCATCATCACATTTAATTACTTATCCGAAAAAACTAAGATATGTACGGATTTCTGATTGGAGTAGGGGTTCTTCTGGTGCTGTCCATCGTTTGGATGGTGTACAGAATTCAGACCTTGGTTTCTGTAGTAAAGGGCTCAGACAAGAAGATTGCCTCCGGGAGCAACAAGGTAAATGCCATTCTCTTTGTCCTGTTTTTGTTGGGTACGGGCATTTTGATGTTTTGGTACTCGATCAAGGAGTTTGACAATTACCAAATGCCGATAGCCTCCGAGCATGGTGTGATCACAGACAGTTTGTTTTGGATCACGATGGCGGTCACCGGCGTGGTATTCTTGATCACCCACGTATTGCTTTTTGTATTCCCTTACAAGTATCAATACAAGGAAGAGCGAAAGGCCACTTTCTATCCTGACAACAACAACCTGGAAATCATCTGGACGGCTGTGCCGGCGGTGGTATTGGCCGGCTTGGTGATCTCGGGTTGGATGGCCTGGTCAGACATCACTGCGCCTGCTCCGGAGAAAGCCCACGTGGTAGAGATCATGGGCTATCAGTTTGCCTGGGAAGTAAGGTATCCTGGCAAGGACAATGTATTGGGTGACTATGACTATCGCCTGATCACTGCTTCCAACTCCCACGGAGTTGACTTCACCGACAAAAACGCCCTGGATGATTTTCCCTCTCCGAGGGTGGTAATCCCCAAAGGCGAGCCTGTACTCTTCAAGATCAGGGCCCGTGACGTGCTTCACTCCGTGTTTGCGCCCCACATGCGATTGAAGATGGACGCGGTACCGGGCATGCCAACCCGATTCTGGTTTGTGCCTACCAAGACTACGGAGGAGATGCGTGCGGAATTGAACAATCCTGAATTCGAATACGAAATCGCCTGTACGGAGATTTGCGGACGTGGGCACTTCTCCATGAGGAAGGTGATCGAAGTAGTGGAGCCTGAAGCTTACCAGAAATGGTATGCCGAGCAGAAGTCGTTTATCCAGCAGAACCCTGCTTTGGCAGAGGGACTTTCTGCCGAGATGAAGGAACTGGCAGAAATTCAATTGAGAGAAAGTAAAAAATAAAATTATAGGTTATGGCGACAGCATCTGCGGCACATCATGACACCGCCCACGATCATCACGATCATGAGCATCATGATAATTTTATGACAAAATATATCTTCACCCAGGATCACAAGATGATCGGTAAACAGTTTTTGGTTACCGGTATTTTCTGGGCGTTAATTGGAGGCTTTCTGTCTGTACTTTTCAGATTGCAGCTTGGTTTTCCGGATTTGAGTCTTGAGTTCCTTCGCCCTTTGTTGGGTGGCTGGATCGATGAGACCGGAAAATTGGATCCGACTTTCTACCTGGCTTTGGTGACCATGCACGGTACGATCATGGTGTTCTTCGTATTGACTGCCGGACTGAGCGGTACGTTCTCCAACTTCCTGATCCCGCTGCAAATCGGTGCCCGTGATATGGCCTCGGGTTTCATGAACATGCTGTCTTACTGGTTTTTCTTTGTCTCCGGTGTGATCATGTTCATCTCCCTGTTTATCAAGACCGGCCCTGCGGGCGGTGGCTGGGTGGTGTATCCTCCGCTTTCCGCATTGGAGCAGGCGATTCCGGGTTCCGGCCTGGGGATGACGCTCTGGTTGATCGCCATGACGTTCTTCATTGCATCTTCCCTGATGGGCGGGATCAACTACATCACCACGGTCATCAACCTGAGAACAAAAGGGATGTCATTTTCAAGGCTTCCCCTGACGATCTGGGCATTCTTCCTGACCGCCATCATCGGCTTGTTGTCTTTCCCGGTCTTGTTTGCAGCGGCACTCTTGCTTGTCTTTGACCGAAGCTTTGGTACTTCGTTTTACCTTGCCGACATCTATGTGGCGGGCGAGGCACTTCCCAACACCGGCGGTAGCCCGGTCTTGTTCCAGCACTTGTTCTGGTTCTTGGGACACCCGGAAGTGTACATCGTGTTGCTGCCTGCTTTGGGTATCACCTCTGAGGTAATCGCGACAAACTCCCGAAAGCCGATCTTTGGCTACAAGGCGATGATTATTTCCATGCTGGGCATCACCATCCTGTCCTTTATCGTATGGGCCCACCACATGTTTGTGTCAGGGATGAATCCATTCTTGGGTTCGATCTTCATGTTCCTGACCCTGATCATCGCGGTACCTTCGGCGGTGAAGGTATTCAACTACCTGACGACGCTTTGGAGAGGCAATCTGATCTTCACGCCGGCCATGTTGTTTTCCATTGGCTTGGTGTCCTTCTTTATCTCGGGTGGTCTGACGGGTATTTTCCTCGGAAACTCCGCCATCGACATCCAATTGCACGACACCTATTTCGTAGTGGCCCACTTCCACTTGGTAATGGGATCTGCTTCCTTCTTCGGAATGGTGGCCGGTGTTTACCATTGGTTTCCCAAGATGTTTGGACGGATGATGGATGCCAAGCTGGGCTACATCCACTTCTGGTTGACCTTTACGGGCGTGTATTTGGTGTTTTTCCCGATGCACTACATCGGCATCGCCGGATTCCCAAGGAGATACTATTCCTGGACCAACTTCAGCTTCACCGAGCACTATACTGACCTGAACATGTTTGTGTCTGCGGCCGCGATCATCACCTTCGCTGCCCAGTTCATCTTCTTGTTCAACTTCTTCTACAGCATGTATCGGGGAAGAAAGGCTACCCTGAATCCCTGGAGATCCAACACATTGGAGTGGACTACTCCATTGCACCCAGGCCATGGCAACTGGCCGGGAGAGATTCCTGCGGTTTACAGATGGCCTTACGACTATTCCAAGCCAGGCGCTGCGGAAGACTTCATTCCCCAGACCGTGCCGCTTTCCCAGACTCCGGAATCCAACCTGCCACATGAGCAGGAACTGGTGAAACTTGAAATGGAAATCATGAAAGAGGAGGCTGAGGTATTGGTGGCGAATGAATCAAAGCACTGACAAAGCGGTAAACAGCTTTCGCCGGATTTCCTTTTGGACGGTGATCGCTGTTTACTTTCTCATCCTGGTCGGAGGGATCGTGCGCAGCACCGGCTCTGGAATGGGCTGTCCCGATTGGCCGAGATGTTTCGGGAGTTTCATTCCTCCCACACACGAGGATCAGCTTCCCGACAACTATCAGGAGCTTTATCTTCAAAAGAGGTTGGCTAAAAACGAACGGTTTGTAGCAACGCTTGAAAAGTTGGGCTTCGAAGAAAAGGCCGCAGAGATCGCAAACGACAAGTCGATCCTGGTAGAAGAAGCGTTCAATGCGACCAAGACCTGGATTGAATACATCAACCGACTGGTCGGAGTGTTTATCGGTCTGCTGATTATCCTGACCGTTTGGAAGTCTTTCAAACTCTGGAAATTGGACAGCCGGATTCCGGTCTATTCCTTGGTCGCTCTGGCCTTGGTGCTGTTTACGGGATGGATCGGATCCATCGTGGTCTCCACGAACTTGCTGGCCTGGATGATCACGTTCCACATGCTGCTTGCCTTGGCATTGGTCGCCGTGCTGCTGTATGTCCACCATCTTTCGGAGAGGCTTCAACCCGGACACGGCGTGAAAGTGGATGTCCCGGCCAAGGTTCAGTGGGTACTGGTTATCGGAGCGGTTTTGACGCTGGTTCAGGTAATCTTGGGAACCCAGGTTCGTGAGGAGATCGACCGAGTCTCATTCGCTCTTGGGGATCTGCTGAGAGAGGAGTGGATTGGCCGGTTGGGATTGGATTTCCTGATTCACCGGTCCTTTTCGATTATCCTGCTGGCAGTACATCTGCTGTACTTCCGCTGGGCTTTTCGATATTCTGCCCGACGGTCAAAAGTCAATCTTTTGTCGCAAGTATTGATGCTGGTCTTGTTGTTGGAGATCGCATCGGGAATGGGGATGGCATACTTTGGCATTCCGGCATTCCTTCAACCCGTGCACTTATTGCTTGGCTCCTTGATTTTGGGAATTCAGTTTACGCTGATCCTGCAATTAAAGGACCACGTACAGTTTAAGTTAAATACCATTTGACAATGAGGACAGTTGAACTGACTGACCATTCGATATCCGGCTTGATCATCACGAGGATCAAAGCCTATTCAGAGCTGATCAAGCTGCGGCTTTCAGCTTTGGTTACATTCTCAGCGGTGTTCGGATACATCTTGGGAGATACCGGAGTGAGCTTTGGCTGGTCGGGATTCCTCGGCCTTGCGCTCGGAGGCTTCCTGATTTCAGGCGCTTCCGGAGCTGCCAATGAGATCATGGAGCGCGACTTGGACAAGTTGATGAAGCGCACCCAAAACCGGCCTCTGCCACTTCAGATCATTTCCCTTCAGGAAGCGTACTGGTTTGCCTCTTTGGTGGCAGTCGTTGGGATTGCCCTGCTTTGGATATTCACCAATCCGTTGACCACCTGGCTCGGTATCCTGAGCATGGTGTTGTATGTCTTTGCCTACACACCGCTCAAGAGAGTCGGCCCTATCGCGGTGTTTGTGGGAGCCATTCCCGGTGCCATGCCACCGCTGTTGGGTTGGACAGCCGCTACGGGTGCCATCAGCTATGAGGCACTGATCATCTTCGGGATCCAGTTTATCTGGCAGTTTCCCCATTTTTGGGCCATTGCCTGGGTGAGTGATGAGGATTACAAGAGAGCGGGATTCAAGCTTTTGCCGAGCGGGGGTGGACAGGATCTGAACACTGCCATCCAGATCATGATCTATACGCTGTTCCTGTTGCCCTTGGGGCTGTTGCCGAGCTATTTTGGCCTCACCGGGCTGAATTCCGGGATAGTCGCTACCGTTTGTGGCGTACTGTTCCTAGCACAGACGTTTTCCCTGATGAGGGATTGCTCCAGAAAGTCCGCTTTGAAGATTATGTTCGGTTCGTTTCTTTACCTGCCGATTGTGCAGATCGCCTATCTGCTCGACAAATTGCCCTAAGCCATGGAAAAGGAACTGAAATACGTCGATATGGTGGAGCAACCCATCGCCATGCACCCGAAGAAATTTGCCCTTTGGTTGTTTATGGTGGCGACGGTCATGGTATTTGCCGGGCTGACCAGTGCCTACATTGTCCGGCAGTCCGAAGGAAATTGGCTGGAATACGATCTGCCCGGGATCTTCTGGTTTACCTCTGCGATAGCGGTGCTGAGCAGCCTGACCCTTCACTGGGCCTATTATTCTGCCAAGAAGGACAATTTCGCCAATTTGAAGATCGGCATGGTCCTCACCGTATTGTTGGGGCTCGGATTTCTGGTAGGCCAATGGTACAGTTGGGTGGCTTTGGTGGACCGGGATGTGTTCTTTGTGGGAAACCCCTCCGGATCCTTCCTGTACGTATTCACGGGATTGCATGCGGCGCACCTGATCTCCGGTGTGATATTTCTGATTATTGTGTTAATTTCGACCTTCCGCCTGGAGGTTCATTCCAAAGCATTGAATACGATGGAAATGGCCACTACTTACTGGCATTTTCTTGGTGGCTTGTGGATCTATCTGTTTATGTTTTTGCTTCTGAATCATTAAAATAAAACCTGGTACAAATCAACAAATTATGTCTGCGCATTCTACTGCTATTGGAATAAGCTCGAAACGAGGTGTTTGGGGTGGCGGAAACGAGCCCCTGAAGGCCAGCTATGGGAAACTCATGATGTGGTTTTTCCTGCTTTCCGACATTTTCACTTTCGCAGCCTTCCTGATCACCTACATCTCCATTCGTGTCAGCTATCCTGCGTACGCCGGGTCTGCTGAGACATTCGCAGGTTCCAATGAATATTGGCCGGTACCGGAGCTGGTGTTTGAGGCGCTTCCGTTTCTTCACGGAGTCCATGCTCCGCTGATTTTCGTAGGCATCATGACTTTTATCCTGATCGCAAGTTCGGTGACGATGGTATTGGCAGTAGAAGCCGGTCATCGCAACGACCGAAACGACGTGGTAAAATGGATGCTGTGGACCTTGGTCGGAGGCATCACCTTCCTGAGCTGCCAGGCTTGGGAGTGGAACCACTTCATCCACGGAACCGAGGGAGGCACCGTATTGACCTATGTGAACTCTCTGGGCAAAGTGGTCCAAGAGACGGTCTTTGGCGCAAACTTGACGGTAAACGAATACGGCCCTGCGGCATTTGCGCAGTTGTTCTTCTTCATTACCGGATTCCACGGATTCCACGTGACCATCGGGGTGTTCCTGCTTTTCCTGTGCTTCTACCAAGCTGCCGTTGGGGTTTACGACCGGAGAGGCCACTATGAGATGGTGGAGAAAATCGGCCTTTACTGGCACTTTGTGGATTTGGTTTGGGTATTCGTATTCACCCTGTTCTATCTGATCTAAGTATTTAAAATCTTCGAAATATGGAAATTCAAGAAAACAAATCAACTCTGATAGTTGAACCTCGCAACGAGGAGAAAGTCAAGAAAATCTGGAAAACCGCAGCCATTCTTCTGGCGATCACCGTCGTGGAGTTTATCATGGCCTTCACGATGGGACGGGGAATCCTGCTCTACAGCCTTTTTATCATCTTGACTATTTGGAAAGCCAAATACATTATGATGGAGTTTATGCACTTGGGCGACGAAGTGAAGCCTTTGTTTTATTCCATCATCCTGCCCCTGATTTTTCTGGTTTGGCTGGTGATTACCTTGGTGAAGGAAGGCTCCGAGATCTTCCTGATGCGTTGGTAATGAAATCGAAAACGACAAAAAGGAAGGTTGGGGTGAATCACTTCAACCTTCTTTTTTGTCGACAAACTGCAATGAAATCGAGCATGACGCAGGCGACACACACTGGGATGATTATCTGCCATGCGACATTCCTCCCGATGAATATCGGGCTGGCCATTCAAAATCAAATTATAAACACATGAAAGGACTGAGGATATTGCAGGGAATGGTGCTGGTGTGCATCTTGTTGATTCCCGTTTTGGTGTTTATGCTTTTGAGAGGCTTTGGGAAAAACGAATACGATCTTCCCGTTTTTTTCCAAAAGGGGGTTGACAATCCCTTTCTGGAATGCCCCGTCACGGACACTACGCAACATTACATTCCCGAATTTTCGTTTCCAAACCAAGATGGAGAGCCGGTAGGCCGTGCTGAGATGGAGGGGAAAGTCACCATCGTGGACTTTTTCTTTACCTCCTGCCCGAGCATCTGTCCGGTGATGTCCAAGGAAATGGAACGCGTCAATGACATGTTTCGGAACGAGCCGGAGGTTCAGATTATGTCAATCAGCATCGATCCTGAATACGACACGCCGGAGGTCCTGAAGGCATACGCGGACGAACACAACGCAATCCCGGGGAAGTGGCATTTCCTGTCGGGGCCCAAGGATGAGACCTACCGACTGGCCAGATGCGGGTTTGTGATTCCCACGATCGACGGAAACGGTGTGCCGGATGACTTCGTCCATACGGACAAGTTCATGCTCATCGACCATCTGGGCAGGATCCGCGGCTACTATAGCGGTACCAGCCGGGAAGAGGTGGACTTGTTGATGCTGGAAACAAAAGTACTCTTACATGGAACAAAGTAAATCACCCTCGCTTCGGCAGGAAGCAAAAGTAAAAAGCTGGATCATCGGAATATCCATTGCCATTCCCCTGGCGGTGGCAGTTCTGCTCTTTATGCCCGCCAAGATCACATCCCTGGGCGAGTGGGTTTATTTCCTTCCCCACCTGAATGCGGTGATCAATACGGCTGCGTCGGTTGCACTGATTTTGGGCTTGGTGTTCATCAAGAACAAGAAGTACAGCTATCACGGTGCCACGATGACGGTGGCGTTTGTATTGGGAGCCTTGTTTTTGGTGTCCTATGTGATCTATCACGGTGCTGCCGAGAGCACGGGCTTTGGCGGAGAAGGTGCCATCCGGACGGTTTACTACGTCTTGTTGGTCAGCCATATCGTGTTGGCGGCGGTAGCCTTGTTTCCGATCCTGTTTGCCTACTACTATGGCTATACCGACCAGCGTGAAAAACACCGAAAAGTGGTTAAATTTGCCTATCCGATCTGGCTGTATGTATCAGTCAGCGGTGTGATTGTGTACTTGATGATCAGTCCGTACTACACGCACTGACAAAATCGGAAGCTGGTGATGGCGGGCAGGTTTGTCGACCGGGACTGGAAAACAGATTAAGAAATTGTGGGGGGCACTGGCTGATGTGGTCGCCGGCACCCAGAGATTAAAAGAGATTAAAGATGAAACCCAAGCTTTTCCTCCTCACGTTTTTGTTTCTCGGGCTGCAGGCCGGCAGTTGGGCGCAGTGCGCGATGTGCCGGGCATCCGTGGAAAACAATGTAAGCAATGGGGAGACGACCATCGGAGCGGGCCTGAATACGGGGATTCTGTACCTGTTTGTCATGCCGTACCTCTTGGCTGCGGTGATCGGGGTTTTGTGGTACCGCGCTGCCAAAAAACGGAAGGCGAGACTGGTGACCCGATAAGAGATCCAAAAGCAGAGTTTGATACCAGACTTTGCTTTTTTATTTTTAGGCTACATGAACTTCCAAACCCGCCGACTGGTCATCCTGACCAGCATTGTCTTTCTTCTGACAGTTCTGATTTTCAATTTTTTCGTTTTCCAGAAAAGCGAGGAAGAGAAATACTTTGAAGCCATACAGAAGAAAATCCAGCGGGTGGACCGTCAGTTTGACGAGGATTTCATCGGGGTTTTGATGGAAATACGGCCGGAGGACTCGATCACTTTTGAGCGGATCAGCCATCCGGACCACCGACATCCGTTCTTTGTCCTGGATACTTCCGGCCAACTGCGCTTCTGGTCCGATTTTACGGTGACGCTCGATTTTTCCCAATTGGATCCCAGTCGTGAATACCAACTGTTGGAAGACCCTTTTGGGACATTTTTTGTGAAAATCCGGAAGATCAAAAGAAATACTTCGGAATATTATCTGGTACATGCGCTGCGGCTGATCTGGCCTGGCTCGATCGAAAACGACTATCTGAAGACCGGGCCAAACCCCGATTTCTTCGGAAACGGCCGGTTTCAACTTTTTGCCAATCCTTCTGACGGGGTATTTCAGGTAAGCAGCGAAGCCGGAAAACCTGTTTTTGGGATTAGCTTTCAGTTCGGATATGAGCCTGTCGGAAGGGTCGCCAATACGGCCTTGCTGATCTTCATCTGCTCCGTGTTTCTGCTGTATTTCCTGCTGAGCTTTGATTTTTTGAGGAAAAAGTGGCAGCGGGGATATCCCTGGCAGACCATCGGCTACGGATTTCTGATCTTGGCGGCGATCAGGGCACTGATGCTCTATTTCAACTTCCCGGGAGATTTCTTCGAGTTTTCGCTTTTCGACCCGGTGAATTATGCCTCCTCCTGGCTGAATCCCAGTCTCGGGGATCTGCTGCTCAACACCGCCTGCCTCAGTATTGTCCTGGGCTTGACGATCTCCCAGCTCTATTCCAAGGCGGCCTTCCAAAAAGTACAGGCCCTCAATCGGGGCAGAAACTTTCAGACCGGCTTGGTTTTGGCGGTCGTGACCAGCACGGTCTTCTTTGTGCTGATTTGGTACCTGCCCCGGAACCTGATTTTCAACTCGCAGTGGGTGCTGGACATCCGTTCGATTCCGACCTTCGATTGGTTCAAGGGCCTGAGTTTCCTGGTTCTTTTTTTGTTCGGCTCGGTCTATGTGCTGCTTTCCCTGACCTTGTTCAGTTTGCTGCTGAGCGTCAGGAGAGACAAGCGGATCTATTACAACTATTTGGCGGCAATCGGTTTGCCCGTGTTGGGGATTGCCTTGTATTTCAGCATTTGGCTTGCACTGGTCTGGCTGATCCACCTCTTTTTTCTTTTCAGCATTATCCGTTTTGAGCTTTTCCGCAATGTCTTCCGCTTGGGGCTGGACACCTTTTTGACTTTTTTCTATGCCTGTCTGGTCACGGCGACTGTCATGGGGATCAGCACCCTCAAATCCGAGCAGGAGCGGCTCATCCTCTCCAAGACCAGGTTTGCCAACCAAAACCTGATCGAAAATGACGTGATGACGGAGTTTTTCCTGGGCGATATCTTCAGCCGGATCAAAAGCGACCTGTTCATCCAAAACCGGATCGCCGACCCGCTGCTTTCCAAGGAACCGGTCGAAACCAAGATCCGCAGGATCTATCTCGACAACTATTTCGACCAGTTTGAGGTGGTGATCCGGGTTTTCGGCGCTTCGGGGCAGCAGGTTCACGGTCCGGCGGAAGGTGCGCAGTTGAAGGAGTTGGAGCAGCAATTTGTCAAAAGCGACTACGCCACCGGAGTGAGGGACCTCTATTTTGTCCGGGGAAAAGAGACCACCGCCAGCAACAGGTTTGTGGCTTTTGTCCCGGTTTTGCGGGAGGACAACCTGCTGGGGACACTCTATCTGGAGCTGAACCAGCTTCGGGTCCAGCCGGGGAGCGTTTACCCCAAACTCTTGCTGGATCGCAAGTATGCGGAAAAACTGGATCCGCTAAACTACGACTACGCCGTTTTCCGGGAAAACGAGCTGATCCGAAGTTCAGGGACGTTTAACTTTAACCAAAGCGGATTTCTGGACGTCCTAAACCGGAACCAGTTGTTTGCAAACGGGGTGCAGTATCAGGGATATCACCACTTCGGAATGGAAAACGGCGGTGAAACGATCGTCCTTTCCTCCCGGACGATCTCGCTTTCCCAGTTTTTTGGAAACATCTCGCTTTTTTTTGTGGCTTTCGTTTTCCTGACTTTTCTGGTGATTTCGCTCAACACGCTCTTCAGGGGCTATCGGGATTTTGAGTTCAACTACTCCACCAAGCTCCAGTTGTATCTGAATTTTGCCTTCTTTTTTCCCATCATCATCATCTCCATCATCACCATCGGTCTGCTTGGGGGAAGCTACCGGGACGATCTCAACAGGCAATACATCGAGAAGGCCAGCCTGATCCGGAGCAATCTGGGCGCGTTTTTCAACAACCAAAACCCGGCAGGCGTGGACCGGGACCTGCTCAACGAGGAGATCAACTCGCTGGCCAATACCATCGCCAGCGACATCCACCTGTACACTCCGGCCGGCTACCTGGAGTCGACCAACCGTCCGAATATCTTTGACAAAAAGATCCTCTCGCCCTGGATCAATCCCGCCGCCATGTCCGGCGTGATGGAGAAAAACCAGATCCAGCTCCTCCTGGATGAAAAAGTCGGCAAACTCCGGTATCAGACCGTTTATCTGGCTGTACAGTCACAAGTGGACCAATCCAACATCGGAATCTTGGCGGTGCCATTTTTCGAGTCGGAAACCGAACTCAACTCCCTGATTTCAGACGTTTTGAGCAATATTTTCAATGCCTTTGTGGTCATCTTTATTTTGTTCCTGATCGTTTCTTCTTTTGTTTCCAAAAACCTAACCCTGCCCTTCAAGCTCCTCACCCAAAAACTGAAAGCCACCAACTTGGAAAACAACGAGCCGATGTACTGGGCTTCCAAGGACGAAATCGGACTGCTGGTCAACGAATACAACAACATGCTGTTCAAGCTGGAGGCCAGCAAGAAAGTGCTGGCTTCCACCGAAAAGGAATCTGCCTGGAGGGAAATGGCCAAGCAGGTCGCCCATGAGATCAAAAACCCGCTCACCCCGATGAAGCTCACCCTGCAACACCTCCTCCGCTTGGAGCAGGAAGGCAAGCTGGCAGACCAGGAGAAGCTGCGCAAATCGCTCGAAACGCTGATCCATCAGGTGGATGCCCTGAGCGGGATTGCGTCTTCCTTCTCGACTTTTGCCAAAATGCCGCTTCCCAAAAATGAGCTGATGAACTTCAAAGCGGTGGTCAACAAGGTGCTGGAGCTATTCAAAAACGACAAGCGGGTGCAGCTTGATTTCCAGGACGACTCATTCACCGACGAGATCACGATCATGGGTGACGACAAGCTGTTTGGCCGGGTGATATCCAACCTGATCATCAATGGGATCCAGGCGGTCAAGCCGGGCCAATCCCCGCACATCCGGATCTGGCTTTGGCTGACCGAGCAGGCGGTTTTCCTGGAGATCACCGACAATGGCAAAGGGATCCCGCCCGAGCTGAAGGACAAGATTTTCATTCCCAATTTCAGCACCAAGACCACCGGCTCGGGACTGGGTCTGGCGATTGCAAAAAGCGGGGTGGAGACCGCTGGAGGCAAAATCTGGTTCGACACCGAAGTCGGCAAGGGTACGACGTTTTATCTTACCTTTCCTTTGATCCAATAGACGTTTTTCTGAAAGCCGCCCGATTTGCGATAGGTGATTTACCATTTACGACATTTCAATTCAGATTTCAGACTTCTGATTTTAGACTTTTTTGGATATCCGCTACTTTGCCAGTAGCCAAATTAACTCTTGCTGGCACCTCGACTTGGTTCGACAGGCTCACCAACCGTCGCTCGGTGTCCGATGGGATCTTGTTTTGGGTGGGGGAAGAAATGCGGCGAAGCCGCATTTCTTCCCCCACCCTTAAAATCCAAAGCTCCGGTGGCCGAGCTTGCCGAGGCCATCTTGCAATTTTAAATTACTGGCATGAAAGCGGATATACAGATAGACTTTTTACATCCAGCATCGGACATCCGGCAGACGTCTCCTGATTTGGAATGAAATTTTGCTGTTGGCAGAAAAGCGTATTATCACATTTTATTACCTTCAAAGAAATAGGCTGATAGTTTCCATGCGTTTTTGGATCATTTCCTGGGTTTTGTTTTTTGGATGGACTTGGTCTGTCCAGGCTCAGGACAAATGCCGTTGGTATCCCACTGTTTATTTTGAAACCGGCCAGGAGCTCGATTCGCTTTCGGTCATCCGGGAAAGTATCCGGGTGACGGACAAATCCGGAAAGTCCTATCCCTTCGTTTTTGATTTTTCCAACCGAATCCTGCAGATGAGTTTTGATCCTGCAGAAAAGCCCGATTCAGTGCAGGTCTGCTACCGAACTTTGGCGGTTCGGCTGGACCAGACCTTCGCCAAGAGAACCCTTGCCGCCAGCTACGACTCGACGGCCATGTTCCGGGACAATCGCGTCCAGACCCTGCCGGATTTGGACATTCGGGAGGAGCTTTTCCCCAGCACAAACCTGTACAAAACCGGTAGCCTGACCCGTGGGGTTTCTTTTGGGAACACCCAGAATGTGTTTGTCAATTCCGCCTTGAATCTCCAACTGGAAGGCGATATCGGGGAAAACCTGAAGATCCGGGCCAGCATCACCGACCAAAATGTGCCTTTTCAGCCCGAGGGCAATACCCAGCAAATCCAGGATTTTGACAACGTACTGATCGAGCTGTACAACGAAAATTTTAGCCTGGCGGCGGGAGACGTGGTACTTCAGCAGCGGCAGTCGGAGTTTCTCCGCTATTACAAAAACGTCCAGGGGCTCCAATTCACCTCCAAATACAAGCTGAAAAGCAACTGGGAAGCGAGTTCGCAGGGCTTTGTCTCGGTGGCGAAGGGGAAGTTTGCTTCCATTCAGCTTCCGATCTTGGAAGGCGTGCTCGGCCCCTATCGGATCAATGGCCCAAACAACGAGCGCTACGTGATCATCATGGCCAATTCGGAGCGGGTTTTCCTCGATGGCAAGCAGCTTCAGCGGGGCTTCAATGCCGATTATGTAATCGACTACAACCAAGCCGAAATCACCTTCACACCCAAGGTGTTGATCACCCAGTATTCGCGCGTTCGGGTGGATTTTGAATACGCAGAGCGAAACTATTCCCGGTCGATTCTCGGGGCCAATCACCTGCAGACCAATGGAAAGGTCGATTTTTATCTCAACTACTATCAGGAAAAAGACAACCGAAACCGGCCGCTTTTCACGGAATTGACGCAGGAAGAGCAGGCGCTTTTGGCTTCGGTGGGAGATGGGGTCGAAAATGCCGCGATCCCAAAGATCGACTCGGTGGCTTTTGACCCGACACGGATCTTGTATGAGCAGGTCGCTGAGCTTGACGAAGCGGGAAATCCCCTGACCTATTACCGCTATTCCACCGACCCCGATTTGGCCCACTATGCGCTTTCCTTTTCCCAAGTCGGGACAGGCATGGGAGACTACCGCCGGGTCAATCAGCTTGCCAATGGAACCGTGTATGAGTATGTGTATCGTCTGAACGGCCAGCCGCAGGGAGACTACTCGATCCTGACGCAGCTTCCGGCACCGGACAGCAAGCGGATGGCTACGGCAGGAACCAGGATCAAACTGGGAGAATATGAAAAAGCGTACACCGAAGTCGCCCTGTCCTCAGTGGACAAAAACCTCTTTTCCGGATTGGATGACGGGGACAATCAGGGCTTGGGCTGGAAAGTGGGATTGCAGTCCGAAAACCGTGAACTGGGGATTTTCAAGGGATACCGCTTCAAAGGCCTGACGGAGTTTGAGTACAACTCGACCAATTTCAATTTTATCGACCGGTTCCGATACATCGAGTTTGACCGGGACTGGGGACTATCTCCGGAGGCTTTGAAGGAAGCGGCGGCCGAGCGGTTTTTTCTGGCTCAGATCGGTCTGGAGAAAGATGGTCGGAACTCATTCAACTACAAGCTCTACCTCCGCAACCGGGAAAATGTCCTGAGTGGATCACAGCATACCGCAAACTGGAATACGGAAATCGGGAAAAGAATGAGGTTGCGCCAGGAATTTTTCAGGCTGCAAAGCGACCAGGACACGCTGAGTTCGGACTGGACGCGCTACCTGGGAAATGTGAATTTTCAGTCCAAGGTTTTGGTGCCCGGCTACCAGTTTTCCCTGGATCGGAATGTGCTGAAAAACCCCGAAACGGATTCGATCCTCAGCACCGCGATGAATTTTGAGGAGCATTTGGTCTATCTGAAAAGCAACGACTCGCTCAGCTACGCCTTTTCTGCCGATGCAGCTTGGCGTCAGGATCGCCTGCCGGTGGCGGGCAAACTCGTGGATGATACCCAGGCCTTTACTTCCAACTTCAATTTCAAAAAGCAGTGGGCGAACCATAGCCTGGGCGGCACCTTTACCTATCGGGAGCTGGAATACCTCAACCGGGACTTGCCGACCGAATTGACCCTGCTGGGGAAGGTGGACTATTCCGGCAATCTGGGCAAAAACCTGATCCGAAACGAAATCAGCTATGCCATCGGAAACGGGCGGGAACTCCAGCGCGAATTTGTCTATCTCCCGGCTCCAAACGGAGACGGAACCCACACCTGGAGAGACGACAATGGGGACGGGATTCAGCAATTGAATGAGTTTTACATTGCCATCAATCCCGAGGAAAAGCAGTACATCAAGATCTTTGTGCCTACGGACACCTATGTCCAAGCCTACACCAGCCTGCTCAATTACCGGATTCAGGCAAAGTTTCCCGATACCTGGAAAGAATCAGGGGGACTCAGGCAGTTTCTCCATCGGTTTTCCAATACGTCCAGCCTGAGTGTGGAGAAAAAAGTGACATCAGAAGACTTTTGGGATCGGGTCAATCCCTTTATCGGATCGGTGGAGCGGGATCAGATCCTGTCGCTGCGGCAGATCATCCGAACCAGTTTCTTTTTCAACAGGGCCTCGGCCAAGTACGGCTTTGACCTTTCGCTCTTCGATTCCCAGTTGAAACAGTTGCTGTCCGGGGGCTTTGAAGACCAAATCCAGCAGGACTGGAAGCTTAATACACGCTATGGCTTCAGCTCGGTGATGACACTCCGGGTATTGGCAAGTTCGGGTAGGCGGATCTCGGCTTCTGACTTTTTGGAAAACAGGAATTACGCCATCAACCAGTCTACGATTGGGCCGGAACTGGCTTGGCAACCCAGCCCTTTTTTCAGAACCACGGGGACTTATTCTTTCACGGGAAAAGAAAACACCCAAAACCTGGAATTTGACGAAACTGCGCAAGTGCATCAGTTGGGCTTGGATGTGCGCTTTGCGAAAGCAATCAAAACCACGCTCACGGGAAATCTGAAGTTCATTCAGATCGACTACAACGGCGAGGTGAACTCTCCCGTCGGGTATGAGATGCTCCAAGCGCTGACACCCGGGACTAACCTGACTTGGTCGCTCAGTTGGCTGCAGCGGATAGGCGAGGGCCTCCAGCTCAACTTGGTCTATGAAGGGCGAAATTCCGAAGGTATGGAAAGAACCGTCCATGTGGGACGAATGCAAGTCTCCGCGCTGTTTTGATAAAAAAATGTAACTTTGCCCCGTAGATAGTTGTCACACTAACTATTAAACTGCTAATCAAATGCGTAAGCGTATCCTCGTCACCGGAGGCACCAAAGGCATCGGAAGGGCGATCATCGAGCGCTTTGCCAAGGAAGGTTTCGATGTCTTTACCTGTGCCCGAAATGAAAGGGATCTGGCCTCGCTGAAGGCGCATCTGGAAGAAAACCATCCTGGAATCCAGGTGTTGGCAGCGGTTGCCGACCTTTCGAGGAAAGATGAGGTTGTCCGGTTTTCCGATGCGGTAAAGGCGATCGGTACGCCGGATGTGTTGGTGAACAATACCGGGATTTTCCTTCCCGGAGCACTTCACAACGAACCCGACGGAAACTTTGAGTTTATCATGCATACCAATCTTTTCTCGGCATATTACCTGACGCGGGCTTTTGCCCAGGATATGATCCGGCGAAAGTCCGGGCATATCTTCAGCATGGGCTCGATAGCCGGGATGACCGCCTATCCGAACGGTGGTAGCTATGCCGTATCCAAATGGGCTCTGCTTGGGATGACCAAGTCCTTTCGCGAAGAACTGAAACCCTACCGAATCAAGGTAACCTCGATACTTGCAGGTGCTACGTTTACCGACAGTTGGGCAGGTGCAGGTATTCCCGAGGAGCGTTTTATGACCGCCGCAGACGTGGCCGAAAGCGTGTGGGGCGCTTACAACCTTTCCCCACAGACTGTTGTTGAAGAAGTAATCATCCGCCCCCAACTTGGAGACATTTAAACTATGGAGTCACTGATCAAATCCCTCGATTCCGGTTATTGCGATAGCCTGACCGGCTATTCCCGGAGAAAAACCATCCCGGTGAAAGTTGGGGATGTGCTCATCGGGGGAGACAATCCCATCGTGGTGCAGTCCATGACGACCGTGGATACCATGGATACCAAGGGCTCGGTGGAGCAAAGCATCCGGATGATCGAATCGGGCTGTGAACTCGTGCGAATCACCGCTCCCAGCATCAAGGAAGCCGAAAATCTAAGAAACATCAAGGCTGAGCTGCGCAAAAGAGGATACAAAACTCCCCTGGTAGCAGACATTCACTTCACTCCAAATGCCGCCGAGCTAGCCGCCCGAATCGTGGAAAAAGTCAGGATCAATCCGGGGAACTACGCGGACAAAAAGAAATTTGAGGTCATCGACTATACCGATGCCAGCTATGCCGAAGAGCTGGACCGGATCCGCGAGCGCTTTTTGCCTCTGGTGAAGATCTGCAAGGAAAACGGCACCGCCATGCGGATCGGAACCAACCACGGTTCCCTGTCTGACAGGATCATGAGCCGATACGGCGATACCCCGTTGGGGATGGTGGAGTCTGCTTTGGAGTTTTTGAGGATCTGCGAGGACGAAAATTACTTTGACATCGTGATCTCCATGAAGTCTTCCAATACGCAGGTGATGGTGCAGGCGTACCGCCTTTTGGTGCAAAAGCTGAATCAGGGCGGCTTCAAACCCTATCCGCTGCACCTTGGGGTCACTGAGGCAGGTGAAGCCGAAGATGGCCGGATCAAGTCCGCCGTGGGAATAGGAACCCTGCTGGAAGATGGACTGGGCGATACCGTCCGGGTTTCCCTGACCGAGGATCCGGAGTTCGAAGCGCCGGTGGCCAAGGCCTTGATCGACCGCTACACGGGCAGGTCAAATCATGCTCCAATTACCGAAATCCAGCATTATCCGATCACCCCTTTCGAGTATAACAAGCGGCACGTCGCCGAGATTTACAATTTCGGCGGGCACAATGTCCCACGCGTGATTACGGATATTTCCAAGATTGAGAAGATAGCTGACCGCGAAATGAAGGCAGTCGGCCATTTCTACCTGCCCGAACTCGACAAGTGGAAGATGAATGGCCAAGGCTGTGATTTTGTCTATTCGGGTTCCAATCCGATTCCTTTCATGCTTCCAAACGGGATGAAGGAAATTCAGGATTTTCCGGTCTGGAAGATGGCTCCCGATCAGGTGAACAAGTTCCCGCTGTTCAGACTGGACGACTATAGCACTGCTGGGAGGCTTCACGCCGAGCTGAATTTCCTGGAGATTTTCGATGAAGAAATCGAAGCGGCTATTCCCCAAGTCTCAGGAAGAAAAGACACGGTATTGATTCTTAAAACTGACAATACCCATTCTCTTCCAGCTTTGAGGCGGGCATTCGTCTCTCTGCTCGAAGCGAAGTCTGAGGTGCCGGTCGTGGTCAAAGTCAGCTATCCCGATCAGTCTGCCGACCTGACGACGCTCTATGCCGCCACAGACGGTGGGGGATTGTTGATTGACGGACTGGGCGACGGGATCCTGATTTCTTTGGAAAAAGAAGGGGAGCATACCCGTCAGGAAGTCCTCGATCAGATCAAACTTCACAATTCGGTGAGCTTCGGCGTGTTGCAGGCCGCCCGCACCCGCATGTCCAAGACGGAGTACATTTCCTGCCCTTCCTGCGGTAGAACCCTGTTTGACCTGCAGGAAACCACCGCGATGATCCGCAAGCGAACCGATCACCTCAAAGGTGTGAAGATCGGGATCATGGGATGCATCGTCAACGGCCCTGGTGAAATGGCCGACGCGGACTATGGCTATGTGGGCTCAGGCAAGGGAAAGATCACGCTGTACAAAGGCAAGGAAGTGATGAAGAAGTCCGTTTCTTCGGAAAAAGCCGTGGACGAATTGATCAATATCATCAAGGAAGACGGCATGTGGAACGAGCCGGAGACTTTGTGACCTTTGGGGTTTTTAGAACCCCGAAGGTTTTAACCTTCGAGGTCAAAAAGTAGACCTCAAAGGTTAAAGGGATCCAAGAGCTAAGACGGTAGAATCAAGAGTCAAGACACAAGAATCAAGACCTATTTTGGATGAGGTGAATGGAAAGATCACCGCACTTTTACACTCATCCAGCTTGCTTCCATGAGTTTTGACTCGCCCATGAGCGCAGTGCCTGATTGCTTGATGATGCTGCTGCTGATTCTCTGGTTTTTGATGACGTACTTTATTTCTTTTCCATACAGGCCTCCGGCAAAAAACTGGACATGATCGATGCTGGTCAAAGCAAATATCCCATCCGCGATGCCCAAAAGTTTGATGCCTGCCCCACCACATTGGGCCATGGATTCTACCAGTATCATACCGGGGATGAATCCTGATTTGGGAAAACTCCCTTTGAGCCATTCGTCCTTTCCCGAAAAAATCTTTGTAGCGACGATCTCATTTTGAGTGGTGGATATAATTTTGTCAACGAATAGAAAGGGATCCCTGTGGGGGAGTAGGTCCGTGATATTTGGCTGTTGCGGTTTCATAGCCCAATCTGAATAATTTCAAGAAATGATATTGAATCTACCTTATTTAGCCTATAAACACAAAAGAGCCACTGAGAACCCCAAATGAGACAGGGACTTTTCCTCGCAATTGGATCTGATCTTGAACCATTCCGTTTTGCAGCCAGTTAGACCAATATCAAATAAGTGTTCATGGAAAATCAAAAAGTAAAGGAGTTCTTCAAGCTAGGCGAATTTGGAAACTATTTTACCCGGGTATTTCAAAAGCCTGATCCCAGTAAGCCTACCAATATCAACCTGCGGATGATGCACGGGATCAACAAGATCTCGATCATCATGTTTTTGATTGCCATTATCGTGTGGACGGTTAAGAGGCTGATGTGATTTCCTTCGCATACAAAGAGTCTTCATAGAAAATCGCAGAGCTGACCAATCGGTCAGCTTTTATTTTTGCGAAATATCCGCCGAAAGGGTTCCGTGTTTTGCCGGATAAAATCCTCCGGGAAATTCTCCTCATCGGGCAAGCCTACGGCGAGGTTTTCATCATCTTCAGGCCAATAGTTGGTTCGGAAAATAAAATCCCAAATACTCAGCGAAATACCATAATTGAAGCCGTTTGGATGGGTTTCAGGCAGGTGCCGGGCATGATGCCAAAGGTGCATCTGCGGTCCGTTGAGGACGTATCTGAAAGGTCCCAAGGGGATTTTGAGGTTGGCGTGGCCGAGTTGTCCCAAGACCAAGGTGAAGATATGGACGATAAAAAAGTCGGTCAATCCGACGCCGATCATGGCCAGCGGGATGTATTCCAGGGTACGGTAGATCACGTTTTCCATCCAGTGAAAGCGCAATAAGGCGGCGAAGCCCATCTGTCTGGTGCTGTGGTGCACCTTGTGAAACTCCCACATCCAGCCCACATGGTGATACATGCGGTGGATGTTCCACTGCATGAAATCCCGCACGATGAAGATCAAGACCAATTTTGCCCAAAACGGCCAAGTTTCGATGTGGAATGCGACCAGATTGGTGATGCCAAAAAGCCCGAGAAAGTCATTGAAAAGCTCCACCGCGACCATCGAAAGCGCGTTGTATGCGACCAGCGCAAACAGGAAATAGTTCCAAAAAAGGTAAAACAAATCCAGCCAAAAGTCCTGCCGGATGGCCGGTTGGTCTTTTCTCCAGGGAAATACCAGTTCCAAAACCCAAATCACCAGGGAAGCGCCCAGCAACCAATAGAAGTAGTTGTGCCAACTGGGATTCAGGATTTCGTTAAACAGGTAACTCGCATAGCCGTAGTAGCCATCCAGGATTGCCTTGCCGTATTTTTCCATAACCCAAAGATGAAAAATCAATGGGATTATCCGCAATTCTGCCAGTGGAACTCCTTTGAACTTCCTACATGCGGATAATCTCGTCCACAGACCACAGTCGACGGTCGGCACCGTGTCCACCGTGGTGGAGCAAAGCACATTTCCGCGCAAAACCATAGGATATAGGGTTACCTGTAGTAAAGCGTATTTCAATCTGAAATTTGAAATCCGACGTCCCGATTCAGAGATTGTGTCTTGAATCTTGTGTCTAATGTCTTATTTCTTGCTTCTAGCGTCTGACTCGTTTCAAATCCCCCCGCCCCCTATTTCCAAGCTGCTTTTTCCAAATCTGGATTGCTGCCCAAAGGGGGAGTCGCTCAATCCGAAATCCCATTCCGCCTTCGGCCTGCCATCATAGTGTCTTGTATCTTACTTCTTGTCTCTTGCTTCTAGCGTCTGGCTCGTTTCAAATCCCCCTGCCCCCTTTTTCCGAGCTGCTTTTTCCAAATCTGGATTGCTGCCCAAAGGGGGAGTCGCTCAATCCGAAATCCCATTCCATCTTCGGCCTGCCGTCATAATGTCTTATATCTTACTTCTTGTCTCTTGCTTCTTGAATCTTACTTCTTTTGTCTAAATTCCGCTCTGGTATCCTGCATCCAACATCTTGTATCTATAACAATGATCGACCTGCTTTTTCCATTTTTGCTGGCTGCGCTGGCTGCTATCAACCTCACGGAAGAGGAGAGCTTTTATTCTTTGGATGATTTTCAAAAAACAAAAAAGATCGACACGCACACCCATCACAATTCTGAAAGTCAGGCATTGACGGAGGCAGCCAAAAGCTCCAATTTTTATCTGCTGACCGTCAGCGTGGATGTGCCTGACTATCCTCCGCTGGAAGAGCAGATCAGACTGGCCCTGCTTCAAAAGACCGAAAATCCGGATCACATCGGCTTTCTCTCCACCATTTCCCTCGAAGGCTGGAGTGACCCCGACTGGACTCAAAAGGAAATCGAGCGGATCCAAAAGACCTTTGACCAGGGTGCCATCGGAATCAAGATCTGGAAAAACATTGGCATGACTTATAAAGATGAAAATGGGGATTTCATCATGGCCGACCATCCCCGACTGGAGCCGATCTTTCAGTTTGTCCAGGATCAGGACAAGACGCTGATGGCCCACCTCGGTGAACCCAGAAATTGCTGGCTTCCGCTGGAAGAAATGACGGTCAACAGTGACCGGAGCTATTTTGCAAGGCATCCGGAGTACCACATGTATCTCCATCCGGAGTATCCCAGCTACGAGCGGCAGGTGGAGGCGAGAGACAATTTGCTGGAGAAATTCCCCGAAATCCGCTTTGTAGGCGCACACTTGGGAAGCGTGGAATGGAGCGTGGACGAGCTCGCCAAGCGACTGGACCGCTTTCCAAACCTGTCCGTGGACCTGGCCGCCAGGATTGGGCATTTGCAGTTCCAAAGCCAAAAAGATCGCGAGAAAGTCAGAAACTTTATGATCAAGTACCAAGACCGGATCATCTATGGCACGGATCTGGAGATTTCGGGAAATCCTGATCCGGAGAAGGTCAAATCCAATGCAATTGCCACTTGGCAGAGGGATTGGAAGTACTTGGTGAGCGAGGAATGGATGGAAGTGGGGGATGTCAACGGGGAATTCCAAGGACTTAAACTTCAAAAAGAAGTAGTTGATAAAATCTATTACCACAATGCAAAAAAGTGGTTTGCGCTTAATCAAATCCGGTGATCGGAATTCGAGATTACAAATCTCGAATAGCTGATTTCGGATTGATTCGGCCGGATTGTAAATCCCATGGACGGGGTTTGAGATTACAAATCCCGAACAGCCCGAAACTCAAAAGCTCAAGCCGATCCGTGTCACCAGACTGTGAAACAAATAAGAGGTCTCGGTCAGAGAACTGAACCCATCCGGAAGCGTGGCGCCGGAAAAGGGATTCGGTCTTGGTGCCGACGCCTGATCGTAAACACCGCTGTAGTGGGAAAGCCCCTGTCTTTTGTAGGCGAGGGTCACGGTCAGGGCGGTTTTTCCCCTTTTCCCCGGAAAATAGCCTCCGACTGATGGGCTGAGCATGAGCCCGCCTTCATACCAACTGGCACCCCATGCGGTTTTTTCCGTTCTCTCCAAAAACGTCGTGCCACCGCCCAAATCAAATCCCGTGACCAGCTTGGACTCGTCCTTGCCAAAAAGACCTCTCCAGCCAAAAGAAACGGGTATGATGGAGACGGTCTCGTATTGGTCAAAGCCGAAGGAAACCCCGCCTACGTGATGCTTTCCAAACCGGACGCCGTGAAAGGTACTCATCGAAAACGCGATTCTGGTTTCGGATTCGCCATTCCAGTCATCCACACCTCTGCCGAAACTCGCTCCAAATTCGGTTTGGTTGAAATAGATTTTCTCCTGGCCATATCCCGAGGAAACAATCAGGAAAAACATGCTTAGGGTCAGGGGTAGGATTTTCATTTTCTGTTTTTGAATTATAACCGACGCCAAGTCTGAAAAGCTTACTGGTTTCGACTCCGCTCAACCTGACACCGCTGTCAGCCTGAGCGGAGTCGAAGGCTTTTTATAGACTACGAAGCAGACACTCTACAACAATTCTCTTTCTCTTGTTTCTCGCCTCTCTCTTCTCTCCTCTAGATACTTACCTCTTGATACTAGATACTTGCATCTTGATACTTCCTTGATCACTTGACCACCACCGGGTTTTTCACATTGATACAGCTCAGTTTTACGAGTTTGGACGGGGTGCTGTAGTCAAACTGGCAAACCCCATCCGGCCCGATGACGATCAGGGATTTGGGTCCGGGTATCAGATCCACAGATTTCATGGATTCCAAAAACTCCATCTGGTTTTGGTCGATGGCCATGACGTCGGTCACTTTGAAGCTTTTCAGCCCGTGCGTTCCTTCTGCGATGTAAAGGTTGTCCCCGGCCAGCCCAAGTCCGTGCGGATTGAGCATGGGATAGGACTTCATCATATAGGGGCGGTAGGGATCTTCGATATTGATGACCTGCAGTTGGTTGATGTTGTTGAAGCAGAAGACGCTGCCGCTGCGAAGGGTGACAAAGGCAAAATCCTCATTGACCACCACCGGATCACAGGCTACCACGTGCTCGTACACCGCCATCCTTGTGGGGCTGGAGGGTGTGGAGGCGTCGTAGATGTGCATGCCCCGGTTGGATCCGATGAAGAGTTTGTCCTGAAAGGGAAAGATGGTCTCGATGCCCGAGCCCAGATCAATCGGCTTGACAAATTTGGGATCTTCTGCATCTTTCACGTCAAATACCCGCATCGTTGATTCATCCACCGCATAGAGATGGCCGCTGGATAGGGTAAACCTCGCCATCGATCCTCCCGTGCCGTAGCTCTGTGCAGCCGCCGAATAGTTGGCAGAAAAGCTCAAGCTGGCATTCACTGAATAAACCGAGCAGTTTGCACATCCCCAATAGGCATTTTCGGAAGTAAGTACGGTGTCTTTGAAGGTGATGATCTGCCCGGTATCATGACGGTACAGATGGGTAAATACATCCTCCACACGCTTGACCAGGCGGATGTTGCTGATGTTGCTGATGTCAAAGGCCAGGAGATCCACATAGTTGTCCGCATAGAGGATGTTGCTGTTGACGGCCAAGTCCACGTTGCCTTCGATCGGGATAAAGCTCTTGTTGACGGGATTGGAGGGATTGGTATTATCCAGGATATGGATGCCCTTGGTGGGTTCGTTGATGAGCAGATAGTTTCCGTAGATGTAGATTTTTCCGGGATTGTCCAGCTCCTGGGGAGGTTCCACGGATAGGGTTCTCGCCCGGATGTCACTCATTTCCAAGAATACCGGCACCATCGTCCGGTAGGTGTGGGTGGTGGAGACTTCGTCCTGGCAGGAAAGCGAGAGGACCGAGATCACGACTATCCAAAGCAGCGGGAATAATCTTGAAGTTTTCATAAGCGAAAAGTTTGGTTGTGGGGAAAATCCCAGGTTAACAACCAGACGGAAATAGTTTCTCCAATGCTACAAGGGTAAAATATAATTTTGGAAAAAAGGGGAAATTTTGCCGAAAGAGCAAGTCTTTCTGGGGATTCAGAGTACAAATCGTTTTTGCCTGAAGGCTTCCTTTCAGATTTCCTCCAAGATCGAACTTCCCTCGGATCGATCCCCCGAGGTCCATTGCCAGGTTTCGTGCAGTCTGATCTTTCCGTTGGGAAGCAGCTCAGGCACAGACTGGCAGGTTCCGGCCATCAGTTCGTTGTCGGAATTGACCTGATGATAGCGCATGTCGATCCGGCCCTGCCCGTCCACCCGACCGATCAGGTGGCCCTGCCGGATCTTGCCTCCCGAATAGTCGGAAGTCAGGATGTTCCCGTTCTGCACGTAGCGAAAAATGGTCTCGGCAGAAGTTTCCCCGTTTGCTGTGTTCCGTACGGGGTGGAAGGATTTTCCATCGTAATTGATCATGGGTCGGAAAGGGTGGGTTAAAGTGCCTGGGATTCCAGCCTTTTGGCAGATGCCTAAGTTAGGGAAAGGAGCCACACCTGAAAAACTTCTCTGCCCATCCACAAAAAAACCTTTGAAAAAGCGTTTCAAAGGTCTTTGGCTAAAGTCAATTGAGGTTTTTGGGAACAAGGACGCTTCGGGACTCAAGTGTCTTGGAGGCGAACAGGATCGCCTGTATTACCAGCCCGATGAGGATCACCAGCCCGATTTCGAACTGGGAACTGAGCAATCCGGAGCTGAATATCCGCTCGGTTTGTGCCAGCAGGGTTTGTGCCTCGGTCACCTGGATTTCGGAAAGGAGATGGAGGTCCAAAAGTGCCTCAGCGATTTTGGAATTGGCGGCTTCATAGCGGCCTGTATTCAGCGCTTTGGCCAGTTCCCAAGTCAGCATTTCGAAATGTCCAAAATGCTTTTCTTCTGTCGTAGTCAGTTTTGTGTCCAGGTAGAGCAGGGTAATTTCTTCTATTTCCGCGACTCTTGCTTTCAGTTGCGCCGTTTTCAGGGAAGAGGGATTTTCCAGCAATTCCCGGATCTGGTGCAGCTCGGCCGCCAGGCGGAGGATATAGCTCTCCGCCATCAGCCGGTCTTCGTAGATCGATTCAAAGGCGGTTTTCAACTGTTCGGAATCTGCCCGTTCTTTCAGGTTGTTGACCAAGACCAAGACCAGGGCCCCCATCAGGAGGATGGAGGTTCCGAATTTGTTTGGGATGCGATAGGTCCATTTCATGCTGTCAGGTTTTTTTGGGGTTGGGAGAAGGCATCAAATCCTTGCCTTCTGGGGAGAATTGACCACTTTGAGGATCTGCAGCTTTTTGGGGCCTCCCGGCAGTACCCACTCCACCAGCATTCCTTCGCCAAATCCGATCAGCGCTACCCCGAGAGGGCTCAGGGCGGAGATTTTTTGCTGGCTCAGATCGGCCATTTTGGGCATTACCAGTTGCAGTTGGAGGGTCTTGCCGCTGCCCAGATCCATGACTTCGAAATGGGAATTGAGCCGGATGATGTCCTCCGCTAGTTTTTCGTCAGTTACTTTGAGGGCAGAATCCAGTTCTCTTTGGAGCTGGCCCATTTCTTTGGTGCGCAGTGACGCAGGCATGTCCTGGATCAGGGAATAGAGCGTTTTGTAATCAGTATTGGAAATGACAGGTTTCATAATCAGGGGTGTTTAAACGGGTTTTCACTTCCCGGGGAACTACAGGAAGTGGAGCTATGGATGGAAAAAGACGGGAAAAAAGCCCTCCGTTTAAGTACCCAACGGAGGGTTACCTGATAAAGGCCTTGCTATGGGATACAATTCTCCCGCAAACGACCGGGCAGGGAGCGCCGGAAGTTTCCAAAAAATCGGATGGGGGGAGATTGTTGGAGAGCATCATAGAGTGACCTAAGATAGGCAATTGGCCGCATTGGACAAGCTAAAGACAAAGAAGATCCCGAAAAGGTTCCCTTTCCGGTTTCGGCGGTCAATGATCAGTGTCCGGTTGCAGTCAGGAAGTGCAAAAGGCAAGACATAAGATATTAGACACAAGAAACGGGAGAAGTATCAAGTAGCTGGATGCCAGAATCAAGAATCAAGAAGCAAGAGGCAAGACATAAGATATTAGACACAAGAAACGAGAGAAGTATCAAGTAGCTAGATGCTAGTAGCAAGAAGCAAGAGACAAGAAGCAAGAGATTTACGCCCCGATAGCTCGGGGGACGAGGCCTTGGAAGAGGGGATTTTTCTGCTCTCCAACCTCCAAATCTTTCGATCTTGAGCTCCTTCCTAAAAGTCATTATGGCTTGCTTTTCCGAGGCGTACTAGGGGGTGGGTTTTGTGTCTCCGAGATCCGTCCAGGCGATCGGGCTTTCTTGAGGCACCCGGAAGTTCAGTTACACCATTCTAAGCTGCGCCGCCTGTGAATCCAAGTCGGCCCTTTCCCCCTACATGTTCGGACTGTAGAGCAGGTTAAACTTATGGCCATCGGGATCAGCAAATACGCAGACGTAGTATTGATTTTCATCGTAAAAGGCTCTCCTGTCCTTGTTGGAGTCGAAGAGCACCGCTCCTCCGGCACTTTTTATTTCTTCGATCCAGGCGTCGTATTCCGCTTTGCTTCCGACGGAGAGAGAAAAGATGATCTCATTTCCCTGCCTAGGATCGGAGAGATTTCCCTCCAATGCGGTCTTCAGTTTTTCCTTTTCAAAAAAGTGGATCACAAACTTCTCCTCACCGAAGAAGAAACTCACAAGCTCTTTGTTGGGCGAGCCATTCAGCTCAAATCCAAGCTTCTGGTAGAATTCGCGGGTAACTTCGATATTTTCTACTCCGAAGTTTGCCCATATTTTTTTCGGTTTCATGGAAAGGATGTTTTGGCTACAAGATAGTCCGCGGTTGTTGGCCAAGGGGAAGAAAGTTTGTTTTCACAACGTGTCAAGAGAAGGCCGGATTTTGTCGGCGGGTTGTTTTTTTGCAAGTCCTGACCAGGCCCCTCGATCAGTTTCGGAAGCGGCATGATCTCCTCCATCCCAGACAGAAGCAAACGGCTCCAATTTAATACACCTGGAAGAAGAAATCGATGCAATCTCTCCTCGGGGTGAAATACAGCAGCTTGTCCAGGTTGAAATAGTGCTCGTCGATGACCAGGAACTGACCCTCAAAACGGAACTCGCGGATCCTGGTGAGGGTTTTGGCGTCCATGTCCACGGTGTTGTTGAAGTTGCTTAAGGTATTTGTCTTGGCGCACTGCCTGTTGGCCTCCATTTCGCCATCGCCCCAGACCGAGCCAAAAGACTCGACATCGGAGCTCGGGGCTGGAATGTCGGAATAGAAGGGCTTTAAGTGTGTATAGCCAATTGCTCCCGACCCATGTACGGGATGGCAAGGATAGGAAGATGGAATTGCATTCCAATAACTATCGGAACTTCCCCAGTCCGAACCATGATTTGTCTACACCATAAGGGAGTGCTGCTGTTTTCGAAATCGGCTTACTGCCAGCGCGTTGAAATTTATTTGGCACTAAACCAGTCCATCCCATCAGGGTTTTGAAGGTCGGGTATTTCTTTGATCACCGTCATAGTGTTGGTGTCAATCACGACCAGCTTGTTGCCGGCGCTTACCGTATAGTATGCCCGGGGGCGCACCGGATCGATGAAGATGCCTTCACCACCGGCACCCACGTCAATACGCTTCACCTCCTGACGGGTAGCCACATCCCAGACACGCAGTTCGTTGCCCTGAAGCTCATTCATCAAGACGTATTTGCCGTCCTTCGTAAACTTGATGCGGTTGTTCAATCCGCCTTCAAACGAAACGGTGCCGATCAGTTTTTTCTCGGGCACGTTGATGACCGATAGTTTCTTCGCATTCATGTGCAGGGCCCAAAACTCGGTGCCATCCGGTGAAAGTGCCATGCCTTCCATGCGGGTGTCACCGGGAAAAGTAGTGAACGCCAAATTTTCTTGGCCTCTTTCATCAGTTACCCGATCGATAATGGCAATCACACTGCCATTGCTGCTCGCGGTGAAGATACGCTGTTCATCGGGAGTGACGATGAGCAGGTGCGATCCACCGGGGAGTCCGATGACCTCGTCAAACTGCTTCGTTGCCGGATCATAGCGTGAGATCAGGCGGTTGGTCTCATGGCCCAGATAGAGATGGCTGCCTGCAAAGGTAATGGCATGACGGTCTCCAAATGCGCTGATGTCAATGGGCTCCACCCGCTTTTGCGCCATCACATCCACTACCGTGATCCCGGGAAGATTGGATCCGATGTACACATACCGCCCGTCGGTTGCCAGTTCATGAAGGTTTCCTCCTGCCGGAATACGCGCCACCACTTCCAATGTTTCGGGATCGATGATCACCAGGCGGCCCGCAGCCTTCTCTCCCACCAGCAAAGCCTCCTTAGGCGTGAGGCCAAAACTTATAACCGGTGAATCCGGATCGACTGCCCGATTTCCCCCTTGGGCAAGCAGTGGCGGTAATTCAAGAAAGAAAAGGGTAATCAGGAGCGGTAAAAAACTACTTGTTTTTTGCATGACAGGATTATTGGAGAGCAGTAGTTATGCAAACTGCCTCCAGAGATTGTCCTGTGCTGTCTTGATTTTTAGGGAGGAGCCGATGATCAGTCTTGGTCTTAGTGGATTTGTGAGTGGTAAGAGGTAAGTAGTTGGTCGTGAACGGTAAGTAGTAGGCGGTGGAGGGATGTCAGCTTTCAGTGATCAGTCGCGGTTTCTGTGGGTAGATATTCCCTGGTTGTTGATTACTGACAACCTTGACTTGACTGTCCTTCGGCGTGGCGAGTTGCTCCCGACCACTGTACGGGATGGCAAGGACAGGAGGGTGGAATTGCATTCCGATAATTATCGGAACCCACCCGGCGTCATTCTGAACTTCAAAACAGAAAGGGTATAGACTACGCCGAGAAGGGGGCGGTTTCTTGTCTTTTTGTCAGAGATTGAAAGAATACCTACTATCCTCACCAATTTTCAATTGGATTATTTTCTATTCTAATCTTTATTCCTTTTACTCCCAGAAGGGGTATCTGGCGTTTTTTTAAGAGAAAAATCCATCATCCTTCCAATTGGCAGGATTGTTTTTGATGTATTCTGAAATTCGCTGAAATGATTCATCATTTCGGATGATGTGGTCATGAAACCGTGTCTGCCATGCAAATGGTAACCCTAATCGATTACAGGATTTGGTAACGGCAGATTTATAGGATTCTATAATTGATGAAATGGTATTATTGCCCTGATTTTGAAATCGTTGTTGGCCGGGGGTGGGGGTATTTGTTGGTTCTGGTAGGGACAGGGCATGCGGTAGGGACAGGGCATGCCCTGTCCCTACGGTTGGACCGTCATTATCCGTTATCCCCACGGCATTCCCATTCAAAATCAAAATTCCATGTACGTGATTTGGCATCACCACATATTCACCCAATTCGATATTTTTTGCATGGTTTTTAATTTCAAACCATAGCACATCTGCTATGGCACCAGCAGGAGAAATATGAATTTTTCCTTTTTGTATTTCACCGAAAAAGTGTTGTCGATCCTTTGTACAAATGGTAATGAAATAGGCTGCATCACTTCCATAATCCCAATTTTGCTTTCGGGCTGATTCGCTTCGATATTTCCCTTTGAATTTCTCGGACATTAGGCAGAAAATTTATCAAGGTCAATCTAATCTTTGATGTAATCAGTATTCACTTCTTTGTACTTGCTGGCCGTTGCCCACCGCTCAAAAACCTCTAGTCAATATAGGTGTCGACTACCTTTTTTACCAAACCATTCTCCTAGTTTTCTGCATTTATTTTATTTTGGGTTTCGTTTTCTTGTCTTTCTATCGGGAATTCTGAAATTTGAAGGGATTGCTTTGGTGTTTTGGACTTCGAATCCAACATCCAGCACCCAACATCCCGCATCCAACACCCGGCATCAAGTCATGTGTTTTTTGCCCCTTCATGTAACCTTTCTCGGCTCGTTTGCATCCAAAGGACAAACAAAACAAAACCCCCCATGCAAGCAACAAACGTCCTAATCTCGCTGATCGTTTTCTCCGCCATCTTCGGAGTGGTCTATGTCTATCTGACCACCCGCAACAATGAGCGGCTGGCGCTGATCGAAAAAGGGGCAGACGCCTCGTTGTTCAACACAGGGAAAAAGAACGGAATCGGCTCAATCGTCCTCAATCTGGCACTGTTGGCCATCGGGATCGGGATCGGCGTGCTGGTAGGCGCAGGCTTGGAGCAGGCGGGGATGGACGATGATGTTTCGTTTCCGGCCAGCATCTTCATCTTTGGGGGACTGGGCCTGGTCGCCGGCTTTTTTGTCAACAGAAAATTGGACAAGGAGTAAGCCAAACCAGGGCAGCAGTGCCAGTCGACCTCTCCATTTGATGGGGAGGTTTTTTTGCGTTTTTGGATTTTGGCGATCCGGGCAAGATAATCTGACTATTTTTACACCAAAATTCAACAAACTTGGATCAGCAGGCAATTGTAAAGACTTTCCGCGACAAAGGAGAGGTGACTATCAAAGAGGGAAACGGCAAAACGCTGAGGCTTCTGAAGGCGGACAGGTGGGAAAACGAACGAGGGGTGGATTGGATCTTCCTTTTGTTTGAGCTGTTTCAGATCCGGTCGGTCTGTGTGCCTTTTTCGGAGGTGTCTTTGGATATTGTGGAGTTTGGCACCAAGCCGACCATCTACCACAGTCCCGTGAGCCCGGTGGTCAAAAATGCGCCGGTCCAGGATGGAAACATCCGCTTTGCCCTGATCCGGGAGCCCAACTGGAGCAAACTCCTTTTCGCGATTTCCCAGCCGGTTCTTGTGGGGATTGATTCCGGGGGTGCGCAGGCGGATTTTCAGACCGATCTTTATTTTCCGCTTTTGGGCCCTTCGACCAAAGAAATGTTTTTGGGCCCCGAAGGGGACGTAAAAATTATCAACCGATGAATTTAAAGGCAAAGCTGGACGGGTACGAAGTATTTGGGAAAGTGGGGGAGGCAGCAACCCGGCTGGGAATAAAATCCTATGTGGTGGGTGGCTTTGTCCGCGATCTGCTACTCAACCGGCCCAGCAAAGACATAGACTTTACCTGTGTGGGGAGTGGAATCAGCCTGGCCCAGGAAGTCGCCAAGTCGTTTGACGAACACGTTCCGCTTTCCGTTTTCAAAAACTTCGGGACTGCGATGCTCAAGCTGGACGATTGGGAGCTGGAGTTTGTCGGGGCGAGGAAAGAGTCCTACCGGCTGGAGTCCCGCAAGCCCATCGTGGAGGACGGTACGCTGGAAGAAGACTTGGAGCGCAGGGATTTTACGATCAACGCGATGGCGATCTCGCTCAATCCGGAAGATTACGGGGAGCTGATAGACCCGTTTGACGGCGTCGGGGATCTCAAGCGCAAGAATATCAAAACTCCGCTGGAGCCGGGGATTACCTTTTCGGATGATCCGCTGCGGATGATGCGGGCGGTCAGGTTTGCTGCCCAGTTGAACTTTGACATCGATGCGGACACCTTTTTTGCGATCGCGGACAACGCCGACCGGCTTCAGATCATCTCTGCCGAGCGGATCATCGATGAGGTCAACAAGATCGTCGCCACGCCGAAGCCCTCGTATGGGTTCAAGCTTCTTTTTGCCTCCAAGCTGCTGCATGGGTTTTTTCCGGAAATGGTCGAGCTCCAAGGCGTTGATTCCGTGGATGACAAGTCCCACAAAGACAATTTCTACCACACCCTCCAGGTACTGGACAATGTCTGTCAGATGACCGACAACCTTTGGCTTCGCTGGGCCGCGATCATGCACGACATCGCCAAGCCGGCTACCAAGCGCTTCAATCCCAAAGTCGGCTGGACCTTTCACGGGCATGAAGACAAAGGTGCCCGGATGACTCCGGCGATCTTTCGCAGGATGAAGCTTCCCATGGACGAACGGATGAAATACGTGCAAAAACTGGTTCGTCTCCATCTCAGGCCCATTGCGTTGGTAAAAGCGGAAGTCACCGATTCGGCTTTGAGAAGACTGCTGTTTGATGCCGGAGACGACATCGAGGACCTGATGAAGCTCTGCCGGGCGGACATCACTTCCAAAAACAACAAAAAAGTCCAGCGCTACCTCGAAAACTTTGACAAAGTGGAGGAAAAGCTCCGGGAAGTGGAGGAGAAGGACCAGGTCCGGAACTTTCAGCCGCCCTTGAGCGGCGAGGAAATCATGGAAATTTTCGGGCTTTCCCCCTCTAAAATCATCGGGGAAATCAAGGAAGAAATAAAAGAAGCTATATTGGAGGGCAAAATCCAAAACAACCAGGACGCAGCCCGAAAACTCATGTTTGAGATTGCCCGTGAAAAAGGCATCGCTCCTGTGGACAACAAACCAAATCACCAAGAAAACAACTGATTGACAATGAAGCGCACATTCCTACTGCTGCTGCTGGCCCTCTGTGCCGGAAATCTTGCTGCCCAGACAGCAAATGACTCTATCCCGAAACTGGATCCCAAACTGAGGGCATCCCTGAATGCCGCAGACCAAGTTGCCTATCAAATGGCCATGCGGTACAGCGATCCGGATATGGCCAAATCAAAGCTGTTTGACCTGATGGTCCGCAACCCGGAAGATCTCCGCTATCTTGAAGCTTTGGGAAGCCTGTATTTTGACGCGGGACAGTTTGCCTCGGCGGCGCTGGCTTCCCTGGACCTGCTTCAGTTCAACGACAAGAATGTGGCCGCACTGGAAGTTGCCGCCTATTCCCTGGAGCAACTGGGTGCTTTGGACCGGGCATTGCCGCATTTCGAAAGCCTCCACCTCCTGACCGGAGACAATTTCAGCCTGTACAAGTCGGCCTTTATCCAGTACAACCTGAAGCGCTACGAAGAGGCGATGAATTCCGTGACCATGCTGGTGAAAAATGCCAAGGCGGACGAAAAGATCGGATTCCCGAAGTCCCAGACAGAAACCCAGGAAATCAGCATGAAAGCCGCCGCATTGAACCTCAAAGGCCTGATCTACCTGGACCAAAACTCAAAGGCTGAGGCAAAAGCAGCCTTCAACGAGGCCATTGCCCTGGATCCGGCATTTGACCAAGCCAAGGAAAACCTCCAGAAAACGAATTGATCAGCGACTCAAAAAGTCCATCGCAAAAAACCGGCTCTTATTTGGCCGGTTTTTTTCTGAAAGTCCCTGAATAGTTCCCGCGGATTCCCGCAGAAAAGGGCACAGATTTCTGCGGATTTTTTATGTCGGCATGTCCGTTTTTGAAGTCCCAATTCAGGGATGGTTTTTCTGAAAGGCTACCGATTTCTGTCCCGCTATCGGGATCGGATATGGGATTTCGGATTTGTGACACAATTCAGATTTCTAACTTCAGATTTCTTCCGCCTCCCGCTATCGGAACATCACCGGGCATCCGACATCCTGCAAAACCAGGTTCATTCCTGGGGGCCGATAGCCATCGGACGAATTTCCCCCATCCATGGGTTTTGTGTCCGGTAAAACCTGCCGAATCAGGGGAAAGCAAGCAGGGCGAGAGTCGAGGTCAGGATGGAGAGCAGCAGACTGATTGCCAAAAGCTTGGAGTGGTTGGTTTCCCAATGTTTGTCGCTTCCGTTTGGCGTTTGGACGAGTTTTCTCACCGGCTTGATCACTAGCTGAACCACAGCCAGACAACCCAGAAAGTAAAAGACCAAAAGAATCAAAAAAGTCGCCGCGGTTTCCATTCTTCGAATTTAAACCGACTCGTGTACAAGAAAAACTGCTTTTGAGGGACTTAACAATTTGTTAACATGGAGATTGGCTGTTTTCAATGGAATATTGGGAACGCAGTCTGAAAGAGCCAAGGCCCCTGGGTGGGGGGTGCTGGTTTATTTCAGGACGGGGTTTTCGATCTGCACCCCGAACCGGATTTTGGTATCCAGGGTACTTCCCATATCCTTGCGGTCGAGCTGCTGGAACCTTGCCCCGGAAGGTATTCCGGTGATTTGGGCGATTGCCGTCCTCAAAAGCAGCTCATTCACATCCCCAAATGGCAGAAGCCGTTCCTGGGATTCTCTCAGGGTGATGTTTGGCGCAAATCCATTGGTATAATCCGATTGGTCCTCGCTGTTGAAGCTTTGGGAGACAATCGGCAAGATACCATAGGCGTTTTGTTCATTTTGCTCGTCCTCGAAAGGGATGGAGCCCACGTTTTTGCCCGTAGTCACCTCTCCGATCAGGTAGACGTCCATGTAGGGCTTCAGTCCGTTGATGATCAGTTCCGAGGCGGAGGCAGTCCTGCCGGAGGTCAGGATATACACCCGGTTTCCTTCCAGGGTATTTCCCAGGTTTTGGGCTTTTGAGAGGAAAGGAGTCTGGACATTCCTGAGCTGCGCAAACTCCGCCATCAGGTAACTGTTGTACTTGGTTTTGGAGAAAATACTGGAGGAGCTGACTCCCGGAGCGATCAGGCTGGCCAGATTGACCGCTGAGGAAACGTACCCGCCACTGTTGTATCGAAAATCCACGATCAGATGGTCGATGCCTTCGGCTTTGAATTTGCCGAAGATCGCATCCGCCTCGTCATCGTATGAAGTGCTGTTCGATCCGGGGCCGGGGGCAAAAAAATGGTAGACGACGTATCCGATTTTTTTCCCGTTGATGGTGTAAACCGTGTCGAGGAAGTTCGGGTTTTCGGCCAGTTGGACGGCGGTGAGCGTGATGTCCGGCATCGCCACAAATCCCTCGGAGTCCTCATTGTACCGCAGGTAGGACAGCGTATGCATTCCGCCGGTCTCTTCGAGCAATTGCGTGTAATTGTCCAGGGTGATTGGCGTTCCGTTTATCTTGTTGATGGCATCGCCGCGTTTTAGGTCCACGTTTGACGCAGGACTGTTCTTTTTGATATAGGAGACCGATGCGATGACATTCCGGTTTTCGGGATTTTCCCGGTACAGAATAAACTCATAGCCGGCCTCCATGGTGACGCCGCTGAGGGCATTGATCAGCTCTTGGTAGTCGGGATAAATGACCGAAAACCGGTCTGTGGGACGATTGAGCAGTGCTTCGAAGTAGTCTTTGGGATTTGAATTTTCGGAAATGGGAGTTCCCAGATCCTCCAGCCAGAGATAGACCTCGTCCATCACATTCAAGATCCAGCGATTGACGGCCGCATTCGAAGCCGGATCCACTGCGGGAGGTTCGTCTTCCCGGCAAGAAAACGAAAAAGCCGCCAGCAGGAGGAGCAGGAGTGGTTTGGCAAGTCTCATGGTTGGATTTTTGGTCATTGGCAAAACGGCCTTGGGGAGCCGGTTGTTTTGGAGGGTTGGTTTTTTTTCGGATCCATGAACAGTTCCCGCAGAAAAGGACGCGGATTTTCGCAGGGTTTTATATCGGCTCAATCACTTTCATGCCAGTTTTTGATTCCCAATTCAGGGATGTTTTTTATGTCAGAAAGACGAGCCGAAGGAAATGTCGTGCAGTTGACTGTCCAGCAGTTTTCCTTTTTCACATTTCAGTACGCGATAGGGGAATTTGCGAAGCAACTCATGGTTGTGGGTGGCCATCAGGACGGCCGTGCCCTTTTTGTTGATGTCCTGGAAAAGCCTGAAAATGCCGTCCGCCACATCCGGGTCGAGATTTCCGGTAGGTTCGTCTGCCAGCAGGATCGAGGGTTCGTTGAGCAGAGCCCGGGCGATGACCACGCGCTGCTGCTCGCCGCCCGAAAGCTGGTGGGGCATTTTTTGCAGCGCATCCGTCAGCCCAACCTGAATCAATACCTCGCTGATCCGCTCTTTGATCTTTGCGGGGTCAGTCCATCCCGTTGCTTTGAGCACAAAGGAGAGGTTTTCCCGGATCGTCCGGTCACTGAACAACTGGAAGTCCTGAAATATGATCCCGATCTTTCTCCGGAGGTAGGGTACTTCGCTGTTTTTGATCTTGGTAAGCGAATAACCCACGATCTCTCCAAGCCCGGCTTGCAGCGGGAGATCTGCATAGAGGGTCTTGAGCAGGGAGCTTTTGCCACTGCCTGTCCGCCCGATGAGGAACACAAATTCATGTTGCTCCACCGCAAAATTGATGTCGGACAAGACGGGATTGTCTCCCTGGAAGATGGTGGCCTGCGTGACCTGAAGCACAGGCTTGGTACTGAAATCCATGGCTTAGAGTTCTAATTTTTGAAGTTTGCCGAAGGGCAGGTTTTTGATCACTTCCTCAAGTTGGGCTTCCCTGCCTGCCAGTCCGAATTTTTCGGTGCTTTTCAGGGGCCTGTCTGCCCGGAAGTAAGCGACCAAAACGAAATTCTCGTCCCGGATCTGGATGTAGTCGGGGATTTTTGCCTTTCCTTTTACCTTGATGATATACATGCTGTGGGATTAAAAAAAGAGGCTGCATCCTTGAAGAAACAGCCTCTCTTGATTTTTATTTTCCGGCTGCCTTAGCGTGATCAGCCAGAAACTGTGCCAGACCCGAATCCGTAAGCGGATGCTTGAGCAATCCGGTGATCACTTTGAGCGGGCAAGTCACCACATCGGCACCGAGTTCGGCACATTTGATCAGGTGCATGGTGTGGCGTACCGAGGCGGCGAGGATTTCGGTTTCAAATCCGTAGTTCTGGTAGATGTGCGCGATCTGCCCGATCAGCTCCAGGCCGTCGTAAGAGATGTCATCCAGTCGGCCGATAAAGGGAGAGAGGTAGGTAGCTCCGGCCTTTGCCGCAAGGATCGCCTGGCCGGCAGAAAACACCAAGGTACAGTTGGTACGGATGCCCTCGCCGTGGAAATATTTGAGTGCTTTGACCCCGTCTTTGATCATCGGGATTTTCACCACGATTTTGTCATCGATCTTTGCAAGTTCCTTGCCTTCGCGGACCATTCCGTCAAAATCCGTGGAAATCACCTCGGCGCTCACTTTGTCATCTACAATGTCGCAAATGGCCTTGTAGTGGGCTTTTACGTTGGCATCCCCCGTGATGCCTTCTTTGGCCATCAATGAAGGATTGGTAGTCACGCCGTCCAATACGCCTAGGTCATAGGCTTCGCGTATTTCGTTGAGATTGGCGGTGTCAATAAAGAATTTCATGGGAATAGGTTTTTGTTAAGACTTAATCAAAAGGTCTTAGGTTGAGGTTGATTTATGATAGGCTAACGGACAAAGTTAGAAGATAAATCAGGATTAGGAATTCCCAAAAATAGGGGATTTGGAAAAATAGGGCAAAAAAGAAGCGGCATCGCACCGCTACAACCGCCTACCCTTGCTTCCTTCCGGACCTGGGGGATTCAGCAGGAGCTGGTCGTGCCGCTAGGTCACAAAGGTAGGGCAAATTTTGCTTGATGCAAGGCCCCTTTTCAATTAGATGCTATGCCTCAGGAAATCAACTGCTAAAATTTTTAACTTGGGTTCCTTATTCCCTTTATCTCCATCAACCCAAACCAGCATTTATGAAAAAAGCACGAATTGCGGTTTTTGCCGTCCTGGCAGGACTCTCGGCCTGTCAGGCTCCCCAAAAACCGAACTATAAGTTCCAGGTTTCAGACCTGGAGCCGGCCATTGCCACACTTTCTTCCGATGGATTTATGGGAAGGATGCCCTTTACGGAGGGGGAGAAAAAGACCACCGCCTACCTCGAATCGGAGTTTAAAGCGATGGGATTGGAGCCGGGAAACGGGGACTCCTATTTCCAGGAAGTTCCGATGGTTTCGATTTTCAGCCAGCCTTCGGACAGGATGGTCCTCAAATCGGACAAAAAGGAGCTGCGCATCGAAGGGCTAAAAGACTACGTGATCTGGACCCAGCGAACGGATCCCGTGCAGGTAAGCGATGCCCAAGTGGTATTTGCGGGATTTGGGATTGTGGCGCCGGAGTATGGCTGGGATGACTACAAAAACATCGACGTGAAAGGGAAGATCGTCTTGGTCTTGGTCAATGACCCGGGATTTGGGACGGAAGACCCTGCCTTTTTCAAGGGCAATACCATGACCTACTACGGCCGCTGGACTTACAAGTACGAGGAAGCGGCCCGCCAAGGGGCCTTGGGTTGCCTGATCGTGCACAACACCATCCCCGCCGGATACGGGTTCAATGTGGTGCAGAATAGCTGGAAGGCTTCCAAACTGTATCTGGATGAGCGGGGAAACGAAGGATACAAACTGGCGATCGAAGGCTGGGTGACGATGCCTGCGGCCAAGCAGTTGTTTGAAAACGCCGGGATGAAAGACTCAGAAATGCTGGCCAAAGCAAGAAAGCCGGATTTCCAGGCTGAATCCATGGGCTTAAAGGCCAGCGTTTCCATCCAGGTGGAGGCCAAATACAACCTTTCCCAAAATGTCGTCGCAAAGGTCACGGGCAAGACCAGGCCGGAGGAAGTCATCATCTATTCTGCCCACTGGGATCATTTGGGAATCGGAAAGCCGGATGAAACCGGCGACAGTATCTACAACGGTGCCCTGGACAATGCCTCTGGCACCGCGGCACTTTTGGCTTTGGCCAGGGCTTACAAGACCGATCCCCAGCCTGATCGAACCGTGGTGTTCCTTGCGGTGACGGCAGAGGAGCAGGGGCTTTGGGGATCGGCGTATTATGCCAAAAACCCGATTTTCCCCAAGGAAAAGACCGTGGCCAACATCAACATGGACGGGATCAATCCCTATGGAAGGATGAAAGACGTATCCATCATCGGCGTTGGGCAGTCCGGGATGGAGGACTTGCTGGACGTGGAGCTGGGAAAACTGGGACGCTACAGCGCACCCGAGCCCAATCCCGTGGCAGGATACTATTTCCGCTCGGACCATTTCAATTTCGCCAAAATCGGGATACCTGCCCTGTACTTCGGGACGGGGATTGACCATTTTGAAAAAGGAAAAGAATACGGAAAGCAGCTTCAGGACGAATACACGGCCCAGTACTACCACAAGCCTTCCGACGAATACGATGCCTCCCGCTGGAACCTGGACGGAGCCGTGGACGACGTGCAGTTGCTCTACAACGTCGGCCGGACGCTGGCCAATTCCGACAGGTGGCCGGAATGGAAGGCCGGTTCGGAGTTTAAGGCCGTGCGGGACAGTTACATGAAACAGTGAACCCCAAAGCCGGATCTTAGCCAGATCCGGCTTTTTGCTTTAAGGGACTTTAAACAGGCAAGGTGGCTCCTCCAGATTCGGAGGAAGTTGATTTTTCCGCCATTTTCTAAATATCCACTACCAGATTCTTTTTCTTGATTTCATTTTGATCAGCCAGGTGCCAATTTTCTTACGATTTCTGGCATAAAACCGTCTGGTAAAATGAAAAATATCAAAATCCTCATTCTCGCGCTCTTTTTTGGGCTACCCTTTTGGATCTTTGGTCAGGACATAATCCAAAAAACCGATAATTCCACCGTTGCCTGTCGGGTTGTGGAAATTACAGAAACGGCGGTCTTGTACAAACCTTGGGATTTTCAAACTGGACCAAACAGGAGTATTTCCCAGACTTCTATTGTCAAAATTATCTATGAAAATGGGCAAGTGGAGTTTTTTGGGGGGAATGAGCCAGCCTCTGCCCCTGTGCACTCCCCGAAGCAGGATCAGCCATCCGCATCTTCGTCTCCTGATCGCATTTCGGAGCAAAAAAGCACGGCCTCAAGCGGCAGTGAGCCTCCAAAGTTGGAATATGCCCCGAATCGTTTGACAGTCGGCTTCAATTCCTTGGGATACAGTTCATTTGGGGTAGATATCGAGTGGAGAATTATCTCCGATTATGTGAATATCGGTGTGGGATATTGGGCCCACACATTTTCATACTATGAAGACTATACATATGGTTCTGTCCCTGTCTATTCTTCCGTGTTTGTACCCGTCAACAAGCTGGTCGGCAAAGCAAACAAAATCAACCGTGGATTTTTCCCGTTTTTTCAGCCGGGTGTGGACATGGTACTCCAATTTCCCGATGAAGGGGGAACTCAGTTTTCAGCAGGCTTCATTTGGAGAGTAGGCACGGACTTTTACATCACCGACAAATTTGGGATTTCCTATTCCTACTCCACCGGCAACCTGAACAATTTTGGAATCAGCTTTAGATGGTAGTCATCCCTCCTTCCATCTTCCCAAAACAATGCATTTCACAATTTGTCTATTTATACCTAAAACACAATTAAAATGAAAAAATCCTACATTCTTGGTTTGTTGGTGCCGATAGCACTGATAGCCTGCGAGCCTGAACCCGAACCGACCATTCCTGGTCTTGTTGGTCAGCCTGGGGATCCCAGATTTAATCTCCAGTTCACAAATTCAAGCGATGTTGATTTGGATTTGTATGTGCAAATCCCGAACGGACAGATAATCTATTGGGGAAATTCCTTTGCCTCCAATGGAAGCTTGGATGTGGATTGTCTTTGTGGGCTTTGTCCAAATGGCGGCAATGAAAATATCTTTTGGGATCCGGGGACAGCGCCTAGCGGTACATATAAGTACTGGGTGGAATATTTTGAGTCGTGCAGCGGTTCTGCGGCAAGTTCCTCATTTACCTTGAGGGTAATCAAAAACAACCAGATCGTAGATACCCAGACGGGAAGCCTATCCCAAGGGAAATCCCAGGTTTGGACGCATGTTCAATAACCGACCTAGCCACTATCGAAAAGAGCCTCCTATCTGCTGGGAGGCTCTTTTTATTTTTAGGAACCAGATATCAAAGGTTCAAAAAAAAAGCTATATTCATTCAAAGTATTTCTCTTTTTAAAACGTAACAGCAACACTCAATTTTAAAGTTTTCACCGGATGTCGGAAGTACAGGCCACAGTATTGGTAGGATTGGTTCCAGTCGTGGTCGCTTTTTCGTTCCTGATTTTTGTAGTCTACAGATCCAGGAGAGAGTCGGAGTTTGAGAGGAAAGAGGCAGAACTAAAATTGCATCAAGTAGAGAGCGAGCTCAAAGCGCTCAAAGCACAGATCAACCCCCATTTTATTTTCAATTGTCTCAATTCGATCCATCATTTCATCCAAGAACAGAATTCGGATAGGGCAGGAGTCTATTTGATAAAATTTTCAAAACTAATTCGATATGTCCTGGAAAGCAGCTCCAAAAAGTGGGTGAGTTTGAGTGAGGAGATGGAGTCGAACCGCACGTATCTGGAGCTGGAACAGCTTAGAAGGAAGAATGATTTCGAATTTTCAATCCACTGGAAAGAATCCGATGAACCCGAATCGATTCTGGTTCCTCCCATGCTGATACAGCCGTTTTTGGAAAATGCGATTTGGCATGGTATCCAAGAGGATGGATGTATCCAGATGCAGATAGAAAAGTACAACGGCAACCACCTGAAAATCAGGATTAACGACAATGGGCACCATGAGTCTGCCAAGTCCGAAATCGATCTGTCGCACTTTGTCAAAAAAAGCAGCATGGGCCTTAAATTGATGGATCAGCGGTTTAAGCAACTCAACGCTTTTCCAGGCGTCAATTCTTCTTTTTCAATCCGAAAGGAACAGGAAGCAGGCACCCAAGTGGAGATCATTTTACCCTTTGAAATGGATCAAATATGAATTCAATCTACCAAGTGTTGATCGTAGAAGATGAACGCCCAGCACAGGAAAATTTGGCGAAGCTACTCCTCCCCCAAAAATATTTGGAAGTCGTGGGTATCGCATCCTCTGTAAAGGAGGCAATGGAATTGGCGGAAGAGCTTAAGCCGGATTTGGTTTTTTGTGATGTGATGCTTCCCCCGCTTACTTCCTTTGATTGGCTTTCAAAGCTCCAGACCATTCCTTTCGAAATAATTTTCACCACTTCGTTTGAGGAGTTTGCGGTCAAGGCATTTAAACTGGCCGCCATAGATTATATCCTAAAACCCATCGACCCGGATGATTTGGAGACTGCCATCGAGAGATTTGTCAACAAAAAGTCGGGTGGTCAGGCCCAAATCCAGGAACTTCTAAAAAACCTGAAAGCACCCAAAAACCAGGTAAAAATAGCGCTGCCGACGCTCCACGGATACTTGTTCGTCCAAATAAAGGACATCATCCGGTGTGAGTCAGACAACACCTACACCACCTTTTTCATCCAGGATCAGCGGAAAATCCTGGTGTCAAAGACCCTGAAGCAGATTGAAGAAATGCTGGAAGACTACGGGTTTTTTAGAGTCCACAATTCCCATTTGATCAATACGGATTATCTAGTCGAATACTTGAAAGGAGAAGGCGGACAGGTCAAGCTGAGTGATGGGTCTGTGGTGGATGTGTCCAGAAGGAAGAAGGAGGAATTCTTGAAATACATTAAACCTTAGAAAACAGCCAAATCCTAGTTCATATCGACCAGATTCTAGTTTTTGGTTCGATTGGGATTGAGAATGAATTAAAATTGTCCACACATAAACCTATTTCTACTATGCCTACTCAGAAAAGTATTGTCGCCGACCCTATTGAACTTCGCACCGCACAGGAATATTTCTTGCAGTTTGAGAATAAGGGATTCCTACCTATTTTCAATCATTTCACAGGTGGGGTATTCCACGCAGAGAAGATGAAATTGTGGAGCGCGACCCCAAACTTCAACGGTATTTTTTTCTGGTATTGCTGGGACAATGGGCAGATTTCCCTCGCTGCGGAGTATAAGCCGGGGTTTATCTATGAGGAAGATAGAATAGAGTCCTATTCACCTGATAGTTCCAACGAGATCATCGAATCCACCAATTTTATCATGAGTGCGGGAGAAAAGCAGTGGTATCCGTTTCGGAGCGAAGCTGAGTTTAGAGAGGATGTGCTAAAAACTGCTAGTGACGACCTGGAATCTGTCGGGGATATAAAGCAGAAAGTCTCTGATTTTATGGCTCAGATGAAAGGTAAAGACCTTTGTAAAGTCGGCTTTGGCTACATGGACAACGAGGATGGGGAGGAACAGGGACCACCTTTCTTCTCGACATTTTTAAGCAGGCAAGATCTCGCCTATATTTCTTACCACTTTGGCTATAATGATTCGGAAAAAGCCCATCACCTAAAATTGGTTTTGATCGGACGGGATGCAGAAGGCAAGCCCCTGACGAATTCAAAATTTTCCATAACACAAACATTTGAGATCCTTAATGGTACGAGGCCTCCAAAAAAGCCACCTACGCCGTAATGGACACATCAAGTGTATTACAAAGCCTATCAGCTGGAATAGTCTGGGCACCTTTTCTTGTTTTGACGATCAAAATTTTCAATGGAGGCAAAGAATACCTGTTGTTTTGGTTTTTTCTGCTTTCTTCCGGATTGTTGGACTTGATCGGTTTTATTTTACCCGAAGGTGACGAAGGGGATAGGATATATTATCCGTTCCACTTGATTTACCTGTTTGTGGAGGGAATCCTCATCGTGAGGTTTTCCCTTCACCGGATCAATTTGGATCTGAAGACCAAGCATCAGCTAAGAAAGACTTTGTCCCTGATTGTCTTGCTGTGTACTTTATTGATTCCTCTTACACTGCTTGATAGTAATTGGGAAAGGTTTATCAATTTAAGCTCGATTTTTTCGGGGGGGCTATTGGTTACATTTTCTTTTTTATCTGCTTTTGGACTTTTGGGTTTGGCAGAGACTACCTATGACTTGCTGCGAAATCCCTGGTTTTGGATTTTGGCAGGGATCTTTGTGTATTCGTTTGGGAGTTTTTTTATAGACCTGTTGATTCCTTCCCAAATGGCCTATTATGTTTATTTTCTCCGACATGTGTTGAATGTCTTGAGAGGGATTTTCTTTTTGATCGGAGTGTTTAAAATAAATAACAAAAGTGATTTTCAGTGGTAATCTAAACGCATGAGCTATGAAAAAGTATTGTATGATTTTAATTTTGTGTACAAGTTTTTTTGGAAACCTATCGTACGGTCAAAGCTACAAAAAAATCGAATTGAAATTTAATGAGGGAAAATTGATGCTCGATGAAGTGGAGAGTGGCAAAGACCTTAAAATCGGCGATTATTATAGGATCAAAGTCTCCGGGATCAATCAGATAACCCATTCGGTTTCCATTAGTCAGGAGGATACCATGACTACTTCTGAACTCAAACTGCCCTCCATTGGGGATTTTTCGATTGAAGCCATTGCTGCAAGTTTGGCGTCGGTGAATTTTGAAGGACCGAAATCAAATGGTGAAGGGACTTCGGCCGATGAAACTCAAAAGCGTAGTCCGGAGTACAGACTACAGAAAGAGGAACAATCAAAGTTTGAAAAGAAAGTGATTTCTGCTGGGGATAATTTGAACAAATACAATAAATCCATCTTCAATAAGAACAAGGAATTAATAGTTCAGGTAGATAGAATTGATCAATACTACTTTGACCTTAAACGCATCCTCTTTGAATCAAACGTGAAAGTAATTGCCCCGAAGATTGATTTGGGATGTAAAATCAATAATGCTGAGGCAATTTTTAAAGAACTTAATAAAATCAGGGATAAGCAATTGGCTGAAGAGAATTGGAAGAATTTTTTACTCCTTGAGAACGAATTGCGGAATATTTTGGCAGATGTGGATACGGATGATTTGACTCCGGAACAGAAAGAGCAGTATAAGCTGAACCAGGAAGCTTTTCAAGAACTGATCAAGCAAAAAGAGGTGGTATTGGCGAATATCCAAACCTTTGACAAAAGTTTGGCCTCGGCCAAAACCGCAATCTCCGGTGAAACCTGGGAAAAAGCCATGACTTCTCTTTCCCTGATCCAAAACCTGCAAGACACGGTTTACGAATCCCTTCCCATGCAGTATCTCGGGGAGCGAAGCAAGGTCACCATCAGCGCTGTCCCCAGGGATCCTGCCTACAAGGTCAATTCCTACTCGACCACCTTCGTTTTTCCGCTTGAAAAGGTGCCATACTCCGGTTTGAGTTCTTCGTTTTATTTCAGCGGGTTGAAAAGTGATGTCTTTTCGGTGAAAGAAGCCGTAACTACGGATTCGACTGCCTACATGCTGGTGAATGAGGAAAAAAAGAAACAGGAGATTGGTACAGCTCTTTTGGCCAAGTTTGGAAGGAAACATAATAGCTGGTGGGGCTATCATGGATCCTTGGGTTTGGGAATCTCGTTCACTGACCAGGTGAGGCCGAGAGTGATGGTTGGTGGAGGCATGACCTTTGGCACAAAAAACTCCCTGGCTATCGATGTGGGATTTATCGGAGGGCAAGTGGACCGGATAAGCAATAGCTTCAGTGATTTTTCGGATCGTTATCCTGCACCTCCCGGGGAAGTGACCATTTCTAAGTTTGATTATTCCTATTTCATAGGGTTGGGATATTTTTTTCGGTTTTGATTGGAGAATTCCCAATGGATTCTGCGATAATAGTAGGATAAGAGCGAGGTTCTGGGGGGAAAGCTGGCCATACCAATATTCTGCGACGATTTTTGGGCCAATTCACCCTACTCTTATGCCCCACTTCCCCAGTAATCCCGGCAAGCCATCCAGATCAAACCGGGCACCTTTGACCCGATTGGTCTCCGGGTCAATCCGGAAATTGACGGCTTCCCTGAAGTCGGCCTTTTCGAGATTGCTGCGGTCAAATACCACTCCCAGCAGGTCTGAGCCTTGAAAACCAGCCCCGGACAAATCCGCCTGCGAAAAGTCCACTTCCCTCAGCCGACTGTTTCTGAAGATGGATTTTTTGAGCTGCAGGTTGAAAAAATTGCAGTAATCCAACTGGCTGCTTTGGAAATTGAATTCCAAAAGAAACGGGTTGGCGGCGTTGAAATGCACACCGAGGATTTTGCAGCTTTCGAATTTCACCTGTCTGAAACTTACTCCCGAGACCTTGGAATTGCTGAGGTCACAGTTTTTGAACGTGCAGCTTTCGAAGCTGCTCCCGTGGAAATTCACATTGGAGAAGCTGCATCCCACGAAGTTGCAGCCTTCGTATTCCCCAAATTGAAAATCGGGGGCCTGGAGATTTTGGAAGCTCTGGTCTGAGAAGTAGGGCATCACGGTTGGATTTACATGCGGGGATTGCGTCATCAGTGGATGTTCGGTAGTCGAAATTGTCGGAATGATGAATGTCGAATGTCGAATAGGGAAGATTTACAATCCCGCCAAATCCCACTTTCTGATCGTTTCCTGGATCAGGCTGGTCACTTTGGCGTTCACTTTTTTGAAATACTCATCTGCCTGGGCCTGGTCAAAGTTGGGAAAGCCCTGGCCTTCCTGATAGAGCCCGATGGACGAGGGGAAAGGCGCGGCCGACCAAGAGCCTGATCTGGGAAAAGCGGTGGCCTGGTCGGGATGGTAACGGTCCTTGTGGACCAAAGTCGGGTCTATGGCCTGGATGTAGGCAGTTTCGTTGAGTCCGGCATGCCCGCCGTCTTCTTTGAACACTTCCAGTGTGACATCTGAAGCAAAAGACCACCAATTGATGACCAGCGTCCGTACGCCAAATTCCGCGGCTATTTCCTCTGCTACTTTTTGCAAAACATAAGTTTGCTCACCGCCATGCCCGTTGAGGATGATGATGTTTTTGAATTGGTTTTTTGCAAGGCCTTTCAGAATATCGCGGATAAAGGGGGCATAAGCCTCTTCGGAAATCGTAAAGGCTCCCGGAAAGGCCGCCATCGAGCCGGTGATTCCATAGTTCAAAGTCGGCGCCACCAGGGCATTCAGCTCCCCGGCGATATCCAGTGCCATGGCAAAGGGCGCAGTGTTGTCCGCACCGTTGTTGATCACGCCGTGGGGTTCAAGTGTTCCCGTCGGCAGCAGCACGGTGTTGATTTTTTGGGGGACGAATTCCGCAAATTCCATCCAGTTGATGCGGTCCATCTCCCTGGTGCTGACGACTGCTTGGGCAAAAGTGCTTGCGGTGGTCAAAAGGGTTCCGATAAAAACTAAAAAAGACTTCATGTTTGGTTGGTTTATTCGGGAAAGTACATTCTTTCAAACAAAATGGAAAATGTTTTTGTGATACTTTGCCGGAGGTGGTCGGAGGTTTCAAATCCGAAATTTGAAAAGGCGGAAGCGCTGTTGCCGGGCCATCTTGCACAAAGCCCCGGAAAATTTTCGGTTCTGCTGTTTTTGGGGTCGATTTGCCAAATCAAAATAGCAAGACGAACGGCCGATTTTCTATTTTTGGCCTTCTGCACACTAAAATCTAGACGAATGAAATACCTCCTCATTGCCGTTGTTTTGTTGGCATCGGCTTGTTCCCCACAAGGGAAAAGCGATGTAGGCGAGAAAGAGCCCTACTACGTCATAGGCTACGTGGCCGGCTGGAAAACCGTCAATCCCAAAACGATTCCGGCGGAAAAACTGACTCATGTCAACTATGCGTTTGCCGACGTGGTCGACGGGGTGGTGACCCATATCGGTGACCGGAAGGAAAAGGACAGCCTGAACTTTTTGGCATTGCATCAGCTCAAGGAAGTCAATCCCGAGTTGAAGATCCTGGTGTCCATCGGCGGCTGGACCAATTCCAAGGGGTTTTCGGATGCCGTTTTGACCCCGGAAGGAGTCAGGAAGTTGACCGCATCGGGCATTGGGTTTTTGAAGAAGTATCATCTGGACGGGCTGGATTTTGACTGGGAATACCCGGCATTGCAAGGGGACAACAATCCTGTCCGGCCCGAAGACCGGGAGAATTTTGTGGCCATGCTCAAGAGCTTCCGTGAGGGACTGGATTCCCTGGGGCAGGTGGACGGCAGGCACTATTTGACAACGATTGCTTCCGGCGGTTTCAGAGGCTATTTGGAGGTGAACAACCTGGCAGAGGCGCAGCAGTACCTCGATTTGATCAACATCATGGCCTACGATTTTTATACTGCCGGAGACGCAAGGACGGGGCATCACGCCAATCTTTTCCCGAGCGGCGCCAAAGGCAGGTCCGCACAGACGGCCGTGGAAGAGCACATCGAGTTTGGGGTGCCCGCCAAAAAGATCGTCTTGGGAGTGCCGTTCTATGGGCGGATGTGGAAAGGGGTGGATCCACGGGACAAGGGTCTTTTTCAGCCTGGTCGATTTGAAATGGGACTGCCCTACCACCAGGTTGATGCGCTTTCCAAAAACTCGGCGTTTGCGCGCCATTGGGATGAAAAGGCAGGGGCACCGTACCTTTTTTCACCGAAGGACTCCACCTGGATTACCTATGAAGACCAGCAGTCGCTTGGCCTGAAAATGAAATTTGTTCGGGAAAAGGGGCTGGCCGGTGCGATGTTTTGGGAGATGTCCGAGGACAACACCCGAACGCTGCTTGCAGCCCTGGACAGCACCCTGAATTCAAAGAACCCAAAAAACTGAGCCATGACGATGATTGGAGTGGATATCGGGGGCTCGCATGTTTCCGTGGCCCAAGTCATGTGGGACGGAAGAGAAGCCAAGATCCGCGCGTTTCATGAGGCGGATGTGGACACCTCCCGCTCTGCGGGGGAAATCATTGCCGATTGGACAGCACTGATACGCAGATCGGCGGGAGATCGGACGGATCTGCAGGTCGGGATAGCCATGCCCGGGCCCTACGACTATCCCAATGGGATTTCCCTGATCAAGGACCAGGGGAAAATGAAAGCCCTCTTCGGACTTTCGGCGAAGGATCTTTTGGCAGAAAGCCTGGAAATCGCCCCCGAAAGGATCGCTTTTACCAACGATGCCGAGGCCTTTCTTTTGGGCGAAAGCCTGGCTGGTGCCGGACGGGGTTTTGTCAATTCCATCGGACTGACGCTCGGCACCGGCCTGGGATCGGCATTCAAGATCGGCGATGAGGTCGAGGATGCCAAGCTGTGGACCGCACCGTTCAGAGCGGGAATCGCGGAGGATTACCTGGGGACAGGCTGGATCAGACGATACGTTTTCGAGAAGTTTGGGATGACGGTCTCCGGGATGAAGGAACTGCTTTCGGGAGACGTTGCCCCGGAACTGGCCGAAGATGTTTTGGCTCAGTTTGGAACGGCCCTGGGGGAATTTCTGTCCCCATACGCAATCAGGACCGCCTGCCAGGGAGTCGTGCTGGGAGGGAAGATTTCGCGGGCCTCCGGGCGTTTCCTGCCCTACACCCAGGCATATCTGGAGAAGCAGGGACATCCGCTGGAGATCAGGATTTCCGAACTCGGGGAAAGGGCCGCAATGATCGGAGCCTGCCTCCCTTTTATTTCCCTCCAAGCAAATCAATCCCAAAAGGGATTTTAACCCTTTCCTGAGACTTTGCTGAACGCTGGATTTTGTCAATCGATCTGCAGCCGGCAAAGAAAATCATCCCAGCCTGTTGATGACGTCTTCAAACAGCTTTTCGTTGACTACCGCCACGCCGCCCAGCAGTCCGACGTCTTTGCCGAGTTGGTAGAGCGCCAACTGTGACTTTTCGCGGGATTTGGCCATGCTGTAGATGTTCAGGGCCTGCTGGATCGGGGTGATCAGGTATTGGTTGGCCTCCGCCACGGAGCCTCCGATGATGATCAGTTCGGGATTGAGGAGCTGGATCAGGATGGAGATTCCCCGGCCCAAGTCCAGTCCCGCTTCCGAAAGGATGGTAATGGCCCGCTGGTCACCGGCTAGGGCAGCCTCCACGACCAAGCCAGGCTCCAGTTCTCCCTGATGGTCCCGAACCATCCTTGCCAGGATGCTGTCCTTGTCGAGTTTGATGGCTTCCTCGGCCATCCGCACGATCGCGGTGCCGGAGGAGACCGACTCCAGGCAGCCCTTCTTTCCGCAGGTACAGGTGACATCCCTCGATTCGAAGATCGGCGAATGCGAAAACTCCCCGGCAAAGCCCGATGCACCGTGGTAGATTTTTCCGTCGATGATGATTCCGAGGCCGATTCCCCAGCCGATGAAAATCCCCAGGACGTTTTTGTGGTTGTGTACAGAGCCAAATTTGAATTCTGCCAAGGTCATCGCCCGGGCGTCGTTTTCAAGGAATATTTTTTTCTGAAAGCGCGCCTCGAGGTTTTCCAGCAGCGTCTTTTTCCCAAATCTCAGGTAGGTGTAGTTGACTCCGCCGATGGAATCCACCAGCCCCGGCATCGAAAACCCGATCGCGATGATTTTTTCGGCGGGGACTTTCGTCTTTTCCAGGTAATTCTCAATCAGCTCGCAAAGCAGGTCAAACGTCTCTTTTTCGTTGTTGAGGATGATTTTGTGGTCTTCTTTTTCGTAGGCCAGCTCATGCGTGCAGGAATACAGCGCAAGGTGCATGTTGAATTTGGACAGGTCCACGGAGAGGACATAAAAGGCGTTTTCGGCCAAACGGTAGAGGTCGGGCTTTCGGCCTCCCTGGGATTCCGCGCGGCCCTGCTTGATGACTTCCCCTGAATTCATCAGGTCTGCGAGAAGCGCATTGACCGTCGGCAGTGAAATACCGACTTCGTTGCAGATTTCACTTGCAGTATTTGCGCCCTTGAGATAGAGGTTTTTGATGATTTTAATTTTGTTCAGGTAGCTTTTTATTTCTACCACTCCTTCCATTCTGGAGATGAGCTCTTGTGGGTTTATCAGGTTCATAGCGTTAAGGAATGCCTGAATTAAGGGAAATTTTAGATTTCAAAAAAGACTTCCTGAAAAAAATTGAATAATAGAAGGGGATTGATTGGAGGAAATCCAAATAATTCCAGAAGGGTGGAGAGTTTTCCGAAAAGATTTGAAAATTTCGGCAACGGATTTTTGGGGATTCGGACTTTTGCTATGTTTGACAAAATTTTGTGCCATGGACAAGCTTGAAATCGGAGCCCAGATGGGCAAAGCCGAAGTTTTTGAAAAAACAGGGGCCTTTCTCGCGGAATTGGGCTTCAAGGTCTCATCCAAAGACATGGATCGGCCCTGGGGCGGTTTTTTTGTGCTCGATGAATCCCAGATCCTGAAGTTTAAGTCGGAGTTTTTTGCAGAGACAGCATTGTCCGAGGAGCAGTTGAAGCAGAAACTGAGCCCCAAGTTCCTTCTCGTTGCGCCCGGAGCAAGGCTGTCTTGGCAGTACCATTTCCGCAGGGCAGAACTTTGGAAATTGATCGCCGGAAAATCCGCCATATCGAGGAGTGATACCGATGCGCAGGGCCCGACCGAGGAAATGGCCACCGGCGTGGTGGTTTCCCTTGGCAAAGGGGAGCGCCATCGGCTTGTCGGGACGGACAATTGGGGGGTGGTTGCGGAGATCTGGATGCACTCGGATCCTGCCCATCCTTCGGACGAGGACGACATTGTCAGGCTGCAGGACGATTATTCCAGGAAATAAAACAAGCTCGGGGGAAACCCCGAGCTTTAAAAATTTAAAGTTTAGTCCGTAGCTCAATCACCCTTAAAATAAACTACTCAAGTTTAAAAAAACGACTGCGGACAAGCCGAAAGAAGTAGACGAATCTAAACATAAAAATTTGAAATCCAATTATTTGGGTTCGAAAATGCCCCCATGTCTTGTAAAATGTTTTTCGGGAATAGCTCCTTTTGGATGCGGGCTTTTTGGTGTTTGCAAAGATTGGGGACCGACAGCCCAGTTCAGGATTCCCTTGAAATCCCGCGACATGGACGAAACCGTCCGATTGCATTTTTGTCCGGGATGGATTCCGTCTTATTGGGCCTCGACGATCTCGTCCTTCTTGAAATTGACGAGATCTTCCAGCCTGCCGGCAGAATTGTAGTATCTCCAGGGGCCTTCTTTTAGACCGTCGATCATCGTTCCTTCGGAGGCTTTGCGGCCATTTTCATGGTAAAAAACCCAGAGCCCGTCTGCCTTCCCTGACTTGAAGGTTCCCTCGGACTCTTTTTGGCCGCCGATGTAATAGGTGATCCGGGTACCGTCGCCGTCTTTCAGCGTTCCTTTTTCCAGGGAAGCCAAGCCATCGTAGCTGAAGTAGTCTCCGACATTTATCAGCCGGCCATTGTCCCAGAATTCCTCCTGAGTCAGTTGCTTGTTGTCGTAGAACAATCCCCATATCCCATCCTCCAATCCCAGTTTGTAGGTTCCCAGAGATTTCAGTTGGCCGCCGTCATAGTAGTAAAACCACTGCCCGTCTTCCATTCCGAGAAGGTATCGCCCCTCTCCGATGAGGATTCCGATTTTGTTGAAGTATTTCCAAAGCCCGGTTTTCAGGTCGTTTTTGTAGGCTCCGATGGAATAGACTTTCCCGTCAGGGAAGAAGTTTTTCCAAACGCCGCTTTTTGCCCCGTTTTCATAGGTTCCCTGCACGGATATCTGTCCCGAGCTGTGGTACTCCACGTATTCTCCGACCGGAACTCCCAGCTCAAAAGTTTTGCGCTTGGACAGGGATTTGTCCGGGAAATATTCCTCCCAAACACCGACCGCGATACCATACTCATATTTCTCGATGCGGGCTACCCGTCCGGTTTGGTAGTAGTATTTCCATTCGCCGGTCCTGTTGCCGTTTTTGTCGTAATGCTCTTCCGCTTCGATGATCTTTGTGGTCGGGAAATACCGCCGCCAGTCCCCGATTTTTTGGCCGTTTCTGTAGTTGCCTGTCTCCAGGAGGACGGTGTACATGTATCGTTTGAAGCTGCCCTCAAGCTGGCCTTTCGAGTAGGTGGCTTCGACGGTCACATTTCCGTCGGGGTCATATTCCAGATAGGGCCCTTCCCGGAGTCCGTTGACGTAAAATTCCCTCGCAGCCAATTCGCCAAACGCATAGTAGCTCACCCACTGTCCCGATCTCATGCCGTTTTCGTACTGGCCTTCGATCGAGACCTGGGTTGGGTCGATGTAGGATGGATTGCCCGCCTTGCCAAAAAACTCCGTGTATTTCCCGACGATGACGCTGTCCTGGTAGATGATCTGCTTTTTCAGCGCCCCCTCGGTATCGTAGTACTGTGCAGGGCCAAAAAGCTTCCCATCCCGGTATTCAAGGGACTCGCTGCGCTTGCCGTTTGGGTGAAAATGGGTCCAGGTGCCTTCCTTTTTTCCTGCCGCAAAGGTGCCCTCGGCGATTTGGGTGTTGGATTTGGGATTGTAAAACTTCCACAGGCCCTCTCTTTGGCCATGGGCAAACACCCCGGTGGCCATGAGCGTGGAGTCGGCGTTGAACTGGCGGATCAATTGGGGTTCCTGGGAATAGACCGAAAAGTATAGGAAGGTAAAAACTGCCAGAAGCAAATTTCTCATGTTGGGTAGATTTGGGTGAGGTTCTAAGCAGAACCCAAGACAAACGATCGAAAGAAGGGATTCGACATACTTTCTACGTGTGAATCCGTTTCCTGTTTAAAATTAAGCTAATTCCTGTTTGGTTCGCCTGGAAGCCTCAGGATACCCAGGATTTTTTTTACGTCCCCGCTAAGGGACAGGGCATTTGCTGTTGGGTCTTCCCGGATTTCAAAAGGCTTTATCCAAAGATGGAAGCCGGTATTGGCTGTCCGAATTGCCTTGGTGTCACGGGTTTGGCTTTTGTTCAGGATCAGTTCGGGATAGTCCCATTTATTTTCGCCCAATCCATAGGAAAATCCCTCTTCCAGGAAGGATGCCGCAGGATTCTTCCGGTTTTTTCCCAGCAAGACGGTGACGAAAAAGCCGTTTCCAAACCAATTGAGAAGCCGGATATTCGCTCCCTCCGAAGAATCAAAATCACGGATCAGGTCCAAAACCTGGTAGGGGAGGCCCAGCAGGTCGTTGCCCTTGGAGATTTTTGGGCCACGGGATCTGGGGGAGATATTTTCAAGATCCTGAGCGGAAATCGAATTTGCCACCTCCTCCAACATGCCGATGAATTGGCTTTTTAGGAAGTTTTGACGGCGAATAAGATCGGTGTCCAGCCAAAGGCCAAGGTCCAGGGGCTCCTGCGGTTCGTCCATTTTTACCAGCGCAAAAGGACAGACGCCCAAGCGAACCCGGAGCCAAAAGCCGCGAGGCACACCAAGTCACCCTGCTTTAGCCTGCCCTGCTCCCAGGCTTGGGACAGCGCGATGGGAATCGTGCCCGCCGTGGTATTGCCGAGATACATGATGTTGTTGAAGACTTTCCCGTCCGGGAGCCCGAGTTTTTGCTGCACGTATTGGCTTATCCGGAGATTGGCCTGGTGGGGGATCAGGAGATCGAGGTCGTCTTTTGTCAGCCCGTTGTGATCCAGCGCCTCATTGATCACCTCCATAAAGCGGACGACCGCGTGCTTGAAGACCGTGTTTCCGTTCATCTTGAGATAGAAGTCCCCGCGATCGAGCATCTCCTGGGAGATTCTGACGGTACCGCTCGAACTCGGGGCAATGCAGTACAGTTCCTCGGCATAGGTCCCTTCGGCATGGAGATGGGAGCTGAGGATCCCGGGCTGCCCCTGATCCACGGCGCCCAAGACCACTGCCCCGGCACCATCGGCAAAGATCACGGCACTGGAGCGGCCTTCGTCGCTTTTGTCCAGGGCCGAGGACTGGATCTCCGCACCCACCACCAGGATCTTTTTGTACATCCCGGTCTTGACAAACTGGTCGGCTACAGCCAGCGCGTAGAGAAATCCCGAGCAGGCATTTTTCACATCCAGGGCACCGATGCCCGAAAGCCCCAGTTCCCGCTGAAGCAAAACCCCGTTTCCGGGAAGGAAATAGTCCGAAGTAATCGTGGCGAAAACTATAAAATCGATCTCCGTTGGCGCCACGCCGGCTCTGTCCATGGCCATTCTACTGGCCTTGGCCGACATGTTGGTGACGGTATCGACTCCCGGCGTAAACCATCTCCGCTCATGAATCCCCGTCCGCTCGACAATCCACTCGTCGTTGGTGTTCATCATTTGGGAAAGTTCATGATTGGTCACAATCCTTTCCGGGACGTAGTGTCCAGCTCCGAGAACGCGGGATTTGTTCATTGCCATTTGGGTTTATTTTGAAAAAAAAGAAGTACTGCCAATATCGGTACTGGCGGGCAGACACACAAAAATTTACTGTCCGGTTCAGGGAAATCGCTTTAAAAGAAATCCCCTTCATTTCCATTGAAGAAGGCTGAAAACGTCCTTGCATACCCTCGAAACATGAAGGAAATGAAGAGCGATCCCAGCCCCAAGCTCCGGGGCCTTTTTCCCTTCAAGCGTTCCCATCTTAAATTTCCACAGGATCCCTTGGATGGTCCAATCCAAACCACGGGTAAGTGTGAATCGCCCCCGTATCCGATTATTTTACCCGAAAAGCGTATAGTTCCCAAACTGGTCCATCGGCGAAATCTTGCGGATGATGCCCGGCGAATCATTCTGAACCGAGTTGACCAAGGAGGAGACGGTATAGCCCAACATCAACTCTGCCGGATAGGGCTTGAGTATTGTCAGGAGATCTGAATCCGAAGTGTACTTGTCGAGCCATTTTTTCTCCTGATCGCGGTCCAAAATCACCGGCATGGCATCATGGACTTCTCCCACTACCTCGTTGGGGGACGTGGTGAGGATCAAAAACGTATGCTGGGATTCTCCGGAGACCGTTTCATATTCTTCCCAAATGCCCGCAAAAGCGAACAGCTCATCGTCCCTGAGGGTAAACCGATACGGGATTTTGGTCTTTTTTCCGAGCTTTTTCCATTCGAAAAAGCCGTCGGCGGGAATGAGGCAACGTCTTTTTTGGAAGGAACTCCTGAAGGAAATTTTTTCATGGACCGACTCGGCCTTGGCACTGATCAGTTTTTGGGCGACGGGCTTGTTGTGTGCAAAATCAGGCGTGGTGCCCCAATAGAAGAACGAGAAGCCTTTGGGGCTGTCGGAAGTCAGCACAGGCACCAGTTGGGTGGGGGCGATGTTGTACCTGGGTTTGAAATCCGCCAGCATTTCAGCCTGGAACCGTTCTTCCAACTCAATTTTGCTTTTGCTGAGGGAGTATCTTCCGCACATGTTCAGGGGATTAATGGATTTGGGCGGAAGTTAGAGATCACCGGTTATAAATTCAACAGCCCGAAGCTCGGAGTAGTGGCTTTTTTCCCGGTAGGGTCCCGAAAACCCGACGTGTCCCCCGTGTTTTGGGAATTCGAAATGAACCAAATCCAGTCGTTTGGCGAGCGCCGCCGGAAAGCAGGTGTCGCTCAAAAAGGGGTCGTTTTGGGCGTTGAGAACCAGCGTCGGCACTTCGATCCGGTCCAAAAACCGCAGGGAAGAATTGACTTGATAGTATTCGGCCGCATCCGAGAAGCCGTGCAGCGGCCCGGTGTAAATCTCGTCAAAATCCCGCAGGGTGCTGATCCTGCGAAGTGGCTCCAGCGGCAGTTTGCCCGGAAAGGCCGTCGATTTCCGGATTACTTTTTCTTTCAAGCTTGCCAGAAACCGTCTGGAATAGACGATGTTTCCCCCGGTGGAGATTTTTTCGCAGGACTTGGCAAGGTCTAGGGGAACCGAGATCGCCACTCCTTTTTTGATCTTGGCATTCGCGGATTTTTGTTCTCCCAGGTATTTCAGGGTGAGGTTTCCCCCAAGGCTGAATCCCACCAGGAAAAGCTCCCGATAGTTGGTTTGGGCAAAATTGACCACGGTGTCCAGGTCGTAGGTGGCCCCGCTGTGGTAAAAAATCAGGTTCCGGTTCATTTCCCCGCTGCAGCCGCGGAAGTTCCATGCCAGCACATCAAAGCCTTTGGGGATAAACTCCCTCGCCATCCCGAGCATATAGGGCCGGGTGCTGTTTCCTTCCAAACCGTGGCTGATCACCACCAAACGGGGATGGCCAGACCGAAACCAATCCAGATCCAGGAAGTCGCCGTCGGGAGTTTCTATCCGCTCGCGGACAGGTTTTTGGATTTCTACCCTACGGAAAAGGGCAGGATAAATGGTCTCTAAGTGTCCGCTAAAGAGCCAATTAGGCCTCCGGTAAGAGCTGTCAGAAGTCAGTGGCATGGGGCAAAAAGGCCTGAAACAGCACGGAAAATACAGGATATAAATTTGAATAAAGCGTTTTTAAAAACTATTTTTGGACACTTTAAAAACGAACAAGCTCAAAATTACCTATGGCCGAAATAATCAGAATGCCAAAAATGAGTGACACAATGGAGGAGGGGGTGATCGCTGCATGGTTGAAGAAGGTGGGAGATGCCGTGAAACCCGGCGATATCCTGGCCGAAGTGGAGACTGACAAGGCGACCATGGAGCTGGAGTCTTACGAAGAGGGTGTCCTTCTCTATATTGGAGTTCAGGAGAAAGATTCAGTACCCGTGAATGGTGTCATTGCCATCATCGGCGAAAAAGGAGAGGCCTATGAGCATTTGCTCAACGGATCTACAGCCTCTGCTGATGCAAAGAAAGAAGAACCTAAATCTGAGGGCAAAGCTGCCGAACCTGCCAAATCCGCGGATTCCCCAAAAGCTGAAACCCCGGTCGAAAAAATCGATACCTCCAGCATCAATGCCACGGTGATCACCATGCCAAAGATGAGCGATACCATGCAGGAAGGCACCATCGCCACTTGGTTGAAAAAAGTGGGCGATTCGGTGAAATCCGGCGAGATCATTGCCGAAGTCGAGACGGACAAGGCGACGATGGAGCTGGAGTCCTACGAAGACGGGGTGTTGCTATACATTGGCGTGGAGGCCGGCAACAGCGTGGCTGTGGACGGGGTCATTGCCGTGATCGGGGAAAAAGATGCCGACTACCAGACTTTGCTGAAAGCGCAGCAGGGCGGAGCCAAACCTTCCGCACCCGAGGAAACCAAATCCGAACCGGCTCCTGAAGCCAAGGCCGAAACTCCCGTCAAAGCAGCGGAAGCAGTGCCTGTCGCCAACGGCGAGCGCGTGAAAGCTTCCCCTTTGGCCAAAAAAATGGCGGAAGAAAAAGGATTTGATATCCGCCTGGTCAGTGGATCCGGCGAAGGCGGAAGAATCGTGAAGCGGGATGTGGAAACGTTTGTGCCCGCGGCGGCACCTGCTGCCTCGACGCCTGCCACTGCGGCATCTGCGCCTGCTATCGGCCAGGAAAGCTTCCGTGAGGAAAAAGTCTCCCAGATGAGGAAAGTGATTGCCAAGCGACTCGCCGAGAGCAAGTTCGGAGCGCCGCACTTCTACCTGACCATGGAAATCAACATGGACAAGGCCATCGAAGCCAGAAAGAGCATGAACGAGATTGCTCCCGTGAAAATCTCCTTCAACGACCTGGTGATCAAAGCGGCTGCGGCGGCTTTGCGCCAGCATCCAAAAGTGAATTCAAGCTGGCTCGGCGACAAAATCCGCTACAATGACCACATCCACATCGGAATGGCCGTAGCCGTGGAGGAGGGCTTGCTGGTGCCGGTGATCCGTTTTGCAGACAGTCTGTCCTTGTCCCAGATCTCCAATCAGGCAAAAACACTCGGTGGCAAAGCCAAAAACAAAGAACTTCAGCCCAAAGACTGGGAAGGAAACACCTTCACCATCTCCAATTTGGGCATGTTTGGCATCGACGAGTTTACCGCCATCATCAATCCGCCGGATGCCTGTATTCTGGCCGTAGGCGGAATCAAGGAAACCGTGATCGTGAAAGACGGCCAGATGAAGATCGGCAATGTCATGAAGGTGACCCTTTCCTGTGATCACCGGGTGGTGGACGGAGCAGTGGGTTCCGCATTCCTCCTGACCCTGAAGGGGCTCTTGGAAGACCCCGTCAGGATCCTGATCTAAAAACAACTGCCAAAAAGTCCTGTTTCGACGGGACTTTTTGCTTTTGTATGGTTATTGGTGAATGGGTTGTTCAGTTATTGGTAATTGGTCAACCATGCCATTTCCCCAGTTTTTTCAAATGGGCGTATTCAATAACTCAATAACCAATTAATCAATAACTTTCGACCACATGGAAAAAATCAAATCAACCACCGTAGTTGCGATTCGTCACAAGGGTGAGGTAGTCATCGGTGCCGATGGACAGGCTACGCTCGGCAATACCGTGGCAAAAAGCACCGTCAAAAAAATCCGGGTTCTTCAAGGCGGAAAGATCGTAACCGGATTTGCCGGATCAACTGCCGATGCCTTTACACTTTTGGAGAAATTTGAAGAAAAACTCGGGGCTTTCGGCAACAACATGAAGCGGGCGGCGGTGGAGTTGGCCAAGGAATGGAGGATGGACCGAATGCTGAGCCGCTTGGAGGCGATGATGATCATCGCCGACAAAGATGACATCCTGATCATTTCCGGTACCGGAGACGTGATCGAGCCGGATCTGGAAATAGCCACCATTGGCTCGGGAAGCATGTTTGCCCAGTCTGCTGCCCGTGCGATGAAGAAGTTTGCCCCCCAGCTCAGTGCGGAGGAAATGGTCCGGGAGAGCCTGCATATTGCCGCCGATGTCTGCATCTATACCAACCACAATCTGGTAGTGGAGCGGGTGAAAGATTAATGGGTTTTCTTCCTAAAGCAAAAGCCGGAATGTAAGCAAATCCCGGCTTTTGCTTTAGGAGGGACTCATTCGGAATGAAAAGCAAAACCCGGTCTACTTCGAATAAGTCACCCGATAGATGCAGTTGGCCATGTCGTCTGAAATCAGCAGGCTTCCGTCTGGCAGTTCCAGCACGTCCACAGGCCTGCCCCAGACTTCCTGGCTTGCCTCGTCCAGCCAGCCTGTGGCGAATGTGATCTGGGAAGTTACTTTGCTGGTTTCGTCGATTTTGGCCATCACGACTTCATATCCTGTCTTTTTGCTTCGGTTCCAGCTTCCGTGCTTTGCGATGATCGCATGGTTTTGATAGTCGGTAGGAAACATTCCACCTTTGTAAAACCGCATTCCAAGCGGAGCGTTATGTGGCCCTAATTTTGCCGCAGGAGCAATATAGGCGGAGGCTTCTTTTCCTTTGGCACCAAACTCTGGATCTTTCACAGTATCGGCATGCCAATAGGGATAGCCAAAATGCTGGCCCTTTGCTGTGGCACGATTGAGTTCGCAGTCGGGAATATCGTCTCCCATCATGTCACGGCCATTGTCTGTAAACCACAATTCTCCGGTGACAGGGTGCCAGTCAAAGCCCACGGAATTTCTGACGCCGTGCGCATAGATTTCAGGTTTTGCTCCGGGTTTGGTGACGTCCAGCCGGGTGATGCTTGCAAAAATTTCCTCTTCCGGCTCACAGATATTGCAGGGTGCGCCGACTGGCACGTAGAGCATTCCGTCCGGCCCGAAGGCAATGAACTTCCAGCCGTGGTGTTTTTCGGTAGGATAGGCGTCAAAGACCGGCTCAAATTTCGGATTGCCCAGGGTGTTGGCGATGTCCTTGAACCTCAGGATTCTGCTGACTTCGGCCACATAGAGGTCACCGTCTTTGACGGCCACTCCATTGGGCATATCCAGCCCCTCCGCAAGGACAAATTTGGAATCCGCTTTGCCATCCGCATTTTCATCGACCAGAGCGTACACGTTTTTTCCCTGACGGGTCCCTACAAAGACGATCCCGTCGTCAGAGATTGCCAGCGAGCGGGCATTGGGTACATCGGCCGCCCATACCTCGATCTTGAATCCGGGAGGAAGTTTGAGCCGGTCGAGTTTGACCTTGGCGGTTGCATTTCGGATGTCCACTTTGTTGCCGCCAGGAATGGCGGAACGATTTTGCTGACACGTTGCGCTCAGACAGAGCAGGCAGAGACAAAGACTCCATACGATTGGTTTTGCGAGCTTCATGGGTTTTGGTGTTTTTTTGCCCAAATAAGCTACTGCAATCAAGATTGTTTTCCGAGTGGAAGCTGTATAAACGGGGCTTTGGTTATTTTTGCGCCATGTTATCGATTAGCAACCTTTCTTACTTTATCGGCGGTCGCCCGCTCTACGAAAATGCCAACCTCCATATCAAGCCAAAGGACAAGATCGGTCTGGTGGGGCAAAACGGAACCGGGAAATCCACCTTGCTGAAGATCATCTACGGGGACTACCAGGCGACTACAGGCGAGGTGCAGAAGGCGAAGGATTGCACGATCGGATTTTTGAATCAGGATTTGCTCTCCTATCAGTCTGACGAAAGCATCCTGAATGTGGCCTTGGCTGCATTCAAAGAGACTTTGGCACTTCAGGACGAGATAGATAGAGTCCTGAAACAGATGGAAACAGACTATTCTGAGGAGATCATCAACCGCCTGGCCAATCTGCAGGATCGCTTCGAAAGCAATGAAGGATACACGATCAAGGCCAAAGCCGAGGAAGTTTTGGAGGGAATCGGATTTCAGACCAAGGATTTGGAAAAGCCGCTTCGGCAGTTTTCCGGCGGATGGAGGATGCGGGTGATGCTGGCCAAGCTGCTGCTGGAAAAGCCCTCCCTGCTGATGCTCGACGAACCGACCAACCACCTGGATCTGCCGTCCATCCAGTGGGTGGAAAACTACCTCAAAAACTACGAGGGAGCCGTGATCGTCGTGTCCCACGACCAGACTTTCCTGGATAACTGCATCAGTACCACGGTAGAAGTGGCCAACCAAACCCTGACATCTTATCCGGGCAATTATTCTTTCTACAAGGAAGAGAAAAAAATACGGATGGAGCTGCAGCAAAACGCCTACGAAAACCAGCAGCAGATGATCAAGCAGACGGAGCGGTTTATCGAGCGGTTCCGGGCCAAAGCCACCAAGTCCAATCAGGTGCAGTCCAGGATCAAAGCCTTGGACCGGATGGACCGGGTCAATGAAGTGGTCAATGACGAGGCTTTTGTGAACTTTAAATTTAAGTTTTCCCAGAAATCCGGCCGGGATGTGGTCGTATTGGATCATGTCTCCAAGGCCTATGGCGATCTGGTGATTCTGAAAAATACTACTGCCCGGATCGAAAGAGGCGATAAGATCGCCTTGATCGGTGCCAACGGGAAGGGGAAATCAACCTTGCTTCGGATTATTGCTGGCACTGAGCAGATTCAGGGGGCAAGGACAGAGGGGCACAATGTGATCAAGGCGTTCTTTGCGCAGCATCAGTTGGAAGCCTTGACCTTAGACAACGAGATCATCCAGGAAATGGCTCAGGCGGGAAGCAAGAAGTCGGAAATGGAGCTTCGTGGCGTGTTGGGCTGCTTCCTTTTTTCCAATGAGGAAGTGTTCAAAAAGATCAAAGTGCTGTCAGGGGGCGAAAAATCGAGGGTGGCATTGGCGAAAACGCTGATTTCGGAAGCGAATTTCCTACTCCTCGATGAACCGACCAACCACCTGGACTTTCAGTCGGTCAACATCCTGATCCAGGCTTTGCAGCAGTACGAGGGGACGTTTATTACGGTTTCCCACGACCGCCATTTCATCAAGGGTGTCGCCAACAAAATCTGGTACATCGAAGACCGCGAAATCAAGGAATATCCGGGTACCTACGACGAGTATGAGTTTTGGAAAAGCCAGCAGGCAGAAGCAAAGCCATCCCCCGCCGTGGAGAAAACCGAGAAAAAAGCCCAGCCGATCGTGCAGAAAGACCCCTCCGAGGTCCAGCAGGCAAAAAGAGCGCTCAAGAAGCTGGAGGAGCAGCTCCAGAAGATCGAGAAAGAAATCGAATCCCTGGATCTCTTGAAAGCCGAAACGGAGGAGAAAATGGCCGACCCCTCGGTCTATGAGGACGAAACCAAAACCCAGAAGATTCAGGAGAGCTATCAAAGCATCCAAAACAGCCTCTGCGAAGCCAATGCAAAATGGGAGCAACTGGTGGACCAGATTTCCTCCCTTCAGGAATTGGCCGGTTAATTGAAGGGAATTGGGCTAAATTCTTTATTTTGAACGCATGTCCAAAAAGCCTTTGGTTTCCCTTTTCTTCCTGGTTTTGATCCGCAGTGGGGCCTTGTTTTCCCAAGTGCTGGAGGACAAAGTCCACTCTGAGCATGTCCAATCCGTCCGGTTGTTTCCTTTGGGACTGCAGCGGGACAGCCAGTTGGATGCGCCGGTGGTGGCCATCAGTGATTCCCGGCCCCTGGTTTTGCTCTTCGACGACATCGCCTACGATCCCGAGCAATATTCGGTCAAGCTGATCCACTGCGATGCCACTTGGCAAAAGTCCGCACTTCGGGACAATGACTTTTCGGTGTCTTTCAACGAGTATAACATCCAGGAATACAGCTATTCGATCAACACCCGAATCCCCTACATCCACTATGTCTTCACCGTTCCCAGGGTCACCAAGTCGGGAAACTATGTGCTGAAAGTCTATCGGAACCGAAACGAGAATGAGGTGGTGCTTACCCGGAGATTCATGGTGTATGAGGAGCTTTTCACGGTGGGCGCATCGGTGGTACCGCCTACCCAGACGGAAGACCGAAGGGCACTCCAGCAGATCAATGTGGCGGTCAATTATTCCAGAGTCGACATGACGGATCCCACCACCCAGGTGAAAGTGCTCATCCGGCAAAACCAACGCTGGGACAACGCCAAGTTTTTGGCCAAGCCGACATTTCTCAACCAAAATGCAAAAAGTATCCGCTATGAGCCTTTTGACGGTTCCAGCACGTTCCGGGCCGGAAATGAATTCAGGTTTGTGGATTTGAGGTTTATCCGCGCCACCGGCGTGAACATAGCGGAGGTGAAAGTGGAGGAGACGGTGATCTTTGCAAATGCCCTGGCAGACAAACCCAGGCCTGGAGGGGTGTATTCCCAATACCTGGATCTGAACGGCCAGTACATGGTGTACACCAATGACCGTCCGGGCGGCAATCCGGAGGTCGAAAGCGAATACATGTACACCACTTTTTATCTTGGGGCGGATCCAGGCAGGGACATTCGAATGCTGGGGGCTTTGACCGCCTGGGGAAACAGTCCCGAATCCAAGATGACCTATGATCCGAGAACGGGCCATTACAGCACTTCACTGCTTCTGAAGCAGGGCTGGTATGATTACCAGTATGGGTTTGTGACTCAGGATGGCTATGATTCCGACCCGATCGAGGGGAGCTTTTTCGAGACCGAAAATGAATACGAGGTGTTGGTTTACTACCGGGCTTTGGGATCCCGGTATGACCAGTTGGCCGGATACGTCTACCTGCATCCTAACCGAAGAAGGCTCTAAAAAACATCCATGAATGGGGAAATTACCGTTGGATGTCCGGTGTAGGAAGAAGCCTGAAAAAGTGAGAATGATGTCCGGTGTGGGAAGATAGAAGACCGAAAGGTGTCGGATGACCGATGTCGGGTGCAAATCCGAAACTGTAAATCCGATCCCGATAGCGGGACCGAAATTGGGCACCTTTCAAAAAAAATCCTCCCGATTTGGGAGGATTTTGTGATCACAGCTCTTCGGGTGGATCGCTTTCGTTGCCTTCTTCAGCGGGAGGGGCGACATTTTGTCTGATCCGCTCGGTCGGCTTGTAAGGGACAAAGCCTTCGCGCTTAAACTTGTAAGTGGTGGTGCGGTTGCCAGAAGGGTGGTTTGCCAAATCCAGCATCCCGAAGCCTTTGTGGGTGAAAGCGCCCAAGCCGCATTTGAACACAAAGTCCTGCACTTCGGGTGCTGCGTACAGGGTGAACGGAAGGGTGTACCCCCTCACTTCGTACTTCACGTCCATGTCATAGACAGCATAGATTCTTGCGAATTTCTTTTGCTGCTCCTTCAGTTTGTTTACATAAACCATGTCGGGCACCACCTGGAATTTGAAGAAAGATTCCATCTGCTCCGGAGTGTACCAGCCCGACTTTTCCATTCGGGTCAGGGTAGATTCATAGAGCAAATCGGAAAACTCGTCGCTGTCCGGGTTGATGAATCGCTTGCCGGCTTCCTCATTGAATGCGGGGGTAATCAGCACGAGCGGGGAGATACACACGAACTTGTTGTTGGTCTCCAGCGTGGGCTCGGTTTCCAATTCGGTGTACTCCGGCGACAGGATCAAGTTGCCGAGTTCGATTTTTGGCGTCGCAAAAACCTGCTCCAGCAAGTAATCCATGAAGTCCTCGCTTTGTGAAGAAAGGACGAGCGTCACCAGACTGGAATAGTAGTGCAAGCCACTTCTACTCACTTTTGTCTGGCCTTTCAGGCCGGAGAAATTGAAGTAGTTGTAGTTGAAGAATTCTTCCCTACCTCCTTTGACAATCAGCCCCTTGAGGAATTGCGCCAGGATATACTGGTGGTGAAAAGGCAAATAGGAGCCTTTGTTTTTTAGTGAAAATATTAGTCTAACTCTCACGGTGATTTAAAAATAAAATGAGACAAATGGTGAATTAAAATACTTATGGGTGGATAAGCAGGTGTCAAAAATACGAATAAATTTCAAAAAAAGTCAAACGTTGAACCTAAAATGCATGATGTCTCCATCATGGACTACATATTCTTTGCCTTCAATTGCAATTTTTCCGTTTTCACGGCAGCCTGCCTCGGTCCTGAACTGCACATAGTCCGCAAGTTTGATCACTTCGGCCTTGATAAAACCCCTTTCAAAATCGGTGTGGATCACTCCTGCTGCCTGAGGTGCTTTCCAGCCCCTTTTGATCGTCCAGGCACGGACCTCCTGAACACCCGCCGTAAAATAGGTGATCAGATCGAGCAAGGTATAGGCACCGGAAATCAGGCGATTCAGTCCGCTTTCCTCCAGCCCATATTCCGACAGAAACATGGCCTTTTCGTCGGCGTCTTCAAACTCGGCGATTTGTGACTCGAGTGCTGCGCAAAGAAGGATCACGTCGGCATTTTCTTCCTTCACTTTTTCTTTCAGGGTTTCCACGAATTTGTTGCCCGTCAAAATGCTCCCCTCGTCCACGTTGGCCACATAAAGTACCGGCTTGATCGTCAAGAGGTGCAGGTCCCTGACCACCTCCAGTTCTTCTTTGTCCGCTTCGATCGCACGGGCATTCAGGCCCGAGGTCAATCCCTGTTTGAAGCGGTTGAGGACTTCCAGCTCGGCCCGGGCTTTTGCATCCCCTGATTTGGCGATCTTCTCGATCCGCTGGATTTTCTTTTCGACAGATTCCAGGTCTTTCAGTTGGAGCTCGGTGTCGATGACTTCTTTGTCAAAAACCGGATCCACTCCGCCTGCCACGTGGACGATGTTGTCATCTTCGAAGCATCGGATCACGTGGATAATGGCATTGACTTCCCGGATATTCGCAAGGAATTTGTTTCCAAGGCCTTCCCCTTTGGATGCTCCCTTCACCAGTCCGGCGATGTCCACAAATTCGATGATCGTGGGCACTATCCGCTGTGGGTTGACCAGTCCCTCCAAGACCTGCAGTCTTTTGTCAGGGACAGACACCACGCCTACGTTGGGTTCGATGGTACAAAAAGGGAAGTTAGCCGCTTCTGCTTTGGCGCTGGAAAGCGCGTTAAACAAGGTGGACTTGCCTACATTCGGAAGTCCAACAATGCCACATTGTAATGCCATTAATTCGTTGCTTTAATTTTAAAGATTCTATAGGCCTTGTACCCCTCGTAGAATTCCATCACCGAAACCCTGAAGATGGTATAAACCGGAATCGCAAAGATCATCCCCACGATGCCGGCGATTTTTGCCCCGGCAAAGATAACAACAAATATCTCAAGAGGATGTGCCTTCACCGATTTGGAGAAAATCATCGGCTGGAGTAGCACATTGTCGGTGAGCTGTACCAGCGCGAACACCGACAACGTCTTGACAAGGAAGTAGGTGTATTCGGCATCGCTGGCAAAAGTGCCCGTCGAGATTCCCACGACAATCCCAAAAACAGCACCCAGGATCGGCCCGGCATAGGGGATCAGGTTGGCGACCGCGGCAAACAGGGCGATGGTCAGCGCATAGTCCACCCCGGCAATCGTCAGCCCCAGGCTGGCGATCGAAAAGATAAACAGCATCTGGATCAAGAGTCCAAAGAGGTAGTTGGACAGCAGTTTTTCCACCTTGGTGAAAGTCGCCACCGAAAGCTCAAAATAGGCGTTGGGAATCAGGTTCAGCAGGTTTCGCCGCAAAAGACCATTTTCCAGAAGGAGAAAGAACGTGATGAACCCAACGGCCATCACGCCGACCAGCAGACTGCTGGTCAGATTGACCAAGCCGCTGATGAAGCCGCCAAAGTCGAACGTTTTTATAAATGCGATGACGGAGCTTTTCAGCTCCTCAAAGAGGGATCCCGGTTTGTTTTCCAGCAACTGGTACCGGAAAAGCACCCGCTCTATCCGTTCGATGGGTTCCTGCACCTGGAGGTAGATCCCTTCCAGATCCATCTCCGACAGGATGATCAGTTGATTGTTGATCAGGGGCAAAAACAGCAAGCTCAGCAGGAACATCAACAGGATGATGGACGCATAGGAGATCAGGATGGCCGTCCACCTGGGGATGTGCTGTTTCACCAGATGGAAGTCGTTCAGCCGGTTGGTGAGCGGACGGAGCAGCGCCGCGATGATCAGCGAGAGGATTAGGTATAGCGTGATATTGGAAAAATACCAGCCAAACAACAAAAATGCCCCAATGAAAAGAACCAGATAAATGAAAAACCGCTGCATAAAACAACAAAATAAAAGGAGGCACCTGCCTCCTCAAATATACTTCAATCCGTGGCGGATAAACAACCGCCCAGACGGGGGGAATTTATTCCCATTTCAGCTCGTCGTTGATCTCATTTTCCGAGTCTTCGTTTTCGAACTGCTCAAAATCAACCTCCGGCATCAGCTCGTTTTTCACATGGTCGACCGCTTCGTTGAGCGCGTTGGCAAATTTGAAGAAATCCTCTTTGTAGAGGAAGATTTTGTGTTTTTCGTAGGTGAAACTGTCTCCGTTTGTCCTTCTTTTGCTCTCGGTGATCGTGATGTAGAAGTCGTTGGCACGGGTGGATTTTATGTCAAAAAAATAGGTTCTTTTTCCTGCTTTTACTTTTTTGGAGAAAATCTCCTCTCTGTCGTATCCTCGGTGATCGTCCACAGTGCTTCCGGATTAGGGTTTTTGGTTTATAAACTGGTCGCCTAAGATAAAACAAAAGCGATATAGAAATCAAAGCGGGGGGATACTTTTTTTGGAAAGTTTCCAACAAACCGGCACAAAGAGTTTAAAATCAGCAAAAACCTGCCGGTCATAAAAGAAAAAAAGCGGCTTTCGCCGCGCTCATTCCCCGTGCATAAAGGCCTTTTTGGCCAGCAGCTCTTCTTCTGTTTCCGGATGGTCGGGATCATCCACACAGCAATCCACCGGACATACCGCGGCGCATTGTGGCTCTTCATGGAAGCCGTTGCATTCGGTGCATTTTGCGGTCACGATATAATAAAACTCGTCTGACACCGGCTCTTGTTTTTCGTTGGCGGGTACCACCGTGCCGTCTTCAAGAGTCACTTCTTTCAGCTTGGTGCCGCCGCCCCAAGTCCATTCGACACCACCTTCGTAAATCGCTGTATTCGGACATTCAGGTTCGCATGCACCGCAATTGATGCATTCGTCTGTAATCATTATAGCCATGGTTCAATCTATTTGAAGCCCAAAAGTACGACCTCACAAGCTCCAAGGCAATAAAAAGTTGTCATACTAATTAATTTAATTTCATTCTAGCTTAGCCCTCTTTTGGTACCTTTGGGGCATGAAGCAAGGATTGTCGCCCCAAAATCGGATCAGTGCATTCTCGGATTTGGGCAAACTGATCAGGGGCTTGGATACCGAAGAGAAAGAATACCTGTTTCGGAGAGCCAACAACCAAAATAGCTGGTTTACCGCGGTTTCGATGGAGTCGGCGCTTGTGGGGCTTGCCGGGCTTTTGGATACCGAAAACCTTGCCAAGTGGCTGGAAGCCTACGCCTTGCCCGAAAACGCGACCCCGAAGAAAGTCGGGATACTGATGGCCGGCAACATTCCCGGGGTGGGATTTCACGACCTGATGTGTGTGCTGATTTCCGGGAATATTGCGGCGGTGAAGCTGAGCTCCTCCGATGCCTTTTTTCCAAAATGGCTGATCGACCGTCTCATCGAGTTGGAGCCAAGATTTGAAAGCTTCATCCGAATCGAGGAGATGCTGAAAGGCATGGATGCGTATATCGCCACAGGCAGCGACAACTCGGCCCGGTATTTCCATTACTATTTCGGAAAGTATCCCAACATCATCCGCGCCAACCGGACTTCGGTCGCGGTTCTGGGCGGAGACGAAACGCCGGAAGAACTCGAAAAACTCGGGCAGGACATCTTCCTCTATTTCGGCTTGGGATGCAGGAATGTCTCAAAGATTTTTGTGAAGGATGAAGCGCATTTGGTGCATCTGTTGGACGTTTTGGAGAAGTTTAAAGGGGTCGCCCAAAACCACAAATACCTCAACAACTACGAATACAACAAGTCCATCTACCTGGTCAACGGCGATGCGCATCTTGACAATGGCTTTTTGATCCTGAAGGAAAGCAGTGAGCTGGTTTCTCCCATTGCGGTGCTTTTTTATGAAATCTATGGGGATCGGGAGGAGCTTCTGAAGAAGCTGGATTCCGACGCTTCCAAGATCCAGTGTGTGGTGGGTGATCCCAAAACCATCCCCGGTGCCATCGGATTTGGGGAGGCGCAATACCCCAAGCCTTGGGATTATGCCGACAAGGTGGACACCCTGAAGTTTCTTTTGGGATTGGATCAGGAAACCTGAGCTGGCCGGCCGGCTTTTGGGAGGGTGACGCAGAATCTCGTCCCTTCGCCCAGCCGGGAGCTGATCGTCAGCGTGCCGCCGTTTTTGACGGTGTATTCCCTCACGAGAAGCAGCCCTAGCCCGGTTCCGCTTTCGTTGGATTGGCCTCTGGTGGAGAAGGAGATGCCGGCATTGAGTTTTTGCAGGTTTTCTTCGGAAATGCCCACGCCATAGTCCCTGACGCAGAGTTTGAGCTTTTCCTCCAGCTTCTCACAGGAAACCAAAACCCTGGTGCCGGGATTTGAAAACTTGATGGCGTTGGAGACCAGGTTCCTGATGATCAGCTCCAGCATGTTTTTGTCGGCATTCACCCAGGTGTCATCAAACCCCTCCAGTTCCAGGGTGATGGACTTTTCCCCGGCGATCCGGTCCAGCAGGTTTTTTTGGCTGCCGATCAGTTTGTGCAGGTCCAAAATTTGCGGCTGGACGTATTCTCCCCGAAGCTGTGAGCTGGTCCATGCCAGGAGGTTTTCCAGCAGGATGGCCACATGCTCCATGCTTCTGGAGATTTCGGGAAGCATTTCCAGAAATTCCTCCTCGGTGACGATCCCGTTTTGGGTCAGGTGAACCAGTTCCTTGACCCCGAAAACAGGGCCTTTGAGGTCATGGGAAATGATGCTGAAAAACTTGTCCTTCAGGTCATTCAACTGCCGGAGTTCGGAGGCTTGGGTTTTTAGCTGCTCGTTTATCTTGATTTGCTCGGTGATGTTTTCGAAAAGCAGCAACACACCCGAAACAGTGGCACTGCTGTCGGAGATCGGGACTGCTTCGACCTTGAGATCCCGGGCGATTTCGCCATGATGGACGCGGAATTGGAGGGATTGGTGCTCCTGCTGGCCGAGCAAGTCCAAAATTTCGGGTTTTGACCCAAAAAGTTGTTTGGCTGAAGCTCCGATTTTCAGATCTCCGGGGTTTTTCCAAAATTGTCTCGCGGCCGAATTGAAGTCCACGACCGTATGCCGGTGATCGAAGACAATCACTCCGCGGGTCATGATCTCCAGGATTTTTTCCCGTGCCACAGGCTTCAGGTCGAACAGGTTGAACCTCAAAATCGCAATCGAGATCAGCAGGTAAGTCAGTAGGAACGCATAGGGCGTCATGTCCAGTCCTTCATAGGGCTTGAACCAGGAAAACTGGTAAAGGACATTGACCACCAGCGGAAACAGGCCGGCAATGATCAGCAGGCGGGTCTGACGGCGAAAGTGCAGATTGGCATGTTGGAATCTTCTCCACAGGATGGAAGTGCCCAAAAAGTAAAAGAAATAGGAGTACACGACCTGGACGGGATACCAGCCCCCTTTTTCGATTCCCAAAATCGGGAAAGGGCCGCCGGTGATCAGCCAGTTGCTTTGGTAGTGGAGGTGGTGCCAGGAATTGGTCAGGACAATCAGGTAGGTGACACAGGGAAGGACGAAAATCGCCGGGTAGACCCAGGGCTTCCCGGAGGTGTCAAAACCGGTGTATTTCAGGGTGAAAACAAGCCAGCAGGCAGGGGCCAATACCAGCCCGATATACTGGAATTTGCTCCAAACAAGCATGTGGTCGACCGTTTGGACGGTCAGTTCGATGCCGTAGAAAAATCCCCAGACCGAAAAGGACAGCATCGTGAATACGATCCATCTCACGGAATCTTCCAATTTGAAACCGATGTAAACCGAAAGTCCCCCTACCAGCAAACTTGAGATGATCAGAGTCAAGGCATACGGATTGAATAGGAATTCCATATGAAAATTAAGGGGTCCTCAAGTTTATTTGGGTTTTTGGAACGATTGAGAACCCAATAATAGGCGAATAATTCAAACTGGAAAAATATCCGGTCATAGCCGGTGCAGTTTTGTCGAAAATCCGGATTGAATCCGGATTTGCCACGGGGAGGCCCATTTCTGGGGCTGCGGGATCGGGGTATCGGATGGGCGGATCATTTTTGCGTGCTGCGAGGTTGGGGTGGGCTGGGGAAAAAGCCCCCGGACCTTCCTTTTTTTCGAGATGGACCGCATCGGGCTTTCGGGGGAAATTGGGACAAAGCCCATGAGGCAGATTGCTTTTCAATTACCTTTTCTTGGGGCTTTTCCCTATATTCGCGTTCGAAAAATCGAACCTTTTATCCACCTAAATATCCAAAACAATGGCTTTTGATATCGAGATGATCAAAGAGGTGTATGCCCGGTTTCCGGAGCGAATCGCAGCAGCTCGAAAGGCTGTGGGGCGACCACTTACTTTGACTGAAAAAATTCTGTACGCTCACTTGGCCGAAGGTCCTGCCTCTCAGGCATATAAAAGAGGTGCGTCTTATGTTGACTTTCAGCCGGACAGGGTGGCCATGCAGGATGCTACGGCGCAGATGGCCCTGTTGCAGTTTATGCAGGCCGGCCGCGACAAAGTTGCCGTTCCCTCCACCGTTCACTGCGATCACCTGATCCAAGCGGAGATCGGTGCGGAAAAAGACCTCAGCAAGGCAAAGGATAAAAACAGGGAGGTTTACGACTTTTTGGCTTCTGTCTCCAACAAATATGGAATCGGCTTCTGGAAGCCGGGAGCGGGGATTATCCACCAGGTAGTTTTGGAAAATTACGCCTTCCCAGGCGGAATGATGATCGGCACTGACTCACACACCCCGAATGCCGGCGGTCTGGGCATGATTGCCATCGGTGTCGGCGGTGCGGATGCCTGCGACGTGATGGCAGGCTTGGCTTGGGAGCTGAAATTCCCAAAGTTGATCGGTGTGAAGCTGACCGGAAAGATGTCCGGCTGGACTTCTGCCAAAGACGTGATCTTGAAAGTGGCCGGTATCCTGACCGTCAAGGGCGGAACCGGTGCCATTGTTGAATATTTTGGCGAGGGGGCCCGTTCCCTTTCCGCAACGGGAAAAGGCACCATCTGCAACATGGGCGCAGAGATCGGGGCAACCACCTCCATCTTTGGATACGACCAAAAGTCCGCCGCATATTTCCAGGGAACCGGCCGTGCGGATGTCGCTGCCATGGCTGACTCGATTGCCGAGCACCTGACCGGCGATGCCGAGGTCTACGAAAGTCCCGAAAAATATTTTGACCAGGTGATCGAAATCAATCTTTCCGAACTGGAGCCTCATGTCAACGGCCCCTTCACACCGGATTTGGCTTGGCCGATTTCAAAGTTTGCAGCCGCGGTGAGGGAAAACGGCTGGCCTGCAAAACTCGATGTGGGCTTGATCGGCTCATGCACCAACTCTTCCTACGAGGATATTTCCAGGGCGGCATCATTGGCCCAGCAGGCGGTCGACAAAAAATTGGTTGCAAAATCAGAGTACACCATCACTCCGGGTTCGGAGCAAGTTCGCTACACCGTGGAGCGGGACGGGTTTTTGGACACGTTCGGCAAAATGGGCGGTGTGGTTTTGGCCAATGCCTGTGGGCCTTGCATCGGCCAGTGGGCCCGTCACGGTGCCGAAAAGCAGGAGAAAAACTCCATCATCACCTCTTTCAACCGAAACTTTGCCAAGCGTGCGGACGGCAATCCCAATACCCATGCGTTTGTGGCGTCTCCGGAGATCGTCACTGCCCTGGCAATTGCCGGTGACTTGACCTTCAATCCACTGGTGGACACACTGACCAATTCCGACGGCAATGCGGTAAGATTGGACGAGCCGACTGGCCTGGAGCTCCCCACCAGGGGATTTGCGGTAGAGGATGCGGGCTATCAGGCTCCGGCAGAAGACGGCTCCAAGGTGAGCGTGATCGTGGATCCGAAGTCTGACCGCCTGCAGTTGCTTGATTCCTTCCAGGCTTGGGAAGGCACGGACCTCAAAGGCCTGAAGCTGCTGATCAAGGCAAAGGGAAAATGTACCACCGACCACATCTCCATGGCCGGACCTTGGCTGAAGTTCAGGGGGCATCTGGACAATATCTCCAACAACATGCTGATCGGGGCGGTCAATTTTTATAACGATTCCACCAACTCGGTAAAAAACCAGCTCACCGGCGAATACGGAGAAGTGCCTGCTACCCAGCGACACTACAAGGCGCAGGGAATCGGATCGATCGTGGTTGGTGACGAAAACTACGGGGAAGGATCCTCCAGAGAACATGCGGCCATGGAGCCCAGATTTCTGGGCGTTCGTGCGATTTTGGTGAAGTCTTTTGCCCGTATCCACGAAACCAACCTGAAAAAGCAGGGGATGCTGGCCTTGACGTTTGCAAATCCGGCAGACTACGAACTGATCCAGGAAGATGATTCCGTCGATATCCTCGGCTTGACGGTGTTTGCTCCGGGCGAGCCCTTGCAGATTGTGCTCAACCACCGCGATGGAAGCCGGGATGTGATCTCTGCCAACCATACCTACAATGAAGGCCAGATCGAATGGTTCAAGGCGGGTGCCGCATTGAATCTGATCAAAGCCAAAGCCTAACAGTTTCAATCAACTACTTCAAAAGCCGTGACTCCCGTGGTTGCGGCTTTTCCTGTTTCCCATGAGAAAATCTTTGTGTTTTGTTTTGTCCGTTTTGGGTTTTGTTCTGGCTTTTAGTCCGGGATTTGCGCAAAATGAATCCGATGAAAGGGCCCTCATCAATGTGGACAAGGGGATAAGTATTTCCAAAGATTCGCTCTTCCTGCTCAATATCAGATTTAGGATGCAGAACAGGTTTGGGGTTCGAACCGAAAGTGGGGAAGACTTTTCCATCGAGCAGACCGATTTTAGGGTACGGAGGCTGCGGCTGAGACTGGACGGCTATGTGCTCAATCCGAGGATGCAGTATTACATCCAGTTGGGCTTTTCGAAAGCAGACTTGGACCTGGAGAGCGGCACTTACGCGCAGCCTATCAGAGATGCGATGATCTACTATTATTTCGCCGACAACTTCTACGTCGGTTTTGGCCAGGGAAAGCTGCCCGGCAACCGGGAGCGGGTGATCAGTTCCGGAAATCTGCAGTTTGCCGACAGGTCTGTTGCAAACGGTGTCTTCACCTTGGATCGGGACTTCGGTTTTTTTGGGTATTATACCCTTCCCACCAAGGGGCGGGCAAACTACCAGCTCAAAGGCGCAATAAACACCGGGGAGGGGAGAAATTCCTCACCGGGCGACGGGGGATTGAGCTACACGGGACGGTTTGAATACCTGCCCTTCGGCATGTTCCTCAATTCCGGAGACTATTCTGAGGGCGATTTGGAGTTTGAAGCTACCCCCAAGCTTTCGGTAGGCGTCACCTACAACTACAACGACCAGGCCGTGAGAGCCCGTGGCCAACTGGGGTCGACGCTCTATGAAGCGAGGGATTTGCAGGTCTTTATTGCGGATGCCATGTTCAAATACATGGGCTGGGCCGTGATGGCCGAGTATTTTCAGAGAACCGCCCCAAATCCGTTTACCCACAACGAAGCGGGCGATACCAAGGTAGTCTGGGTAGGGACGGGAAACAACCTACACCTCAGCCGGATGATTTCCCGAAAATCCGAACTGGCCCTGAGGTATTCCTCGGTCCGGCCGACGAAGGAAGTGGAAATGTACGAAGACCAGGGAGACGAGGCCGCAATGGGGTATACCCGGTACGTCAACGGCCACCGGATCAAGATCCAGGGGAATGTAGGCTATTCCTGGTCCAACAAACAGATCGAACTCATCCACACCAGCAACTTTTGGTTTGCGACCTTCCAAGTGGAGTTTGGGATTTGATTTTCTGCAAAAAAATGTATCTATAATAAATAAAACTTGCCACGAAATGCAAATTGCTGTATGTTTACGGCATCGGAATGGCCTTTTGGCCATTTTCCGTTGAGAAAGGACAGCAATTTCCAAGTCGATGCAGGACAAAGGCATAAACAGCACGTTTAAAAAGATCATTTACGAGTCGTCGGAAATGGTCTTTCTTGCCGATGATACCTATCCCTATTCTGTTTTTTACGCCAACGAATCCTTTGAGGAGCAGCTTGGCGAATCCTTGGCCGACAGGTCTCTGGTAGGCTTGGGCTTGGACATCAATGCCTATATCTTCAAGGAGGAATTGATTCTGTCGCACGGCAGGAAAGACTATTCTTTCAAGCTGGAATTGCCGCAGGACAGCGGATCCAACTATTTCCTCTTTTACAAGGGGAAAGAAATAAAAACCCACGGCCTGCCAAGCAAGAAAGAGACCTATCAGTTTTTTACTTCGAAGCTGGACCTGATCGGCATCGGCAGATCGGACTACATGACCTACCTCAACCCGACCGTTTTGCCGGTGTTGGGTTACGAGACCGAGGAACTGCTCAATACGAGCCTGTGCCATTTTATCCACCAAGAGGATCTCCGGAGAATTCAGGAAATTTGGAAACTCCATCAGGAAAGCCTGGAAGTGGCTTTTTTCGAGATGAGATTCAAGGCCAAAGACGGTGCCTATCGCCACCTGGAATGCTCGGTACAGTTTAATCCCGATACCTTTTTTGTCATTGCAAGGGATATTTCAAACCGGGTTGAGCGGCAAAACAACGACAAAAAACTCCTTGCCCTAAAGGACAGGGCACCAGAATTGGCCAAATCGGGCAACTGGGTACTGGATCTTGGTAAAAAGCAACTGAACCTGGAGCCGGCCGCCGAGACGATCCTGTCAGAGCTGTTGGGGAAAGACTATGACCAAGACTCCGTCCGGGAGAGCTTTTTGGCCCAGCTGGGCGAGGCTGTTTCTTCTCCCGGTTCCCAGCGGGAGTTTGACGGGATGCTGAAAGTCTCGGAAAACCGGAACCTGGCATTTTCGGCCTTTGTTCCGGAGAAAAGCCAGTCGGAAGTCTGGGGGGTAATCTGGGACGACAGCCAGAGTCAGGCACTCCGAAAGGAGTCTGAAATGCGCCTGGATCTTTGGCTGGAAAGTCCCGAGGCGATGATGGTCGTGCAGCCCGACGGAAAGGTTTTTTTGGCAAACAAGGAAGCAAACGCACTCTTCGGCTACGAAGAGCAAACACCCATCCTCCATCTTGAAAATCTGGACGCTTTTCTGAAGGAATCCAACCATTGGTCTGAATGGCTGTCGGCTCCGGCTGGTGACGGATCCGTTTCGAGGTTTTCGGCGCATTTGATCGGTGAGGGCGGGATGAAGCTGCCCTTGGAAGTGGCCTCCAAAAAGGTGATTCTAAACCACGCGGAATATGTCACGCTTTCTTTCCGAAACATTACGGAAAAAATCGACCTGGAAAAGAAAGTAGAGGCAAGCAGTGACTTCTTGGTGAACCTCACGGAGCAGGTGCCGGGCGGCTTGTATCAGCTCGTGCTGAATTCCGAGGGGCAGATGAATTTTTCGTTCCTTTCCAAGGGAATCGACACGGTGCTGGGACTTTCCCCGGAGGAGATCCACCAATTCACCGACGTCTCCGCCGCGATCTCCAAAGTGCACCCCCAGGACTTGCCGCTGGTCATTATGTCCTCGGTCGCTTCCGCGCGAAAGCTGGAGCCCTGGCAGTGTCAGTTTCGGGTCAAGTCCGGATCCCCCGGCCAGGAATACCGCTGGGTTTTGGGAGCCGCAAGACCGCAGGCACTGGAAACCGGCGAGATGGTCTGGTATGGATACCTGACCGACATTACCAAGCAAAAGGAATTTGAGGCGAAACTGGACGAGGCCCGGCTGGCTGCGGAGAAAGCAAACCAGATCAAGTCTGATTTCCTCTCCATGATCAGCCATGAACTCCGAACGCCACTGAATGCCATCTCAGGATCGGTGTATTCGCTGTTTCACGAAGATCCGACCGACAACCAGAAGTCTGCGCTGAACACCATCAATTTTGCGGTGGACAACCTGATCATCATGATCAATGACCTGCTTGACTTTCAGAAGATCGAAGCCGGAAAACTGACCATCGAGGCCAGTCCCGTGAACCTGAAAGGTCTGATGGAACAGGTCATCAAGGGCCTGTCATTCCATGCCAAAGACAGCAGAAACAAACTGGAGCTTAGCCTTTCCGAAGGACTTGACATCCAGGTAAGAGCCGACAAAACCCGGCTTTCGCAGGTGATGAACAACCTGATCACCAATGCGCTCAAGTTTACCCATGAGGGGAATGTAGCGGTGAAAATCGAACTTTTGGGACAAATCAGGAACAGGGTCCGGGTGCATTTCTCGGTAAAGGATACCGGAATCGGCATCGCAGCGGAACATCAGGAAAGGATTTTCAACGACTTTGACCAAGTGAGGCCCACCTTCAGCTCAAAATATGGCGGTACCGGTCTGGGGCTTTCGATCACCAGAAAACTGCTGAACCTCATGGGTGGGGAAATCCGCCTTGAATCCGAAATCGGCAAAGGCAGCACCTTCTATTTTGAACTGGAGTTTGACATCGCCCAGGAGGGGATCAGCCCGACTCCAAGCCAAGGCGATTTCCAGAGGTCTTTTGACGGGCTGCACTTGCTGATGGCGGAAGACAATGAAGTGAACGCACTGGTATTGGGCAAGATCATCAAAAAATGGGGCTATACCTTCAATCGGGTTCACAATGGAAAAGAGGCCGTGGAAGCAGCCCGAAGCGGAAACTACGACTGTATCCTGATGGACATCCAGATGCCCGAGATGGATGGGTTTGAGGCCACTTTGGAGATCAAGAAATTCTCCGACACGCCGATTATCGCCCTGACCGCCGCAGCCAAGCTGGAGATCCTGGAGCGAATCGATGAATGCGAATTTGAGGGATTTGTGGCCAAGCCGATCGACGCCAACGAATTGCTCAAGAAAGTGAAGGAAGTGACCCTGGACAGGAACTATAGAGTCTGAGCTTTTTCGTAGTATTCCTGCACCAGCTCCATGTCGGGATGGCTTTTGGAGAGCTCTTCCAGATAGCGCAGTGCGGAGATTTTGTCGCCTGTCATCACATAATAGATTCCCTTGTTCCGAAAGGCAAAGGGATTCTTGGAATCCATCTGAATGCTCTGGTTGATCAGTTCGAGGGCTTCTTCCTCTCTGTCCAAAAAAAGCAGGTAAAGCCCCTTGTTGTTGTAGAAGTAAGCCTGCCGGTTTTCAAGCGCAATTGCTTTTTCGACTGAAGCCAATGCTCCTTCCAGGTCCTTTTCGCTGAATAGAATCATCGATTTCAGGTTGTGCAGGTTGGGTTCGGACGGATTGATTTCTTCGGCATCGGCAAGCAGCCCCATCGCCGTTTCATAGTCTTTTTGATAGTAAAGAATGGTAGCCTGATTGACCAGAAGGTCGGAATTGGCAGGTTCGAGGCGCGACGCTTTTTCGAAGGCTTCGAGCGCTTCGGGATACTTTTTGAGTTTTTCCTGGCTCAGTCCGGCAAGAAAGTGCGATTTCCAGTTGTTGGAGTCGAGCCGGAGGAGGCGGTTGGCGTCTTCTTCGGCTTTGTAAAATTCCCCGTTGTCCAGGTAGGCGAGGCCTCTTTGGAAGACAGCTTCGAAATAGTCCGGGCGAAACTGAACGGCTTTGCTCAGATCCTGGATGGTTTCATCCAACTGATTGAGCCGGAGATGCGCCATGGCCTTGTTGAAATAGGCATCGGCATAAGCCGAGTCAAGCGCGATGGCCTCACTGTAGAAACCAATCGCGGACTTGGGATCATTTTCTTCCAGCTTTTCATTTCCTTTCAGCAGGAATCTCCCCTTTTTGTCCTCGATGCTGTCGCAGCCGCCTAATGCAAATAGGAAAAGGGCAGAGAAAATCTTACTCCTTAGCTTCATCTTTCGGTGTTTCCTTTTTCGGTGTTTTCTTGGTTTCTGTTTTTTCCTCCCCCAAAAGCAAGGCAAACGGCCGGGTGGTTTCACTCAGCTCAAAGATCTCCCGGAGAATGGCCATCGTCGGGATCACCAAAACCATCCCCGCCACGCCCCAGATCGAGGCTCCGACCAGCAGGCCAAGGAAGGTAATAAATGCGTTCAGGTTGACATTGCCGCCGACGATCTTTGGGGTGAGGAAATTGCCCTCAACCAACTGGATTCCCTGATAACAAACAAAGATGGCAAAGGGATAAAACATACTGTCCATCGTCAGGAAGGCGTATATGATCGGAAGCAATACCCCAAAGAACGGACCGACATACGGGATGATATTCAGGATGGCGCCGATGACCCCGAAAAATATCGCATGCTTCACGCCGATGATGGTATAGGCGATGATGTTGAGGATGGCCAGAATGACCATCACTTTTACGACTCCCACGATATAGCCCTGAATCACTTTTCTCAGATTGGTGATGCGGAGCTTGACTAATTCGGGATCTTGGTCCCGATAGAGCATGATCATCATCTTGGCCAGATGATCCCGGTAGAGCAAAAAGAAAAACATAAAGACGGGAATCAGGACCAGGCCGGAGAGCGAACCGATCGAATTCAAGGCAAAGCTGGAAATGCTCCTGCTGTTGTCATTCAACAGGGAGAGGAGATACTCGGTTTCTATTTTTTCGGCAAAGTTTTCATTGATTCCGAAATTCTGAAAAGTCCAGTCATCTATTTGCTCCGCCGCGGTGACCAAACGTCCGGAAACATCATCGAAATCCTTGGTGAAATTGACGATGTTGTTGACGATAAAGCTGATCAAGCCCAGGGCCATCGCGATCATCACCAGCAGTGAGATGACGCAACTGAGTATTCTGGGCACCCGGTACTTTTCCAAAAACATACTTAGTGGAGTCAGCAGAATGGCAAAAAAACCGCCCATAAAAAGCGGAACCAGCAGGCTCTTGCCCACAATCAGAAAAAAGACCAGCACGATGATGAAAACCATGACCGAGAGGGCTTTCAGGTAGGCTGGCATTTTGAGGCGGACGGATTCCATATTGTCAAAAATTTGGTTTCAAATAAGGTAGGGCTTATCCCGTAATTTTGCAATCCGCCTAGAGAAGCCCCGATCGTTTCAAGAGCGCATCGGGCTTGGGATCCCTTCCTCTAAATCTCTTGTAAAGCACGCTGGGATGTTCACTTCCTCCCGCCGACAGGACATTTTTCTCAAAGGAAAGGGCCGTTTCCGGATCAAAGATTCCCTGTTTGAGAAACAGTTCAAAAGCATCCGCATCCAGTACCTCGGCCCACTTGTAGCTGTAGTATCCGGAGGAATACCCGCCCTGAAAGATATGGGAAAAGCTGGTGCTCATCAGCGTGCCGGGCACTTTGGGAAGCAAATCGGTTTTCTTCATCACCGCTTCCTCAAATTCTGCCACGCTGCCAATGTTTTTCGGCTGGGTACCGTGATAAGCCATGTCCAGCAGGCCAAAACTGATCTGCCGCAGGGTCATGTAGCCCTGCTGGAAATTGGCGGCATGCTTGATCTTCGCGATCAATTCGGCTGGAATCTTTTCCCCTGTCTGATAGTGCTTGGCAAAGAGGTCCAAACATTCTTTTTCATAGCACCAGTTTTCGAAAATCTGGGAAGGAAGCTCCACAAAGTCCCAGAAAACGCTGGTACCGGAAAGCGACTCATAGGTGCCCCTGGCGAGCATCCCGTGAAGCGCATGGCCAAACTCGTGGAACAGGGTCGTCACTTCGTTGAAGGTCAGGAGGCTCGGCTTGCTTTTGGTCGGTTTGGTAAAATTGCAGACAATGGAGACATGGGGCCGGTGGTCTTCCCCGTTTTCGACGCTTTGACCCCGGAATGAGGTCATCCAGGCTCCGTTTCGTTTTCCCGCTCTGGGGAAAAAATCCGCATAGAATACCGCCAGATGCTTTCCGTCACGGTCTTTTACTTCGTAAGCGGTGACTTCCGGATGATAGACCGGAATATCGGGATTGGGGGCGAAAGTGGTCCCGAAGAGCTTTTCAGCCGTCTGAAAAACCCCATCGATGACGTTTTCCAACTGAAAAAAAGGCCTCAGCAGCTCGTCGTCGAGTGCGTATTTTTTCTTCTTGAGCAGCTCGGAATAGTACCCAAAATCCCAGCGTTCAAGATTTTCCAGGCCGTCTGTTTCTTTTGCAAATTCAGCCACTTCCCGGACATCGGCTTCAGCCTTGGACTTGGCTTTTTGAAGAAAAGTCTCCAAAAAGTCCATCACTGCCTTGGGGCTTTTGGCCATTCGTTCCTCCAGCACAAAGTCTGCATGAGTCGAATATCCAAGCAGATTGGCACGCTCATGGCGAAGTCTGAGCAGCTCCTTGATGGTTTCTTTGTTGTCCAGCTCGTCTCCTTTGGAGGATTTGGTGTTGTATGCCAGGTAGAGTGTCTTCCGGAGTTCGCGGTTTTTGGCATAGGTCATCGCCGGAATGTAGCTGGGATAGTCCAGGGTAAAGGCCCATTTTCCGGCATGGCCTTTTTCTTCGGCGATCTGGGCTGCTGCTTCTTTGATTCCTTCGGGCAAGCCCTCGAGATCTTGTTCATTTTCGAGGAAATGGACGTATTTGTTGGTTTCGGCGAGGACGTTTTCCCCAAACTTCAAACTCGACTGGGCCAGTTGGCGGTCGATTTCCCGGAGTCTGGCGGCGGATTCGGGACTCAGCTTTGCCCCGTTTCTGACAAAGGATTTGTAGGTTTTCTCCAACAAGGTAGCTTGCTCAGCGGTCAGTGGGAGGCTTTCTTTTTCTCCGAAAACCTGCGCAGCGCGCTGAAAAAGCTCCGGATCCAACAGGACATCGTTGGCATGTGCGGTCAGCAAAGGGGATATTTCCCGCGCCAGTTTTTGGATTTCGTCGTTGGTTTCCGCTGAATTGAGGTTGAAAAAGACGGCGGAAACCACGCCCAGTTTCTTCCCGGATCGATCCAGTGCCTCGATGGTGTTTTCAAATGTCGGAAGCGGCTCAGACTTGATTTTCTCGATATCAGCCTTGGCCATCTGAATGGCCTCGGTGACGGCTGGAAGGAAATGTTCGGTTTGGATCAGGTGAAAAGGGGCGGTATCAAAAGGGGTGGCAAAGTCTGCCAAAAGCGGGTTTGTCATGGTATGGGGCAAGCGTTTGGGTACTTAGTTTGGGGCAACCCATTTTGGGTCAAGGAGGTGCCCCACTTTCTTCAATTCGGCCTCCAATTTATGGATTTGTTCGGTAAAGCTTTCCAACTGCCAGGGGTGGAAGGGGATAATTTTCGACTCCTCGATGGCTTTTTGATGGGCAGCGAAGTCCCCAAGGCCGAAATTGGCTTCCGCACGGTTGACCAAGATCCAGTATTTCTGGCTGTTGTAGTATTCCCGAAGTTCCTGCCCGTCTTTGGTGCCGTCGTTGATCAGGGCCTGGTCGTTTTTCTCTTTTTCCCCGATCAGTTTCCAATCCCGGTCGCAGAGGTAAAGCACCCGTCTCCAGGTCCGTTGCGCAAAGATCAGGTCCGCGATCCGTTCCTGGTCGTTTTTTGCCAGGCTGGAAGTGGCGTGATAGAGCAGTGTCATTGCCAGGTTGACGCCGTTGTAGCGGTTGTTGAGGAGGTAGAAGCTCCTCTGATAGTACAGGATGGAGTTTTCCAGATGCTGGTCCCCTTCGCCGCATTCGTAGAGCTTTTTCTCCACTGCCCCCGCCGAAGAGACGGTTTCGGGGTCATTGGAAGTGTCCAGATGGATCGATTTGAGCAGATCCAGGGACTCATAGAGCGAGGTGAGCAGATCCGGCAGGGCGGCCTTGTAGGTGGTGAATGCCAGGCGGTGGATGAGGTAGGTGTCTTTTTGGCCGGAGTTTCCGCCCGAAAGCAGGACCGCAGTCTGAAAGAGGCTCTTGGCTTTGGCAAACTCCTTCGTTTCGATGGCATCCTCAGCCTCTTGGATGATCAGGGAGAGGGCCTTCCCGATTTCGGGGGGATCCGGTTTTTTTTCGGATTCCTCGACCGCTTTTTCGATTTGCTCTTGGAGCTTGGGCGGAATCAGGGAGTTCAGATAGGTATAGACGGGACTGTCAGCCTGTTTTTTGTCCAAGACTGACTGGATCACATGGCCCAAAGCCGCCCTGAAACGCTCCACTTCCTCGTAGTCAATCGCGTCTCCCAGATGCTGGTAGCTGTGGATCACCACGTGATTGAGGTCAAATGGATACATCAGCTTGTTTTCCGAGATCACGATGGTCGTATAGGGGCGGAGTGCGTGCCTTACGCCCAGCTCATAAAGCGCGTTGGCATTGAGCGTGGACAGGTCTGCGATCACCAAATCGGCCTGCAGCAGTTCCCGGTACATCTGCACGTCGATCGATCCGGCATGGGTGATTTCGTCAGCCCGGACGCATTCGATTCCTTTGGCTTCGACCACCGGTTTGATCAGCAGCCGGTAGGACTTGTTCAAGTCCAGCTTTCGTCCGTTGATGTAGTCGGTTTTGATCCCAAAACCCATGACAACGAAGCATCTTTTTTTGGTGTTTCCCATACTGAAAAAAATCAACTTTTGTAAACAGCGGTTCTCTGCAAATATTCCAAAAGGTAAAGTAATAGTAAATAATCTGATTCATAGAAATTTTTAGAAGTTGTGACGGGCACAAAAAAACCGGGTGAATAGCCCGGTTTTTCGCTTTAGTAGTCAAAGTCACACCCCATCTCTTCCATTCCGATCGGTGCGCCGTCCGGAATCGAAAGCGGCTGCTGGGCAGTCAGTTCTTCGGGCAGATCCAGATAGGCCTCGACTTTGTCCCCAAGATATTTCCTGTGGGCAGCCAGGACAGTGCCGCTCCCCGGCATTTCGGCGATTTTTCCAAGCTGCATCCGGATGAGTGCCCTGACGGTTTGCGAAGCGTTGGGATTTTTGGAAAGTGTGATCAGGTGATCGGTCAGCTTGGCTTCTGTCATCAGCTTGATTTCACTTTTCAACCCGCCGGGCAGGTTGGCAGAAAATACCTGGGAAGTGACTTTGTTCAGTACCGTCTCCAATCCGGGAAGCGAATTGTCCTGCAGGTTTTGGAGATAGATCCGGTTTATTCGGCCGCTTTCGAACAGGAACCCAAAAGTCGCATCCACCAGGTTTTCGGCAGGCGCTATCGGATCAAAGGTCGGCCCGGTGCGGGAAGGAAAAGTCTCCCGGTTTCGGCCATAGCCATAAGGCCTCGGTGGGATCAGGGCCAGGATATGGGCCGGCACCTCGAGTTGTTCGGGAGAGATAGCGGTCAGGAGCGCGTCGAGCGCGTTCATTTGATCCCCCGCAGGGATCCGTTTTTGCTCCGGCTGGTTGTCCCCTTTGATCTTGTAGGCAAAATCCACCCCACCGACCAGCTTGCTGGCAGCCTCCAACTGATAGCGGTGCATGAGGTACAAGGGCACAAAGACCTCTTCCAGGAGCGCCTGGGGATCGCCGGTTTGGATGGCATTCAGGCCGAACGATTTCATCCGGTTTTCCCGGAGCTTGAGCAGTCGCAGGAGTTCGTCGGGAGCGGAGGCACCGTTGTCCCAAAGGTGGGAGCGGGGATGCACGCCACTTGGATTTCTGGAATCCGAGTCGGTGATGAACTCGAACCCGGCAGCATAGGTATCTTCCAGCGTCTTTTGCAGGTATTCTTTTTCACTTTGTCCAGGTGCCGGAGTCCCATAGCCATATTTGATAGCCCATTTGTCCCATTCCCCGATTTTCAGGTCATAGGCCTGGCTGAAGTCCAGCGCTCCGTCTGCCCCCTGGGTGATCATCGGATGCGGATAGTCCATCACCGATGCACGGTTGTCGGGGGAGGTGGCATAGCTGTGTGCGACGCCGATGGTGTGTCCGATCTCATGCGCCGACAACTGTTTGAGGCGGTCCAGTGCCATCTGCATCATCCGTGGATCGGCAGGCTTACCCTCCTCAAATGGCTGCAGCAATCCCTGGGCAATGAGGTAATCTTGCCTCACACGCAACGATCCCAAAGAAACATGTCCTTTCAGGATTTCACCCGTTCTCGGATCCCTGACACTGGCACCGTAGGACCAACCTCTGGTGGAGCGGTGTACCCACTGGATCACGTGGTATCTCACATCCATGAGGTCCAATCCTTCCGGTGCCAGCTCGACGCGAAAGGCATCTTTGAACCCGGCGGCCTCGAAGGCTTGGGCCCACCAGTTTCCCCCTTCGATCAGCGCGGAGGCGACCGGCTCGGGGGTGCCGCGGTCGAGGTAGTAAACAATCGGCTCGACGACCTCGGAAACCGCCGCATTCGGGTCCTTTTTCTCCAGTCTGTGTCTTGAGATGAAGCGCTTCACGAGCGGTTGGTCAATGGGCGTGGTATAATCCTGATAGCTGATGGAGAAAAACCCGCCTCTGGGGTCAAATGCCCTCATGGCGTACAGTTCGGGAAGCTCGATAAAGGAGTGTCTCATCCGCACGGTGACTGCCTCAGGTGTGGGCGTCACCGATCTCAGATAGCTACCCGCGCCGGTTCCGGTCAGGGTGATCGTGGCTTCCACTTCGGTGTTTTGGGGAAAGTTTTTGGTTGTCGGGAGATACAGGCCGGATCTGCTGGCCTCGACCCGATAGCTGCCCTGGCGGGATCGGGTGAGCGTTTCGGCGACTCCGTGGGCATCCTGGAGGTAGAAGTTGGTCGCATCCACGATCAGCTTGTCACCGTCCGTTTGCACCAGCTCAAATCCCCAAAGGACCGATTCGGCAAAGGCGTCCTGAATCGATTTTGCCTCGTAGGGATTGCTGGTGTAGGCTCGATAACCCAGGTTTTTGTGGACCAGAAAAACCTTGTTGCCGGTTTTTCGGAATTCGACCAGTCGGTCGTCCCCAAGTTGTCCGCGGTCCAGCCCAATGTCATTGGAGCCGATGCCCGCAGTCAGGGAATTTACGTACAGAAATTCCCTGTCCAAGTTGGCGATTTCGAGGTAGATCTTGCCTTTTTCCTCGTCGAGATAAAAAGGCACAAATCCGTCTTTTTTGCTGAGTTTGCCCAAATCCAGGTTTTGTGAGAAACCGGAAAAAGCGAAGAGGACTGAAAGACAGAGCAGGTATAGTGGTTTTTTCATGGGGTGGTTTTGCTTTGTCCCAAATTATCAAAAACCAGAGGGACTCCAGCACCATTAATGGAAATTCACTTCAGAAAATATCGGAGCATCAGGGCCGTATCGGTTTGTTTCGGGCCCTCAATCGTCTGCAGCCCGCTGCTGATCACCTCTCGGTCGGTATAGGCAGTTCGTGAAAAACGGAAATAGGCCGTGAGTTTCTGGGTGATTTGGTATTGGCCGAGGAGGTACCAGCGCATTCCCTGGCCTGAAAAGGCCGGAATCGAAAAGGTCCAGAGGACATTGTTTTCAAACGCATACAGTCGGTTGTCATAGGTGTCGGTATCGAAGAGCGCCACCCTTCCCGTCAGTCTCCATCGGTCTTTTCCATATTGCAGGTCCTGGAGGATCATAAACCCGTGGGTGATGTCGCCCTGGATTTTTACCCGGCTTGCCAAGATTCGAGAACGGATAAACAGGTTTCTCGAGAGCTGGTTTTCCAGGCTGAGCATGCCGTTCAGTTTGTTGACGGGCTGTACGAGATAGGGTAGGGCGGGTTCTCCCGAATCACTGAGATTTCTGTCTTTTTGCTCCTGACGGATCTGGATAAAAGCGATCCGATTCCTACTCGGTTGGTAGCTGATCCTCGTGAGCCATTCGTGCCCGGAGGACGGCGCGTAGACCCGATACCTTAGCCAGGGGAATTTGAAGAAATCATAATAGGCGTTGATCTTCCAGCGTTTTTCAGGCTTGATCTGAATGCCGAGATACAGGCCCTGCTCGTTGATCGGGCGGGTGTTTTCCGCGAATCCGGACGCATAGAAACTGTGGAAGTTGCGGTCGTATTTTCTCCAAAGGAGCGAGAAATCGACCTGCTTGCCTAGGCTGCTGACAAAGCCCAGGACTGTTCCGCTTCCCCCGCTTTTGGCCAGTGCAGACTCCCCGAAAAGCAGGAAGTTTTTCCAGTTGTAGTTGAAATAGAGACTGGTCGCGAGGTTGTTTTGCCCCGCAAATTCAAAGCGGTTATAGACTTGGGCGGATCGGATCCAGGGACGGTCAAACCGGGTAAAGAGGGAATTGACTCCGGTTTGAAACTTGCCCGAGGGGTGGGAATACTGGGCATTCCCGCCCAGACTGGTCTCCCTGAACTGGTTTTTGGTGGCCAGTTCGCTGGGAGTCCGGTGCAGGCCGGATTGGTTGAAGGAGCTGATGACTTCCCCAACAGCACCGGGGGTATCCGAAGCAGCCGAGACTCTGCCATCCCGAGGGGCATGTGAGATCAATAGAGTCGCTTGCCAATTTTTGAACTGTCGGGTGGCGCCGATTCCCCTGAAAAACCCGAACTCCATCGCAGCGGTGTAGGGCAAAATCCCGATGCTGCTGCGTCTGACCGTCGGGACGGTTTCGGCTCCCTTTCCCAGGGTGTATCCGGCTCCGAAGACCAATCCCTGGCCGAAGGACGCCTGAAAATCACCCAAAGTGATGGTTTTCCATCGGCCGACAAAGTAGCGGGTAAAGTGGAAGGAGAGAAAGTTGAAACCGTACCGGGCCGTCTTTCCGTCCCAGGCAAACTGCTCCCCGGCGTCTTTGTCGAGCGTGAGCCCCAAGCTGAAATCCCGCGTATGCTGGATTCGAAATCGGAGGTAAACGTTGTTGGGATCGCCGAGGTATCGACTCGGGAGCGTTCCTGAATTGCCCGTGTCGGCGGGAGTAAATCCCCTGCGTTTTTCCCAGGTCCGCTGATGCCGCAGTAGGATATAGGCTTGTTGTTCCTCCTTTACCCTTTGCCAAAATTTTCGGCTTTTCTGGCCGGCATCACCCAAGGTGACAAAAGGAAGCAGGTTTTCGATGGTTTGGAGGTCAAATTCCGGCACGGCCTGAAGCTCATACAGGGAAAGCAGCGGCCCGAAGTCAGTTCTGTAGCGGAGCAGTTGGCTGATCTGGGACGGATTCAGCAGGTACATGGCCTGGAGCACTTCGGCATCGGCCCGGTTGATGTCGATCGGGTTGAGATACAGTTGAAAGAGCACTTCATAGATCGACTCGTAGTCCAGGTCTTCTTCCTGAATCGGGAAGAGCCGTTCGACAAAAGCCTCCAAATCGATGGGAGTTTTGGGCGGGCTTTGGGACAAAGCCGACATGGGGAGAAGAACCAGGACAACGATGCCAAAAGCCGATTTCATTTCTTCCCGGGTTTCAGTGCCAGACTCAGATGATGCGTGCGGCCCAGGGCGGAGTTTTGGCCATAGGCATAGTCAAACCCGAATCGCTCCTTTTTCAGGCCCAATCCGAAATAGAGCCTGCCCGGGTTGCTGTTGACGCCCGCTCTCAAAAAGACCCAGTCTCCCAGGCGATATTCAATACCGGCTTTGACTACGGGATCCAGCGCGATGTCCTTTTCGATCTCGGCCCGGATTCCCAGCGATTCGCCCGGCAAATAGGAAAATCCCAACTGAACGGCAGTTGGGAGCCTTTGCTCGCTGTTTTGGCTGATTTTCGCCCGGTTCAGGTTTGAAAAATTTGCCCCGAGGAAGAATTTGGGATCCAGTTCGGCGACTCCGCCAAGGGAAAAGAGGAAGGCATTTCCTGTTCCAAAGCCTTCGATCTGGGTCTGAAACCAGTCGATTTTCGCCCCCAGGCTGACTATCCCGAGCGTGTTGGAAAAGCCCAGTCCGAGGAGCTGTTGGTTGAAAAGTTTCCCCCCAAACCGCGAAATGCCCAATCCGATCGTTCCGAAGTCATTTTTCCAGGCCAAAGCCAGATCCACGGTACTCAGCTCATTCAGCCCATACCGGTGATCGAAGCCTGCCGAGATTTCGGTCTCTTCGAGTCGGTCCAATGCCCCGATATTGTTGAAATAGGCCCAGGAGTCCGGCACGAAGACTTTCATGTTTCCCATGCCCTGACTTCGGGCCCCGTGGGCCTGGGTGATCGGGTCGGTTTGGGCGGAGCAGACATTCATCGCCCAATACCAGAAGCTTAAAAATAGGAGCTGCTTCATCAGGTTCTAAAAAATATGAACCTAATTTAGTTAAAAATCAGGGAGAAGCAAAGGGAATTTTACGGTCAGAAAGGGGCGCGGAAGTTGAAGAAAAAGTTTCCTTCGCCCTGGTTGTTGAGGGAATACTCAAAGCGGAGAACGACGTCATAGATGCCCACGATATCCACGCCGCCCCCGTAGCCAAAGAGGTATTTGTTGGTAAGCCTTGCGTTTTCGGGGAGGTTGTTTCGGTCCGTCACGCTTCCGTGGTCAAAATTCCCGCTCAGGTAGATTCGGAAAGGAACCGTGCTGAACTGGTCCAGGGGCATAAACCGGGAGATGTCAAAGGACAGGTCGAGCAATTTGTACCGGAGGCTGTTTTTTTGCACGTACAGTTGCTGGCCCTCGATTACGTTCAGTTCATATCCCCTGATAAAGTTCGGTGAATACCCAATCCCCCTTACCAGGGTGTAGGGCTGCTGCGGACTCAAAAACCAGACCCCGGTCAGACCGGCTGCGAAGTGGAACTTGTCGCCGATCGGGAAATACTTGTTGGCGACCAGATTGACCTCCACTTCATCCAGGTCTTTGGTGTAAAAAATACCGTATTTCGTCGCGGTGATCTGCAGCAATTCCCCTTGGGTGGCATAGGCGGCGATGTTGCGGTTGTCGTGCCGGAAGGAGTACTGGAGATACAGGTATCGGAGATTGTTGTCCTCGTTTTGGAAATATTCGGGATTCTCCACCAGGACATCCGGGCTTATCCAGGTCTTGTTGTATCCCAGCGTGAGAAAATGATAATTGTAGAAGGTTCTCCGGTGGCTGTACCTCAGGGCAGTGGAGAAGTTTTTCCGCAACACATCTTCCGTCTCGTTGGTGTAAAAGACCTGCCGGTTGTTTTCGGATTTGATCGGGATGGTCTTCTGGTCTGCGTAGGTCAGTTGGACAGCCAGTCCGTGCTTTTGTTTTTTGTCGATGTAGGGCTTGGAATAGAGGATGTCCAGACCCTTCGTAAATCCCAACTGTCCGGAAAATCGGAGCTTTTCGTTTCTGCCGCCGACGTTGTTGTGGTTGATTTTCAGGCCATAGTTGACACGCGACCAGTCCTTTCCCTGGTTGGTCCACCATTCGGAAAAGTTCCGGTCGGCAAGTTGGAAGATCACCGAGGGGAGTACGTACCAGCGCTCTTTTACCGAAATCAGGATTTCGACCTCATCGTCTCCCGTGAACAGCGGCGTGATCTCCACCTGGTTGAACAGCCTGAGGTTATAGATTTTCAGTTGGTCTGCTTTGAGGATCCCCACAAAAGTCTCCCATTCGTAGTAGAAGTCCGTGGTAAAGTCCAACTCCCGGAGAATGATGCTTTTTTGGGTTTTTTCATTCCCGATGATGAAGATGTTGTTTACTTTGACACTGTCGGGAGTGGGCGGGGTGACCGGCCTCAGCGTGGTATCCTGGGCTTTGATCTCTCCAATGCCCACCAGCATGCCTATAAACGAAACGGTGAAGACGTATCTGAAAACCGAAACCAAAGGAATTCTAATTGAGTAATTTTGGTTGCACCTCTGCATACCAGCCCAAAAGGTATGATAAATGTTTGACACCCATGAGAAAGATAGCCATATTTCCTGTTTTGGTCTACCAGTACGTCATATCTCCGCTCTTTCCGGCTAGCTGTCGATACACGCCCACATGCAGCCAATACATGATCGAGGCGATCACCAAACATGGGGTGGTCAAAGGGAGTCTGCTGGGTTTCAGGCGAATCGGCCGCTGCCATCCCTGGGGGGGACACGGCCACGATCCGGTTCCCTAGGCTTTTTCCGGCTTTACGCCCTTTTTCAGCGCCAATCCCACCAGTACAATCCCGATCAGGACCAGGGGAACGCTCAGGATTTGCCCCATGTTAAACTGCATGGATTGCTCAAAGTCCACCTGGTTTTCCTTGAGAAATTCCCAGACAAAGCGCATCCCGAAGACCAGAATCAGGAAAAGTCCCAGCAGCAATCCGTCGGGGAGCCTGGATTTGTATTTCGACCAGAGACCCAGCAGGATCAGGAAGATCAGGAAATACGAAACGGACTCGTAAATCTGGGTGGGATATTTTGCCCTTCCAAATGTCTTCACAGTCACCAAGTAGCCATCAGGCTGCTCGGCAATCTCGAAATTCAGGGGACTTTCCACCGGCTCGGCCAGGTATTCTTTCGAGGATTTGAATTGGGTCAGGGCATATTTGATGTCCCGCTCCAGGATGGAGGACAGATCTTCTTTGGAGAAATTCCCCTTGCTGATCTTCAGTTCAAAGTTCACCGGCACGATCCCGTTGCCCTGCAGTTCTCCTGCCCGGTCTGCGGGTTTGTATGCATCGATGGATTCAAAAGGGACCTTGAGCGTCTCCAGAATTTCCTCGGTATCCCGGGCATATACGAATCCACTGTCCGTACCGGTGTCTTTGCCGCCAATCTCCGAGTTCATCAGATTGCCAAAACGGATCAAAGCCCCGGTCATGGCCGTGACAATGACGATCCGGTCCACCACCCACAGGTAGCTTTGCCCCGGAGTCCTTTTGGAATAAAGCCACAGGGCAAAAAGGATGGCTACGGCGGCGCCATGGGATGCCAAGCCGCCCTCCCAGACCTTCAGGATCTCGATCGGATCGCTGAGGTACTTGTCCGGCTCGTAGAACAGGACGTGTCCCAACCTCGCCCCGATAATGGTCGCCAAGACCATGTAGATGGTCAGCTTGTCCACCAGGGACTCATCCTGTCCTTCTTTCCTGAAAAAGTAAACCATGAACTGCTGGGAAATGATAAAGCCCAAGGCAAAAAGCAAACTGTACCACCTCAATCTTTCGAACCCGGCAAAAACAGCCTGATTGGGATCCCATACGACGTAACTCAGAAAAGATTCAAGCATAAAGTCTGGTTAGAATTGGTCTAATTGTTCAAGTTCTTCGGCATAGCCTCCGGACAGGATCGGGAAACGATACCAGGTTTTCGGGTCTACGTTGAATTCGTCCAGGTGAAAAGCCGGAGCCAGCCGCTCGCGCTTCCATTGGTTTCGGGACCAAAGTCGGAAGAATTTTTTGATATAACCCTTCAAAACGGATTCTTCAATCTGAAGTTCTTCTCTCAAAACCAGGAAAACATCCAGCGGAGACCTTCTGTCGCGGATGGCCAGCCGTTCGATTTCGACGATGACCGAGTAGGGCATGAGATCCTTTTCGTCGGTCTGTGTCCGCTCCAACGGCCGCAATTCGGCAGTTGGGGTCAGGGAATTGACGAATGAAAGCCCGGGACGGTCCAGATTCTTTTCGGCCCACTGCAGCCAGTGGAGGATGAAGTGCTTGTCCACCGCGGCAATGGGGGAGATGCTCCCGCTGGTGTCCCCGTCCATCGTCGCATAGCCCACATCCCCCTCGCTCCGGTTGGAGGTGGACAGCAAGAGTGCATTGTTGAGGTTGGCGAGCATCCAGATGATCGGGGACCGGGATCGGGCTTGGATGTTCTGAAGCGTGATGTCGTCCTGCTCCCAGGTAAGTTTTCGGCCGATGGCGGTCTCGATTTTCGAAGTATAAGATGCCACTTCTTCGTCGATGGTCCAGGAGTGAAATCTTGCCCCGAGGCTTTCGGCCAGTGCTTTGGCCGAGTTGAAGGTATCTTCGGAAGAGTTTTTGGTTCCCTGATAGGCAGTGGTCAGCAGTTCGCCGACAAGTTCCTTTTCAGGAGTGTCTGTTTTTGGGGAAAAAAGAAGGCCCAGTTTATTGACAAAACTTTCCAATCCCAGCTCGGCGATTCCCCTTCTGACCATCTCCGCCACCAAGACCGCGATGGTGGAGGAGTCTGCCCCTCCGGAAAGCGAAAGGACGAAGCCCCTGCTGCGGCTCTTTCTCAGGTAGTCAAAAAGCCCAAGGGCGGAGGCCTGGACAAACTCCCATTCTTTGGGTTGGATGGGGGCGATTCCCTGGTCCTTTTCTTCCAGCTCAAAAGCCAAAACCTGAAAATCCCGGAAGGAGAGCAACTGGTTTCGGGCCAGTAAGTTGCCGGATTTTCCCAGCAGGATTTCCCCGTCAAAAATCATCCTGCCGGACTCATTGCCGAGCAGGTTGACATAGCAATAGTAGGCATTGAAGGCTTTGGAGCTGGACTCGATCAGTTCCCTGCGCTCCACCGTCTTTTTCATCGCAAAATGGGAAGCGCTCGGATTGAAGATCAGGTCTACTTTTTGCCCGCAAAGCCGATAGCCCGGACGGATCTCTCCCCTCCAGGCATCCTCGCAGATTTCAAAACCGTAGCGGATTGCCCCGTGGGAAAAAACCAGGTCTCCAAACGGAACCTTTTCACCCTGAAATTCCAAGTCGATCAGCTCTTGGGCTTGCCAGGGAGTGAACCATCGAAATTCATAGTGAACTCCGTCGATGGCCAGAAACTGCTTGGCCACAAAGCCTTTGAGCCTGGCGTCTTCGATCACCGCGACGGTGTTGTAGACCCGGTCTTCGATCCTGACCGGAAGTCCCACGGCTACGGTGATTCCGGTGCAGTGGGGGATGAGCTTCCCCAGTTGGGCCAGGGCTTTTTGCGGATACCAGTAGCTGAGAAAGAGGTCCTCCGACCCATAGCCGGTAATCGCCAGCTCGGGAAAACAGAGGATTTCGACTTGCCCGGATTTCGCCTCATCGATGGCACGGAGGATCCGGTTTAGGTTTCCTTCCCAGTCCAGTGGAGTTTGGTTGACAGTTGCTCCTGCGATTTTGATGGCAGCCATTTGGAGGTTGGATGGTGCGAAAGTACGACTAAACGGGGATGTTCAGGATTTCGCAGGCATTTTTGGAAGCTTCCTGTTCTGCTTTCTTTTTGGTGCCTCCTTTTCCCTGTGCGATGGATTCCCCGTCTACATTCAGCTCGACAACAAATTCCTTAAAGCGTTGGTTTCCGTTGACGCGCAGGACTTTGAACTCTACCGTCTTGGTCTCTTTCTGGGACCATTCGATGATCTTGCTCTTGTAATTGGTCACCGTGCTGATCATTCCATCGACATCCATGTGGAGGAGGATTCGCTGGAGGATGAGTTTCTGGGCAAACCCGTATCCCCGGTCCAGGTAAACTGCCCCTACAAATGCCTCCAGGATGTCCCCAAAGAGGGATTTGTTGCCGATAAACTGCCGGCTGCTGACGACCTGTTCGAGCGTGTTTTTCAGCCCGATTTTGATCCCGATCTCGTTGAGGGTTTCCCGGTTGACCAGCTTAGACCGGGTTTCGGTCAGGAACCCCTCGTCGCGGTAGGGGAATTTTTTGAACAGATGCTCCGCAATGACAGCTCCCAGGACAGCATCGCCCAAAAACTCCAGGCGTTCGTTGGAAATCCTAAAGCCTTTGGAAGTTTCTTCACCGAGCCCCGAGGGGGTGAGTGCCAGTCGATAGAGCGACAAATTCAAAGGCTTGCGCCCGATGATCATCTTGATCGAGGATGCAAGCCTTTTGTCTTTCGCGCTAAAGAAAAGAGTGTGGATTCCGAGTCTCTTGAAGAGGTTCACTCTGATCAGTTGTATTTTTTGAAGATGACCGAGCAATTGTGCCCGCCAAATCCAAAGGTATTGCTTAGTGCATAGGTGATTTCTCTCTCCTGGGCTTTGTTAAAGGTCAGGTTGAGTCCCGGATCAAACGCTTCATCGTCCGTGAAGTGGTTGATCGTGGGAGGGACCGTGCCGTGGTTGATGGCAAGGATAGAGGCAATTGCCTCTACCGCCCCAGCCGCTCCCAGCAGGTGGCCGGTCATCGACTTGGTGCTGCTGATGTTGAGCTGGTAGGCATGGTCTCCGAAGATATGCTGGATTGCTTTGATCTCTCCCACATCACCGAGCGGCGTGGACGTGCCGTGGACATTGATGTAGTCAATGGCTTCCGGCTGCAGTCCGGCATCTTCCAGTGTGATCTTCATCACGCTGCTGGCCCCCAATCCCTCCGGGTGGGGAGCTGTAATGTGATAGGCATCTGCGGTCATGCCGCCACCGACGATTTCGGCATAGATTTTTGCGCCCCTGGCTTTCGCATGCTCCAATTCTTCCAAAATCAAAGCACCGGCCCCTTCTCCCAATACAAAGCCGTCTCGGTCTTTGTCAAAGGGACGTGAGGCGGTCTCCGGGGAGTCATTTCGCTGGGAAAGTGCCTTCATTGCGTTGAATCCGCCGATGCCTGCTTCGGACACCGCTGCTTCGGATCCTCCGCTGATAAAGACGTCCGCCTTGCCCAACCGGATGTAGTTGAACGCATCGATCAGGGCATTGGTGGCGGAAGCACAGGCAGAGACGGTCACAAAGTTTGGCCCCCTGAACCCGTACTTGATGGAGATGAATCCTGCGGAAATATCCGCGATCATCTTGGGAATGAAGAAGGGATTGAATCGCGGGGTACCGTCGCCCTTGGCAAAATCGGTGACTTCCTCCTGAAACGTCCTGAGGCCTCCGATACCCGATCCCCAGATCACACCCGAGCGGGATTTGTCGATGGAATCCAGATCAAGCCCGGAGTCCAGGACAGCCTGCTCTGCGGTGATCATCGCATACTGGGTGAATGCATCCATTTTTCTCGCCTCTTTCCTGTCCATAAACTGGTCGAGGTCGAGATTCTTGACTTCGCAGGCAAATTGGGTCTTGAAAAGTGAAGCGTCGAACCGGGTGATAGGCGCAGCGCCGCTCACACCACCAATCAACCCTTTCCAGAATTCATCTGTGGTATTTCCTATGGGTGTGAGGGCACCTAATCCCGTTACAACAACTCTTTTTAAATTCATAAAATGAATTTAGTGGTTCTTATTTTACGTTTGCCTCTAGGTAGGTGATTGCCTGGCCAACAGTACCAATTTGCTCTGCCTGGTCGTCCGGAATAGAGATGTTGAATTCTTTTTCGAATTCCATAATCAATTCCACCGTGTCCAGAGAGTCAGCCCCAAGATCATTGGTGAAGCTTGCTTCCATAGTCACTTCTGACTCTTCTACGCCCAGTTTGTCAACAATGATGGCCTTTACTTTTTGTGCAATTTCAGACATTTTGTGATCAGTTTAGTTAATAACACTCCGCAAAGAAATGGATTTAATACCTAATTGGCAAAGAAATGGCCGAAGTAAATTTTTAAGTAAAAGTGGCCATCGCCCTGCTCGATTTTAATTTCTAACTTTGGCCCGACCACGATTCTTCCCAAATGAAGAAGACCAAACTATTCGTAGAACCCACTTTTGATTTTGAGCTTTTGGGGCTTGTGGCTCCGGTCAAGGACTATAAGATGGCCTGGCTGATCAATAGGGACCTGGATCTGGATTTGGTGCGCTCCGAGGACCTGCAAATCGAGTTTCTGTCCTCCCCGAGACTGGAAATCTCCCAATATTTCCTTTCTTTACCGCATGGCTATATCCAGCTTTTGAAAAATAAAGCAATCAATACTTCGCAGCAATTGGCATATTTGATCCCGGAATTGCGAAATTTGGACTACTTTCTCCTGGTCCAGGACCAAACGCAACAAACCAGTATTGCTACCTTTGTCGATCACCTCAGCAAAAACCCCTTCATCCAAAGCGTCGTGCGGCTGGATGTTTCAAAATTGAAATCAAAAGAAAACCTATTAACTTATTAATGACCCAATGAGCCACCTGCCTTTTAAGAAAACGAAAATTCTGGCTACAATAGGCCCCGCCTCAAACAACTACGAAATGATCAAAAGCCTGGCCGCTGCCGGGGCCAATGTCTTCCGACTGAATTTTTCCCACGGAAGCCATGCGGTACATCAGGAAGTCATCGAGATCATCCGAAGGGTAAACAAAGAACTCAACTGCAACCTGGGAATCCTCCAGGACCTGCAGGGACCCAAAATCAGGGTAGGAGAGGTCGAAAACAACGGCGTGGAGATCAAGCCGGGCGAAAAAATCACCATTACCAACGATCCCGTAGTCGGAACGGCCTCGCTCGTCAGTACCGTGTATCAGAACCTTCCCCAGGATGTAGTCCCCGGCGACCGGATCCTGATCGACGACGGCAATCTCGAAGTGGTGGTAAACAGCACCGACGGCAAGAATGTGAACACCACCGTCATCCACGGCGGCATACTCAAGTCCCGAAAAGGAATCAACCTGCCCAATACCAAAGTGTCGGCTCCGTCGCTGACCGAAAAGGACATTGAGGACCTGAGTTTTGGTCTGGAACAGGATGTGGATTGGATCGCCTTGTCCTTTGTGAGATCGGCCGAGGACATCATCGATCTCAGAAACAGGATCCAGGCGGCGGGAAAGGAATGCAAGATCGTCGCCAAGATCGAAAAGCCCGAGGCACTCGACAACATCGACTCCATCATCGAGGCCACCGACGCGATCATGGTCGCCCGCGGCGACTTGGGCGTGGAGGTGCCGATGGAGATCGTGCCGCTTTGGCAGAAAAGAATGGTGGAAAAGTGCAAGCTGGCCTGCAAGCCGGTCATCATCGCCACGCAAATGATGGAGAGCATGATCCAAAACCCCAGGCCAACCCGCGCGGAAACCAACGACGTGGCCAACGCGGTGCTGGATGGGGCGGATGCCGTGATGCTTTCCGCCGAAACTGCCTCCGGAAAATACCCCGTGAACGCGGTGAAGGCAATGACCAGCATCATCACCTATCTGGAAGAAAATGCCGAGATCTACCACAACCTCTATAAAATACCCGAAGACGAGGCCACATTCCTGAGCGACAACCTGATATTGATGGCCGCCCGGCTTTCCCGCAACGTGAAGGCAAGGGCGATCGTGGGAATCACCTATTCGGGTTTCACCGGATTCAGACTGGCTTCCCACCGTCCCCTGGCAGATATCTTTGTGTTTACGCGCAATGAGAAACTGCTGACACAGATGTCGCTGGTTTGGGGCGTGAGAGCCTACTATTACAGCAGCCTGGTCTCCACCGACGCTACCTTTGAAGACATTGAAAACACGCTGAGAAACGACCACCACGTCAAATCCGGAGACATCATCATCAATACCGCCAGCATGCCGCTGAAAGACAAGGGCAGGACCAACATGCTGAAAATCCACGTCGTGGAATAGAGAGTTCAGACCAGGTTTTGGGCCATGGATTTCCGATGGTAAAAAGGCTGTTTCAGACTATCTGAAACAGCCTTTTTCTCTGAAAGCCCTGAAATAGTTCCCGCAGATTCCCGCAGAAAAGGCCACAGATTTCCGCGGCAAATTCCAATTCAGGATTGTTTTTTTCTGTCCCGCCCATCCGGTCTCCGGCGATTTGTGGGCCGTGGCGAATTGGTCTGGCGGCGATCTGGGAAACGATAAACCTCGATGGGGGACCAGTCTAGCCCTTTCTCGCGGAGGTTTCTTCGTCAGGGCCAACAGGCGGGACGAGGATCACTTTTTCCCGGTCAACCATTACCGAACCCGGCGCAGACCCTTTGACTTTCCGTACAAATTTGGCTTCGGTGCAGATCACCGGGGCCAGGGATTCTGTCTTGAATTTGGAGTAGAACGCCGCCAAGCCTGCGGCCCGCTCCAGCACCGCGTTGGGAAGTGCCGCCATTCCTTTCATCCGGATGACCACATGGGAGCCGGGCACCTGGCGGGCATGCAGCCAAAAGTCGTCTTTGTGCACAAATCCCCTCAGCATCTCGTCATTGTCCTTGGCGGATTTCCCAACCCAGATCGTAAAGCCTTCGAACTCGAAAACCCTGAAGGGCAAGCCGCTGGCTTCTTTGGTGAGCGCCTTGTCGTCCTTGTTGGTTTTCTTGTAATTTTTGAGGTCGCTGAATTCGGCAATCGACTCGATGGAGCCGATTTTTTGCTCCAGCTCGGCCTTCAGACGGAGTTTTGAGGCGATGGTTTTGGCGATCTGATCCAGTTCGAGCTGCCGGTTTTTGGACTTTCGATAGAGCGTCTCAGCGAGTTGTTGGGGCTTTTGTTGGGGTTTTAGCGAGACTTTTACGGGGTTTCCGGTATAAAAATCCAAAAGTTCGACTTCTGGTTTTCCGCTCTGAAATTCATGCAGATTGGCCATGATCACATCCGCAAGCTGGCTTGGGGAGGCAGAGTTTCGGAGTTCGTCCAGCTTTGCGCCGGATTTGAGGATGTACGACTCGGTTTTTTTCAGTTGGTCCTGGTAGCTTCTGAGAAGGGAGGCCTTTTCTTTTTCAAAACTGCCCTTGACCAGGGCCAGATAAAACAGCTCGTTTGCGGCCTGGATGGGATCGGAAAGCGTTTTTAGGGGATCTTTTTCCGGCAAAAGGCTCAGATGGACCTCTCCTTGCTTTTCTGCCAGGGCAAAAAGCGGGGCGTCCAGCAAGTCGAGCAGATCGAGCATCAGGCTCCATTTTTCGGCAACCGAGGCCTCGGGATAGCCCCGTTCCTTTAGCCAGGCGCGGGGAATTGCCCCCAAAGTCGGCAGGAACTGGGACGCATTTCCCTCCAGCTCGAGGAATCGCCCATGACTCAAGTCCGGGGTTTTTTCCAGGCTTTTCCAGTCCAGTTCCCGGTCTTCTCGGATCTCGTTGCGGAAAAGCAGGGAAGGAGCAGGTTCGCCTTTTTGGTACAAAAGCACATTGCTCCGGTTGCCATGGAGCTTGAAAACCAGCTTTTTGCCCGATTCCAAATCAAAACAAAATGCCCGCTCAAAACCAAAAACGGCGCACTTCACGATGACATCGCCGATCAGTTCGGGGAATAGATCGATGCTGTTTCGCCGGGCTCTGTGAAATTGGTCCGGAAAGGCCAAATATATCCGGGGCGGAAGCAGGTGTGCGCGGATGAAGCGGCTTCCTCCTGGGCCTTGGGTCTCCAGGATCAATTCATCCTTGCTTTGCGAAAAGCAGGCGGCGAGGCGATTTCCCGCAAATGTATCGTTCAGCGCCGGAGCGAGGTATCTGAGGAAATGGTAATTGAGGTGCATCAGCCCAAAGTTAACTCCAGCCCGTCATAGGCCAAGGCGATTCCTTCGGGAAGTTGTTTGTCGACGTGGTCGTGCAGGCCCAGGCGATGGGAGATATGGGTGAGATAGGTCTGTTTGGCCCCGATTTTTCTTGCGGCCTGCACGGCCTGATCCAGCGTGAAATGGGAGATGTGGGGGGCAATCTGGAGGGCATTCAGCACGAGTGTTTCGGTGCCCTCCAGCAGTTTCATCGATTCTTCGGGGATGAAATTCGCGTCGGTGATATAGCTGAAGTCCCCAATCCGAAACCCAAACACCGGCAATTTGTAGTGCAAAACCGGGATGGGGGTGACGGTCAGTCCCTGGACGTTGAACTCATTTTCGCCGATCTCCACCGGCTCTACCTGGGGTATTCCCGGGTATCTTTTGGAGCTGAAGATGTAGGAGTATTCCCGCCGGATCTGGTCCAGTACATTTTCCCTTGCGAAAATCGGAATGTCCTTTTTCTGCAAAAAGTTGAATGGTCGGATGTCGTCCAGGCCAGCCGTATGGTCTTTGTGTTCGTGGGTGAAGAGGACTGCGTCGAGCCTTTTGATCCCCGCGCGAAGCATCTGCATCCGGAAATCCGGCCCGGTATCGATGACCAGGGAAACTCCGCCGGCCTCCAGATGGACGGATGTCCGAAATCTTTTGTCCCTGAAATCCAGTGATTTGCAGACCTGGCATTCGCATCCGATCACGGGCACTCCCTGGGAGGTTCCTGTTCCGATGAAATTGACTTTCAAAATTTCAAGGAGGTTTGGCGGAGTTCGCTCAGGAAATCCTGGTTGCTTTTTTCTTTGAAATCCTTCGGGTCAAAGTCCAGTTCGTTGACGATGTCGATCAACGCATTGATCTTTCCCTCCAGGGGGAAATACTTGTTGACAATCACGATTTTGGTTTCCTTGAGCACACAATAGCCGGATTTGAAATTTCCCTTTTCATACCTCAGGATGTAGTCTGAGGCCGAAAAGAGGTTTTCCATCTTGTCCAAAAAATGCTTGGTGTACTTGATTGCCATCAGCTCAGGAATTTCTTGACAGTCGCCAGGACTTTGTCGTAGTTGAGGGGTTTTTGGATAAAGTCATCAAATCCAAACTTGCGGAATTCCTCGGGGGTGTGGTTGTGGATGTTTCCGCTGATCGCGATGATCGGAAGCTTGCTCACGGCGGAGTCTTGGGATGCGCGGATTTGCTTGGTGCATTCGATTCCGTCCATCACCGGCATACTGATGTCCATCAGGATCAGGTCAAATTTTTCTTTGTCCAACAGGTCAAGGACCTGCTTGCCGTTTCGGGCGGCTTTCATTTGGTAGTTTTCAAATGCCAGCACGTTTTTGGTCAGATTGATGATGATGGAACTGTCCTCGCCGACGAGGATTTTTTTTGTTTCGCTCATGTGCCAAAAATAGACTCTTGACTTAGAAAATCACGGAATTGGCGGATTTCATTTTGCAGTTTTTTTATTTCCCGGGCGAATTCACGGGTTTTTTCGCCTCGGCCCGATTCCTCCGCCTGCGCTGCGGCCTGGAAAATGCCCATTGCGCCCAATGTCCCGGAATTTCCCTTCAGCGTATGGATTTTTCCCAGCAAGTCCGATATGGCGGCGTCCGGAGTATGGGAGTCGATCAGTAGCGCTGTTTCCCCGCATTCCAGGAGAAAATCATCAAATATCTTCCGGATGGACTGTCTGGAATTGTACTTGAGAAGCTGGTCAAGGACCTTCCGGTCCAATACCGTGACGTCGGCTTGTGGCACCCCGCCCGAGGGGATGACGGCAGTGGGGACTTTCAGGTAGTCCTGGACCAGTTGCAGAAATTCCGCCGGCCGGATGGGCTTGGTGATGAAATCATCGAATCCCTCCTGCAGGAAGCTGCTCCGGTCCGACTCCTCTGCATAGGCGGTGACTGCCAGGATCGGGCAGGTGGATCCGGTCTCCTGCCTGATTTTTTTCATGGCGGTGAGTCCGTCCATCAGGGGCATCTGGATGTCCATGAGGATGAGGTCAAAATCCGCGTTTCTCGCCAGCTCCAACGCCTCAAGCCCGTTTTTGGCGGATTCGAACGAAAACAGTGGCCCGATCAGGTTTTCAAAAAGCTTTCTGTTTAAGTCATTGTCATCTACAATCAATACCTTTTTGCTTTTCATGGCATTCCTTTGGACTTTTGGGAGATTAAAAATTCGAAACTTTGGCGGGAGAAAAAAATCTGATCCTGGTCGTTGGCCCGACGGCGGTGGGCAAAACCGACCTTTGCCTAAATCTAGCCAAAAAATTCAACACCGGGATTGTTTCGTGCGACAGCAGGCAATTTTTCCGGGAAATGAACCTCGGCACGGCCAAACCCAGCCAAAAGGAGTTGGAGCTGGTCCCGCATTACCTGATCAACACGCTTTCGATAGAAGATGACTACGACGTGAAACGCTTTGAAAAGGACGCGCTGGAGGTTTTGGACCAGATCTTCCGCACGCATTCGGTTGCCATCATGACCGGAGGTTCGGGGCTTTTTGCGGACGCCGTCACCAAAGGGTTTGACGAGATTCCGGAGGTGGATCCCGGAATCCGGGCGGAGCTGATCCGAGAATACGGGGAAAAGGGGCTGGCTTGGCTTCAGTCCGAAGTCTCCCGGGCCGATCCGGACTACTACGCACAGGTGGATCGGCAAAATCCCCAGCGGCTGATGAGGGCCTTGGAAGTCCATCGCGGAACAGGCTTGAAATTCAGCGGCTTTAGGCGAAGGAAAAAAACGGTCCGGCCGTTCCGTGTGATCAAGATCGGCCTGGAAAGAGACCGGGAGGAACTTTACCGGCGGATTGACCTGCGGATGGACGGGATGATCGCAGAGGGGCTTTTTGGGGAAGCGGAATCACTTTTTGAAAAACGCCAGCTGAACGCGCTGCAGACGGTCGGCTATTCCGAAATCTTCGGCTACCTGGAGGGAAAGTATGACCGGGAGGAAGCGGTCAGGCTGTTGAAGCGAAATTCGAGAAGGTATGCCAAGCGTCAGTTTACCTGGTTTCGCCGGGATCCGGAGATCCGCTGGTTCCATCCCGGGCAGCAGGAGGAAATCTTGGCTTGGATCGAGGCTCAGATCGCCTGAAACCCACTGATCGTCGCCACCCAATTGTAGGGCGCTTTCTTGATCAGCACATTGTACTGGTGCTTGTTGATCTTCAGCTGACGCACGATTTCCAGGTTTTTTTTGGAGATTTTGTTTTCCGGATTCGACTTTTTCAGGCTTTCGAGCAGGGAGTCGGGGTCGGCGATTTCCCCCAGAAGCAGTCCGAGTTCGGGATGGTTCAGACTCAGCTTTGACAACAGTTCACGCTGTAGGTTGAGCTTGCGCTGCATGGTGTTTTTCACGGTCAGGAAAAAAAGCAGGCAAGCCCCGCCCGCGGTCAAAAACAAAGGAACAAATCCCATACTATATATTTAAGATTTCAATCAGTGAAAGATGGTCCGGATGCAGGGGTTTGGGCTTGCCGATGCAATCGGCAAACGGCGTATATACAAGCTCTTTGTTCATTACTCCTGCCATACAGTTGGTCTTGCCGGCGATGAGCCCATCCACGGCTCCCATTCCGCATCGGCTTCCCAATACCCGGTCGCGGGCCGTCGGGTTGCCTCCCCGCTGGATATGCCCGAGCGTGGTGACTTTAAACTCTTTGGAAGGATCCTTGATTTTCTCCTTCACCAAGGCCATGACTTGATCGGCATTGCCGAGATCGTCGCCTTCGGCCACCACGATGATGGAGGAGGATTTTGACTTTCGGAGATTCTTCAGGGACTTGACCACCACATTGAGGTCAGTCTTGGTCTCCGGTACCATCACAAATTCCGCACCTCCGCCGATTCCGCATTCCACGGCTATGAATCCGGCATCTCTGCCCATCACTTCCACAAAGAAAATGCGGTCATGGGCTGCGGCCGTGTCCCTGATTTTGTCGATGGCTTCCAGGGCGGTGTTTACCGCGGTGTCGAATCCGATCGTGTAGTCGGTTCCATAGATGTCATTGTCGATGGTGCCGGGGCAGCCGACGGTTGGGATGCCAAACTCCTCGTAGAACACCTTTGCCCCGGTAAAGGTCCCGTCGCCGCCTATGGCGACCAGCCCCTCGATCCCCAATGCGGCCAGCTTGCCGTAGGCAGTTTTTCTTCCTTCCGGTGTTTTGAACTCCATCGATCTGGCGGACTTGAGCATGGTGCCGCCGCGCTGGACAATGTTGCTGACCGAATGGGAGTGCATCCGCTTGATATCCCCCTCGATCATTCCTTCATAGCCCCGGCTGATCCCGTAGACGTCCAGTCCCCGGTATATTCCCGTCCGGACTACGGCACGGATACAGGCGTTCATTCCGGGAGAATCCCCGCCTGAGGTAAAAACGGCAATTTTTTTCATGGTCATAGGTCTTAGGCGTACCAAAAATAGAGATAATAGCAGGAATACTTCACTGTAATCTGAAAATTGAAACCGAAATTAGGCATACGGATCGGGATTGGGCCATTACTAAATTGTGGCCGGAGTCCCCGAAAATTTAACCCAAAAACAATGTCAGTTTCTTCAGATTCAGGAGTTTTCTCCCTACCCCAGATCGCCTTGGGGTGCATGTCCCTGCCCGGGTCTTTTTCCGAGGCGGAGAAAATCCTTCACCGGGCGGTCGATTCCGGTATTGTTTTTTTTGACACCGCGGATCTGTACCAGAAAGGCAAAAATGAGGAAAACCTCGGCAGGGCACTCAGGGGGAAGCGGACGCAGCTTTTTGTTTCCACCAAAGTGGGAAACCAATGGAATCCGGCCGGAACTTCCTGGGCTTGGAATCCCCGCAAGGACTATATCCTGACGGAAGTGGAGCATAGCCTAAAACGGCTCCGAACAGACTACATCGACCTCTACCAACTGCACGGCGGGACGATCGAGGATCCTTGGGAGGGGATATTCGAGGCGTTTGAGATGCTCAGGACCCAGGGGAAAATCCGCCGGTTTGGCATTTCGTCTATCCGTCCAAACGTGATCCGAAAGGTCATGGCCATGCACCCTCCGGCTACGGTGATGATGCAATACAGCCCGCTGGACCGGCGGCCGGAAGAGGCTGTTTTTCCGATGCTGGAAGGTACCGCAACGCGGGTGCTGGTGCGGGGCGGGTTTGCCAAGGGGATTTTGATCGACAAGCCGATTGTGGGTTTTCTGGATTTTCCGGCTGAGAAAGTCAAGGAGATCAAAGCCGAAATCGAAGATTCCGGGTTTTCGCCGGAAGCGGTTTTGATCCGGTTTGGATTGGGTGAAAAGGCGGTCTCCTCCCTGGTAGTCGGTGCCAGCAGCGAAGCTCAGGTAGAAAGGCTCCGCAGGGGGTTTGGGGAAAGCCAGTCGGTGCCCGATGAATTGATCGTTCGGCTGAAGGAGCACTTTCCGAAGAATTACTACCAGGATCACCGATGACGCGGAAACGGAGCTCCCAGGACACCTACGACATGCAGGCGATTGTCCCCGCGGACAAATTCGGATTATTCAAAAGATGGGACCAACCGGATACTTCTCAAATCCAGCAAGGCTCCTCCCTCAAAATCTTCCGCTGCCTTAAACACCAATCGGTTATACCCTTTTTTCAACCGGATCTGTCCGATGGGTATCTCCCGGAATGTCTCCCATGAACCGGATTTCCCGACCGTCCCGCTGATGGACTCCCCTTCGGATTTCAAGACAAAACTCTTTCCGGCCTCTTCATCGGACACCGACCATTCCATCATCACCGCATACGTCCCCTCTTCCGGAACGTCTGCTTCCCAAACCACACTGTCTTTGGCCGTAAACCAACCAAATGCTTTCCAATCCGGCATGTACTTGATATCCGGCCCGATCCCCCTTCCGTTTTCCGCCGTCAATCTCAGTTGCCCGTCTGTAGACACCCGCACAAGCTGGGGCATGTTCAAGGTGTCGGCAACAGCCCTTCTTGTTTCCTGCACATAGTGGGCTATGGTACCGATGGGTGCTATCCAGATGCCGTTTTCCGGGTCATTGGCATATTCCGCCAGTTCTCTCAACAGGCTCAGGGGAGTGGTCTGATAGCCCGAATGGTCGGTTTCATGTCCTGCCAGTACCAGCCATTGTCCATTTTCGGCCGCGGAGGCGAGGAGGGGCAACAGTTCCCCAAATTCCATTTGGTCCATTTCCATGCCGGTCAACTGCGCCAGGTCGGCATAAACCGGATCAACGGGCGCTTCGTCCAACCAACCTCTCCCGGCGAGAAACATCTCCGTGATCAAGGGCACCAAGCTTTGGGTATGGATACCTTTTCCGACAAATTTCTGCCCACAGGGATAGGCATACACCACCGGTGTTACGCCGAGGAGTGTTTCGATCTCCGAGTTTGCCTGAAGCAGCTCAGCCCTCATTTTGTCGACCGTGTAATTTTCAAGGGCACGTTCCCTGGACCAGGCAAAATTCCCGCTGCAGGGATGGTGCATGGAATGGTTGCCGATCTCATGGCCGGATGCCACGGCCTTTTTCCAGCCTTCGAGATCCCTTTCCACACCGGAGGGGACCACAAAAAAGGTGGCTTGGATGCCGTATTCATCCAGGAGCGGGGCACCCAGGGACGTGTTGCTGGCGCGTGCGTCGTCAAAACTCAAGCTGAGCGCCATTTTTTTTCCTTCCGGCCAGGGGAATTTTTGGCTTTGTGCCAAAACGGGGCTTCCCAAAACCAATAGAACCAGGAGAGCTAGGGGGGTGAATCGTTGGGTTTTTTTCATACGGGGCAAGTTTATCCTACTTTGTTATGTTTTCAAATCATCCTCAAACCTGTCAGATTTAGAGTCTCCAAACTTGGAAATATCCGGCGTTGCCCCCAAAAAACCTGACAGGTTTTGCCCCCTCCATCCAAACGTGGCAACGTACGGTAATCAATGGATTTGAAGGATAAAGGCCAATAGATCCGCCATCTCCTGCGGATTGATACTGTTTTCAAGACCGGATGGCATGGCAGACATCTCCAATACATTCAGGGACCGGATGTCCTGTCTGGCGATACTTTTTTCTACACCTCCCGCACTTCGGAGCAAGATGGCGGTTGGGGTTTCGGAGGCAATCAATCCCTGTAGCTGTTCTCCGTTTTGCAATTCCACCGACCACAAATCATAGCCATCGGCAATGGAAAGATTGGGCAGCAAAATGTCCTGGAGGATGTTTTCCGGCCTTCTGTTTTTCAGGGTGGCCAGATCGGGGCCAAATGGCTGTCCCAATTCCTGCCCCATTTGGTGGCAGACGGCACAGTTTTGCTGATAAATGACTCGTCCCTTTACCTGGTCTCCTTTTGATGCCAATGCCGGCTGATAGGTGCGAAGGAGTTCATCCGCGCTTTTTTCCTCTTTGGTGATCAATGACCTGGCACGGTTCCTCAACGGTATATTGGAATGGTTCATCAGTCGCACGCTTCTTGGCCAGCCCAGGCTGTTGGGATGGATGATTCCCCCTTCCATGGCATCCAACAAGATGGCAATCCGGTCGTCGCCCGTCAAAAATGCATTCAATCCCACTTCCCGCAATTCGGGAGTGAGTGAGGGCCATTGTTGGACAATGAACTCCGCAGGATCCGGGCCAGGCATCGCGCTCAAGGCTTTGAGGGCTGCAGCCTGTACGGCAATGGGTTCTGCCGGTTGGACTAGGTTTTTAAACACCTCCCGGTTAGAGGTTGGATGATACAAAGAAAGAAAATCAATCCCCAGGATCCGTTCTTCGACAGGCAGGTTAGCGTTTTTGGCCATTTGAGTAGCTTTTTCCCCATATCTTATGGAAAGGGGATTTTCGCTCAAGCCAATTGCCTTGAGCAATTGCAGAGACGCCTGCCTGACGGGAATGGACCGGTTTTCAAAACTGGCCTTGAGCAGCATATTCTCGGCTTGGCCAAACCGATCGGCCTGAATTTCCTTGCCCTGAAGGCCTTTTGCCAATCCGGTCAATAGGGGAGCCTGCCAGGAGCTTTCTTTGCCTGGCTGGTTGAGGGTCGCTTTTTGGATGAAACCGGCGATGGTTTCTATTTCCAGACTGGAACCGATCATGGCACTCAGCCTTTGTAAAAGAGATGCGTAGGCCGGATTGCCATCTTGATAATTCCGGAGAACGGTTTCCATCAAAGGGCTGCTTTCTTCAAACGGGGCGGACAAGGCCGCCACCTGCATCCAATCATCCGCCATGCCCTGAAACAAAAGTTTCTCGCGGGCCCAAGCCGCCTCCTTGCCGCTTAGGAAACCAAGTGTGCAAAGCAACTGAAAACGGACCTTGGGATCCTTGTCCGACGTGAGTTGCAACAAAGCCTTTCCCAAGGATGGATAGGTGTCCAGATGAAGCTCCGCAAGCTGGACGGCGTTTTTCCGTACACCTGCTTCTTTGTCCTGCAGGGCTTTGACGAGCAGTTCCGGATGGGATTTTCCCAGTCCTTCCAGGGTCCATAGGGCATGAACCCTTCCTTCCGGGTTCGTTTCATCTTGGGCCATTTCCACCAATCTGTCCGGAATATCCAATATCCCCCTGTCCACCAACATCCGCTGTGCGTTGCGCCTCCACCAGATATTGGGATCCGCCAGTTTTTCTGCCAATTCTCCGTTGGAAAAATCGCCCATGCCCAGCTTGTTGGACCAATCAAGTGCCTTGGTGCCTTTTGGGGTGATCCGGTAAATGCGGCCTTTGTCCGTCCCGTGATAGAGCGCCCCGGAATGGACAACTTCCTCGGCCATCCATTCGGGATGTTCGATGATCTGTCGGTAATAGTCCACCACGTATAGGGCACCATCTGGGCCTATGTACATATTGACCGGGCGAAACCAGGAATCCGTGGATGCCAGGAATTCCTTGTCAGGGTGCTGGCGGCGTGCCTTGAAAAGCGTTCCGTTTTCCGTCAGGAAATCGACATGTACGATATTGCTGACCGGTTCGGCAACAAATACCGCCCGGTCATACTCCGGGGGAAAAGCAGCCCCAAGGTAAGCGGTGATGCCACTGGCCGAAGTCATCACCCCCAGATCGGTCAACAGTTGGTGCTCGGGATTCTTGGTGATGGGAAATACCTCCGCGGCGTTGCCGTGGTCAGAAATGGACTGGGTGCTTTCAGAAACCAAAAGGTGGGGGTTGCGCTGGAGGTATCTTGCCGGAATGACATCCTGGATGATGTGGTTGTTGTTGTTGATCACAAACCGATGGCCCCATTTGTCAAACGTATGGCCAAACTGGGTCCTGCTGGCCAATGCCTCCATTTCGAAGCTGTCGGGCCGGAACCTGACGCTCCTGCCTCCCGCATTTTGGGGCAGGCGGACCGCATCGGGATTGCTTGGAAAAAACACTTCGGAACCCCTGTCCCCCAAAATATCCTGGTAGGTGTGGGTAGATACCGCAGGTTCGTGTCCCAGGTAAATCCAATTGTCCAGACCCAATCTGGGGCTGTTCACATTGTGTTGGGGATTGGACAGCGCAAACCCGCTGAGGACGATTTCCCGGATGTCCGCTTTGCCATCCCCGTCGCTGTCTTCCAGATAATACATATATGGGGCGTCGGTGACCAGAAGTCCCTTTTTCCATCGAAGAATGCCGGTGGGCAACATCAGGCTGTCGGCGAATACCGTGCTGTGGTCCATGATGCCATCCCCATCGGTATCGGAAAGCAACTTGATGCGCCCGCTTCCGCTTAGGTCCAGGGGATAGCCGTGCATTTCTGCGACATACATTCTGCCGAATTCATCGATTTCCATATCCACGGGATCGGAAATCAAGGGCTCCCCCGCAATCAGCTCAATCTGGAATCCTTCCTCCAGTTCAAAGGTGTGAAGTGCCGCGTCCAAGGACCTGTCCATGGAGTCGCTGCTTGGTTTTTGGCAGGAAAAGCAGGCCAGGAAAATGAGCAGCAGGGCCGGGGTTACTGTGAATGGGGCCGATCCGGAATGGTGCATGTGAAGGCTGGTGTGAGTCAGGGGGATTTTTGGGAAGTATGGTTTTGTGGGTCAAGCAGTGCCATTTCCGAATAGCTGGGCTGCCGCAGACGGGGTTGTTGTTAAATATAGGGATGTGCCGGATTTTTTCCAACAGGCTTGGTCTGACCAAAATCCGATGGAGTAAACCCCCGGTGATGACGCCAAAGACCTCTGGCTCCCAAAAACCTCCAGAATCTCCGTGATCTGTCCACAGAAAAACACCGCCACGGAGGCACAGATTAATCCCCGCTATGCCGCTTCTCCAGAAGCAGCATCCGGAGGGCGGTGAATGGTCCAGTTTCCGGAGAGGCAGGACAACGGAAAGAAACCGAAATGAGGGGTTGAAGTGTTCATCCGGATTTGAAGCTGCTTTGCCCATCGAATGTTGGAAATTTCCGCCCACATCGCCCGGCCAGTTGGGGCAATACTGTCCAGGTGGTTTGGAATATTCGCGGGCGGGGCTTATCATTACCAACTGCCACAAAAGACCGGCGGCCTTTTCACGAAGAGTCCAATTTCCCCTTTTCCTACATCACAGATTCCCTATGCGAAACCTTAGCCCCTTGTTTTTTGTCTGTCTCATTCTTTTGGGACTGTCCGGTTGCGAGCAGGCAGCCAAACCCAGAAGAGTGGTGATCATCGGAATAGACGGCTTCAGCGTCGATGGGTACAAAACAGCCAAGCATCCCAACATCGACCGGTTGATGAAAGACGGCATTCTCTCGATGAACACGCGTCCCGTGATGCCCTCGGTGACCATGCCCAACTGGACGAGCCACCTGACCTCCGGCGGCCCCGAGCAGCATGGCGTCACCGGCAACGATTGGAGGATAGACAACCAGAAATTCCCCCCGATAGAGGCAGATGAAGCGGGCTACTATCCCTCGATCTTCAAGATCCTAAAAGACCAGGTTCCATCGGCCAAGACGGCCTATTACTACAACTGGGCCAATCTGATCAATTCGATGAATCCGAAATATCTCGACGAGATTGGCTTTGAGGAAAATGATGGATATGCGGACAACTACGCCAAAGCCTATGACTTCATCGTTGAAAACCAGGATGATCCGACCCTGGTTTTTCTCTATACTGTGCATGTGGACCATGCGGGGCACGAATACAACTGGATGTCCCCGGAATACATCAAGTCCCTCGAAGACGCTGATTTGGAAATCGGCAGATTCATCGAAAAGCTGAAGGCTTCGGGCCACTATGAGTCCACCAACTTCCTGCTGATCACCGACCACGGGGGAAATCCCGCCTCGGGCCACGGCGGGCTGAGCATCGAGGAGATGGAGGTGCCCTGGGGCATTACCGGCCCCGGAATAGCCAAAGGCCAAGCGCTCACGGAGCCAAACAGCAATGCCAATACTGCTGCGGTGATTGCGGCGATCTTCGGATGCGAGGACCTTCCAAAGTCTTGGATTGGCAAGGTGCCCAGTTCGATCTTTGGGGAAAAGTAAGCGGGAGACAGCATCCCGTTTTTCGCCTAAAATTGCTTCGGCTTCATGCTCCTGGAGGTTAACTCCACGATCTCGCTGATCCGCCGTTTTCGGGTTTCGGACCGTCGGAAAGGTCTCTCTAGTCAGTTGCTTCGGGAGCTTTGGTTTTCTCCGCTTTTTTTTCTGCCAAAATCAAGACGGAAGGGATGTCCGAAAGCCAGACGCTTTTGCTTTCCACAAGCTTTTTCCAACTCTTGAAGGACACGACCATCAGGTCTTGGGTTTTCAGAAAGTCCTTGCTCAGGTAGTTTTCGTGCCTCAACTGGATATGCTGGGGAGCCACATGCTCGATGGCCCGGATCGCCTCCTTGATCTCCGGTCTGCTTTTCACCTGGCCTGCCGCATCGATCAGCGTGACCTGTGCTCCGGAGTTGTTGATCCATTTTTGGGCAAACTGCACCAAAAAATCATCCTTTTGTGAGAAAATGGGGATGAATATCCGATCCGCCTGCCTGAATCCCTTGTCGATCCACACCCCCACAGGTACCTGACAGGTGCGGATGATGCTTCTGGTCCTTTCGTCAAAAGGGAGGTTTTCAAACAGGTTTTCCTTTCCGGTGACTTGGTTCAGGATGCGGTCTGGGCTGATGATCCGGGTGGTGAATCCCAGGATTTTCCCCAAGAGACTCCCCTCAAAGATGGACTGCCCGACACCCATCAGCAGCAGGTCATAGTCCCCCTTGTTGGCTACTTCGATGATGTCCCCTTCGATGTCCGAAGAGGCCTTGAAGAGCGTGGTGACTTTTTGGTGCAGTTGCTGGGCTTCATGGATTACCGGGGCAAAACTTTCCCGCTCATAGGCCGCCTGGTTAAAATAGTTCAGCTCGTCCACCGGGCTCAGGTGCATGGCGGTGATGGAGGCGTTTCCGTTTAGTTTTCGGATCAGACTGTGGGCCAGCCGGACCAGGGACCTGCCCCGCTCGGGATGGCCAAAGGAGACCAAAATGCGGAAATTGCTCTGCCGGATGATTTCCTGGGGGATCAGGGAAGGCTTGGAGCGGAAGGACCAGTTGATCAGGTCCAAGGCCGGGCCGGTCATAAAGGTGGTCACCAGAGCCATGATGACCATCATGGCAAAGATCTCCGGAGTCAAAACCCCAAGGTCGTAGCCGATGTTGAGCACGACCAGCTCCATCAGGCCCCGGGTGTTCATCAGTGCGCCGATGGTCAGGCTGTCCTTCCAGTTTTGGCCCACGAAGCGGGCAGCGATGGCACTTCCGACAAACTTCCCCAGCACGGCGACCAGGATGATCATCCCCGTCACTTTCCAGAGATACGGGTCATTCAAAAGGCCGATTTCGGTTCTCAAACCGGTATAGACAAAGAACAGAGGGAGTAAAAGAACTAAAGAGACGTCTTCCACCTTTTCGATGAAAATGTTCCGGAACTTCGTGTTTTCCGGCATGATGGCTCCGGCCATAAATGCCCCGAACAGCGCATGGATTCCGATCACTTCGGTGGCGTAGGAGGATACGATCAGGGTAAGGAAAAAGATGGCCACAATCGGCTTGCTGAGGTTTTCGCGCGAGGTGTGGAGGTCGCCCACCCGCTTGAGAAAAGGCCGCACCACCTTGATCATCACAAAGACATAGCCCACGGCCAGACCGATCACATAGAGCGAACTGACAAATGAACCGGCTTTCACGATGGCAATGACCGCTGCCAAAATACACCAGGCCGTGATGTCGTCCGCAGCCGCGCAGGTGATCACCACGGTTCCCAGCCGGGTTTTTTGCAGGCCCCTTTCCTGCACGATCCGGGCCAAAACCGGAAATGCGGTGATGCTCATCGCGATCCCCAAAAACAGCCCAAAGGACAAAAACTCGACTCCTTCCGGCGCAAAGGAGGTGTAGATGAAATAAGCCAGTCCGATGCCCAATGCAAACGGGATGACGATGCTGGCATGGCTGATGACCACCGCGTCATGGGCTTTGTTGCGGAGTACTTTCAGATCCAGCTCCATGCCGATCACAAACATGAACAGGATCAGGCCGATCTGGCTGAGAAATTGGAGGTTTCCCAGCGACTCAAGGGGAAAAAGAGCCAGGGAAAGTTCGGGAAAAACCCATCCCAAAAGCGAGGGTCCCAGCACGATCCCGGCGATGATTTCCCCGATTACCGTGGGCTGCCCGATTTTTTTGCTGAGCCATCCAAAAATCCGGGCTACCAGGATGATGGTCACGATCTGGGCCAGCAGAATAGCCAAAGGATGGGTAAGGTTGTGTGTGATCGAATCGACAAATTCCGCCCATTGGCTTGAGTCCCGTTGGGAAACCTCAATCCCCCTCCCTGCTTCAAGGAGCTGTCCTTTGGTGGAGATGAAATACATCAGGGCACCAAATACCCCGATGATCAAAACATAAAAAATGGCATTTCGGTGCTTTCCCATTGACCCTTTGGTTTTAAGTAAAACTGGTTGGTCCGGGCGATGCAGGCATCCTTTCGTCCGTTCCAGTGTTTTTTGATTGTCTGGACAGAAAAGACGCCTGGCCTGGCTTGGATCAGGCTTTCATCCCCGGGTGTAAACGGCTGTGGCAGCCGTTCCAAATCCCTGCTAATTTGGGATAAATGGGCTGGAAAATCCCATGCTCTGTTCCGTTTGGCCGCTCAAATGGCACAAGCCGGGAATTTTTTGTAATGAGTTTCGGGGAAATCGCTGTTGAAGAAATCCCTTCATTTCCATTGAAAAGCTAAAAGTGCCATGGGGGACTTTTAAAACCGGATGGGGCTGAAGGGCGATCCCGCGCCTTTTTCTGGGACGTTTTGCCCTCCGAGAACCATCCCGCTATGCTGCTTCTCCAGAGGCAGGATCTGGAGAGTGGTAAATGGTCCAGCTTTTGGAGAAGCAGGACAAACGGAAAAAAACCTGGCTTTTCTCGGTGCTCCCAAAAAACGCAAGAAACCGAAACGGGGATTGAAATCCGTCCTGCGACCGGGAAGGGCCAATATCAGATTTTCCTTTTTCTGTGGTGAACCTTCTTTGCGGTGCATGGAGTCTGAATCGCCCCCAACCGCAGCCTTCTGACAGAAAGGATCCAAAAGCGGTTTGCCAGGAAGGGCTTCAGCGGTTTGCTTTTTTGAGAAACTCCTCCCGGTATCGCTCGCTGAGGTGGAGGACTACCGGCTTGCCGGAGTCCAGATTCAAAACTGTGGTAATCTGATCATGGGAAAAGAACCGGACAACGTCCAGATTGATCATTTCCTGCTTGTTGATCCGGGCAAAAGTCCCGGCCGGCAGGGAGCTTTGCAGCAGGTCAAAGGAAATGTTTTTGAGCAGCAGGGAAGTCCCGTCTTTCAGGTGGGCCTCCTTGTCCCTGCTGTCCACTGGGGAGGTGCTGATCCAGCCCAGTTGGTCTGTTGGGACCAGTGCTTTTCCCTGGTCGGTATTGCAGGAAAAAAAACGGGAAGGCTCCTGCTGGGCGTTGATCTGGATCCGGGCTTTGTCTATGGCCCGCCTTAACCGATCGAGGGAAACCGGCTTTCGGAGGTAATCCACCGCATTGAGGTCAAAAGCCTCCGCGGCGTATTCCTTATAGGCTGTCGCAAAGATCACCGCCTTTCCCTGAAGGAGATTGGCCACTTTCAGCCCGTCAAACTGCGGCATTTCGATGTCCAGGATGCAGAGATCAAAATCCAGCACGGGGATTTCCTCCAAAAACTTGGATGGATCATTGAAGGACTTGACCACAGTCAGCCCCGGAATCTGCCCGCACAGCATCTTGAGGTAGGTCAGACCCGGCAACTCATCGTCCAGAAGCAGGCATTTAAGATCTTTTTCCATCCAGGTGGATTTTGAGTTGGGCCAGGTAGACTTCACCCTCCTTGAATCTCTCCAGGGTATAGCGTCCCCGGTAGAGGATGTCCAGCCGCTGGTCCAGGGATTCCATTCCCAGCCCGCTGTTGGCCTTGAAAAGCGAGGGTTTTCCGGAAACTTTGTTGGAAACCAAAAGGGAAAACACGTCCTTCTTCAGCTCGATGATGATCCGGATAAAGGAATCCCCGCTCTGCAGGTCGGCGTGCTTGAAGGCGTTTTCGATGAGATCAATGGAAATCATCGGAGCCAGCACCTTTGAAAGGTACAGCGGATTGTTTTCCTCGATGTTGGTTTTGACGCTGAGCTCAAACAGGGGACTGAGTTTGATTTTGCTGATCTCGATGAGATTCAGGGCAAAGTCGATTTCCTCCTTGGGGCTTACGAATTTCTGGCGGCTTTCGTAGAGAATGTAATCCAGCACATTGGCGAGTTTGTCGAGCGCAAAGTAGGTCTGATAGGCATGTGACTGGATGGAGTTCAGGATGTTTTTGAAGAGATGGGGATTGAGTTTGGACTCCAGGGTTTCCAGCCTCAGCGAGCCTGCTTTTTGCTCCAGTTGGCTGATGAGTTCAGTGGATTTCCGGTTTTCGCGGGAGATTTTTTGCAGCTTTTTGCTGAGCAAGAAAAGCAGGATTCCCCCTCCAAGCAGGAGTAGGAGCAAAACGGAGATAAGGGCGTGTTCAAAAGTCACCTGACAGATTTTGATCGTGTATGGGTTTCGAAAAATAGGCAAAAGACCTCGGAAATCGGGCTAATCCCTAAAATAGGATGGCTGTGGCGATGGGATGCCAAATGGAGCGATCCTGCTGGAGAGTCATGCGACACCATCGGTGTTTTGCCCCAAAAAGCCGGGAAACGGACAATTCCCCGCATGTGAGGGTCAGGCAGGCTAGTCCACCCTGTTCCGATCCTTCATTTCTCCAATCCCAACAAGCCCCCAATCACTTCGGGAAAATACCGATGCTCCAGCGCGTGGACTTTTTGCGCGATGTCCTTGGGGCTGTCCTCGGGGCTGACGGGCGTGGTGGCCTGAAAGACGATCTTTCCCTCGTCGTAGTGCTCGTTGACCAGATGGATGGTGATGCCCGTTTCGGTGTCTCCGGAGGCCTTGACCGCCTCGTGGACGAACATGCCGTACATGCCCTTGCCCCCATATTTTGGCAGAAGTGCCGGGTGGATGTTGACCATGCGGTCGGAAAAGGTGCGGGTCAGCTCATCGGGGATTTTGAGCAGAAATCCCGCCAGGACCACCCAGTCGATGCCTTCCTCCACCAGCTTTTGCGTCAGCAGCCCGGCTTCCATTTCCTTGCGGGTGAAGGTAAAAGTCGGCACGCCGAATTTCCCTGCCCGCTCCAGGACAACCGCATCCACCTTGTTGGATGCGACCAAAGCGACTTGGGCTTGGTCGGAATGCTGGAAGTATTCCATGATTTTTTCGGCATTGGAGCCGCTGCCGGAGGCGAGGATGGCGAGGCGTTTCAAGGTGCGTGTGGGATTGGTTGGCCAAAAATATGGATCCCCGGTGGGAGAACCAAAAAAGTGGGAAGCAGGAAGACCTGCCCGGTTTCAAAAACCCGGCAGGTCTTGGGTGCGCTTTGGAATTATTCTTCGCCGGGCTGCAGCGTGTAGTTGACCATCCAGCCGATGCCAAATTTGTCCTCGAAGCTGCCAAAATAGGCTCCCCAGAAGGTTTTTTCATAGTCCATCTCGACGGTGCCTCCGGCGGAGAGTCCCTTGAAGATCCGCTCGCCCTCCTCTTTGGAATTCACGGCCAGGGAGATGTGGTTGTGGTTTCCCTTGATCCAGACATGTCCCATGGAGGGGCTGGTGTCGCTTGCCATGAGCGTCACTTGGTCGCTTATCTTCAGGGAGATGTGCATCACGCGTTTTTTTTCGTCCTCGGGCAGTTCCATGCCGGGGGCTTCTCCGAAGTAGCTGATGCCGCCTTCAAATTCACCGCCCAAGACAGATTGATAGAAGGTCATGGCTTCTTCGGCTTTGCCGTCAAAATTCAGATAGGGATTTACTTTCATGGTGTTTGGGGGTTTGTGTTTGGGTCTAATTTACGGATTGTCCGGCTGCTTTTCGACAAATCGGACCATTTGCGCAAGGCGATGGGCAGCGGGACTTTTGTTTTTGACCAAGGGTTAAAAAACCGGTTCCGATGCCGGGGTGGACACAGGCCAGCCTCCTGCGTGCGCTTTGTTCCTTCGCATTTCCGGTTTTTCAAACATAGGAGAAACATGGGAATCAAAGAAACCCCTTCCCAAAGCGATTTCCCGGGCTAACAACAGGAGCGGTTACGGGGATTTGGGTCTTTCTTTTTATTTTGTGGGCAAATCATTTGAACAGGAAGAGCCATGTCAGCAAGCGAACTCGGGGTGGGAAGCCGGATCGGCCACCCCAAATTTGGATCGGGGATCATCGTATCCGTGGATTCCGATTATTACAAAATTTTCTTTTCGGCTTCGGAGGAAGTCAAAACCCTGGCAAGGGACTACGAGGGATACACGGTGGAGGAAGCGAAAGTGCCGGATTTTCCCATGCTCACCATGAAGGATGTGGAAAAGGCCATCCGGGAGGCTTTGATGGCGACCGCCGAGCGCGCGCCGCTGGTGCCATTGGGAGGGAAATGGATGGGAGGAACCCTGATCCTGGAGCCCTCGGACAAAAGTCTCCAAGGCAAGGAGGTTCCTGTCGAGACGTTTTTCCGCAAGATTGTGATGGTCCGCGAAAAGCTCCGCGTGCTCGAGCAAAACATCAACAACCACCCCAAACTGGACGACGAAGACCGCGTCAACTTGCAGCAGTACATCACCCGCTGCTATGGCTCCCTGACCACCTTCAATGTGCTCTTTGCCTACAAGGAAGACCAGTTTAAGGGAAGCGGAAAGGACTGACGCCGCGAATCCGGAGCGGAACAGGAGAACTCACCGGGCAGGAAACCCTGGAGAAAAAGGGGTGAACTATTGTAAGCTGCGCTTTTGAAACCATGCCAAACGCTGATCCATGGACTATTTTCTTCAATTTCTGGCTGCTTTATGGGCCTTTGCCCCTTTTCAAAAGCCCGCGGATTCAGGCCTGAAAGACCGTTTCCGGGAGGATTTTTACATCGGGGCGGCATTGAGCCTGGCTCAGGCAAACGGCAGCGAGGCCGGTTCGGATTCCCTGCTTTCCCTGCATTTCAGCTCCATCACTTCCGAAAACGGCCTCAAATGGGGCCCGGTTCATCCCAGAGCCGGAGAATACCGGTTTGAATTTGGGGACGCTTATGTTGCGCTGGGCGAGAAACTGGGTGCGTTTGTCGTGGGACATACGCTCGTGTGGCATCAGCAGACGCCGCTTTGGGTGTTCCAAGACACGGAGGGGCAGTTTCTGGATCAGGAGGCTTTGATCCGCAGGATGGAGGAGCACATCGGTACGGTCGTCGGCCGATACCGGGGCAAGATCGACGGATGGGATGTGGCAAATGAGGTGTTTGAGGACGACGGCTCCTGGAGGAAAACCCCTTGGTACGACATCACCGGCAAGGAGTTTGTCAAAGCGGCATTTCGCAAGGCCCACGAAGCCGATCCCGAAGCCGAGCTGTACTACAACGACTACAACGTCTGGATTCCGGCCAAACGCAAGGCGATCCTCGAAATGGTCAATGAACTCCAAGAGGAAGACATCCGAATCGACGGCATTGGCATGCAGGGACACTATCGCCTGGATTCGCCGTCCTTGGACCAGATAGAGCAGGCGATCTTGGAGATCAGCCAAGCAGGGCTTCAGGTGATGGTCACCGAACTCGACGTGGATGTGCTGCCGCGCCCCGGAAGGTCTGAGGGGGCCGACCTCCATGTCAACTATGCCGAATCCCCGGAGTGGAACCCCTATTCCGACAGCCTGCCGCAATCGCTCGAGCTCCGCTTGGTCGACCGTTACGTGTCGCTTTTTCGGCTCTTCACCAAGCATTCCGACAAGATCAGCCGGGTGACCTTCTGGGGACTCCACGACGGCAGCAGTTGGCTCAACAACTGGCCGGTCAGGGGGAGGACCAACTATCCCTTGCTTTTTGACAGACAGATGGGGATTAAGCCCGGATTTGTCGGGGAATTTGAGAATCGCCAGGACTAATAGCCCATCCGCAGTTCGCTTTTGCTCCGCCGCTCCACAAAGGTGATGGGGACAAATTCATCGGTGGGAGCTCCGATGTAATAGACCGTCCAGTTGGGGTCGTGCTTGGCAAGCAGCTCCGCGATGCAGTCCGCCCGGTGGCCTTGGGGGTTTTTGCAGTCGTCCCAGTAGAAGAGCTCCACCTTGTAGTGGAGGGCCTGTTTTTCGTTGTTGACAGTGACTTCGATCTGGATGTCCTGTTTTCCGGCTTCCCGGGGGATGGGTATGGCGATGTAGCTCATAAAAACGGGGATTTGATGCCAAAGGCTATCCGCAGTTTTTGTGCCATCGAAAATCCCCCAAATTGACGCAAATCAGCGGTTTTGTAGCGAGCGTCCCCGCTTTGGGCGAACAAATTTGTGCGCATAAGGACAAAAGGGAAATTTTTCGCTTGCCGGGAATCCGGATTGCGCCTGGTCCTGCTCAATGGGAGACTGCCTTCAGCCCGACAATCGAGGCGATCAGGGTCACGATGAAAAACACCCGCCAAAAGTCAGCCGGCTCCCTAAAGACAAAAATGCCGACCAAAACCGTGCCCACGGCTCCGATTCCTGTCCAGACCGCGTAGGCAGTGCCGATGGGCAATTCTCTCGTGGCCCGCACCAACAGCACCATGCTGATGGTGAGACAAACCACAAAGCCCGCATACCAATAGACGGCGGTGATGCCGCTTGCCTCCTTGGCTTTGCCCAGGCATGCGGCAAAACCCACCTCAAACAAACCCGCGATAATCAGGACAATCCAGCTCATAGTCGAAATTTGGGTCAATTTACCATTGATTTGCCTATTTCCAGTCTTCCAGTTTCCTTACATTTTCTTTTAGGAAAGCCATGCCTTTGGCAAGGGTCTCCACGCCATGGCCAGCCGGATAGATTTGGCAGGATTTCAGATTGGGGAGTAGCCTAGTGGCATTGGCCAGCGATTTTTCCGCAGGGAAAAGCAAATCCCCTTCACCCAAAACCAGATATACCGCCGATTGAACCTGATTCAACTCCCCGTCCATGAAGTACGGCTTCTGGGTTTTGTCATGATATCGGGTCAGTGCAAACACCTCATAATCCACCAACAGCTCCCAGGCGGCAGGCGAGAGCGTATGGTGAGGTCTTAGAAAAATGGCCTTTTCCAGGAATTTCCCGACGTTTTTTCGCTTGGGACTGAGAATGGGGAGCAGGTTGTAGTAAAGGTTTTTGGGAGAAAGGGAGAAGGGCTGCAGACAGCCCGGATTGTACAGGAATGCCGCCTTGACCATTTCAGGATTGGTGATGCTGAGCTTCATGCAGATCAGTCCTCCGAAGGAAGCCCCGGCCACGTAGCTCGAGCGGAGATTCAGATTGTCCATCACTGCTGCAGCCCAGTGTCCGTAATCCAGGGATTTGATATCCGGGGTATCGCCGTCGCTGAGATTGGGAAGTCCGTTGGTCTCGACCAGATAGATGCGAAAGCGGTCGAGCAGGTGATCCAGGTTTCGGTCAAAGTCCCAGATCAGGGCAGTAGTCCGGGCACCCGGGAAAATGACCAAGGGCTCCAGGCCTGGGTCTGAAGTCTGGATGCCGTAGACCATCGTCTTTCCGAGGGCGGTTTCCACTTCGGTCTTTTCATAGGTTCGACCGTTGAGTTGCTCGAGTTGGCTTACCCAGTTTTCGAACCAGGCATGGTCTTCTGCCGGGGATTTAAAGACGGATGAAGATTTGATTTTCACGGTCAAATAGGGGAGGAGTTTGGGGGTGGGATTTTCAGCTTTTCAGGTGCCACCTGATTGAACGCCGCACAGATTAAATCCCGGATCACCTCCTCTTCCAAACCCTCGATCTGGGCTAAAGTCCAGCCTTGTTTTCCCCACTTGTTCGGAACCGGAAATATCAATGAAGGATCAAAGAGGGAGAAGAGATCCTGCTCTTTTTCGGAGAGCTTCAGACAGGCTAGTTGGGTGCTGGGATCGTAGGTGGCGAAGATCTTTTTTCGGACCCGGAAAGAGGTTTTTTCGAAGTGGGGTTCCTCGGTGGTTTCCGGTAGGGAGAGGGAAAAATCGCGGAAAAAATCAAGCATGGAATTTGGAGTAAACAATCCAAACTAGGCAAAAATCCCGAATGTGCCTAACATGCACATGGGCTTGGGTTGGGAGAGGGGGAAGGATTGGATACGTAGCTTTGTTTTCTGTTTCTAAGTAGTGAAATGACCAGCCTAAAGAGCGGCTTGCATCAAGTCCAAAAGCCTCGGTTGATTTTTAGACAAGGCTAAAAATTGCTTAAAGAGCTGTTTTCGGGGAATGGGAACCGGTCTGGCCGTGTGAGTTTCGGGAGGAATGGAAAAAGCTGTTTTTCGGGCCAAAGGTTGGTGACCAAATAATATTTGGGTTTTGAAAAATGAAAATCCATATCCAAGTATCCATTGAGTTTGATGTTTTTAATATTTTAAAAACCAGTAATTTATATAACAATTTATTTTTTTTTTTTGGATGCCTTCCGGTCATTTTCTTTCGGTTTTTCGGATTGAAAAACGACAGAAGCCCCGGCGGATTCATGGGGGAGTTGGACCTGGGATTGAGGTATATGAACCCGGTTTTTCGCCCTGGGGCGATTGCCTGACCAGCACCTGGCCGGGTTGCTGGAATGGGTTGAGCCAGCGGGGAAACCCCGGTAAATGCCCTTCGGCTGCTTTGTCGGTTTTCCGGTGTACGTAGGCGAAAACCGGACTTTTCAATGCGGTCTTTTGCCCAGCTACGTGGTCGCTTGTCCCCTTGCAAAAGGATTTTCCCGGACACTTTTTTCCCGAAACCCTCCCGCGATTTTCGATTTCGGATATGGGATTTCGGATTTCAAACTTCTTCCTCTCCCGTCTCCGGTCTTCGGTCTCCAACCCCGGACACCCAACATT